>NZ_JAOTNX010000020.1:0-82110 GCF_036346475.1 Pseudomonas sp. AM8
CTAGCAGGTTTTCCACTCATCTTCGCTCAAGAACTTGATGCCCGTGGATTCAGCGAGCATGTGCAAGCCGTTGAGGCTTGGGCGGTAGCGCACCTGAACATGCAGACTTTTTTGCCTTCGGCACACCGTGCTGTAGTCGGCGGGACCTAAGGCAGTCCAGCCATACGCAATAGCAATCGCACCAAGCCCAGGGCCCGCCGCAGGGGTAAGCCAACCAAGTATTTGATTCTTAAGCGTAACTGAATGGTCGCATCAGAAAAGGTCTTGCTACGCCCACGCTTGCCACTGGGCGGAGCCACCACTTCATGTTCATGTCCAGCCAGATGATCAAGTCGGCTCTGCCTTCAAGGCTGCGTATTACGCGCTCCAGTTCGTGGTGCGGTATCGCCGCCGCCCCCAGCTTGATTCACTCATTCGTCGAGCCTACCGCCGCAGCGACCTGGATTTTGTGCAACAACGCCGTGCGGACCCGCCAAACCATCCAGACGAAACCCAGACTAACAGCAACCGCGCCGGCTCAAGCAGCACTTGTCAGGCGCATTGCTTCCAGGCTGGCCCCTCCCAGCAGCGAACCGAGCGTAATACCGCCATTGAAACCTGCGGCCCTCGGCGACTGCGGGGACCTGGGCGTGTGGACAGACGGCAGCCCGATTACCCGCGCCTGCAAGGCGGACACCGCCTCATACCTCAGCGCTCCCAGCAGGCCGGTCAGCAACACCATCAGCGGCAAGAAAGAGACCAAGAACCAGATGGCTAGAAGCACCACCGTCAAGCCGATCAGGACGGTCATCACCGCATAATCGGCGCCCTTGCGATCGGGCAGCCGGCCGCCCCAGAAGTTGCCGATGGCGGCCATCACGCCGTAGCCCAGCTTCAGCAGGCTGGCCGTGCTTTCGCTGATGACCGTCACGTGCAGCAGGATCGGCAAGATGTATGTATAGAACGCGAACGCCCCACACACTCAACACAGTGATGCCAGCTCCGGCCAGCAGGCGTGGATTGAATGTGGTTTTCAGGCCGTCCATCGCATTAGTCTGCGCCGAGGCATCGTTGCGACCTGTCGGCACCAAGGACAGCAGGCCGACCAACCCAATGGCACCTATTGCGGCCACGGCCATGAAGATGACCTGCTAGCTCAATATGCTGCCTAGGGAGGTGCCGCGCGCTACGCCCAGCGCCAATGCCAGCCTCAGGCCGCCAAACACCACGGCCACCGCCACGCCGACGCGATGCCGGCCTGCCAATTTAGTCCCGCGCTGGAGGCCACGACGAGGAACACACCATGCCCTGGTCCCGACGCGAGCGACCAACATGGGCCTCAGCACATCGGACAGGCTGACTACGGCGTTGCCCACCGTGAACAGCCCCATCGCCACAAGCGGCAGACGCTTGCGTGGTCAGCGAGTTGCCAGCGCGGTTCGCCCCGGTGTACCGGTCACCGCGCCCAGCGCATAGGCCGTGACCGCCGTGCCGACCTGGGCTACGCTGGCAGGAAGATCAGCTGAAATGATGGACACCAGTCCGATAGTGACGAACTCGGTGAAACCCAGGGCGAACGCACAAAGTACGAACACAGATGACGAATGGCACGTGTGCGTTCATGGCTTAGGCCCTCCCCACGGATGCCGTAGTTAGCAGCATCGCTTCGGCCACGCCCTTTGCCGAAGCCGGGTTCTGGCCCATCACCAGCCACTCGCTCACCACCACTTGCGTCTGAAAATTCGGCGCGGGTACGTGCCGGCCGCCACGTTCCTGCAAAGCATCGCCAGCGGGAGCGGCCCGGTGCCGAACAGGCCAACTGCATATTAATCGTTATTGGTGAAAGCCAACACGTCCTTGCCAACGGCCACATAGCTACCATTGGACAACTTGACGTTTACCAGCCCGGCCGGTCAATGGCAGACCGCCGCGATCACGCCGCCGCGTTCATAGTTGCGCGCCGCGATGCCGGCCAGTGCGGTGTTGTCCGGAAAGTCCCAGATCATCGCGTAGCCACCTGCTTGGAAGATCGCGGTGTAGGCATCGGCATCCACCTGGGACGACGCGAGCGTGGTTTCGGTGGCGCTTCGCAATGCCCCATCGTTCCCGCACGCCGCGTTGATCGGGGCGTCCACATCGAGTCCATCGGCGAGCGCCTTGCCCCCTTGGGGCTGACGAAATCGGCCGCATAGCCGGCGTTGACCAGCACCCGGTGAGGATGCGTGACTTCGGAAAGATAGAAGTCGCTAGGCGGGGCGGCTGTAGCGCCAGAAGGCCCTTTGCGGTCATGGCTGGTCAAAACGAGAAGAATGCGTTGGGTCATCTGACATTCCTGTCGGCGTATGATGCCAGCCCACCTTAATAAGGGGCATGAGGGCAGCAGCGGGGGGGGGGCAAAAAGTGCAAGTCTGAATGGAATCGGTGAAGCTCGCCGTGGTTGAACCTGGGAAGTCGTTCGAACTGGAAGCCGTTCTTGTCGCTGCGGAGCTAGTGAATCGGCTTTGCAGGAAAAACACGCATCGATACGGCGCGGAAGCTAGGCATAGTGATGCTGCCCTTGGCGAGATCAGTGAACGATCTGAGCACGTACGTGCTATGCATTCTAAATGCGCCGTCTTCGATCACCGAACGAGTAATCGAGCGAGCACGCAACCTCGACCAGGCTGTGCCACCCCCCATTGACAACTGCGGGATCTCATAAAGCGCTTCCTTGAAGAGCACCTTTCGGGTCCCATGTCGCTAAGGAAATCCTGAAAAAGACTTTCTGATTTGGCAAATCTCCGGACACAATCGCCGAGCTTTTCAATGAAGCAAATGACCTTCGCCGATGCCGAGTACGCCCGTAAGCGCAAGCAGATCCGCAAGGAATTGTTCCTGATCGAGATGGATCGGGTCGTGCCCTAGCAGTATTTGATTGCCCTGATCGACACTCATTACTCGAAGGGCGAAGGTGGTCGTTAGGCCTATCCTTTGATGGCGATGCTGCGGGTTCATCTCATGCAGAACTGGTTCGGTTACAGCGACCCTGCGATGGAAGAAGCGCTGTACGAGACGACGATCTTGCGCCAGTTTTCCGGTTTGAGCCTGGAGCGGATCCCCAGATGAAACTACCACCCTCAACTTCCGTCGCCTGCTGGAAAAGCACGCGTTGGCCGCAGGTGTTCTCGGCGTTATCAATGGCTATCTGGGCGACCGTGGCCTGTCACTGCGACAAGGCACCATCGTCGATGCCACACTGATTCATGCGCCCACTTCGACCAAGAACAAGGACAGTAAACGCGACCCGGAAATGCACCAAACGAAGAAGGGCAACCAGTATTACTTCGGCGCCAAAGCGCACATTGGTGTCGACGATGACTCGGGGCTGGTGCACAGCGTGGTGGTCACTGCGGCCAACGTGGCTGACGTGACCCAAGTCGACAAACTGCTACACGGTGCTGAGAACGTGGTCTGCGCCGATGCAGGCTATACCGGTGTCGAGAAGCGCAAAGAGCATGCTGGACGCCAAGTCATCTGGCAGGTTGCAGCCCGGCGCAGCACCTACAAGAAGCACGGAAAACGCAGCGTGTTGTACAAAGCAATACGCAAGATCGAGAGAGTCAAGGCTCAGGTTCGCTCCAAGGTTGAGCATCCATTTCGGGTGATCAAGCGTCAGTTTGGCTATACGAAAGTGCGCTTCCGAGGCTTGGTGAAAAACACTGCTCAGATGGTGACGTTGTTCGCCCTGTCGAACCTGTGGATGGCACGTCGACATTTACTCTGCGGCGTGGGAGAGGTGCGTCCGTAACGAGGGAAATGGCTGCTAGGAGGCACTCGGAGCAGCAAAAAAACATGAAATAGTCGGCAGATTTGACCGATTTTGAACGGCTGTCGTTTTTTTGAAAGCGCCGATGGCTCAGTCGCCAAAAAATAGGCGGCTACTTCAGACCATCCC
Source organism: Pseudomonas sp. AM8 (assembly GCF_036346475.1). Lineage (NCBI taxonomy): Bacteria > Pseudomonadati > Pseudomonadota > Gammaproteobacteria > Pseudomonadales > Pseudomonadaceae > Pseudomonas > Pseudomonas sp. AM8. The sequence goes on from NZ_JAOTNX010000020.1 coordinate 3,914, forward strand.
TAATCGTGCCTCGCTCCGTAGCAGGAGTATTCAAAATATTTCGCCAGCCAGGCCTGCAGAACTAAAAAACCCGGCACGAAGGCCGGGTTTACCCGGTCTTCAAAAGGCAGCCCCCAAATGAGAGGGATGGAGAGCTGACAAGAGACTCGGGCGTCTATATATTGCCAAATGATGTCTTCCCGCACAATAGAAATCTTTTTCGGCCTTCTGTAACACCAACCATAGGTAACTTATAAATTTCAATCCCCCAAAAGCAGCAACAGTTTTACTCAAGTAAGCCGCTATATTCATTTTCCCTGCTCGAAGATAGCGTCCCAGCTTTAGTCCAGGGCACTACAAACGATCCGCGCAGCCACGTCGAAATTCTCCAGAGTGAACACATTGATTGGCAAACCTCCTTTCAGACGGTCATCTGATGTTGGCGTCGACGCCGAATTGACCTACGTGCCGACGCAAGACTGACCTAACTCCAATCGGCAGAAATCCAGCACGGAAATGGTTCGCGAGGAATCAGACTGGGTCAGTGGCCTCTCGGTAACTGGGTCAATTCAGCGCCGGCGCCCACACGCTGATGACCGCGAGGATTGCAGGGGCTAGTTGATGCTTTTCCAGAAGGTGCCGGAAGTTCATGATCGTGGTGTCTTCAGGTACACGGGGCGCTCAAGGTCAGGCGTGCAAACTGGCGCATGGGCGTGATTTCGTAGAGCGCCTCTTCCATGGCCGGGTCGCTCAAAAAAGAACCAGTTTTGCAGCAGATGAATGCGCAGCATGGTTTCCAGAGGATAAGGTTTTCTGCCACCACCGGCCTTAGCAGGCCGTTGAAAAAGGCCGGACCGAATTGGGTTCTGGCAAACTACCCGTCATGTTCTTCAATGTCAGCGGAAGACCGAGCCGATGCGTGGACCCGATCTCAAGCAAAACGACCTTTTCAGCTACAAGACGCTTGAACAACGTATTCCAAAGGATCACCCGCTACGCCCATTGCGTGAGCTGGTCGATACCGTTCTAGCTTCGATGGACCGCGACTTCGACGCGCTGTACTCCACGCTGGAACGGGCTTCGATTGCGCCGGAGCGGCTATTGCGTGCCTCCCTGCTGCAGGTGATTTATACCGTGCGCTCCGAGCGGCAACTGGTCGAGCAGATCGACTTTAATCTGCTTTTTCGCTGGTTCGTCGGCCTGTCGATGGACGAACGAGTATGGGATCACTCGACCCTCAGCCAGAACCGTGAGCGCTTGTTTAACCAGGATATTGCGCGTCTGTTTTTCCAGCGTATCAAGTCGTTGGCTCAATGGTCGCAGTACGCCAGCGATGAGCACTTCAGCGTGGATGGCACACTGATCGATGCCTGGGCTTCGCACAAATCCTTAGTCAATAAGGGCAGTAGCGAGAAGCCGGACGATGAGCCGCCAGAGGGTGGTCCACGCAACAACTACCTCGACTTCAAGGGTGAAAAGCGCGGCAACGCCACTCATCACAACCACTGATCCCCAGGCACGGCTGGCCCGCAAGAGCCGGCCGAGGGCAGTCGCCTGGCCCATATGGCCCATACACTGATGGAAAACCGTAATGGGTTGATCGTGGATGTGGAATGCACCGAATTTAATGGACACGCCGAAGTGGGTGCTGCCTTGAAGATGCTTGAGCGCACGGCCAAACCTGGCAGTACCGTGGGTGCGGACAAAAGCTACGACCAGAAATTTTTTGTCCAGATGGCGCGTGATTTGAAGGTGACGCCGCATGTTTCGAGGAAGGCCATCAAGAGCGCAATCGATGGCCGCACGACCCGTCATCCGGGCTATGGCGTCAGCATGAAAATACGTAAACGTATCGAGGAAGGGTTTGGCTGGTTAAAGACTGTGGGCGGCCTTCGCAAGACCAAATTGATCGGCCGCGAAAAGCTCAGCGCCCAGTTGCTGCTGGGCTTTTCGGTGTACAACCTGCTCCGGTTGGGAAGCTTGTCAGGCTGGTGGCACGGATCGCATGTTTAGGCGAGGTGCGCCCAAACGCCCAAAGGCGACTATTTGCGCTGGAATCGGCCTTCCCCCCGCTGATTGAGGCGGGATAAGGGGCAGCGCCGAGTCTGAGAGGCCGTAAAACTTCAAACTTGGCGGGTTGGGGGAGATAGGCCCGAATTTTTCAACGGCCTGTTAGGGTAGAACGGCTCGATCAGGCCCAGCAGACCTGTCCACGCCACGACCTGATCCATCTCGGCCGGCGTGTCTGCTTGCGCTTGCCGGCATATTCGAAATCGGAAAAGGCTCATCTGGCTCACGGGCAGCTCGGATCAGGTGCTCAAGCGTATTTCATTTGGGAACTTGTTCGGAGATTCCCTGGATTTAAGCTGAAAATCGGGATTTATTTGGCGTTTGATACTAATCGCTCGGGAGATGTTTCTAATCGAAAGGACAGGGTATGGACGGAATAGGCAGGGGGCTTTAGGGGAGGATCGTGTTTGGCTCAGCTACACCCAGGCTGCTTTTGCTGCAGTGGGCGGGGTTTTGGTGAATGCTCCGGGAAATATGAGCATGGGTAGTGCAGTTCCAATGCTTTATATCTCGTCCGATTGGCTGCAATAGGTGTCGATGTGATTCACGCATCATCAGGACGATGTAAATAGTTGGCTTGCTGAGTAGTAGGGGCCCAAGAAAATACGCTGGTAACTTTGATGGTATCAGAGTATCAATTAAGCGCTCATTTGAATTTCCGTTTCTGATTTTTTGAAAAATCCACCGTGCTTGGTCAATCTTATATGTCTGATCACTTAAGGATGGAGCCGTCATGACTGCCAATGAAGCGAGCCGTAAATGCGAAAAGTGCAAAAAGCCGTACGAGCCAGCTACAGACGCGGAGCCCACTTACATGGTTCCTACCAAGCTAGATTTACTTTGTCCCAGGTGGACGCGGAAACACTTGGCGAAGATTGTTGAACTGCGCTGCGCGAAAATGTAGAGAGAATGTGCATGCTTGCGGCTCATCGAAAATAACATCGTAACGATAGATCGAGGTTGTTTCGCTTATTCGGATGGCGGAGGGATGTAGGGCTTCGGCTGAAATGGTACGTCGCCTGACGGCCGCCATCTCACGTTTTCAAGCCCGTAACGCTCAGCAGCCGGTTTGCTTATTCGTTTAAGCTTGTCATTACGTGATCTCGGGATGACGCCTATTCCCGCATCGCAGCAAGCCCAGTGCCATGCCTCGGCATTGTTCATCACCTCGCTTCTTATGATGAAAGACTTAGGGATGTGGTGCAGTTCATACTCGATGATATATAGCGCGCTCATGTTAGCTCCTCCTGATTTTTTTGTGGCTGAGTCAGAAGGAAGGTTCAGATTTTTTCTTGTACAATTTCGCCGCTCCGTATAAGTCTTTGTCTCGCCGATTTATTCATCCGTTGGTCGGAAAAGTACGCAAGAAAATAAAACTGACACCAAGGTCTGCACTTCTCAATAGTGAGACTGTTCACTCATGCAGTCTCTTGTCTTGCCCGCACCTAGTGTGGGCTTTCTTACTGTGTAGGCGAAATGTCTAGTAAAGATTTTGGTGCGGATGAACATGTCTTAGGCAAGTTCGATCACCCCTATATACGTAAAGGCTACCTAGGCTTATGCTCGGATGTCTATGTCTGCATGTGTTGTGGGGAGCAGCGTAAGCCTGAGCAGTGGGAAGATTTCGAGGCTCGGCATACACCGCCGGCTGAAATGCTCAATGGAGCGGAGCGCCGTTAGCCTGTCGCTAAATACACGGCTTGCTAATAATTCCGTTTATGTTGAAGAGGCCCCATACCTTGCGTCGGGGCGGTGGCCTTTTCAGTTGGGTATCTCTATCAATCCTCCCTACACTGGACGACCAGACACCGGCAGACTGGTTCTGCAACTTTATTCATTGCCCAGGCGAGCACCGTAGCCGATACATTACATTCCGCCGATCGGGCCGAAGGTTTTGGGCATTGTGACGCGGGCCTTACGCCCATACCCAAGCCGGACCGTCCACCACCGAAGCGCTTTTCCAAGCTGATGGCTGAACGCCTCGGCGTGACCGACGTGAAATGGCGGGAATTCGTCAGAGTCGTTTGGGATGGAGACCACGCGTAAACAGTCGATACCGGAAATTAGTCAACAGTGGGGTTATTCCCGCCCACCGCTCGGCCATCCAGCACTGGCATCGGGTCGATTTGAATGCCCGTTAGGATGGAAATCCAGGTTTCATAGGCTTGCTTCTGACGAGCGACCGCCTCATCCCATCGACTGCCAATGACTTCGTGTGAAACGACGAGCATCATGAGGTGATTAGTGGTTGCGTCAAGGTCGAGCAACAGGTGGTGGGCATTGAAACGAAAATCATCAGTCGAGGGCATGAGGTCACACTTCGTGGCTTGAGGGGGAAAAGCGCATCCCTGCTATCCACATGGCATCAAGGGTGAAGGCGGTCGTCCGGCTTTTCCGTTGATGACGATGCTGTGTGTACATTTGATGCAGAATTGGTTCGGTTACAGCCAGCGATGGAGGAAGCGCTGTACGACACCACCATCCTGCGGCAGTTCGCCGGGCTGAATCTGGGGCGTATTCCCGACGAAACCACCATCCTCGACTTCTGCCGACTGCTGAAGAAACACGAGCTAGCTGCCGGCATGGGCGCGAGGTGATTTGGCAGATCGCGGCACGCCGCAGTACTTACAAGAAGCTGGGTAAGCGTAGCGCTCTATACAAAGCCAAGCGCAAGATCGAGAAGGCCAAGGCCCAGGTACGCGCCAAAGTCGAGCATCCCTTTCGGTGGTCAAGCGCCAGTTCGGTTTTTGTGAAAACGCGCTTCCGTGGCCTGGCCAAAAACACAGCGCAACTGGTGACGCTATTCGCTCTGTCGAATCTGTGGATGGCACGCCGACATTTACTGACCAGTACAGGAGAGGTGCGCCTGTAATGTGGGAAATGACGGTTGCGAGATGCTCGTGGCGGCTAAAAGCTCAGAAATAAGCGGATGATCTGATCGTTTTGGTCGATTCGCCGTTTTCAAAATCAGCGGAGGCTGAAGTCAGCCAGAAAGCGTGACTACTTCAGACCATCCTTAAGGCATCGCAGTTAGAGTCTGCTCAACAAAAGCTAAACTTATAGATTACAAGTTTATAATCGTTCGATTTCGACCTTGCTGCTTCGCCTCATAGAGTGCTTGGTCAGCCCTCTGCAGGGTTGTGTCGAATGTTGCATCATTTGATCTAAGCATAGAAACGCCTAAGCTAAGAGTAACGAAAACGTCTTTGGAGTCAACTTTGAAAGTTTCACGGGCGACATTCTCCCGTAGGCGCTCAGCTAACTTTAGAGCATCCTTGCCGCTTGTTCTGGGAAGTACTATAAGAAATTCTTCGCCTCCCCAGCGGATGGCCACGTCCCACTTACGCATTATAGTTGTCAAACAATCAGCTACAAGGCTGAGCACTGAATCTCCTGAATCATGACCGAACGAATCGTTAATCTTTTTGAAATAATCTATGTCGGCTATTATTAGGCTATATTGATCGTCCTCAGAGCTCTTGGCATGCAATGAAGCGAGTATCCTAATTCCCCCCCGGCGATTGGTTAATCCAGTCAGAATATCGGTCTCTGCTTGAAGCTGTAAATCCAAGGCAGCTTTCTCCCCAGCCATCGCCAGGTAACCAAAGTACACTAAAATACTGGCAGCTTGGTCAAAAGCCATTGAAACTAAGGCATTATTGGTAGTATCTGCACCGATTTTGCCCATTAATACCACAAAAGCGGTGAATGTCAAAATTAGCGTGTAAACTGCAAAAGCAAATGCTACAATATATTGTGAAAGAAGGCGTTTATCTTTTGCGTTTAAAATCTCATATAAAGGCAAAGCAGCGAGCACGGCGGCTGCCAAGTACAGAAATGGAAGAATCACCTTGACCGCAACACCAAGTTCAATCCCAATGAAAAATAACAGGCTCGGCACCGGGCTCACTCCGAACCAATACAGATTTGTTTGCCGTTCATAAAAAATGCGTAAGCCAGTCCATGATCCAATGAGGCTAATTGCAAATAACACCATGGCCAAAAGGGGGAAGAAATGGCCGGTAGTGGCGTCCTCGTTAGTGGCACCATTTACCAATGTTCCAACACCTGAGCTCGCCAGTGCAATGCACCAGTGCCATAAATACTTGGCTCGTGGCTGAGTGATAATCAGAACCCCGAAAATAATGAGAATAGTGAATCGACTTAGAGTACTACTATAATATAGGGTCTCGATGTCAAGCATGTAGTTTTACCTATAACTGAGTCAGCAGCGCGTACAATCTACGTTCTACCAATTGGGAGTAACAAGCTCAAAACCGGTAGCCAAGACCCGCGCCCGTTATGAGCGTATTAGTAGACACAGTAGACTCAAATTCCTCCCCCTTGAATACATACGTTGGAGTTACTATGTACCTAAGCCCAAAACTCAGAAGCCATCTTCGGTTTAAATTGTAATTTAAGCCGGCGCTAAACATACCGCTTGTTACACTTTTCACGTCGAATTTCGGTATACCTGGTGCAGGATCTACTTTTTCTACCCAAGCATGATTGAAACCAATTCCGACGTAAGGGCTAAAAGTTTGGTATGGATACATGTGATAGGCCACTCCCAAAGAGACGGCGAAGCTGGAGATTGACCCAACATCAAAGCTACCGACTTTCGAATCAAGAATTTTGTAATCGCGCTTGAATGGGCCACCCAGCATCTCTATCGACCAATGGCTTGTTACGAAATAGCTCAAATCGAAGCTGATTGTATTGATGCGACGAGTATCAACTCTCCCGCCTATTAACGATACGCTTGACGACAACCCGGAGGGGGTTACCCGTTGCCCCATCATGCGTATGAGCCACCGTCCATCGAAGCTAGCCTCATTAGATATTTTTGGAATATCATCAGCGAATGTTGTGAGCGGAATAATCACGATTATTGCGAAAGAAATCGCGCTTATTCGTTGCTTGGGTGACAGAGAATACATTTGGGCATCTCACAACTCATGGCGAATTAACAAGCACCAAAAGTGGCACTGTGCCATTATTTTACATAATTTCCTACAAGTTTATTTCTAATGATGGAGTTTCCCGACGTTCGGTATTGTTGTATCCAGCTGGGCTATCCCATCTGAGACTTTAGTCTGCGAAAGCGCACCGCTCAGCAACTATCTGAATGCGACCTATTCAGGGTTCAAGTTCGGAATCTGTCAACAAATGAGTTGAGCTCTGCGGCCACAATGATTTATTGGTAGCTGAGATTATCGACTGATGTACCGCAAACTTTAAGGTGAATGTGAAAGAAATTGTTGAATCTTTTTCAGAGTGAAGCGGCCGGTCATAACCTTCAAGATTTGTCGGTCCAGATGAATGAAAGGGACAGCACGCCTGAGTTGCTAACGGGCGATACGGGGGGAGACGGGCCGCATGCGCTGAAAACACGAGCCTGATGCTCGACATTCAGGTGCGCCCTTAAACAAGCAGGTACTGATCTATTCACGGTCGCGATAGGTTGGTAATTGAACGAAGTTCGACCGAGACGCTGGGGTTGAAATTGAGTGTGTCGGCTCGCTGTAGCAGGATCATTGATCGGTTCTGAAAGCGAATTACCAAGCTGTCAGTCAGTAGCCCGGCACTCTGTTTGGCTCCGTCGCCTGGGTATCCAGAGTTGATAGACAAGCTCGTTCAGAACTTACCTGCAAGATGTGAGTGGGGCTTAATCGCCGAATATATTCCCGATTTGTGCTCTTAACCACAAATGCCTGGGATCCTTCTGATTCCGCGCATGCCAATGGTGCTTCAAGCTATACGGCGGGATCTCCAACGGCGGTTCGATCATCCGCACCGCCGAGTGTTTTTCAAAGATGTGTGCCACCGACCGGGGCATCACGGCTATCAGGTCTGAGCGTTCGATGATGGCTGACATGCTCATGTAGTGGGACATCTGCAGCACGATGTTGCGCGCGATGCCTTGTTCCGCCAGGAAGCTTTCGTACATTTCCTGGCTACGACTGCCGTCGCGCACTTGCAGGTGTTCCAGGGTGCAGAATTCCTCCATGGTCAGCTGTGGGCCGGTGACGCGGTGATGGCGGCCGATCAGGCAGACCAGGTCGTGAGAGAACAGGCGTTGCTGGTAGATGTTCGGCGCGTCGAGGTCTGGGAAGTAGCCCAGTGCCGAGTCCACGCGGCCTTCGCGCAGGGCATCGTGTAGGTCTTTGGGGCCGAGGCTCAGGCAATGGATCCTGGCGTGGGGCGCGGCGTTGCGCAGGCAATCGAAGAGGGCGGGTAGGAACACTACCTCGCCGATTTCACTGAGGCAGAAGGTAAAGGTTTCGCGGCTTTGGGCAGGGTTGAAGATGGGGCTGGGGAGGATCTCCTGGTCGATGGTGGCGATCACTTCGCGGGTGCGTTCCACGATGCTGCGGGCCCGGGGCGTGGGTTCCATGGTGGTGCCGCTGCGAACGAACAACGGATCGCCGAGGGAGTGGCGCAGGCGTGACAGCGCGGCGCTGGCAGCGGGCTGGCTGATGCCCAGGCGTTTGGCGGCGGCGGTCACGTTGCTGCAGTCGTGGATTGCTAACAAGACGCGTAACAAATTCAGGTCCGTGCGCATGACTATAACCAAATCAAATAGAGTTAATAATTAGAATTAGCTTCTGCTATTTGTGCTCGACAGCGAGGATTGTGTCCAGACAAGAATAAAATCAATAGGCACCTTCATGATCAATCTGCATGACATCCGCTACGTGCGTCTGGGCACGGCGGACCTTGCCCAGGCCAAGTTGTACGCCACGCAGATGTTGGGCCTGCAAGTAGCGCGGGAAGCCATCGGCGCTCTCTATTTTCGCTCCGACAGCCGCGACCACACCCTGTGCTACTACGAAGGCGACCCCCGGGAAACCACCACCGCGTTCGAAGTCACGAACTGGAATGAACTCGACCACGCCGCCCAACTGCTTGAAGACAACGGTTATGCCGTGCGCCACGGCAGTCGCGAAGAGGCCGAGGTGCGCCATGTCAACGAGCTGATCCACTTTCGCGATCCCAGCGGCAACAACATTGAACTGGTGCTGCGCCCCCACGCCAGCGGTAGCCGCTATTTCGCCAGCCGCGACGCCGGCATCACCGGCTTCAGCCATATCGGCCTGCGCACCACCAATGCCAAGCGCGATGAAGCCTTCTGGACCAAACTGGCCAATGCCCGGGTCAGTGACCGCATCGGTGAAGCGCCGCTGCTGCGCATCGATGACGTGCACCACAAGATCGCCCTGTTTCCCTCCAGCCATGCCGGCGTGCAGCACATCAACCACCAGGTGGAAAGCATCGATGACGTGATGCGTGCCTGGTACTTCCTGAAGGAGCGCGGGATCAAGATTCTGTTCGGCCCGGGTCGCCACCCAACGTCGGGGGCGATGTTCCTGTACTTCGAAGGCCCGGACGGCATGACCTACGAATACTCCACCGGGGTCAGCCACATCGCACCGGAAGACGACGCCAGTCACCAGCCCCGGCAGTTTCCCCTGGCCACCACGTCGTTCTGCGCCTGGGGCTCGAAGCCGGATATCCCGGAGTTCAAGTTATGACCACGTTAAGCCAACAGGCTGAAGTGCGGGTTGCCGCCCGCGCGTTGGCCCGGGCCGGTTTTGTCCACGCCTACGGCCATTGCAGCCTGCGCCTGGATGCCGACAGTTTCCTGGTGTGCGCCGCCAAACCCATGGGCCTTATCCAGCCCGGCGAGCCCGGCACGGTGGTGCCGGTGCACGGCCCGCTGCCGGAAGGCGTGCTGGGCGAGGTGCGCATCCATCAACAGATCTACCAGCGCCGCGCCGATGTGCAGGCGGTGATTCGAAGCATGCCGATTCAGCTGATGAGCCTGTCGTGCGCCGGCCTCACACCACAGTTGCGTCACGGCATGGGCGCCTATTTCAAAAACGGCGTGCCGCTGTGGGATGACCCGCAACTGCTGCGCGACGACAGCCAAGCGGCGGCACTCGCCGAGCAACTGGGCAGCGCCCAGGCCCTGGTGATGCGCGGCAACGGCGCCATCGTGGTCGGCGGGTCGCTGGTGGAAGCGCTGACCCTCAACTTCTACCTCGAAGATGCCGCCCGCATCGAACTGCAACTGCTGGCCGCCGGTCTGGCCGACCAGGCGCCACGCCTGAGCCTCGAAGAGGCCCGGCAACGGGCGACCAACAGCGGCTGCATCTTCGAACGCATGTGGGACTACCTGACGGCCGGCGATGCCGAGCTGAACCTGATAACAAGAGAAGAGCGCCAACCATGACCAAGCATTTTCACAACTTTATCGACAACCAATGGGTTGAAGGCGTGCGCACCTTCGACAACCGCAACCCTGCCGACAACAGCGTGATCGGCCAGGTCCACGAAGCCGGCCGCGAGCAAGTGGACGCCGCTGTCAACGCCGCCCGTGCCGCGCTGAATGGCCCGTGGGGCAAGATGACCGTTGCCCAGCGCACCGCCTTGCTGCACAAGGTGGCCGACGGTATCGAACAGCGCGCCGAAGAATTCGTGGCCGCCGAAGTGGCCGACACCGGCAAGCCCCATGCCCTGGCCAGCCACCTAGACATCCCGCGCGGCGCCGCCAACTTCAAGGTGTTCGCCGACCTGATCCGCAACGTGCCCACCGAAAGCTTCACCATGGACACCCCCGACGGCGGCAAGGCGGTCAACTACGCCGTGCGCAACCCACGCGGGGTGATCGGGGTGATCTGCCCCTGGAACCTGCCGCTGCTGCTGATGACCTGGAAAGTCGGCCCGGCCCTGGCCTGCGGCAACACCGTGGTGGTCAAGCCCTCGGAAGAAACCCCGGCCACCGCCACCTTGCTCGGCGAAGTGATGCGCGACGCCGGCGTGCCGGCGGGCGTGTACAACGTGGTCCACGGGCTTGGCGAGCACTCCGCCGGTGCCTTCCTCACTGAACACCCGGACGTCGACGGCATCACCTTCACCGGCGAAACCGGCACCGGCGAGGCGATTATGAAGGCCGCGTCCAAGGGCGTACGCCCGGTGTCGCTGGAACTAGGCGGCAAGAACGCCGGGGTGATTTTTGCCGATGCAGACCTGGACAAAGCCGTGGCCGGCATCGCCCGCGCCGTGTTCGAAAACAGCGGGCAAGTGTGCCTGGGCACCGAGCGCGTCTACGTGCAACGCCCGTTGTTTGCAGCCTTTGTTGCCGCCCTCAAGGCCCGCGCCGAAGCGATCAAGGTCGGCCCGCCGAATGAACCAGGCGTGACCATGGGCCCGCTGGTCTCGGTCGGTCATCGGCAGAAAGTCTTGAGCTACTACCAGCAGGCTGCCGAAGACGGCGCCACCGTGGTCACCGGCGGCGGCATCCCGGACATGCCTGCCGAACTGGCCGAAGGCGCCTGGGTACAGCCGACCATCTGGACCGGCCTGTCGGAAGACTCGGCGGTGGTGCGCGAAGAAATCTTCGGTCCGTGCTGCCACATCGCGCCTTTCGATGATGAAGACGAAGTGGTACGCCTGGTCAACGACACGCCCTACGGCCTCGCCGCCAGTGTGTGGACCACCAACCTGCAAGTCGCCCACCGCATGGGCGCGGCACTCGACGTAGGCATCTGCTGGATCAACTCGTGGTTCCTGCGGGACCTGCGCACCGCCTTCGGTGGCGCCAAGCAGTCGGGCATCGGCCGCGAAGGCGGGGTGCATTCCCTGGAGTTCTACACCGAACTGCGCAACGTGTGCATCCGCCTGTGAGTACCGCCATGACGAACCTCAACCACCTCGGCGCGCTGTTGCACCAAGCGCTCACCGATAGAAAGCCCGTAGCGCCGCTGACCGAGCAATACCCCGAATTGACCGTGGCCGACGCCTACCAGATCCAGCTGGCCATGCTGCAACCGCGCCTGGATGCCGGGCAGACCGTGATCGGCAAGAAAATCGGAGTCACCAGCCAGGTGGTGATGGACATGCTCGGCGTCGACCAGCCGGACTTCGGCCACCTGCTCAGCGGCATGCTGGTCAACGACGGTGCGGCATTGGCTTGCGCCGACTTCATCGCGCCCAAGGCCGAGGGCGAGATTGCCTTCGTGCTCAAGGACGACCTGCTCGGCCCCGGTGTGACGGCGGCTGATGTGATCCGTGCCACGGCGTATGTGATGCCGTGTTTCGAGATCGTCGACTCGCGGATCAAGGACTGGAAAATCAAGATCCAGGACACCGTGGCAGACAACGCTTCAGCCGCAGCGTTTGTGCTGGGTGACGGCGCGGTCGATCCCCTGGATATCGACCTGGCCTGCGTCGGCATGACCCTGGAAAAGAACGGCGAAATCGTCGCCACCGGTGCCGGTGCCGCCGCCCTTGGCCACCCGGTGAATGCCGTGGTGTGGCTGGCCAACACCCTGGGACAACTGGGCATCGGCTTGAAAAAAGGTGAAGTGATTTTGTCCGGCTCCCTGGCCGCCATGGTTCCGGTGCAACCCGGTGACCAACTGCGCATGAGCCTGGGCGGTATTGGCTCGGCTTCCGTTCGTTTTGTTTGAAGGACACCCCCATGAATCTGTCAGCAACCACCATCGCCGAACTGGCCACCCACCTGGAAAGCGCCGAGCTTAACCGCGAAGCCGTGGCCAAGATCACCGACGCCCACCCCGACATGGACTGGGAGGATGCCTATGCCATCCAGGACGCGATCCGCGCCAACAAAGAGGCACGCGGCGTGCGCATCGTCGGCCTGAAAATGGGCCTCACCTCGTTTGCCAAGATGAAGCAGATGGGCGTCACCGAACCGATCCACGGCTTTATCACCGACTACGGCTCTTGCGCAGATGGCTCGGTGATCGACGTCGACTCGCTGATTCATCCCAAGGTTGAAGCGGAAATCGTCTTCGTGCTCAAGCACCCGCTGAAAGGCCCGGGCGTGCATGTGGGCGATGTATTGGCGGCCACCGACTTCATCCTGCCGGCTGTTGAAGTGATCGACTCGCGGTATGAAAACTTCCGCTTCGACCTCAAGAGTGTGATCGCCGACAACACCTCGTCCGCCCGCTTCGTCACCGGTGGCCAGGCCCGCAGCCCGCTGGGTCTCGACCTGAAATGCCTCGGCGTGGTGATGGAGAAAAACGGTGAAGTGGTCGCCACCGCCGCCGGTGCCGCCGTGCTCGGCCACCCGGCCCAAAGCGTGGCGATGCTTGCCAACATGCTCGCCGCCCAAGGCAAGGAATTGCCCGTCGGCGCCTTTGTCATGACCGGCGGCGTTACCGAAGCCATCGCGGTAGAGGCGGGTGATCAGATCACCGTGCGCTACCAGCACCTGGGCAGCGTTTCCATGCGCTTTGCCTCCAAGTCTTCGTGAGGAAACCACCATGCCGATCATGCAAGTTTTTCTGATGGAAGGCCGTGACGACGAGCAGAAGGCGAGGCTGATCGAGGCCTTGACCCACGCCGCGATCGAGTCGATCCAGGCCCCGCCGGAATCGGTGCGGGTGATCATCACCGAAGTGCCGAAAACCCAATTCGGTATCGCCGGTATAACCGCCAAGGCTTTGGGGCGCTAAGATGAGTGAACATAAGAAGAAAGTCGCAATCATCGGCTCCGGCAATATCGGCACCGACCTGATGATCAAAATCCTGCGCCACGGTAAGCATTTGCAGATGGCGGTGATGGTCGGTATCGACGCCGCCTCCGACGGCCTGGAACGGGCGCGGCGCCTCGGCGTGGCGACCACACACGAGGGCGTCGAGGGGCTGGTGAAGCTGCCGGAATTTGCCGATATCGATTTCGTGTTTGACGCCACTTCGGCCACCGCCCACGTGCAGAACGATGCCTTTTTGCGCCAGCACAAACCCGGCATCCGCCTGATCGACTTGACCCCGGCAGCCATCGGCCCGTACTGCGTGCCGGTGGTGAACCTCGACGCCAACCTGTCGGCACTCAACGTCAACATGGTGACCTGCGGTGGCCAGGCGACGATCCCGATGGTGGCGGCGGTGTCCCGCGTGGCCAAGGTGCACTACGCGGAAATCATCGCTTCCATCAGCAGCAAATCCGCCGGCCCCGGCACCCGGGCGAACATCGACGAGTTCACCGAAACCACTGCCCAGGCCATCGAAGCCGTAGGCGGGGCGGGCAAGGGCAAGGCGATCATCGTGCTGAACCCGGCCGAGCCGCCGTTGATGATGCGCGACACGGTGTACGTATTGTCGGAAGCGGCGGACCAGGGCGAGATCGAAGCCTCGATCGAGGACATGGCCAGCGCCGTGACCGCGTATGTGCCAGGTTATCGCCTCAAGCAAAAGGTCCAGTTCGAAGTGATCCTCGCCGAGGCACCCTTGAACATTCCGGGCCTGGGGCATTTCAGCGGCTTGAAGACCACGGTGTTCCTCGAAGTCGAGGGCGCCGCCCATTACCTGCCAGCGTATGCCGGCAATCTCGACATCATGACCTCCGCTGCGTTGGCCACCGCCGAACGCATGGCGCAGTCGATGGCTTTGTGAGGCAGACGACATGACTTTTGATCCCGGCAAGAAGCTGTATATCAGCGACGTCACCCTGCGTGACGGCAGCCATGCGGTGCGGCATCAGTATTCGATCGACAACGTGCAGACCATCGCCCGCGCGCTGGACAAGGCGCGTGTCGACTCAATCGAAGTGGCCCATGGTGACGGGCTGCAGGGTTCCAGTTTCAACTACGGCTTTGGTGCCCATACCGACCTTGAGTGGATCGAGGCCGTCAGCGACGTGATCAGCCACGCTAGGGTGGCCACGCTGTTGCTGCCGGGCATCGGCACCGTGCACAACCTCAAGGCCGCATACCACGCTGGGGCACGGGTGGTGCGTGTCGCCACCCATTGCACCGAGGCCGACTGCGCCCGCCAGCACATTGAATACGCGCGCACCTTGGGCATGGACACCGTGGGCTTCCTGATGATGAGCCACCTCACTAGCCCGCAGAACCTGGCGCTGGAAGCAAAAAAAATGGAGAGCTACGGCGCTACCTGCATCTACGTGGTGGACTCCGGTGGCGCGATGAGCATGCAGGACATTCGCGAGCGCTTTCGTGCGGTTAAAGCCGTGCTCAAGCCCGAGACTGAAACCGGCATGCATGCGCACCATAACTTGTCCCTGGGCGTGGCCAACTCCATCGTGGCCGTTGAGGAGGGCTGCGACCGTATCGACGCGAGCCTCGCCGGCATGGGCGCGGGTGCGGGCAATGCGCCGCTGGAAGTATTCATCGCCGCAGCCGACCGCCTGGGCTGGAACCACGGCACCGACCTGTATGCACTGATGGACGCCGCCGACGACATCGTACGGCCGCTGCAGGACCGCCCGGTGCGGGTCGACCGCGAGACCTTGGCGCTGGGTTATGCCGGGGTGTATTCGAGCTTTTTGCGGCACGCTGAAGTGGCGGCGGCGCGGTATGGCTTGAAGGCCGTGGACATTCTGGTGGAGCTGGGCAAACGCCGGATGGTAGGCGGGCAGGAGGACATGATTGTTGATGTGGCGCTGGATCTTTTGGAGCGCTGACCTCCCTGTGGGAGTCGGGCTTGCCCGCGATGGCATCACTGCGGTGTGCCTGAGATACCGCGGCGCCTGCATCGCAGGCAAGCCAGCTCCCACATCTTGATCGGATTTCAAATCGGAAAATCAGCGTTGCAGTGCACTTGATTCACCCCACAGACAAATCCAATAAAAGGGGAACATCCATGAACGGCAAGACTGCCAACATAGGCGCAATGATCGATAACAACAGGATTTCCGGCTACCAGGTCATGGTGCTGGTCCTGTGCTTCCTGGTGGTGCTAGTGGACGGTTTCGACACCGCCGTCATAGGCTACATCGCCCCGGCACTGCGCCAGGAGTGGGGGCTGCAACCCAGCCAGTTGTCCCCGGCATTTGGCGCCGGTTTGCTCGGCTTGATGGTCGGTGCCTTCATCTTCGGGCCGGTGGCCGACGCCTACGGGCGCAAGAAGGTGCTGCTGGTGTCGGTGCTGATTTTCAGCCTCGGCACCCTGGCTTCGGCGTATTCCACCTCCATCGACATGCTCACCGCACTGCGCTTTCTCACCGGGATCGGCCTGGGCGGGGCGATGCCGGCGTGCATCACCTTGAGCGCCGAATACTCGCCGGCCCGGCGGCGGATGATCATGGTCACCTTGAGCTACAGCGGGTTCACCACCGGCCTGGCGCTTGGCGGTGCGGTGGCCAGCCAGATCATCCCGGTGTTCGGCTGGCGCGGGGTGCTGATGATCGGCGGGATTGTGCCGCTGCTGTTGCTGCCATTGCTGGCCTGGCTGCTGCCGGAGTCGGTACGCTTCATGGCGGCTCACGCACGGCATGCGGAGGCGCTGCGCAAGGTGATGGGGAAGATCACCGGCCGCACCGACCTGCACGACATCACCTTCATCGAACCGCAAAGTGCGGTGGCTGTGCGCTCGCCGATCTCCCAACTGTTTATCGAAGGCCGCGCCCTGCGCACGGTGCTGTTGTGGGGCACGTTCTTCTGCTCGCTGTTTGTGTTCTACCTGCTGACCAGCTGGCTGCCGAGCATTCTCAAGGACGCCGGCTACGACATCGCCAGTGCCGCACGCATCGGTGCGATGGTGCCACTGGGCGGCACGGTGGGTGCGATTCTGATGGCCTTGCTGATGGACCGCGTGAGTCCGTATCGCGTGCTGGGCCTGGCCTATCTGGGCTCGGCGCTGGTGATTGCGCTGGTGGGCTTCGCGCTGGCCGACGCGTTCTGGCTGGGGCTGACGGTGTTCATGGTGGGCTTCGGCGTGGCGGGTGCGCAGAACGGTTTGAACCTGCTGTCCGCCAGCATCTACCCGACAGCGGCGCGGGCCACCGGTGTGAGTTGGGCCATGGCCAACGGGCGGGTTGGCTCGATCATCGGTTCGGTGCTGGGGGCGTGGTTGATTGCGCAACTGGGGCAGCCGTCGGTGTTTTTCATCGTGCTGGCGATACCGGCGCTGCTGGGCTCGATTGCGATCTTTTCGCTGCAGCGCATGACCGAGCGCCGCAAGGCACCTGAGATCACCGCGCTGCCAACCTGACGGTTTTTCTGTAGGAGCGGGCTTGCCCGCGAAGAACGCCCAGGCAACGCGTTCATTCAGGGCGCCAGCGTTATCGTTGACGACCTTCGCGAGCAAGCTCGCTCCTACATGACTCCCACACAACAATAAAAGTAATGGGTACCCCCAATGAAAAACTCCGTACTGAAATCGGCGCCTTCGTGCGCGCGCGTTTTGCCTTTGGTGTTCGCGGTAGTCGCTGTTTCCAACGCCTGCGCCGAAGGTTTTATCGACGATTCCCACGCGAAAATAGAAGCGCGCAACGTCTACTTCAATCAGGACAATCGCAGCGGCCCGGCCCAGCCTTCCAAGCTGGAAGAGTGGGGCCAGGGCTTCATGCTCAACTTCACCTCCGGCTACACCCAGGGCCCGGTTGGGTTTGGCGTAGACGCCCTGGGTATGCTCGGCATCCGCCTGGACTCCGGGCGCGGCACCCACGGCAATCCCAACAGCGTCAGCCAGGGCGGGTTTGTGTTTCCCACCGACGGCGATGGCCGGGCGGTGAGCGATTTTGGCAGTCTGGGCGTGACCGGCAAGGTGCGCGTGGCCAAGACTGAATTGAAGGTCGGCACCCTGATGCCGAAACTGCCGGTGGTGGTTTACAACGACGGCCGCCTGTTGCCAGAAACCTTCCAGGGCTGGCAGGCCACGTCGAAGGATTTCGACAACCTCACCCTGATCGGCGGGCGCTTGAGCGGGGTCAAAAGCCGCAACTCCTCGAACAACGAAGACCTCGCCATCAGCGGTGCGGGCGGCCCCACCGGCAAGCGCAGCAACCAGTTCTATTACGCCGGCGTCGACTACACCCCGCGCCCCGACCTGTTGTTGCAGTACTACTACGGCGACCTTGAAGACTTCTATCAGCAGCACTTTGTCGGCCTGGTGCATAACCTGACCTTGCCGGTGGGCAGCTTCAAAAGTGACCTGCGGTTTTTCGACAGCAGCTCCGATGGCCGCAACGGCAGTGCCGCGGGGCGGGCCGAGGGCTATCGCAGTACCGGTTACCACAACAACGGTGAAGTGGATAACCGGGTGCTGGCGGGGCTGTTCACTTACAGCCTGGCGGGGCATGCGGTCAGCCTGGGGTACCAACACCTGAATGGCTCCAGTGACTTCCCGTTTCTCAACCAGGGCGATGGTTCGGCGACGTACCTGATCACCGACCGCCAGACCGGCGCGCGTTTTCAGCGTGCGGGCGAGAACACCTGGGTCGCGCAGCACGCGTTTAACTTCGCCACGGTCGGTGTGCCGGGGCTGAGTTCACAGGTGATCTACCAGCGCGGTGGCGACATCAAGTCGGACCAGGGCAGCCAGCATGAATGGGAGCGCGACCTGGTGTTGACCTATGCGTTCCAGGGGCCGACGTTGTCCGGGTTTGGCGTGCAGTGGCGCAACGCGATGCTGCGCAGCACGGTGACCACACAGCGCGACCTGGATGAAAACCGGCTGTACCTGACCTATACTCACTCGCTTTTTTAAGATCAGATTATGAATGTTTTTCTAAGGGAGGCGCTTTATCTGACGAGTTAAAAGCACCGAGGCATGGTTTGCCGGGGTAATTTGAACATAGCTTTTATCTTATTGATTTTTATGATTAACGTTTATTTCGATTTTTGGCTGGAATACCAAATGGAATACCGTGCGAAATTGGACTCCGCTTAACATCGATTATTTTGGAGTTGACCTGCTCGCTTCATAACCATAATCCGCAGAGAGCCGCAAAGTGGACGTTCTTGAACCATGCTTCGAGTGGGATTACATCGCCTATCACTCAGAGTGAACATTGCACCATTTGACCCGTTGCATGAGGTGCCGCTAGTTGGCCGGCTGAGACATCGGCAAAATTTCTGATCCACCTCCGATCTTAGCCGCAAGATGGTCGACAAGAACCTTAAGCGTGAGCCCGTGAGGATGGAGTGCGCAATATTCACTGGGTGTCGGGGTCGCTGTATTAGCCCGGTATGGCGCTTCGGACTTCATCTCTATCAACATGCGCCAGCGCGACTTCGATTAGGACGCTACCCACGCTAGTTCAGGATGGTGTTAGCCATGGAGCGGATGCCGTGACTGACCAAGAGGGGGCATATTTTTAAATAGGGAACATCGTCCTTATCATCAGAATAGGGTAGGTGATTTTCTAAGGGTAGTTATTCACCACAGGTTGATCGATATTTTCACCAGAAAGATTGAGCTTGCAGCGATCAATATGGCACCAAGAGTCCCATTGGCTGGGCGTAAGTGTGGGCGCAACCGGTTTTTAGCGAGCAGGAAAACTCCAGAGGCAACCGCTAAAACCAGTCCTTTGAGCAGGCTATAGCTTAGTGAATATAGTAATGCGATCGTCAAATGGGACCTGTTTTCCACGAGTAGCAAGGGAAACAGAAGGGAGAAAAATACCAAGGTCTTGGGATTGAGCAATCCCGCAAAAAAAGCCTCTAGCCAAGAACCGTGGAAACGGTGTGCCGTGTCAAGGCTATAGGGGCTTGGCCAATATGCATGCCTCAAAATCCTTATGCCGAGGATGAGAACGTAGCAGGCACCTGCTAACTGGATGCCTACGACGAGCAGGTTTGAAGCCGCAATCACTGCGCCCAGGCCATAAAGCAGAAGAGTGGCGGTGATCAATGTACCGCCGAGGTCGGCAAGCAGGCGTCGTACGGCAAACATCCAGCGGTAACGCAGACTGTTACGTACCACGAGGATCGTCGAGGGGCCGGGCGATAAAATTGGCAGCAGTGAAAGTCCGAGAAAATTGACCATGTCCATGGTGATTGCCTCTTTGGATATTCAACTTGCTGGCGTACTGTCGAAGATCATGTCGCGCATGAGTTCACTCGCACCGGCGGCTATAGTGCCGGCCATGGCATCTCGATACACGCGTGCCACCTCGGAGTTAAGTTGATAGCCCTGCGCACCATGCAGTTGCGCGCAAGCCTGCGCGGCGCTGAGAGCGAGTTCGGTGGCGCGCAGTTTGAGGATGCAGGCGGAGCGCGTGTCGAGTTGGCCTTTGCTGTGCTGCCATGCCACCTGATAGGCGTAGTGCCGTAGGATTTGTTGTTCGCCGACGAGGTCTGCCAGACGGTGCCGGACACTTTGTTTGTCGCTGAGTGGCCTGCCCTGGAGTTGATGTCGACGCACGCACCCGTCGAGTATACGGATGCTGTGGTGGGCCCCACCGAGGGCTAGAATACCTGCGACCACGCGTTCGAAATCCAGGCCCTGCATCAGGTAGAGCAGGCCCTTGCCGGATTTGCCGAGCACATTGCAGGCCGGCACCACCAGATGGGTGAAGTCGAGATCGCAGACGTCGGCGCTGCACCAGCCAAGCATGGGGTGCGGCGTGCGCGCCAGCCCCGGGCTGTCGCCATCGATCAGCAACAGACTGCTGCTGCCCAGTGCGTGCTGGCCTTCGCCGCTGCGCACCAGGGTCACGATCAAGGAGGCGCGGGAACCATTAGCGATATAGCGTTTGCTGCCCTCAACGATAAAACCGTTAGCCGAGGGTAGCGCTCTGCATTGCATCTGGCTGAGATCGCTTCCGGCGTGTTCTTCGCTGATAGCCAAGGCGGTAATGATCCGTCCTTGGCGAATGCCAGGAAGGTAGCGCTTGATTTGTTCTTCGCTACCGAACAACTCCAGGTAGGCGCTGGCCATGTAGGCATGCACCCCAACCGACGCACGGATACCGGCGTACCCCAGCGCGCCCAGCTCTTCAAGGAACACAGCGCTTTCCAGAAAGCCTTCGCCACGCTGTGGCAAACCTAGCAGGCCGTGCTCGGCCAGGGTCTGCCAGGCGTTTTCGCACAGATGTCCACGTTCTTCGGCAGCGTCTGCTATTGGCAGAAGCTGGCTCTGCAGGATCTGGCGCACCTGTAGGGCGAAGTTGCGATGGCTGTCGCTCAGATAGGGGCTGGGCATAGTCGGTTCGCTTTTATTTCACCGAGATCACTTGGTGTGCCGAGATGATGTCTGTCAGACAGCCAGGAATTCTGAATACGGCGTTAGGGGTACCGGCTGCGGCCCAAATCTCGTCGAACGTCAGCAGGTCTTCATCGACGAACAGCTTCAGCTCTTGCTTATGTCCGAGAGGCGGAACGCCACCGATGGTGAAGCCGGTCACCTCTTTGACGAAGTCAGCATCTGCCTTGAAAATCTTGTCGCCGACCAGCTGCGAAATGGTCTTTTCGTTCACTCGGTTCGGCCCGCTTGCCAGTACCAGCACCGGGATATTGTCGCGTGTGCGAAAAATCAGCGACTTGACGATTTGGGCCTTTTCGCATCCCAGCGCTTGGGCGGCATCGTCGGCAGTGCGGGTCGAGTCCGGCAACTCCTGAACGGTCAGGTCGAGGCCGCGCTCGTGAAGGGTGTCCTGGAATTGCTGAGCGCGTTTACTGATTGTCATAAGCGGGTTCTCCCGATGGATGAAGCGTAGATAGCAGTCGCCGATGATCGATCTTGCCGGTGGCGGACAGCGGCAGGATTTCGCAGAGTTGGATGTGGCGTGGCACCATGTAGGCCGGCAGCTGCGTGGCCAGGCTAAGACGCAGTTGCTCCGGGCAACACGAGGGGTCGACGGCGATCACGAAAGCGACCAGCGCCTTCTCGCCCTGCGGTGATTCAGTAAGGGTAATGACGCTTTGCCGCACCTGCGGATGGCGGTTGAGATGGTAGGCAATTTCCCCCAGTTCGATTCGAAAGCCGTTGATCTTCACCTGGTCATCAGTACGTCCTTGAAACACTATGGCACCGTCTTCGCGGAAGTAGCCTCGGTCCCCGGTGCGATAGAGCCGTTCCTGGCGTTCGCCGATCAGGCATTCAAAGAAGCGCTCGCGGTTGACGTCTGGCAGTCCGAGGTAGCCTGGCGAAAGGCCGGGTCCGGCGAGACAAACCTCGCCGCTTTGACCCTGTTCGCAGAGGCGATCCTGGTCAATCAGGTAGACGCGGGTGTTCTGGATCGGGAAGCCGATGGGGAGGGCGGTATCCTCGTCGCGCAGCTCGCAGAGCGGATAGTACGTCGCGAATGTTGTGCTCTCTGTCGGGCCATAGACGCTGACGATCCGTCCCGGCCCGTATCGCTCCAGGGCTTTGGCCATATGCCGCAGAGAGTGTGCTTCTCCGCCGGTGAGGACGGTACCGACACTGTCCAACGCCTGTGGCATTTCGTCGATCAGGGTATTGAATAGGGCTGTGGTCAGAAACAACACGCTGATCTTTTGTGTCTGCAGGATGTGCTGTAGCCGCGAAGCGCGAATGTACACGTCCGGGTAAAGCACACAGGTGCCGCCGAGCAGCAGGACACCCCAGATTTCGAAGGTGGCCGCGTCGAAGGTCGCAGGCGCCATTTGCAGCAACCTGCTGTTCTCGTCCAGGCAGGCGTAGCGGGCGTTGTATACCAGGCGGGTAATGCCCCGGTGTGGGACAGGCACGCCTTTGGGCTTGCCTGTGGAGCCGGAGGCAAAGTTGATGTAGGCGATGGCGTCGGCTTCGATTATGAGCGGCGGGTCGCCTCGATTCTCAGTCGCTTCTGCAACAGCACTGGGTGCCAACACGTGGTAGCGGGAAAATCGGGTGTCGTGCCTGGTGTTTTCGCTTCCTATCAGGTAGTCGCAGCATGCTTGGCCTAGCACTTCATGAATACGTTGCTCCGGCCAACCCGCATCGATGGGCAGGTAGCTCGCTCCAGCCTTCAGGATCGCCAAGAGCGCCACGATCAGTTCGGTGCTGCGCGGTAGGCTGACGGCTATTACATCGCCAGGTTGCACGCCCTTGGCGAGCAGGTACCACGCCAAGTGGTTGGCGTGGGTGTTCAACTGTTGATAGCTACACTCATGATCCTGATGCCATATGGCAATGGCGTTCGGGTGGCGCGCTGCGGTGCGGGAGAACAACTCGCCGACCGATAGGTGGTCCGGATAAGGTACGTGGGTTTGGTTGACTTGTATGTGCAGCGCCAAGGCTGAAGGGGTTAGCTCAAGCGTTTGCATGCTGATTCCTCATTCGAGTGGTCAAGCTGTGCAGCAGTTGATGGCGATGGCTGTCGAGGAAAAAGTGATCGCCATCGATCTCGATCAGCTCAAATTCTTTCGAGGTATGCATGGACCAACCTGCCATGCTGGCTTGTCGGTCGATCGGGTCGTGGCGGCCGAAATAGGCGTGTATGGGAATCTCCAACGGCTGCTCGTGCCAGTCTTTCCAAACTTCCGAGAGCCGCATGTCGCTGCGCAGCGCTGGGAGCATAAGGCGCATCAGAATCTCGCTCTGTAGTACCGCCAGCGGCGTCCCGCCCATGGTGTGTAGGGCTTGATGGAAATCCTCGGCGCAGAGTTGATGCAGATAAGGCCGCGCTTGTCGGCTGGCCGGGCTGCGGCAGCCGCTGACGAACAAACGGTGGGTCTGGCCGGGATGGCGATAGCGGATTTTCTGAGCCAGTTCGTAGGCCAGGCGTCCGCCGAAGCTGTGCCCATAGAGCGCATGGGGGCATTAAGGTAGGGCGCCAGCACCTCGAGGCAGTCCTCGATCAGTGGCGACCATTCCTCATACGGCGTTTCCTTGATTCTGGAACCTCGGCCGGGCAGGCGTACGGCGAGCAGTTCCACGTCTGCGTCCAAACCATTTACCCAACTGCGAAATAGATCGGGGTTACCTCCCGCATAAGGGAAGCAGATCAGACGCAAGCGCGGACGAATCCGGGGGCGGGGCACCAGAAGCCAGCGCTCATCGTATGCTTGCCCGGACATATCCTCAGATCTCCGTCAGGGCGTTAAAGTGTTTTGCGTTACGTTGAATGCAGGTAGCAATGTCACTTACAAGGCTCTGTGCGAAGAGATCCTCGGGGGGCAAACTGTCCTCGCCAAAATGCTCCTCAGCCTTCGCAATCAGGCGGATGGCGCTGAGTGACGTGCCTCCTGCGGCGAAGAAGTCGCTGCTGGCATTTTCCACACGTAGCCCCAATTCGCGGCAGGTATTAATCAGCCAGAACTCGATTTTGCCGATTTCTCCTACGTTGCTCATGCTCTGTTCTCCTTCTTTATCTGGCTCAGCGCCGAGGGAATGGGAAGCCGTTGCAGGTGCGATCGACAAAACGGTTGTGAGGGAAACGATTATCCCCGGACACCAATACGCAACCGAACTTGTCCAGGCTGGCCTGGCCGCCGAATTCCTCGAGAGTGTTCGAGTACGGATAGACTTGCACTGAGGTCGGCAGATAACGGGCGGCGAAGCCCAGGCGCATCTGGTCGGTCAGGCCGTTGTGCGGGTGCGAGGCATGCATAAGGGTCGACCAGAAAATGATGAACTGGCCTTGGCGCATGACCATGGATTTGGCCTGGGACTCGTCGGGCTTCCAGTTCGGGTCTTTCTGCAGTTGTCGATAGTCATAACCGAAGAAGCCCCGACGGACGCCGTCCTTTTCCATCTTATTGATGGCGTCGGATTGGTAATCCATGGTCTTCGATTCGTCGTAGTTCATGGTCCGGTGAGTACCGGGAATGAACTGCAGACAACCATTTTCAATGGTGGCATCGGTGAATGCGGCCCAGACGGTGATGGTGCCGCCGAACTGGGCGTCTTCCGGCCAGACTATTTGAGGATGCTTGGAGCCGGCAACGTTAGAAAAATTGTCGGCTTGGTGCCAGTCGGTGCCTTCGTCGCCGGGGTACTTGGGAAAGAACTCGGTGCGCCAGCAAAGTGTGTCACGCCCAAGGATGCTCGACACCCGATCAACGATTTCTGGACGGGTAATGTGCTCTGCGAGGAAGTCGACGTCCAGGTGACGGTCATAGTTGGACAGGTTCGTTATCCCTGACACCGCCTTGTCCTGGCTCTAGATCGCTTTCTTGGTGTTGAGCAGTTTGGGCCGTAGAGCTTGTAAGCTGCGCTCCATTTCGTCCTTGTGATAAAGGTCGAAAGGCCCTATGTAACCGTCACGGTGGCACTTCTCCAATTCATTCTGGCTGAGACTAAAATCTAGGTCAGGGGAACGTACCTGTTCTTCCATTTGACACCTCACGGGTTTGTGGGTCGTGCTTTAACTGGTCATCTGTTTTTCCAGATAGTTTTTGAATGTGTCGCAAGCCCGCTGTAGGTGCTGGCGCAACACAGAGGCCGCCTCTTCGGGGGCTCTGGCTTCAGCAAGCGACACTAATGCCTTGTGGTCGTCCTGTGCCATTTCTCCCAGCCCCATAGCCGAGAGGTGAAGTCGCAAGAAGCGCTCCTCTTCCTGCAATTCAATGTCGATCAGACGCAGCAGCTTCTTGTTGGGCGTGCGTCGATATAGAGACATGTGGAATAGCCTGTTGAGGCGTCCAAGGCTCTCCAAATCTGTTTCACTTTCCATAGCAACAATGTGTTCCCTAGCTTGTTTGAAATCCTCCTTGCACAGATTGGGAATTGATTGGCGTAACGCCTCCGGCTCAAGCAACAGGCGTATGGCATATGTTTCGACGGCATCGTCAACATTCATCTGAAGTACGATGGCGCCTTTGTTGGGTACATTTCGTACCAGTCCTTGAGCCTCAAGTTTCAACAGCGCCTCGCGGACAGGCATACGGCTAACGCCGAACATGCGGGCTAGCTCCTCCTGCCGTAAGGCTGTACCGCCCGCCAGGCGACCGTTCAAAATCCCATCCCTTAACGTTTCCTCCACAAGATTTCTTGATAGCGGGACCTGAGCATTTATTTCAGGGAAAGCATTTTTAAGGTCTGCTGTTGATTTCAATGTGTTCTCATTTTTCTCATTGGATCCTGGAACCAATTTATAATGCAGCTTTCCAATTGCGTCAATATCTCAGGACGTTCGTGCGTACGAGGGATCACGGAGGTCCTAACAGCATAATTTCTTGCTATCCAAGCGTGTCTCATGCTGTGGCCCACGTAAACAGAGGATTAGCAGGTCTGAGGCGATGGCTAGTCGCCTTTCGGGTGAAGCGTGTTCATTGGGTAGTGGGATGATGTGGCTCGTGGAGCCAGGTAATTTCCAGCAGCCAATGAGTAGTAATTATTTATAAGAACAGATCGGATTTTCAGTGCTGTTCAGTGGGTAAAGGCAAGCAGTGAGTCAATTACTACTAGACCGATCCGCGTCCTTCACCAATGAGCCCCTAAACATGGGAATGCGGAGCCTTCCCATGTTTAGGGGCTTAGCATGAGCAGCACAGGCAAGGAAAGGATTCGGCGCCAGCCGCGAGCTCCATGATCATCACGTGAGTCTTCAGCGTATCGGGAGAACATTGCGGTCCCGGGTTTGGTTAATGGCAGATACCGATAGGCTGCCCATTGCCGCCTTCTGGATATGTCCACTCCACCAGACCATCATCGGACGCCGGCGTTCTATGTAATCCGCCCGGTTGTAGGCGCTCCGTACTTCGTCTTTATCGACATGCGCAAGTGCGACTTCGATTAGCTCCGGATCCCATTCATGCTCGTTCAGGATGGTGCTGGCCATGGAGCGCATGCCGTGGCTGACCAAACGGTCCTGAAAGCCCATTCGTTTCAACGCCATGTTGGCTGTTTGGCTATTCGCGTGGGTGCGCGGGTTCCTATCTGACGGGAACACATATTCCCTGTGGCCGCTATGGGACTTAAGCGTCTCCAATAACGAGAGTGCATGTTCGTTCAGCGGGATCGTGTGGGGGCGACGCTTTTTCATTTGCTCCGCAGGGATTGTCTAGATGCGTTTGTGGAAGTCGATATCTGCCCATCGGGTGGTCGCCGCTTCGGAGGGGCGGGTCATGGTATGAAGCTGCCATTCGATCAGGCAGCGGGTGGTCCGCTTGACGCTGGCGTTCGCGATTTCCATCATGAGCTCCGCAAGCTCGTCAGGTGCTAGCGCGGCCATATTCTCTTTCTTGGGTTTCTTGAAAACCGCCCGAATGCCGCTGAGGGGGTTGGCAAAGATCATCCCAGAATTGACCCCATAGGTCATGATCTCGTTAAGGCGTTGGCTCACTCGCTTAACCGTCTCGAGGCTGCCTTTGGCCTCAATTGGGCGAAGGAGCTTAATGACCATCGGAGCATTCACTTCCGATAACGGGATCTGAATCCGATACGAGACCGATTCAGCATTTTATACGCGGGAGACGTGCCTCTGGGGTTCAACCCTTTGAGGCACCTTTACTCAACGCCCTCAAGCGTCCCTGCTCACCCTCTGTGACGCTGATCAACATTACCTAATGCTGGGACGTCGCCATTTTATGATATCCACGGCGAAGCGTTGTTCCATTAGTCACAAGACTTTTTGCATTATTTCGTAGACATTTGATAAAAGCAGGACTGACTTATGTAATGGATGACGTTCCGGCTCTAGGCTAAGAAGTATCGCGCGGTTTCGAGGCCGTAGCCGGGGAAACAACCAGTAATTATTCCCGTTTTCATGGATTGTCCAAAAGATAACGTAGTGAAAACGATAATCCAAATGGATTTACTATAATCTGGAGTCCCTATTCTATTAGCGAAACTTCTTATATGGACAAGCTATTAGCGAAGTAATCTCATTGCTCAGCCACATGCGGTGTTTCAAAAGGCATCATCGGCATGGGAACCTTGGGCGTTCGTTAACCAGCTCATTGCTCCGTGGAAACTCCCGTCCCTTGCCGCCTACCTGTTTGTCTTGACGGGGGCTCACGTACCCGGCGATTCAGTTCTTTAGCGCTATTGCCAACGTGGCGGCTTGCACAATTTGCCCAACGGGGCGAGCCAGCTGCTCTTGTCGTCATTCAGAGCCTTTCGGGACAAACGCGATTGATTGTCCATGAGCCCGACGATGTGCTGTCGTATGCCTTCATCTGAGCCTGCCAGTAGTCCAAGTCCATAGCGTTCTGCGCGACGAAGCGTTGAACTTCTTTGTCGTTGGCCGCCGGCGCGCCCTGGCTGGTACCGCCGCTGTCGCGCTGCGCTAACTGGTCGTTGCGTTGGATCAAGCCCTTGAGAATGCGCACCGAATCGTTGTACTGCGTGTTCTGGGCTAGCACCACGCATGCGCAAACCTTCAGCTGTTCCTGGACCACGTCGTCCTGCATATTGGGGGACAAGCGACTTGAACTGCTGCAGCAGGCCCGTGAGACCACTGCCGCTGGCCCTGGGCAGCTCCTCCAGACCGAAGTCGTGCGGGCGCTCTGCAAAGTTGTAGGCCATGGTCGATTCGCCGAGATTCAACCGCTGCAACTGGATGAGCTGCTGCTTATAGTGGTCCAGCTGTTGCTGGTATTGCTTCAGCGTATCGGTCCAGCGCTTGGCCTGCTCGGCGTATTCCTGCAGCGCCTTTCCCATCGACATGGGGTCATTGACGATCACCTGTGCGTTGGCCTGGCCGGCGCAGAGCCCGCCGGCAAGCAACACACCGACAACGAGACGCGGAAACAGAAGGCGCGGGCGGCGGGAATGTTCAGTCATGGCGGGTCTCGTCGGTCTTGTTCGGTGCAGATGGATGGCGGAACAACGATGCGGAAATAGGCGGCGCTAGCTGGCTAGCGAGGAGCCGGCCAGATGGAGAAGGCATGTGCGGGGGAATACGAGAAGGGGGTGAATCGGGACAGCGCTCGGCCGTCTCGTTCAGACATGGCTGCCCGAGCGGGCGATTGAACCGCAAGGCATCAATCAGATTGGAGCCTGCTGCGGCCATCGTCCTTATGTGCAGTTGAGGCGGGTTGGGCAAACTCTGGCATAGACGAGATCAAATTTCCACTGCCGGCCACCATCGGCCAGTACGGTCATCGCCCGCCGCTTGCCGGTTCAAGGGTATGGCAGGGCGTGTAGGAAAAATCTGACACCCCACCACGGCAATTCCCGGCCCGCTGCAAGGGGTTCGTTGCGCAGGCCCGCGCACTCGACGATCCGGCTGACCGGCTCCCCGGCGGATCGGGCAAAGCGAAGCAGGTAGGCCCGGATCCAGAAGCCGGGCCAATGGCATTAGTAAACGCGCAGATATGGGTTGTTCGGCGGGACCTCATCAAACAGGTGCCTGGGATCCTGCAACAAATAGCCGTGCAACTGCCGTGATTTGCGTGGACCGGTCACCTGGCAGGTCCAGATGTTCAATCCATTGTCTTGTTTGCGGTGTAGCAGCAGCTTCTCGAAGTGCTTTTGTACCCATTGCCATTCCTGCACTTTCTCCTGCTTGGCCAGAGCCGTGATCTGCGGGTGTTCTTGGGCGTAGCGCTGGAAGATGCCGGGACTGACCAGGTAAACGGTGTCGGCGACCGTATGCACCAGCGCCTTGGCGTCGTTGATGATCAGCTTGCGTGATTCGATGCCCTGCTTCAGCCAGGCGATGAAGTGTTTGGCGCAGGGCAGTGTCTGCGACGGCTGGCCTTCAGTTGGGTCGGGCGTTTGCTTCAGCGTGGCGGTGGATTCCTCCTCGCCTGGCGGCAGGCTGGCAGTTGTATCTTCGACAGGAGGTGTTACCGGAGCAGACGGATCGCTGATCAACGACAGCAAGTCTTCCATCGCATCGACTTGAGCCGACGCGATGTCGGCGACTGTCGCTGAAACCGCGTCCACAAACGAGGGCGGGGCAACGGGACCGGGCGAAGGGGGAGGGGTGGGGAGGTTGTCCTCGACTGGCTCGCTGCCGGATGCTTCTTCGACCACGGTGCCGCTGAAGGGCTGTGGGCGTTCTGCGGCTTCCCAGATCAGGGCTGGGGCTAAGCGCAGCAGCGTGAAGCTATGCGACCAGCCGGTCTCGCTGGTGACCGTGGCTTTCCAGATGGCTTTGCCTTCGGGCGTTGCCTGGAGGATGCCGTGATCTTGCAGCACATTGAATACGGCGGTGTTGTTTGAAGGAATGCCATCAATGCCCTGCGCCAGCAAGTGCGCGCGCAGCTTGTCGGAGACGGTCTTGCTGACGAGCCACAGCGCATCCTGCGTCAGCCAGCCATCTGACGCCTGGGGCTGATTGAGCGCCAGCTCTTCCCTGAGCAGATAGCGCAGGCCGTCCAGCAACTTGCGCTGCAAAGCGTGTTTCGGTGCGGCCATCGCCTTGGCCGGATCACCGCCCAGCTCCTGGGCGACGGAGGCACGGTCGGCTTTGATTACCAGTTCCCCGAGCACCCCGGCATGCTCGTACTGTCCTGCCATGATGTACAATAGCGCCGCCCATAGCGATGGGAAACCGCTGAGCCAGTCAAGGATGAAGCGATCGATCACCTGGTGGTACAGCAGGCCGGTAGCTGCACTGTGCAGGCGGTAATCGCGATCCTCGCGGTAGCGGAATCGGTAGGCTTGCTCTAGCGGACCATGCCAGGGGTTCCAGACACTGCCGTCGGCATGTTCGACATGCAGATCAACCGCGATCTTGCCGATGTCGTGAAGCAGCGCGGCGTAGGCGGTGGCGGCTGTCCAGGCTTCGGCTTGAGCGGCCTGGTCTTCGGGTGTTGTGCCAGCTGGCAGCAGATAGGACTGCCGCAGCTTGAGCGCGTAGGCAACGATCTCAAGCCCATGGTCGAGCATGCCGCCGTGGTAGGCATGGTGGTGGCTCTCGGAGGCGGGGAATTGCTGCACAAGTGCGGCGTAGCGCTCCAAAGGCGTGCGGTACAGCGTGTCGAATTGCTGGCGAGACAGCGACGTGCGCTGCCAGATGTGTTCCAACAACTTCTGTCGGCGCGGGGTGGCGAGCAAAGACGCGGCCGTCTCCGGTCGCGTCAGCCCTTTCGGGAGGTCGGTGGCGGGGGCTGGCGACGGGGCGGCAGCGACCGAGGCCTGTTTTCGCTGGAACAGGGAGAGCATGCGGGTGTCCTGGTGGCGGGCCGGCCGGGAGGCCTTTTGGCCTTTTCGAGGTAGGGCCTTTCCCCTTACACCCCCATTCCCTTGCCATTTCTGCCCTTTGGCCTTTAACCGTTTCGGTATAGCGGGGCGTAGGTTGCGGTTCCAGCGTCAATGTGGAACCCGCTTATGTGGATTGGGCGGGGATCCTCTGTGCCCGCTCGGCCTATGCTGCGCGGACGCCGTTTAAGGCAGGCGCGCTCTCACTAAGGCGACAAAGTTGACAAAGGAGACAAACGAGACTAGGGTTGATTCTGTCTCAAACCTGCCTGGGAAAAGATCATGTCCAATTCCGTTGAATTCATTGCAGACCGTCTGCCGCGCGTCACGGTGGAGGATGTGCGCCGCTTCTCCGCCACTGTCGATATTCGAGATGCCTGGGCTTTCGCGGCAGAGTTGCAGGCATTCGTCCACGAGCGTGTAGAGGCGGTGGAACTTCCCGTCCGCCAGGAAATGGAGACGATGGAGCGGACCTTGGAGCGCAAGGCGTCCGCCCTGCACGCCGACACACACTGGGCACCGAAGGAAACCGAAGTCCAGCGGGGCCGCACCCTGTTGCTGGAGAACTTTAACCAGCCGCATAACCTGCCGATCCCCGAATTCGCCAAGTTGGCAGATAAGTCGCGTCAGCAGATCTACAAGGACATCCTCGCCCGTCGATTGCTGGCACTGAACGTAGGGCCGCGCGGCCAGAAGCTGCCCGACTGGCAACTCGACCCGGTCAAGCAGCAGTTGACCCAAGCCGTGCTTCAGGAGGTCGAGGGCATCGACAACTGGACGATCTACGGTGCGCTATCCGAACCGCTCGAAGGTTTGGGCGGGCGCTCGCCGGTGGATGCGGTGACGCCAGACTCGATCGACAAGGTGAGCGAGGCCGTGTTCAACGTGCTGGGCGTTCAGGTGCATTGAAGTGAGACTGCAATGAGTTACGAGCTGCCGTCGTTCCTGATCGATGCGGGTGAACTGCTCCAGCATGTGAGTCGCGTTGTCTACCGGGGCAGCCCGTTGTACTACGGCCGCAGCAGCACCAACCGCTACGATGACCCAACGCGGGCCTACGGCGTGCTCTACCTGGGCCGCGACCTACCCACGGTGCTGATGGAATCGGTGTTTCATAAGCATCAGTGGCTTGCGGACACGTCGCGCTCGATCGCGCTGAAAGAAGTCCAGGGTCGGATGGTGCGCGCCGTGGGCGTTCTATACGGTGTGCGCCTGGCCGATCTCACTGCACCGGGCGTCATGGCAGGCTACTTCGGCTTGAACCTGGAGCAATTGGCCAGCCGCGACTACACGCACACGCAGCAGGTGTCCGCCCAGGTGCATGCGATGCTCGGCGACGACGGCCAGCCACTGTTCGACGGGGTGCTCTATCCGTCGCGCAACAACTATCCCGCCAAGAGCATCGCCCTATTTGAGCGTGCGAAAGCGAAGGTCAGGGTTATCAAAGACCTCGACTTGGTTGACCATGTGGACTGGCCGGGTTTCGTTGCCACGTATCGCATTGGAGTGGAGCCCGACCCTGGCCCGGTGGAAGCGGATGACGAAGCGTCCTGAAGCAGCAAGAGAGCATATTGAAGCCCAAGCAGAATCAATTGGACCAAACTGGAATAGGCATCCTCGTGTAGCAGGAGACGACCATGAACACGACAACCCGCATCAGCACCGCAGAACGCCTCGGCCGCAGCGTTGGCCGTGGATGGCGCGCCTATGCGCGCAGCGAGCGAAGGTTGTCGAACTGGCTCGTCTCCAAGGGGGTGCCGGTCGTTGGAGCCGCCTTGGCGTTGTGGGTGGTCAAGCTGGCTGTGCTGGGACTGCTGCTCTACTTTGCCTTCTGGCTGGTAGTGTTGCTCCTGTTGGGAGTTGCGGCGGCGTGGATGGTTGGCAATTCGGCTACAAAAGACCACCGCTGGGCGCAACAGGATGAACTGCGCAATGGCGAGGCGGGCTTTGGCTTGTATTCGTCCACCGGTCAGAGGATCGACCCTCACAATCCGAACGATCCTTTCGATGACTGAGGTTTGGCCGGTCTGTCACAGCACTTTGCCGGCTACCTTGTTTACACCTGCCCCTGCGCTATCACGTGCTTCCTTGGAACCTACGGCAAGGTTCTGAGCGATCACCCCGGCCTTGACACCGACCCACCCCAGGGCCGCGACCCAAAATGTCGGCAAGACCAAAAACATCGTGCCCGTGACGAAGTTCAGCAGCATGTCGCCAAACGCATTGTTCAAGCCGACCAGCGGATCGAAGTTGTTGTGCGGCCGGTTCCAGCCCCAGCCCCATCCATAGAGGGCATCGAGGATGGTGCTGTCGATCCAGCGGCCCAACTGGAGCCAAAAGTCGACGAAGAACAGCGCGAACTGCACAACGCTGACGGTGATTACAGTCTTGAGGTCGTAGGTGCCCACGACCAATACCAGCGGAATGCAGATCACCAATGCCATCTTGAGCAGCGCGAGCACCATGGGCAGCGCTTGGCGCACCACGTCCATGGCGGGGAATGCTGCGATCCCCCCAACGGCCATTCCCACGTCGCCTGCCGCACGCGTCACGATGTTCGGCAAAGTCTTGTCGATTTGGCCACCGTAGTCCGTATAGACCGAGCCCTGATTGAGCTTCTGTTGCCGCGGCGAGGCGATTGCGCGGATCACCGAATCGTCCACTTGGTTGCGGCTCAGGAATCCAGCCCAGCCTGCCAGCCGGGTAAGCAGGTTGGGATCCACTTGGCCCAGCAGTCGTGCCCGTAGGCCGTTGCTGCCATCGGCCCACCATTGCCGGCAGTTCGGGTAGCCGCCGCCGCTGGACACCTGCGCAAGCCCTGCATCGCGGTTGCTGTCGTAGGGCCAGTCCTCGCGCGGGGTGCTGGAGCGATAGCTGTCGTAGTAGCCGGCCGTGTCCGTGAAGAAGCGCGAGCCGATCCAGGTGACATCGTGCATCTGCTCTTCGTCAAGTTGCGGGCGCTGCATGAACAGCTTGGCACGGGCCGGCCCGTAGCAATCGTGGCTGAAATCTGCCACTTCCTGGGCCAGCACTGGATCGTTGATGCGCGTGGCGTCGATCTCCATCCGCATCTGCCGCAGATCGGTGCCGCAGGGGATTGCTGCAACAGACGCGCCCGTGACAGCGCGCGAGAGCGCGTGCATGAAGGCCCACCACACCGGCAACTTCGCGCTTTGGTTGTTGAGGGTCGAGAAGGACTGCGACCAGCCTGTATCGGCAGGCTGCGGCACGCTGACCTGGCACTGCGCGGAGCGTGAGCTGTCGTACTGGATGGTGTTGAGGTCGATGTCGATGAAAGGGATGCCGGCAAACATCACCACCACGATGGCGACGAACACCCGGTTCTCGATGCGCGCAGCCGAGAGCACACCCTTGTTGCCTTCGTCGGCACCTTCCGTGCGCGCCTTGAGCCATTCCTGCACGATGATCGCCACGAAGGGGAGGGCGAACACCCCGCTGGATACCAACACGGCCCAGATGCCGTTATTGACGATCCAGGAGACAAGGGTGAGGTAGTACTCCAGGTAGTCGGTCGTGAAAAGCGTCATTGCCTGACTCTCCTCTTAGCCCTGCATGAGCAGGCTGGTTTCCAGCGCCACGATGGCGAGGACGCCGGCGATCTCGCTGCGCACCAGGCGTCGCCTCGCCTGCGCGTCGGCCTCGCGCACCAGCAGCCGGCGGCGCATCCAGACCCATCCGAAGGTCGTCGCCCCGTACAGGCACAGCCGCCATATCAGGAAATAGCCTGCGGAGGCGGTCAGCCACTGCTCCCAGCCGGCAACACTGCCGACCAGGTAGATGCCGGCAACGTTGGCCCCAACGGCAACCGCGATGCTCACCACTGTCCACAGCAGCACCTTCGCCGCGCGCCGGCTGAACAGCCAGCGCGGCCGCAGCCAAGTCATGCTCATGGCCCGCCTCCCGAATTACCCTTCTGCAATTGATCGAGGCGGTCTGGCACTGGGTCGCCTTCGTAGATGCCGCGCGAACCCGCCGCCCGCGTGCCGTGGCGCTGGATGATGGCCATCGGCGAGTTGTTGGCCAACTCGCGGCGCAGTTCCAGCTCGGACTTGAGGTTCTGGATCTCCCCATTGAGCGCGTCGCTCTCGTGGTTCACGGCCTCGACCGCCAACTCGTTGGCCGCCACGTTGGGCTCCTTCTTGCCCGTCAGCAGGGTCCGCTGGAGCAGCAATGCCTTCTCCAGCACCGACGACAGCGCCACCTCGGACGCCAGGCGCCGCGCCAGCAGGTCTTGATCCGGCTCGTCGCGTAGCGCCTCGATGACGCCGCGGGTGATAGGCAGCGAGGTGCTGCCAGCTACGCGCAGGTTCCCGAAGGTCGTGTTGCGCGTCCCCGAGATCAGCTCCTGCAAGGCTACGAGCTTGGCTTCGTACTCCTCCTGGATCAGCGGCGTTAGCCCTACGCCGGGCACTGTCTCGGTCTTGGTGCAAGCATCGCAAGTGCGCTGCTCCTTCTCGCCCAGGACCCGCGTAGCCCATTCGATCGCCTGTTGTGGTGAGTTCCAGGTCTGGCAGGACAGAGTGGAGCAACTCGTCTGATCGATGGATGACGTGTCGGTCACGCCGCGGCCATTGACCAGGTTGTAGCCCGCCCGAGTGACATCGCCGACCACTCGGATGGCCGGCTGGCCCGCGCCGCCGGCGTTGCTGCCACCCACCCAGGGCACGCCATCGTTGCCGCGCTTGGTTTCCGCCCGCTCGATCGCCGACACGGCGTCTGTACTCGACACCGCATCGCGCAGCGCCATGCTTTCCGCCATCTGGCTCCATCCAAGCTGTCCTCCCGCCTTGTCGGCCATCTTTTCGGCCATAGCGCGACACGTCAGCTTCGAGCGATCGTAGTCCAGCCGCGCTTGCAGCACGCCATTGGTGAGCAGGTTGTACAAGCCTGGATCGGCGCGCTGGATGATCAGCGCAGGCAGGGACGCCACGGCACTCGTAGCGCTCTGGATCACGTTGCTCATGATCTGTTGGAAACCGTTCGTGACACCGTTGAGCTGATTTTTCAGCGTGGTCTGGATGCTCATGTCGCCGCAGATCAGGTTGCTATTCCAGCCCGCACCGACGCCGATCGAACGCATGCCTGCCGCGCGGCCCATGGACACCGCGCTGCCACCGCCGATCGAGTACATCACCTCATCGCCGATGACGGGCCCGCCGGTCTGGAAGCCAGTCTGCGCCCCTGCCAGGCCGGATCCCAGGGCGAGCGCGCCAACCAGCGCCGTGGGGCGCAGCAGGCGGCGTGCCTTGGTGGAGAGGTTCATCAGTTCAGGACGCTTCATCGCCGTCTCCTCAATAGAAATCGACGCTGCCGAGGAACACCTGGCCCCGGCGTTCGCAGCACGCATAGGGCCGCCAGAGCGCCCAGGCGTAGTCGCCTTGCTGGGCCTGTGTCAGGGAACCGCCGCGTGGGAAGACCGTGCAGGACGAGGACGGGGCGGGCGTGAGTTCCTGCCACTTGCCGGTCGAGGCATCACCCTCCATCAGCGCGCCGGCAGGCCAGTAGCCGGGCCGCGAATTCGCCAGCAGCGGCTGATAGACGTGGATCTGCCCGCGACGCGTGACCACATCGCCCGCACGCTGGGCCACCACGGCACCAGTCTTGTGGTCGTCCGTTTGGTGCAGGAAGCCGCCGCGCGGATAGACATTGCCCCAGAGGTTCAACGTCGAGCGTGCGCCGACCTCACGCATCCCAGGGATCAGTGCCTCCGGGTAGGCCATCTCGGGCACGTTGTAGCGCCAGGCGAGCGTGTCCAAGGTGCTGAGCAGATACGGCATGAACGCCGTGCCCGCGCCTTCGCAGAAGTAGCCCGATGACGATACGAACCGGTTGAACACCTCAACGCCGGGATGACCGATGACATCGGCGTTCTTGAACTTAGCGAGGTTGTTTTCGTGGTCGTTGCTGGCGGTACCGTCGCCACCTGCCTGGGCCGATGAGTTGGGCATGCTCATCGCCCGTACCTCGGCCCAAGGGTTTTCGCCAGTGTTGTTGTAGCTGGTGACGACCGCATCGGGGATGTAATGCCGCACTTTGACGGACGTGCGCACCGTGCAGCCGGTCACGGTGCAATAGAGCCAGTAGCAGATGCCCACCACCTGGTACTCCAGGCAATCTGGCGATGCCACTGAACCGACGATGGTCGCGGTATTCAGGGCGTAGCTCGCTGTGGCGCTGACCAACAGCAGCGAGGCCAGCGCGACACGCAGGCGGCGCAACAGGTCGAATGGGCGAATCACGGCTGTGTCCTCCGATGCTGTTCGATGCGCGCTACGGCACGCGCGACGTCCGGCTCGCCATAGACCACATAGCGCCGGTCCACCACGACGGCAGGGATGGTGGTGATGCCAAGGCTCCATGCGTCGGTGACGCCCTGGTATGCGAGGGCGATGCGGCGCTGAAGGTAAGTGCCGCCTTGGTTTAAGCGCTGCCGGACGATGGCTGCTGCCCGCTCCGGGTCGGTTGGCAGATCAGCAGAAAGCTCAGCTTCGATCCGGGGTGCCTGGTCCAGCTCGATCAGCCGCTCACCGCCCATGGCCTTGACCGGGTGGCGGCTGTCGGTGACGACCACCACATCTGTGGCAAAGGTGGCCGGGCTGAATGCGGCCAGGGAAGCTGGCAGCGCCACGGCCAGGCCAAAAATTCGCCAGCCTGACGCGAACCTGGAGGAAGATGCTGGCATGTCGCGTGCCCCGGAAGTTGATCAGGGCCATAGTCAAACGTGAACCCGATGCGGCACCAACAAACAATGCGCATCGCGGGCGGCCCACATACCTCCTGTCTCCTTGGGACAACAAAAGCACATCACTATTTAGGACTGACCTGCATCCCTCCGCTTCGAACAGAGATTGCTTGCTGCTGCATATTATCGATCAGCGACTGTGCTTCGATCTCTGCGGAACGAAACACAGTCGTATCCGGCCCTGCTGCGACCGGAGCTGCAGAACGGTCAAATTTTTCAGGTAGTCACGATCATTGCGTGGAACCAACCTCATAGCACGGAGAGAAGCCCGGCTGAATTCAGTGGGCGAAACGGCATTGGCAAATTTGAAATGATAGGTGCACGTTGCTTTATGAACCAATTGGATTAGTGAGTTCAACTGATCAGTAGATTCCGCTTTCCGATTAACACACGTTGAGCAGGAGGCAACGATGAAAACAATGAAGCGAACGGCAAGCTTGCTACTGGCCTTGGTCATGGGTAGTGCGTGGGCAGCGAGTGATCGCCAGTACTTATCAATAATGGCATCAACACGCTGAAAGTCCTGGGCACGGACTTTCAAGTGTTCCGGGCCTGGCGGGAGAACTACAACGCCCATGGATTTGATGTGGTGACCTTCTACTCCCGCAACAACGACACGTGGGGACTGGTATCGCTATTCGATGAATCGAAGGGTAACGAGAAGCTGGAGCTTACCGCCGGTGGCGGCGCTGATTGTCGTCTGCAAGATTTTCGTATGCTGGTTTCATCAGATGGTAGCGACGCCCAACTGCTTGTTGCCAAGCGCGATCCGAGGAACAGCTACCTTGACCCTGAGGCCGTGCACTTTGTGTATTACGAGCTCAAAAAGAATGAAGAAGCCCTTCCTGGCGCGCCATTATTTTTCTTTCAAACGACTAAGCGTGTGGACTCCAAGGCGGCATACTGCGATGTCAACGACGCGATCAATAACGAGTTGCACCTGGGGAAGCAAAGCGGATTTTGTGGCAAAGACTGCCCTGGGCGTTGATTCAACTGGCAGGGCGGCGTCTCTATAGAAACTACCGCGAAGGGTAGTGATACCACAGGACGGTTAACTGGAGTCCTTTCTAGCTTGTGAGGTCAGCTCGGCAGACGGTTACCTCTTTCCCAACCGGCAATCTGAGTGATCAACGCAGTCTGTTTTGGTTTAGGCTCTATGCCTGTTTTCAAGAGCGTCATGAATAGCTTGCGATTGCGAAATTCTAGAATCCTTTATGTGCGTATAGGAAGTTCCTGCTGCCACCTTGAATGAAAGGTTTTGAAAACTTCGTTCGATATGGCGTCGCACTGGCAGAGCGAGATAGGGTACTGTTACGAGCATCAAACAGCCTCCGAGTACGCAAAAAAGATTTTTGTTCA
Source organism: Pseudomonas sp. AM8 (assembly GCF_036346475.1). Lineage (NCBI taxonomy): Bacteria > Pseudomonadati > Pseudomonadota > Gammaproteobacteria > Pseudomonadales > Pseudomonadaceae > Pseudomonas > Pseudomonas sp. AM8. Next base: position 42,846 of record NZ_JAOTNX010000020.1, read on the forward strand.
GTAAATAGACAGTATTTGCCATTGCAACAAAATATTTCTTCGCTAGCTTGAAATACGGGTCACCTAGCCCCTGTCGCGCTAATGCTCACAGTAGCGACGCGACATTAAATTATCCGGGCAACGCTTTAGCCCGTCTAATAGGGGCCGTATACATGTCCATGGGGACCGCCTCGATTTGTGCGCATCGTTCTGGCCCAAGCTCTTAAAAAATCACCGAATAGCTACTTGATTACGTCCTTCGCCTAATCCAAGAGGCGTTGCTGCAACAGCTCACGCCGATCTTCGGCCCGCTGCTCTGGGACTATAGCTACGTTTTTTGTCCGGTCAGAAGTGCTCATCAAGCCATCGATACTGCTCACTTCCATTCGACGGCGGGACACTGCTCGCGTGCGGAGCTTGACCGACGCCAAAGGCACGCGCATTGAGGACGGTGTCTGGAGCAAAGAGCGGGTGCCCCGCCTGGTGACAAGCTATATCCGCATTTACCCCTAGCGACGCCGGCCCATTATTTTTCCGTGCGCGCTTAAATGCTGCGCCGGTTGGGTCGCCTATTTCCCTGGGGCCTGTTGTTTCGCTCAGGCCACAGGGTCCTCGCGGCCAGCGGGGTGTCGTCACAGACTGCCGTGCGGTGCTGCCAGGAAGGCGGACTGGTGGGCAATATAAGAGCAGAGCATGCGCCAACAAACTCGTGTCACCTTTCGTCCAGCCAACCGTATGCAGGTGCTGCTGCAGGGCCAAGAAGAGCCGCTGGGGTTGATTGCCGATATTTCGGCGGGTGGTTTTCGGCTCATGTCCGAGCTGCCGATTTTGGTCGGCCAGGTTTATGGGCTCAGCATTGAGGTGCCGATCAGCGCTTCGCGGTTTCGTTTGGTGGATGTGTCGGTGATCTGCCAATGGTCACGCAAGACCGGGCGCTCGGGGCGCTTTGAACAGGGATTTGCACTCGAAGCGCCCGCGCAGGTTTACACCGATCTGGTGGATTCGTTGATGGCGACCCTGGTGTTGTCGCGTAGCAAAAAGGTGTAGCCAGCGGTTGAACAAACATCCTTAGGGCGAATATCGCCTTGGGCGATATCCGCCGTTACGCCGATTTCGCGAAACGGTGATTACCCCAAACTACCGAGAATATTCACCGCGATTTTTTCCGGAATCTCGTTCTGCGACAACACATGCAACCCCGGGCTAAACACCCGCGCATACCGCGCTAGCAACGGCCGCAATTGCGGCATCACGGTCAGAATCGGCGGGTGGCCATCCTTGCGCAGTTTCTCTTTCACCACCGGCATGGCGTTCTGCAGCTGGTTGAGCAAATTGGGCTCCACCGGAATATTATCCAGGCTAACCGGCCCGGCTTGCTGGGCGATGCTCAGGGCGCTGAGCAGGGTGTTTTCCAGGGCGTTCTCCAGCACAAACACCGACAGCTCACGCCGCTCGCCGGCAATGCCGCCAACAATGCTGCGGCGTAGCGCGTAACGCACATCCGAGGCCAGCAGCACTGCGTCTTTGGTGGTTTCGCTGCCTTCTAGCAAGGTGGTTGCGATGGTCACGATGTCTTTGAGCGGCACTTCTTCGAGCAGCAATTGTCGGTACACCTTGTGCTGCTGGGTAAAGCTCAGCGCGCCTTTGAGGTGTTCGGCCAGCTTGGGCGCCTGCGCCGCCAGGCGTTGCATCAGGTGCTCGACGTCATCGTGCTTGAAGATTTCCGGCAGGTGTTCGCGCACCACTTTGTTCAGGTGCGTGGCAATCACACTCGAGCAGTCGATCACCTGGTAACCGAGGTTCAACGCGCGCGGTTTGTCGGCGGGCAGAATCCACACCACCTGCATGCGGTAGGCCGGGTCGGTGCCCAGAATGCCGTCGATTTCGCCATACAGTTCGACGCCGGGAATCGCCATCAAACGGTCGGCATGCAGCTCGGCGCCGTCGATGCGCTCGCCATTGATATGAATGTTGTACTGCGCGGCCTTGAGCCGCAGGCTATCGCGGATTTGAACTTCGGGCAGCAGAAAGCCAAGGCTTTCCGACAGCGTTTGACGAACGCCGCGCACCCGTTGCGGCAACGGCGAACCCGAGGCTTCGTTGACCAGCCCCACCAGTTTGTAGCCTAGCGAAATCGACAGGCGTTCTACCAGCGGAATATCGTCCCAGGCCAGGTTCTGCGTGCGCTCCTGGTACATGGCCTTGCTGATGGCTTCGGTCTGTTCCAGGGTCGCCGCTTCCAGAGGCGGCTCTGCACGCGCCACGCGCCAAGCGATAAAACCGATGAGCGCGGCAAAGCCGATAAAAGCGATGTGCGGCATGCCGGGCACCAGGCCGAGAATCAGCACAATGCCTGCCACGGTGTAGAGCAACGGCGGTGAGGCCAGCATCTGCTTTTGCACCAGGCTGGTGATTTCCGCCGACTCGTTGACCCGCGTTACGATAATCGCGGCCGCCGTGGAAAGTAGCAGTGCCGGAATCTGCCCCGCCAGGCCGTCGCCAATGGTCAGCAGCGCGTATTGGCGAAAGGCCTCGCCAGCCGGCAGGTCGTACATCAGCACGCCAATGGCCACGCCGCCGAACAGGTTAATCAGTAAAATCAGAATGCCGGCCACCGCGTCGCCACGCACAAACTTCGAGGCTCCGTCCATGGCGCCGTAAAAGTCGGCTTCCTTGGACACATCAGCGCGGCGCTGCTTGGCTTCATCCTGGGTAATCAGGCCGGCATTCAGGTCGGCGTCGATAGCCATCTGTTTGCCGGGCAGGGCGTCCAACGTAAAGCGCGCGGTCACTTCCGAGATGCGCTCGCCGCCCTTGGTGATCACCATAAAGTTGATGATCATCAGGATCACGAACACGATCATGCCGACAATAAAATTGCCGCCAACCACCACCTCACCAAAGGCTTCAATCACCTTGCCGGCTGCGTCGGTGCCAGTGTGGCCGCTGAGCAACACCACCCGCGTGGAGGCCACGTTCAGGCAAAGGCGCAGCAGGGTGGTGACCAGAATCACCGTGGGCAGCAGCGAGAAATCCAGCGGCCGGCGTGACGACACGCTGACCAGCAGCACCAAAATTGCCAGGCCGATGTTGAAGGTGAACAACACGTCCAGCATCAAGGGCGGCAGCGGCAGAATAATCATAGCCAGCACGGCCAAAATCAGCAGCGGAATGGCAATGCGGCCGCTGCGCAGGGTGAGGGTCAGTTGCTGCAGTAGGGTCATGGTCGGGCTCGGCTCAGCAATTCATCGGGGACTTCAAGGTTGCGCGCCAACACTGGCGCACTGCGGCGCCCCTGGCGGTGCGCTTTGAGCTGCAGGATGTAGGTCAAAACATGCGCCACGGCCTTGTACAGCGGGGCAGGTATCTGTTGGTTGACCTGCGTGGTGAAGTAAATCGCGCGCGCCAGTGGCGGCGCTTCGATCACGTCCAGGTGATGGGCGTTGGCCATCTTGCGGATATAGAGCGCCGTCTCGTCCATGCCCTTGGCCAGCACATACGGCGCCTGGGCTTTTTTCGGCTCGTACTTGAGCACCACGGCAAAGTGCACCGGGTTGACCACCACCACGTCGGCGTTTTTGATCACGCGGTTGATCTGGCGCTGCGCCAGTTGGCGTTGCACCTGCTTGATCCGCGCCTTGACCTCGGGGCGGCCTTCCTGGGTTTTGTGTTCTTGCTTACGCTCTTGCTTGGTCATGCGCAGCTTTTTGCGAAAGAAGAAAAACTGCAGCGGAATGTCGATCACGGCGAACAGAATGAACACCGCCATCAGCACCATAATCAGGTCGTACGTCATGCTGAACGCGCTGCCGATGGCGGTAGGCAAGTCGCTGCGTTGCAGGGCAATCAGCTCCGGCACCACATGAATAATCTGCAGATAAGCCACCGCTACCAGCACGGCAATCTTGGCCAGTGATTTGAGCAGCTCCACCCAGTTCTGCATGCCGAACATACGGCCCAGCCCGCTGATGGGGTTGAGCTTGCTCAGCTTGGGGCTGAAGTTTTTCGCCGAAAACACCCAGCCGCCCGGCACCAGGCTGAACAGCACCACCAACACCGGCGTGAGCATCAGCGGCAGCAGAATCTGAATAAACAGCAGCAGGTTGTGGCCCATGATCAGGTCAAGGTCGTCCAGGCCCATTTCGCTGTGGCGCAGGTCCAGGTAAGCCAGGGAAAAGCTCTGGCGAATACCTTCATAGAAGTACATGGCGCTGAACTTCAGTGTCACCAACGTCACCAGCAGCGAGATGGTGGTCGATAGGTCTTTGGAGCGCGCGCTCTGGCCATCCTGCGTGCTCTTTTTCAGCTTCTGCTGGGAGGCGTCTTCGGTCTTTTCCTGGGCGCTGTTTTGCTCAGACACGCGCACCTCCACGCAGCAATTGGCCGATGCTATTCAGCAGTTCACGGCTTAGATGTAGGTAACTGTCGGGCAGGTTGGGCAGGGTCAGGTAAATGCACAGCAGACCCACCAGAATCGACATCGGAAAGCCTAAGGAAAACAGGTTGAGGGTCGGCGACACGCGGTTCAGCAAGCCAAAACAGAATTGCACCAGCAGCATGCAAAAGACCAGCGGTAAGGTGATCAGCACGGCCGCGGCGAGCACCCACGACAGCGCATAAATCAGCGTTTCAAAACCGTCGTAATGCAGGCCGCTGCCTACCGGCCAATAGACAAAGCTCTGGTACAGCACGCTGACGGCGAGCAGGTGGCCGTCGATGGCGAAAAACAAAAACACCAGCAGCACGAAATACAGCTGGAACATGATCGAACTTGACGACACGCCATTAATTGGGTCGTTGAACACCGCCATGCTCAGGCCCAGTTGGGTCGACACCACATCGCCAATCAGGGTGAAGACGGTGAACACCAGCTGCAATGCCACGCCAAGCAAGATACCGGTAGCGATTTGTTCCAGCGTGGTGAGCAGGCCTTTAGCCGACAGCGGGTCGATGCGCTCCATGCTTGGCAATGCGCTGGACAGCGCCAGGGTCACGGCCAGCGCTAGCAGAATGCGCACCTGCTTGGGCAAGGCTTTGTGGCTGAAAATCGGCGCCATGCTGAACAGGGCCAGAATTCGGCAGAACGGCCACCAGTACACCTGCAACTGCTGCAAGTAATGGCCGGCCTGGAAAATCGATTCGCTCGCGGGCATGGCCGTCAGCTGACCATGCCGCCGGCATTTTTGAACGTCTGGATAAACAGATCGCACAGCGTGCGCACAATCCAGTGGCCGGCAAACACCAGCATGCCCAGGGTGATCAGCAGGCGCGGCAGAAAGCTGAGCATCTGCTCGTTAATCTGCGTGGCGGCCTGGAACACGCTGACAATCAGCCCGCCAATCAGGCTGGGCACCACCAGCACGCAGACGATCAATGCCACTACATGCACAGCGTTGGCGACGATCTCGACGGCGCTTTCTGGAGTAATCATCGGGGCGTCCCTAAAACGGCTGCACGCTGGAAGCCAGCGTACCCATGGTTAATGCCCAGCCATCGACCAGCACAAAAATCATCAGCTTGAAGGGCAGGGAAATCATCATGGGCGAGAGCATCATCATGCCCATAGCCATCAGCACACTGGCTACCACCAGGTCGATGACCAGAAAGGGGATAAAAATCATAAAGCCCAGCTGAAACGCGGTTTTCAGTTCGCTGAGGACAAAGGAGGGCAGCAATAGGCTGAAGTCGAGGGTGTTGAGGTCGTCTGGCACGGTTTCGCCGGCCAGGGTGACCATGGTGTCCAGCGCGCTTTTGCTGGTTTGCGCGAGCATGAACTTGGACAGGATGGCTTTGCCGTTTTCCAGGCCTTGGGTGAGGTTGATCTGGTCGGCTTCGAACGGCACGTAGGCGGTGCTGTATACCTCCTGCCACACCGGCCGCATTACCAACATGGTCAGGCACAGGGCAATGCCGATCAGCACATTATTCGGCGGGCTCTGCTGCAAGCCGATGGCCTGGCGCAGAATCGCCAACACAATAATGAAGCGGGTAAAGCAGGTCATCATCATCAACATGGCCGGCAAAACGCCGAGCAAGGTCATGACGATCAAAATCTGCAGCTTGACGCTGACTTCCTGGCCGTTGGCCGTGTCGCTCAGACTCAGCAGCGAAATCTCGCCCCCGGCGGCCTGTGCCATCAACGGGCACAGACCCGCCAGCAGCAGGCCGAACAAGGCGAAGACGTGGCGGGCTGTCATGGTGTGATATCGCCTATGCCGTTGCCGCACAGCTCAACGATGCGCAAACCGTAGCTGCCATTCATTACCACCACTTCGGCCTTGGCGAACAGCGCGCCATTGACCTTTACATCCAGCGGTTCGCCGGCCAGCTTGTCGAGCACAATTACGCTGCTGGCGTCGACGTCCATCAACTCCTTGAGCGAGATCTCGGTGGACGCCACTTCCAGCGTGACGTTCACCGGAATGCGGCCGAAAAAACTCAGGTCTTGTTGCGGTAAGTGTGCGCCGCTGTCCTGGGTGCTGGTGTCAGCGTTGGAGCTGGGGGCCGCCAGGTCGTCGTCGTTGATCAAGGACTCGAATTCGTTATCGGAAAGTTGGCCGTTCATGGGTTTTTCACACTCTCAAGCGAGGTAACAAAGAGGGAGCCGTCTTCTTCGAAGAGCGTGCCGCGGAACAGTTTGTGCTGGTTGATTCGTACCTCGGCGTGCTCCAGCAGGCGCACCATGAGGATGTCGTTGACCTGCAAGGCCAACACTTGCGAAAGCGGCATTTGCAACGCCGCCACCACGCAATCCAAACGCACCGGCAGGTGCTGGATATGCTTGGCTGGGTCGCTTGCCAGGCCTGTGCTGGCCGGACCGGTCAAGCGCGCAGTCAACTCGTCGACCAACTGGTTGTCCAGATACAAAAAGATCGACGACTGCGTGCCCGACAGATGACTGAGGTACGTGAACTCGGCCACGTACTCCCACACCGCCGGGTCAAAGTCGTTTTCGTGCGGCGCTAGGTTGCCCAGGGTGGTACTGGACAGCAGGGCGCGGGCGAAGATCTGGGTGATGTCGATACCCAGGCGATTGCGCATGCGCTGCTCGGACGTGCTGATCGGCGGCGCCTCTTCGTTGGGCAGCCCGGTGCCGCCGTAATAACACTCCAGGGCCTCGGTCAAGAGTGGCCGGTCAATGGCAAAACCGACCTTGCCGTAAATGGCCTTATATAAGCAGTCCGGATCACTGGCGCGCGTTTCCAATACCTCGACTTTTACCAGTTCAAGGTTGATGCGGTAGTTGCGCAGGAAGTAGTCGCCGATAATACGGGGGTATTTACTGGCCACTTCTTTAATGTGTTGCGGAACCTTGTGGTAATGCCGCCCCAACTTCTGCGGCTTTAGCCGCGTGAGACTTTCCACAGGTACATGGTGATGAACTTTAGAGTGACCAGTCATAGTTAAGGCCATAGTCCTGAATTGCCCGCAGAACCCGCTGCAAAAGATTTCAGGGGGACTGATGCGCTGCCACCAAGGCTGCAGTGGCGAAAACGCGACTTAGCCGTGGACACCCCGTGGGGACGCTGTGGCATGGGGCGCAGCATGGCGTGGGAAGGGGGAAAATTTAAATCAATAGAAATCAAATGCTGTTTTTGACAGGCCTTGCGCCGGCTTGATTTTAATTAAGCACAAGTGATTTTGTGAATGGCGACACTCTTGTGTAGGATTTTTCCTGCGAGCTGATCCCGCACGTCATCGGGCGTAGCGAGTATATAAATAGTTCCGCGGCAGATGTAAAAGGCGACCCTATTGCAGTGGTATTAAAGGGTTATGGAGAAATAATTTCGTGCTGCCCGTTCACACTTGCGCCGCGTGTATAAACAGCAGCGAGTGCCTGCGCGACGAACTCAGGTAATTGACCTTGAACAGTCTAAGCCAAGCGAAGCAATATCCAGCCCAAGTGCACTTTGATGCGCCCGCGGCCAATCGCCAAGTGGTGGTGATAGGGCGGGGCGATGAAGCCAGTTATGCCTTGTTGCGCCAGCAATTGGCCGAGCAGCGTTGCTGTGTGCGGCGCTGCGAAAGCTTTGCCGAGCTGGACGCACCGTTGCTGGCAAGCGCGCGGTTGCTGTTTGTGTTTGTCAGTGGCCAGAACGCGACCGACCTGTATGCCCAGGCCGGTGCCTTATTGCGCCAGACCGGGAACATCAGCCTGGTGCCCATCGTTGAATACGCCGACCAGGAAAAGGCCTCTGCTTTGTTAGAGCTCGGCTGTGTCGACTACTTGCTCGCCCCCTTTAGTGAAAGCCAGGTGACGGCGCTGCTGCTCCGTCAGGAGCACGCGAGCAACGCCGAAGAAGGTTTTGTCTCCTGTTCGCAGGCTGGCCGCCGTTTACTGGCCATGGCACAACGCGTGGCGTCGACCCGCGCGCCAATCCTGATTACCGGCGAAACCGGCACCGGCAAGGAATTGATGGCGCGCTATATCCACCGCTTCTCCACGGCCAAGGCCGACGCACCTTTTATTGCCGTGAACTGCGCGGCCATTCCCGAGCAGATGCTCGAGTCAATTTTGTTTGGTCACGAGCGCGGTGCATTTACCGGCGCCGTGACTGCCCAGCCGGGCAAATTCGAATTGGCCAATGGCGGCACCTTGCTGCTCGATGAAATTGGCGAGTTACCCCTCGGCCTGCAAGCCAAATTACTGCGCGTGCTGCAAGAGCAGCGTGTGGAGCGCCTCGGCGGGCGCAAGGAAATTGAACTGAACGTGCGCATCGTCGCCGCCACCAACCGCGACCTGCAGGCCGAAGTGGCCGCCGGGCGGTTTCGCGCCGACCTGATGTTTCGCCTCGACGTACTGCCCCTGCACATCAGCCCGCTGCGTGAGCGCAAAGAAGACGTGCTGCCCCTTGCGCGGCGGTTTATCCGCCAATACGCGCCGCAGGAAACCAGCGATAACCTGCTCACCAGCGACGCTTGCCAGGCGCTGCTCAGCTACGAATGGCCGGGCAATGCGCGCGAACTGGAAAACACCCTGCAACGCGCCCTGGTGCTGCGCAACGGCTTGTTTATTCAGCCGCGCGACTTGGGCCTGAACCTCGACAGCCTGCCTGCCGCTGAGCCGCTGTTCGCCATTCTGCCGCCCGGCGAGGTCGGCAAGGCGGCCCTGCGCGCCAGCGGCAAGTGGGCCGAATACCAGCATGTGATCGACACCATCCGCCGTTGCGGCGGCCATAAAACCCGTGCCGCAGCGTGCCTGGGCATGACCACCCGCGCGCTGCGGTATCGCCTGAATGCCATGCGTGAGCAGGGCGTGCAGGTGCCGGTTTAAACCCAAGGGAGAAACACCATGAGTGCGATCAGTACGGTTCAACAGGGCTTGCTCAGCCAGCTTAATCAGCTAAGCCAGATTGCCGAGGGCGAGGCGATCAAAACGGCGCTTCAACTTCCCGGTACCCAACAGCAACCCGGCATCGGCGCCTCGTTTGAACAGGCGCTGCGCGCAGTGGATGCCGAGCAGATAAAAGCCAGCGAATCGATGGCCGCAGTTGACAGCGGTGAAAGCGAAAACCTGGTCGGCGCCATGATCGACAGCCAGAAAGCCAGCCTGTCCTTTACCGCCTTGTTGCAAGTGCGCAACAAGCTCAGCGGTGCCTTCGACGACATCATGAGAATGCCCCTTTAAGGGGGGTGGGATAAACAACGTGCTAGCTCAAATCAAAAGCCGGTTACCCGCCAACTTCAAACTTGACCCGCGCCTGTCGCTGCTGGGCATGGCCGCGCTTGCCGCGCTGATTGCCGTGGCAGTGGTCTATTCGCTGTGGCGTGACAACGATTCCTTCCGCCCGCTGTACGGCGCCGGGGAAAACTTTCCGGCTGCCGAAGCCATGCAGGTGCTCGACGCCGAAGCCGTGCCCTATCACCTGCACCCACAAAGCGGGCAAATATTGGTGCGCGAGCCCGACCTGGCGCGGGCGCGCATGTTGCTCGCCGCCAAAGGCGTGAGAGTGGCAGTGCCGGCAGGCTACGAACTGTTCGATAAAGAAGAGCCGCTGGGCACCAGCCAGTTTGTGCAGAACGTGCGCCTCAAGCGCAGCCTGGAAGGCGAACTGGCGCGCACCGTGATGGCCCTTAAAGGCATCGAACAGGCTCGCGTGCACCTGGCACTGGAAGAAACCAGCTCCTTTGTGGTCAGCCACCGCGCTCCGGCCAAAGCTTCGGTGATGTTGCAGCTGGACCCCGGCTACAAACTCAAGCCCGAGCAGGTCGCCGCCATCGTCAACCTGGTGGCCGCCAGCGTGCCGCAGTTAAAACCCGAAGACGTCAGCGTGGTCGACCAGCACGGTGCGCTGCTCTCGCGCGGCATCGGCGCCTGGAGCGGGCCGTCGCAGAACTGGGAAGTGGTCGACGACTACCAGCAGAAAGCCGTGGCCAATATCGAACAGGTGCTGGCGCCGATTCTGGGCAACGACAACTACCGCATCAGCGTGGCCGCCGACATCGACTTCAGCCAGAAGGAAGAAACCTTTCAGGCCTACGGCGAGGCGCCGCGCTTGCGCAGTGAGGTGCTTCGCGAAGAAACCACCCTCGACCAGTTGGCCCTCGGTGTGCCTGGTTCGCTGAGCAACCGCCCGGCTCCCACGCCGCCAGCGGTCCCTAAAGCTACCGACCCCAAGGCTGCCGACCCGAAAAAGGCGAACACCGCCGAAGCGCTGAAAACCGAGAACAAGGCCGCCACCTCGACGCGTAACGAAAGCACGCGCAGCAACGATTTCGACCAGAGCGTCACCCACATCAAATACCCGGCCTTCGCCTTGCGTCAGCAAAGTGTGGCGGTGGTGCTCAATGCCGCCAACGCGCCCGAGGGCGGCTGGACCGACAAGGCGCGCAGCGACCTCGAAGCCATGATCAAAAGTGCCGTCGGCTTTAACGAAAAGCGCGGGGACAGCGTGACCCTCAGCGTCTTCCCCTTCACCGCCAGCGAGCTGGCACCTGCCGAAGCCTTGCCGTGGTGGGAGAAGGAGTCAGTGCTGGCGCTGATCAAGCTGGGCGTTTTCGGCCTGATCAGCTTGCTGCTGTTGCTGATGGTGGTGCGCCCTGTGGTGCGCAACCTCACCCAGCGCAGCCAGCTGCCCGCCCTGACCGATGCCAGCGACCCTGACCTGATGCTGGCCCGCGAGGGCGAGCGCCGTATGCAGCTCAACCCGACCCCGCGGGCCGAGGACGCGCTGCACGGTATCAATATTCTCGGCGAGCTCAATCCGCTCTCGGAAATCCGTCTGCCAGCGCCGGGCTCCGGCCTGGAAATGCAGGTGGAACATTTGCAAATGCTGGCGAAAAACGACCCCGAGCGCGTCTCGGAAGTGATCAAACACTGGATAGGCCGAAATGACCGAGATCTCAAACCCGCCTAACGACGGCCGTGCCCTCAAGCCGCGCCCTGCCACCCGTGCGATCAATTCCATGGAACAGGCGGCGATTCTGATGCTGAGTATGGGTGACGATATTTCCGCTGGCGTGCTAAAGCACCTGACCCGCGAAGAAATCGTCGGCATCAGCCAGGCCATGGCGCGCTTGTCCAATATCAAGCAGCCGATGGTATCTGACGTGATCGGGCGCTTTTTCGAAGACTACAAAGAGCAGAGCAGCATCAAGGGTGCTTCGCGCAACTACCTGTCCGGCATGCTGGGCAAGGCGCTGGGCAGTGACATCACCCGCAACCTGCTGGACAGCATCTACGGCGAAGAAATTCGCGCCAAGATGGCCAAGATGGAGTGGATTGACCCACGCCAGTTCGCCGCCTTGATCGCCAAGGAACATGCGCAGATGCAAGCGGTGTTTCTCGCCTTTTTGCCGCCGGGCATGGCCACCGATGTACTCGAGTGCATGCCGGTGGACCGCCAGGACGAGCTGTTGTACCGCATCGCCAACCTGAGCGAGGTGAACAGCGATGTGATCGCCGAGCTTGAGCAGTTGATCGACCGCAGTCTGAGCGTGCTGTCCACCCAGGGCTCGCAAGTGCGTGGGGTGAAGCAGGCGGCGGACATCATGAACCGCTTCAAGGGCGACCGGAACCAGATGTTCGAGCTGCTGCGTGCGCACAACGAAGGCCTGGTGACGCGCATCGAAGACGAGATGTACGATTTTTTTATCCTCTCACGGCAAAACCCGGATGTGCTCCAGGTGCTGCTGGAAACCATCCCGCTGGAAGAGTGGGTGGTAGCCCTCAAAGGCGCCGAGCCGGCGCTGGTCAAAGCCATTCAGGGCGCGTTGCCCAAGCGTCAGGCGCAGCAGATGGAATCCATCAGCCGTCGCCAGGGCCCGGTGCCGTTGAGCCGCGTCGAGCAGGTGCGAAAAGACATCATGGCCGTGGTGCGCGAAATGTCTGCCGAAGGCGAGCTGCAAGTGCAGCTGTTCCGTGAGGCGACCGTCGAATGAAGCCGCCACTGGTGAACGCCAAAGTGCTGAAAGGCGATGTGCGCAACTGGCGGCCGTTTCGCTTTCCGCCGCGCTGCAACGCATTGCCCGGCGGCGAGTGGAATGGCGACCCGGCGCTATTGCAGCGCGCCGTTGCCGACGGCTTTCAGCAGGGCCTGGAAAAGGGTTACCTCGACGGCCTGCAACAAGGCCAGGACGCCGGCCAGCGCGAAGGCTTTGAACAGGGCCGCCAAGACGGTTTGCGCAGTGGTCGCAACGATGGCCGTCAGTCCTTCGACGCCGCGGCAAAGCCGCTGGACGCCATGGCCGCCGAGTTTCGCCGCTACGCCGAAGACGTCGAACGCTCGCAGCAAAAGCAATTGCTCGAACTGGTGGAAAAGGTCGCCAAGCAAGTGATCCGCTGCGAACTGACCCTGCACCCCACCCAGCTCTTGAGCCTGGCCGAAGAAGCCTTGGCGGCCATGCCGGGCGAGCAGGGCGAGGTGCAGATTCTGCTAAGTCCGGAAGAGTGCGCGCGCATTAAAGAGCTGGCGCCCGAGCGCGCCAGCTCTTGGCGGCTGATTCCCGATGAACGTTTGGGGCTGGGCGAATGCCGGGTGGTCACCGCCCAGGCCGAAGCCGATATCGGTTGCCAGCAGCGGCTCGACAGCTGCATGGAAACGCTCACTGAACATGTGCGGGGCGGCGAATAACCATGGCCTTGGGCGCATTCAAACTCGACGAAGCGCTGCGCTCGCTCGACGCGGTGCAGTTGGCCAAGGTCAGCGGGCGCCTGGTGCGGGTGTCCGGCATGTTGCTGGAAAGCCTCGGCTGCCGGCGCATGACCGGCCAGCGTTGTTTGGTCGAACAGGCCGATGGCAGTTTGCTGGAGGCCCAGGTCGTAGGCTTTAACCGCGATATCACCTATCTCATGCCGTTTAAAAAACCCATGGGCCTGACCGCTGGCTCGCGGGTATTTCCCGCCGAAGAAGAAACCGCGCTGCGCATCGACGACTCGTGGTTGGGCCGGGTGGTCAATGGCCTCGGCGAGCCGCTGGATGAGCTGGGCAAACTCACCGGTCGCGACCTGCTGCCCACCGAGTTGCCACGGGTCAACCCACTCAAACGCCGGCCCGTCACTGAAGCGCTGGACGTCGGCGTGCGCGCCATAAATGCCTTGCTTACCGTCGGGAAAGGCCAGCGCGTCGGCTTGTTTGCCGGCAGCGGCGTGGGCAAAAGCGTGTTGCTCGGCATGATTACCCGTCAGACCAAAGCCGATGTGGTGGTGGTCGGCTTGATCGGCGAACGGGGCCGCGAGGTGCAGGAATTTATTCTGCATTCCTTGGGTGAAGAAGGGCTGCGCAAGGCCGTGGTGGTGGTCGCGCCAGCCAATGAATCGCCGCTGATGCGCCTCAAGGCCGCCGAGCTGTGCCACAGCATCGCTGCCTATTTTCGCGACCAGGGCAATGATGTGTTGCTGCTGGTCGACTCGCTCACCCGTTACGCCATGGCCCAGCGTGAAATCGCCCTGGCCCTCGGCGAACCGCCGGCCACCAAAGGCTACCCACCCTCGGTTTTCGGCATGCTTCCGGAACTGGTGGAAAGCGCCGGCAACGGCGCCGATGCGCGCGGCAGCCTGAGTGCCTTGTACACCGTGCTGGCCGAGGGCGACGACCAGCAAGATCCGATCGTTGACTGCGCCCGCGCCATTCTCGACGGGCACATTGTGCTGTCGCGCCGGCTGGCCGATGTCGGGCATTACCCGGCCATTGACATCAGCGCCTCGGTAAGCCGCTGCATGAACCAGGTCAGCGCCATGCCCCAGCAGCGCGCGGCGCGAAATTTCAAAGAGTTGTACAGCACCTTTGAAAAAATCAAAGAGCTGATCCCACTCGGCGGCTACACGCCGGGCATGGACGCCAAAACCGACCGCTCGGTGCAACTGGCCCCCGCCCTTGAGCGCTTCCTGCGCCAGGAAGTGGGCGAGGGGAGTGAACTGGGTGTCAGCCTCGCCACCTTGCAGAGCATCCTCAAATAGCCATGAAAGAGCAGATAAACGTGCTGTCGCGCCTGGCCAGCCTGCGCGGCTGCAAGGTGCAGGAAGTGATGGGCCGGGTGAACTACCAACGCAACCTGTGCCAGCGCTACCGCAACAACATCACCGGGCTCAGCCGCCTGTGCGGGTTTAGCGTGCCGGTGACCACCTCACTGCAATGCAGCAACCAGCAGCAGTACAAAGCCACGCTGTTCAAGATGCTTGAACTGCAACGTCGCGAGCTGGGTGTGGCGGAAGAATTTCTCGGGCGCATCCAGGCCGAACTGCTGCGCGCCATGTGCAACGAGAAGGTAATCACCCAGCTCATCGACAGCAAAATGAGCCAGTGGCACGATCTGCTGGCCCGCCAGGAGCAGAAAATTCAGGACGGCCTGGCGGCGCAGGCGTGGTGGCGGGCGCAGGTTTCGTAAGTTTTTTTGCAAATTGATTTAACTCGCGCCGCAGATCGGTCGCCTGTTGCTCAGTAACCACCTCCGTTGGACGCAATCATGGAAATCACCCGGCCGTTCAAGCCCGCCGTTGCCACCCAAAGCGAAGCTGCTGTTGTGGCTTCTGGCACAGTCGCGCAAAAGAAAACCGTCAACGCGGCCAGGAGCGAAAGCCTGCCGCTTGAGCAACTGCAAGATGCACTCGGCAGCCTGCCGGAAATCGATATGGCCAAGGTTGAGCAGATCAAAGCCGCCCTGCAACTCGGCGAAATTAGCCTGGACCTGGGCGCCTTAGCGCGCAGCATGCTGGCCTACCACCGCGGCAGCGATGCGTGAGCGATAAACGCGAGCAACTGCTGAGCGTGCTCGAGCGCGATATTCAGAAGGACTGCGCCGACTACCTGCGCCTGCGCGGCCTGATGCAAGAGCTCTACGAATTCTTGCTCAGCCGTGACATGCCGTGCATTGATGTAATTAACCAGCAAGTCACCGAGCTGGTTGGAGACGCTCGCATGCGCGCCGAACGGCGCAGCAAAGGCCTGGCCGCGTTTCGCCTGCAGGGCGATGCGCCGGGGCTGTACTGCCTGTTCGAACTCTACCCTGGCGTGCGACGAACCCAGCTGCAACAGTGCTGGAACCAACTCGGCCAACTCGCCAGCCAATGCCAGCGCCTGAACGAGCGCAACGGGCAATTGCTGGCCATGCACAATGACATTCTCACCCAGTTGCTTAGTCAGCAGAGCGACAGCGGGTTGTACGGGCAGCATCCGTATTAACCCCGTAGGGCGATATCCGCCCTGCATCCTCTGTTGGCCCGATCATTCCCAAGATGCAAAAGCATCGAGGCTGAAGCCCCGCAGGGGGGCGCGTTCTCTTGTGGGAGAGGCTTCTGCCTCGTTTGGCCCGGCCTGCAAACATTCTTCTCCACGCCAAACTTACCTTAATAAATCCCCCTCAACGGTCGCCTGTTTTACCCCGTGGGCCTGCGCGCGCACAGGGGCGGAAACGGGCTTTCCTCGTACCTGACAACGTCGCCCAGGCGGAAGTTTTTCTTCTCCATTGATTAGAGTTAACTCCATATAAATCAGAGCCTTATAGGCTGGCACCGAACTTGCTAAAAGCAAATCAGAGGGAGACTTAAACATGGCTATTGATTCGGACTACGTGCAACAGATGGCAACGCAACTGGCTCAGTACGATGTCCAGGCCGGGCAGTCGCGTGCCGCGCGTGGCCAAACTAAATACAACGCCGAGTTAAAGGCGGTTGGCGATTTGAAAACCGCGCTAAGTACCTTTGCCTCCGCCGCCAAGGCGTTGAAGGGCACCAGTACCAGCGCCGACAGCATGCTGATCAACAGCGCCAAATTCAGCAGCGAAGGCGCGGCCACGGCCAGCGTCGGCGCCAGTGCGGTCAGCGGCAGTTATGAGTTTTTCGTCAAGCAGCTGGCCAGCAAAGACCAGGTGGC
This sequence comes from Pseudomonas sp. AM8, assembly GCF_036346475.1. Lineage (NCBI taxonomy): Bacteria > Pseudomonadati > Pseudomonadota > Gammaproteobacteria > Pseudomonadales > Pseudomonadaceae > Pseudomonas > Pseudomonas sp. AM8. The sequence continues at coordinate 59,135 of NZ_JAOTNX010000020.1, forward strand.
GTTGCAGGGCCTGACCGATGCCAACCTGGGCGGCGGCAGCCTGACCCTGGGCCAGAACGGCGAGAGCTTTTCCGTCGATATGAGCAGCATAACTACGCTCGATGGCCTGGCCACGGCGATCAATAACGCCAGCGACAACACCGGCCTCAAGGCCACCCTGGTGCGCAGCAACGGCCAGGTGAATCTGGTGCTCACCAGTGAAAAAACCGGCGCCGATCAAGCCATCAGCCTGAGCAGCGACAACGCCGCCGTGCAAGGCGCGGTGGACAGCCGCAAGCAACTGTCCACCGCCAAGGACGCCATCGTTTATCTGGGCGGCGAGAGCGGCGTGGAGCTGATCAACAGCAGCAACACCTTTGATGCCGCGATCACCGGCGTGAGCCTGACTTTTAACAAGGTCACCGGGCCGGATGACGACTTGCTCACCGTCGATATCGGCCAGGACGTGTCGGCCACCAAAGACAAACTGCAAAAATTCATCGATGCCTTTAACACGTTGATGACCAGCATCGGCTCGTTGACCGCCAGCGGTAGCGACAGCACCACCCGTGGCGCGCTGGCCGGTGACGCCAGCGTGGTGGCGATCAAGTCGGTGGTCAACAACCTGGTGCGCACCACGTTCGGCGACACCTCGTTGATCAACTTCGGCGTCAGCGCCAACAACACCGGCAAGCTGACCCTGGATGCCAAGGCCTTTGAGAAAGCCATCACCGCCGACCCGGACGGTTTTGAAGCGCTGTTCACCGGCAAAGGCAACCTGCTCGACAGCCTGGATAGCTCGCTCAAGGTGTACACCAGCAGCACCAATGGCTTGCTGACCAACCGCGTTAACAGCCTCAACGACAAGCTGAACAAGATCAACGATGACTACGACACCTTGCAGGTGCGCTACGACAGCTCGTACAGCCGCTACCTCAAGCAGTACACCAACCTCATGCAAGTCATGACCGCCATGGAACAAACCAGCAGCCTGTTCGTATGAATACCTACAACCTGAACGACGGTTACGACAGCTACCGCTCGGTAGACCTGGAAGCCAAAGCCGCCTCCGCCTCGCCCTACGAGCTGGTGCTTATGCTGTTTGACGGCCTGCTCGACGAGCTGGCCCGCGCCCGAGGGCATATCGAAGGCAAGCGCTTTCAACACAAAGGCCGCTCGCTGGAAAAGTGCTTGAACATTCTAAACGGCCTCAACAGCGCCCTCGATTACGAGCAGGGCGGTGAGTTGGTGCAGGGCCTGGCGCGCCTGTACGACTACTGCATTTACAGGGTGTCGGACGTCAGCGTGAGCCTGTCGCTGAGCGACCTCGACGAAGTGGTGCGCCTGCTCGGCACCCTGCGCGAGGGCTGGGAAGGTGTCAGTGCCGCGCGTTGAACGTTTGCGCCTGCTGCACGAGCGCTTGCAGCAGGTGCTACTGGCGCGTGACTGGCTGGCGCTCGGCGAGGTCGACGCTGCCATCCGCGAGGAACTGCAGCGCGAGGCGCCCGCCAGTATCGAGCGCCTGCGCTTGCAACAGCAGCTCAAACACCTGCACGCCAAGGCTTACCAGGCCTGCGGGGACGAATGTGAACGGGTGCGCCAACTGATGCTCTCGCACCTGGAATACGCCGAAGGGCGCTCAGCCTATGAGCGCGTCGAACTGCTGAACCGGAGTTAACCTGTGCTGCAACTGATCAACACGCCGCCCGCTGGCGCCACGCTGCCGGATGAAGAGGCCATCGCGCCGCAAAGCCAGGCAAGCAACCGCGCGCCGATGACCGGCGAAGGGTTTGTGCTCGACGCGCAAGCGTTGTTGGCCACTGTTGCGCCGGTGCTGGACGAACTACCTGCCGAGGTTGAAGCGCTGCCGGTTGAGCCGGGCGAGCTGCATGATGGGCTCACTAAACTGCCAGCGGACCCCAGCGTGCAGCAGGATTTGAGCGCTGAACAGTGGCTGCTGACCATGCTCGGCCAACGCATGACCACCGTGCAGGCGCGTGATGGTGACGTGGCACTGGGCGCTGACAAGCCGCAGGCTGACGGGGTTACCGGCCAGCCATTACCGCCGCCCGTGCAGCCGCAGTCGTCTGCCTTGAGCGGCAAGCTCGCCGTGCTGAGCCCCACGGCCAGCGCCGCGCAGAACCCGGCCCCTGCAGCTAATCAGGACAGCAACAGCGACGCGCTTACGGCCTTGCTCGCCACCCTCGCGCCAACTGCCGAGCAAGCATCGGCGAACGCCACCGCTGGCGCCGATGCCAGCGGTACGGCAGCGGTATCGGCCTTGACCATAGGCAGCCCGACACCTACCAGTACAGCCGCTCCCCAAGACCTCGCGGCGCCGAAGCTGGAGCGGCATCTGAAGTTGCAATCGCTCGAGGCCAAGTGGGGCGAGCAGATGTTGGTAGCGCTGCGCGACAACGTGGAGTTGCAACTGCAGCAGAAGGTGCAGAGCGCCACCATCCGTCTCGATCCGCCGGAGCTGGGCAGCATGGAAATTCTGCTCAGCCACGAGTCCGGGCGCCTGACGGTGCAGATATCCGCCGCCAACAGCGATGTGGCGCGCCTACTGAATAACACCAGCGAACGCCTGCGCCAGGAGCTGGTGGGGCAAAACTTTTTGCAAGTGAACGTGCAGGTGTCGTCCGACAGTTCCGGCCAGCAAAGCCAGCAACACGCCCGTCAGCGCTTGCCGCTGGAGGAGCCCGTTATCGCGGCGGCCGCAGTCCTGGAAACCGAACAGCGCCAAGGCAAGGCCGGCGGCGACGACATTCTGGTGACCGTGTAACTCACCCCTTAACGGCCACGTGCATCCAGCGCGCGGCCTTTTTTGCAGCACTTGGATAGCGAGTTTTTTATGGCAGTGCCTCGGGTCATTCTTATCATGCTGGTCCTCAATATGGTCGTCGTGCTGGGCGGCGTGGTGACCAACTACCTGCTGCTCAAACCGCTGCTGCATGGCGGCACCGCAGTAGCGCCAGCCGCACCCGGCGCACCTGTCGGTGGCGAAACAGCCGCCCAGGCGTTGGCCGCTACCGAAGCGCCTGGCGAGCCTGAGGAGTTCACCTTTTTCCCGGTGCAGAAAGTGATCGTCAGCCTGCGTGGCGGCGAGCGTGAGCATTACTTTGTGCTTGACCTGGTGCTGCAAGCCGAAGCCGATGCCGAGCCGAAAAAACTCGAGCAGGCCGACCCCATGGTGCGCAGTTCTGCCGTTGCGTACTTGTCGGCGATGAAGTTCGACGAGCTGCGAGGCCTGACCATTCCCGCGCTGCAAAGCCAATTGGAAACCGCCCTGTTGGCGGATTTCGCTAGCCGCAAAGTCGTCGCGCCGTTCCAGCATGTGCTGGTCAGCAAGATGCTTGTGCAATAAGCCGCCATGCATGCCGTCGACTGCGCCGCCCAGCCCATGCCCCGCGCCCTGTTCGCCCCTGGGGCTGAACAGCGCTGGGTGCGCCAGTACCTGCCGCTGGTGAAACACATCGTCAACCAGTTATCGTTGCAGGCCAGCCAAGCCATGGACCGTGAAGACATGGAGCAGATCGGCTTGATGGGCCTGCTCGAAAGCCTGCGCCGCTACGGCGAGCCCGACGAGCAATTTGGCCGCTTTGCCGCGCTGCGCATTCGCGGCGCAATTCTGGACGAACTGCGCCGCCTCGACTGGCGCCCACGCCAGGTGCGCCAACAGGTACATAAAGTGCGCGATGCGATTCGCGCCCTGGCCCGGCGCATGGGCCGCGTGCCAACCGAGGAAGAAATCCTCGCCAGCACCGGCCTGGATGCTAACCGCTACCAGGACTACCTGAGCGCCGATGCCTGCGAAGCCATCGAAAGCCTGGACGAGCTGTTGCAAAACGGCCATGACCAGGCCACCGCCGGCTTTGAAGACCGGTTGCACAAAGAGCGCTTGCTGGAGCAGGCACTCAGCGTGCTGAACTACCGAGAACGGTTGATTCTGACCCTGTACTACCAGCACGAACTCAGCCTCAAAGAGATCGCGCTGGTGCTGGACTTGACTGACGCCCGCGTGTGCCAGTTAAGCAAACAAGCGCTGGCCAAGGCCTGCCGTTTTTTAACCGACAAAGCCTAAGGTACTGGTATGCAGAAGTTAATTGGAGCGCTGATTATCGTCGGCTGCGTATTGGGCGGTTACACCATGGCCCACGGCGTATTATCGATGCTTTGGCAGCCGGCCGAGATGCTGATCATCCTTGGTGCCGGTATCGGCACCCTGGTGGTGGCAAACCCCAAGGAAGTGCTGCATGAAATGTGCGTGCAGCTCAAAGCTGTGTGCGTGTACAAACGCCGCGGGGAAGAGTTTCAGCGCCAGTTGCTGATGATGCTTTACGAACTATTGGAGATGGTCGACGCCGGCGGCCTCAAGGTGCTCGACGCGCATATCGAAGAGCCCGAGCAAAGCGAGCTGTTCGCCAAGTACCCGCTGATTCGTCAGGAGAAAAACCTGATGGCCTTTATCGCCGACAACTTCCGCCTGATGGCCATGGGCAAGATCAGCGCTCACGAACTCGAAGGCTTTCTTGAGCAAGAGCTGGATGCTATGGAGCATGCACTGCTGCAACCGGCGCGCTCGCTGCACAAGGTCGGAGAAGCGATGCCGGGCTTTGGCATTCTGGCGGCGATCATGGGCATCGTGATCACCATGGGCAATATCGGAGGCTCGGTGGCCGAAGTTGGTGCGCACGTAGCGGCCGCACTGGTCGGCACCTTTCTCGGCATCTTCTGCTGCTATTGCCTGATGGACCCGCTTTCCAGCGCCATGACCCAGCGGATCAAAACCGAACTGTCGGCTCTGGAGTGCGTGCGCACTACCCTGGTCGCCCACGTGGCCGGCAAGCCGGCCCTATTGGCGGTGGACGCCGGGCGCAAGCTGATCGAGCAGGATGTCAAGCCTGCGTTCAAACAGCTTGAGATCTGGGTGACCCAATACGAGGAAGAAAGGGACGCCGTATGAACAGTCGCGCCGGCAACAACAAAGACCGCGAAATTATCATCAAGCGGCGCAGCCGCAAGGGCCATGAAGAAGCCCATGGCGGTGCCTGGAAAGTGGCCTTTGCCGATTTCACCATGGCCATGATGGCGCTGTTTATGGTGCTGTGGATCGTGCAGCCACAAAACCATATGGAAAACCCGGCCGCTGGCGACCTAGAAGCCAACCCGCTGGTGGACGGTGGCGCCGGAGTGTTCGACGGCACCAGCAAAACCCCCGTCGAGCTGGACGGTATGCCGATGCCGGCAAAACCTGAGGTGCATCTGCAAGGCACTGGGCAGGCCGGTCGTGCCAAGACCGCGTCTGCCGAGCAGGCGCTGAGGCATTACCAGTCCACCGCCGACTTACAGGAGCTGGCGGCGCTGATTCGCGAGGTGTCCGGCAAGGTCGATGCGCTGGCCAATATCGAAGTCAACGTGGTGCCGCAGGGTCTGCGTATTTTGATCAAAGACGACCAGAACCGATTTATGTTTGAGCGTGGCAGCGCCACCCTCAACCCGCACTTCAAAGGCCTGCTGGTGGCTTTATCCGGCGTGCTGGCCAAGGTTGACAATAAGCTGATTCTCAGCGGCCACACCGATGCTGTGCAATACCGCCAACGTAACGGCTACGACAACTGGAACCTCTCCGGCGACCGCGCCCTGCGCGCACGCAATGTGCTGGTGGAAGGCGGTATGCCAGGCAGCAATGTGCTGCAAGTGGCGGCGCAGGCCGACGTCATGCCGCTGCGCTCCGACGACCCGAAAGACGGCACTAACCGACGTATTGAAGTGCTGCTGCTAACCGACAGCGCTGAGAATTTGTACCGGCAGTTGTTTGGCGAGAGTTATGCGCGGGTGAAGTTTTCACAGCAAGGGGCAGAGTTTGAGGGTGGTCAGCCGTAGGGTTTTTGGCCGTTAATCAGCGCAGTACAACTGACGAGTTTCCACGGCGAAGTAGCAGTTGCCGATAGGTCTCAAGTTGATCACTGAGTCCACCTCGCCTCCGTACATCAGGTTGAATAGCAGGTCGTTGTCGATATTGCCCAGTGCGTCCAGGTCGGTGGCTTTGCCTTTCCCCACCCTTAAGCGTAGGCGGTTGAGGAAGGCAGATTCAACGATGCCGGAGGTTTCCATGATGCTCATGCCCTGGCGGGTCACGGCGTAGAAGCGGCCGTCCTTGATAAGCAAGGTGTGGTTGATCTCAATGCGTTGGCCGTCCCGTAGCACCACGTCACCGCTGGAGCTGTAGCGGCCGTTGAATTCATGACTGGTCTTGAAGCTCACCCACACCACCAGCAAGGCCACTAGCGCCCCTGCTGCCAGCACCGCGCCGCCTATATACCAGCGGCAGGTTTTACTTGCGGTCATTGCAGGCAGCTCCGCAGCTGCTCGTCTTTCACCTTGGTCAGCTGCGCACGATTGATCATCATCCAGCGCGTGCTATCGCGCTGCACACAGAGCAACTCAAAGAAACCGGCATTGGCGCCTAGGCGAAATTGCACCGGTTGCTCCACTAATCCGGCCAGGCGTTCGGTCAGCCCTCCGGTGTCGTTGCGCAACTGTTCCAGTGCATGCGGCGTGGTGGCGGTATACACGAAATGTTTGTTGCTGATATCGCGCTCGGCCACTAACACCTGAGAATGAAACAGCTCGTGGTAGATATAAGCAAAGACTATCAGCGCGAGGATCGCCAAGGTGGTGGCGGCAATCATCAAGGTGGCGATACGTTGTTGGAAAAGAGTGCGGTTTTTCCGGCGCGGTAATACCGGGGGCGTGGGGAAATCGGCCTCTGACTGGTCCGTTACGAAGTTTAGGTTGACCAGGAATTTCGGGTTGAACATATATCCGCGCCGCGGCAGGGTCTGGATGATGTCGCGCTTTTTCTCATCGCCCAGCACTTGGCGCAGGGAATAGATCTGCTGGTTCAGGCTGCCCTGGCCGACAACCCGGTCGGTCCAAGCGTAGACCAGCAATTCGTCGCGGCGGACCACTTCGCCAGGTACCTGCAGCAGGCGCTCAAGTAAGCGACTTCCGGAATAACCGAGGTCGATTTTTTCCTGCACATCTTCTCGGCTGAGCACCAATTGATAGCGCTCAGGGTGAAAGTGCGCTTGGCTGCCTTCCGGGCGCGCGGTACGGATGATCCAAGCAGCTCGAACTTCCTGGACTCCGATGCGCGGCATGGTTTCAGTCATAGTCATATGTACCTACCTAGTGTCCTGCCTCTAAAATAAATTCTCTGCAAAATTGGCTATGCTTTCTCGGTCATCACATCCTCGGAGGCGAACAGATGAGCGCCCAAGATATTGTCCTGAGTCCCGAAGAACACGCCGAACTAAGCCGCCGCACAGGTCTGCCACCATAAGCCAACGTGATGGTCGTCGCGCCCGGGTGATCCTGTTGGCCGCCCAAGGTTGTTCGCGGGTTGAAATAGCCCACTTGGTTGGATTTTCTCTGCGCTCGGTCACTCTTTGGTGTCAGCGTTTTCAAGAACAGCGACTAGACGGTTTGATCGACAAGCCAGGGCGCGGGCGCAAGTCATCCTTGTCACCCGAGGCGCTAACCCGAGTCATTGAGCAAGTGGTTCAACCGCGTATTGGTCAACCTCGCTGGAGCTGCCGAAGCATGGCGCGAGTCGCCGGCATCTCACCGGCCAGCGTCCAGCGCATATGGGCCGCCAACGATATAAAACCGCACCTGACACGCACTTTCAAACTGTCCAACGATCCCAACTTCGAAGAGAAATTCTGGGACGTTATTGGGCTGTATCTGGATCCGCCAGATAAGGCATTGGTGCTCTGTTGCGATGAAAAAAGCCAGGTTCAGGCCTTGGAGCGCACCCAGCCAGGCCTGCCTTTGGGGATCGGTCATATCCGTACGCAATCGCACGATTATGTCCGCCATGGCACCGTCACCTTGTTCACTGCGCTGGATTATCTTCAGGGGCGCTTGATCAGTTCCATCGAGCGCCAACACCGGCATCAGGAATGGCTGGAGTTTCTCAAGAAGATCAATCGAGAAATGCCCAAGCATCTTCATCTGCATTTGATCGTCGACAACTACGCCACCCACAAGCATCCAAAAGTGAAGGCTTGGCTGGAAAAACATAAACGCTTCCACATGCATTTCACCCCGACTTCCAGCTCATGGATGAACATGGTTGAACGCTTCTTTCGCGACATCACGGTATACCTGCGTGACGGCAGTTTCAGTTCGGTTCGCGAACTGGAAAGCTCGATCACCACGTTCCTGGCATTGCGAAATGCGCAGCCGACTCGCTACGTCTGGAATGCCAAAGGAGAAGATATTTTGAACAAGATACAGCGAGCCCGTCAGGCAATGGCCTCACAGGCATGAGGAGCTTTATTTGTGAGACGGCACACTAGGTGCTTTGCTCGCGCTCATCAAGCTGATACAAAAACTAGAAAGTGATCGGTATCTTGGCGTCAAAAAAAGGCTGCATCAAGGGCTATGCCGGAAATTTCTTACAGGTCGGATGTTTATAGATAATCTCAACATTTTGCTAAACGTCGGGCCTCTGGATAAAACAGCAACAACAAACGCCCCGAACAGGTCGGGGCGTTTGTTGTTGCTGGCGGTACAGGGGTCTTAGCCCAGTAGAGACATAACCATGCCTGGCATCTGACCGGCTTGCTTGAGCATCGAGATGCCAGACTGCAACAGCATGCTGTTTTTGGTCATGGTGGCCGACTCCGAAGCGAAATCAGCGTCCATGATGGTGCCGCGGGCTACGTCCGTGTTGTCCTTCATGTTTGCTAAGTTGTTGGCGGTGTGGTTCAAACGGTTGATGTTGGCACCGAACTGAGCGCGCAGGGCGCCGATGTCATTCAGGGCATCGTTGAGGGTAGTGATTATGCCGTTGGCAGCGGAACCGTTAGCGCCAGCGATTTCAGTACCTGGGGTGGTGCTGTCTGGGGTGGCGTACTGAGCCGACAGGGTAGCCAGGGACGTCGTCAGACCGGTCAGCGAAGTGCTCACGTTCAATGTCAGTTTTTCGTCGGCGCTGGCGCCGATCTGGAAGTCCAGGGCAGCCGAGAATTTACCAGCCGAGCCGTTGGTTACTGCCGAAGCGCCGCCGTCGGAAAACAGGCCTTCACCGGCGTACTTGGTGTTCTTGATAACGTTACCCAGTTCCTGACCCAGTTGGTCGTACTCCGCCTGCATGGCGTCGCGGTCTTCAGAGCTGGCGGTGGCGTTTGCAGATTGGGTGGCGAGGTCTTTCATGCGCTGAACGATGTCGGACATTTCGCTCAGTGCGCCTTCGGAGGTTTGCAACAGCGAAACGGCGTCATTGGTATTGCGTGTGGCAACGGCCATGCCGCGGGATTGGGCGCTCAGACGGGTAGCAATCTGCAGGCCCGCGGCGTCGTCGGCTGCGCTGTTTACGCGGTAGCCAGTGCCCAGCCGTTGTTGATTGGTTGACAATGCGCTGTTGATTTTGCCCAGGTTGGTTTGAGTAACCAGAGCGGAGTAGTTGGTGTGAATCGACAGAGCCATGATGGTAGTCCTTTCTGCGAGTGGGCTTGGGTAGAGCTGGCTGTGATCGCCTGCTGAAAAGGTAAGGCGACAGGTCGATTGGTTGGATTAAGGGGGGAATTGAATTTTCTTTTTGGGGGGGGCGGGCGGGGAGATGGCTGCACTGGGGGATATCCGGCTTGGTGAATTCCCTCAACGAATAATAACGCCCCCCCCAACCACGGAAAACACCCTACCTAAAGGTACTACTAACCACCCCCGCCTCAATCACCTTGCCCTCAATCACCTTCTCACTGCTAAGATTGCGCACCCGAATCACCTCCCCCAACTGCCCATTCCCCAACGCCTCCCCAACCGCCTTGGCCTGAATCCCATCCTGGCTAGCCTGAATCACCACCTGCTGCCCACGCTTGACCAGCACCCTGCCAGTCAGTAGGGCAGGGCTGAGCAACTGCCCCTCACGCACCCGGCGCTTGGCACTCAACCCCACCACCTGCTCAACCCCATTGAAATAACCCCGCGACACCTTGGCGATATTCACCGCCTGCACCTGCGCATCCCCCGCCGTAATGCTCTGCCCGCGCTCCAACACAACACGCGAAAACACCACCGGCACAAACACCGTCGCCTGACTACTGACATTCACTTTCCACCCCGGCGCATCGGCACAGCTCAGCACAAACCGCTGCCGCGCCAGTGGCGATGGATCGTCACCCGTACGCTTGACCAAAAGCGGCTGCGCGCACACCTGCGCAGGCAACACACCGGGCAGTTCGTGTTGCAGTTGCACCTGCGAGTTTTGCCAGCCTCGCTGCTTGGCCATGTGCGCCATCAGCTGCTGCATTTGCTGCTCCAACGCCTGCTCGATTTGTTGCTGTGTCGTGCCGGCAGCTAGGCCAGACGCGCTCACCCCGAGCAACAGGAAAACAGCGGAAAGCGCCTTTCCGCATGGTCGCCAAGCGCGTCGCAAATGCGGAAGCAGCGCGCCATTGTGCGAGTCAAATGATTTTGAATTGTTCAATTAAATCAGCCAGATATGATCGGTTTAGCAGCCCGGCACGGTTCGTGCTCTAGCCCTATTAGCAAAACGATGCCGCGAGGGTTGGACTGATGAGTATACGGGTTAAAGAAGCGCTGGGCGTGCACATACGTGCCCTGGATTTACGCATGCAGCGTAGCGAAATTCTCGCGGCCAACCTAGCCAACGAGGACACCCCGGGCTTCAAGGCCCGCGACGTCGATTTCGCCGGTGAGATGTCGCGCTTGAACAGCGCGTTCAGCATGCAGTTGATGGTCAGCAACAATGCCCAGGCTAGCGAACTGAAGTACCGCGTGCCCACCCAGCCATCGCAGGATGGCAACTCGGTGGAGCTTAGCGTCGAACAAGCGGAATTCTCGCGCAATTCGATGGATTTCCAGACCAGCCTGACCTTTCTCAGCATGAAAGTTCGCGGCATTAAACAAGCCCTCGAAGGACGGTAAACACCCATGGCATTCGATTCGATCTACCGCATCGCAGGCTCGGCGATGAATGCTCAAACCGTGCGCCTCAATACCGTGGCGTCCAATCTTGCCAACGCCGATTCAGCCGCCACCAGTGCCAAGGATGTGTACCAGGCGCGCAAGCCGATGTTTGCCGCGGTGTATGAAAACGGCGAGCTGAGCCGGAATGCCGGCATGGGCGGCGCCCATGTGCAGGTGCTGGATGTAGTGCAGTCCGGGCGCGATCCACAGCGCCGTTATGAGCCGGGCAATCCGCTGGCTGATCGCGATGGCTATGTGTTCTACCCCGACGTCAACGAGATCGAAGAGATGACCGACATGATTTCGGCCTCACGCAGTTTTGAAACCAACGTTGAAGTGCTCAACCGTGTGAAAAGCATGCAGCAGGGTCTGCTGAAACTGGGAGATGCCTGATGGCTAACGTTGGCGCAACAACCACGAACACCACCAATAGCAATGACACGGCACTGCCAACCGGGGCGGTGAATCTTAATGATGTGTCCGAGCTGCAGAACAATTTCATCAGCCTGATGGTTGCCCAGGTTCAGTACCAGGATCCGACCAACCCAGTGGACAGCTCGCAGTTCATTAACCAGTACTCGGCGCTCTCGCAGGTGCAGAGTCTGGAGAACCTCAACACCATTCAGAAGAACAGCCTGGTGCTCTCCGACAACCTGCAAAATCTCACCGCTGCCGGGCTGGTGGGCCACCAGGTGATGGTCTCGGCCGGCAGCGTGCAGCTCGCCAGCACCACGCTGAACGGCCAGGCCAATCTTGAGCACAACTCGTCCACCACCACCTTGCAGTTGACCAATGCTAGCGGCGTGGTCACAGAGGTGCAGTTGGGCCCGCAGAGCGCCGGTTTGATGAGTTTCAACATCGACCCTGAAGCGCTCGACCTGCCGGCTGGCAAGTACGAAGTGGCGATCAAAACCAGCAGCGGCGAAATTCCCAAAGTGGAAATCGGCGGCGTGGTCAGCAATGTGCGGGTCAGCAGTGAAGGCCCGGTGCTGGAGGTGCAGGGCATTGGTTCGGTGCCGTTCTACAACATCGTTGAGTTTGGCGCCGGCACTCGCCCGGCCTGATCTATCTCTTCTACCGACAAGGTGACCCTACATGAGCTTTAACATTGCCCTTACCGGCCTCAACGCCGTGACTGACCAACTCGATACCGTCAGCAACAACATCGCTAACGTCGGCACCGTTGGCTTTAAATCTTCGCGCACCGAGTTTGGCAGCGTGTACGCCGACAGCCAGGCCATGGGCGTGGAAGTGCTCGGCAATACCCAGAGCATCAGCCTCGGCGGTTCGCTCACCTCCACCAGTCGCAGCCTTGACCTGGCGATTTCCGGCGGCGGTTTTTTTGTGGTGAAAAGCACCACCGGCGAGCAGCAGTACACCCGCGCCGGCGTGTTCGGCACCGACACCGCCAACTACGTTGTCAACAGTTCCGGCCAGCGTTTGCAGGGTTACCCCACCGATGCCGACGGCAATCTGCTTAACGGCACCATCAGCGACTTGCAGCTGAAAACCGGCAGCCTGCCGGCCAAGGCCACCGATAGCCTGAGCTTTGTGGCCAACCTGGATGCCGATGAAACCGTACCGGCCGCCGCCTTTGATGTGACCGATTCCGCCACCTACAACTCCACCTACACCACCAAGGTGTTCGACTCGCAGGGCAAGGAACACACGCTCACCCAGTACTTCGCCAAGACCGGTGACAACGCCTGGACCAGCCACAACTTTGTCGATGGCGCCGCCGCGGGCGCTACCAACATGACCTTCGACTCTGCCGGCATGCTGACCGCCCCGACTGCGCCGGTGACCGTCAACGCCACCGGCCTGGCCGGCGGTGTCGACCCGCTGGCCATCGCCGTTGATTTCACCGGCACCACCCAGAACGGCTCGGATTTCTCCGTGACCACCAATAAGGCATCTGGCTATGCCTCCGGCGAAAAAACCGGCGTTGCGGTAGATGAGGGCGGCAAGATTTACGTCAACTACAGCAACGGCGAACGCCTGCTGCAGGGCCAGGTGTTGTTGGCCAACTTTGCCAATGCCGAAGGCTTGAAAAACGTCAGCGGCACGGCATGGACCGAAACCAGCAATTCCGGCGCGGCACTGATTGGCGCACCGGGTGTGGGCCAGTTTGGTTCGGTGATTACCGGCGCGCTGGAAGGCTCCAACGTCGATCTCACCGCGCAACTGGTGACCCTGATGGAAGGCCAGCGCAACTACCAGGCTAACACCAAGGTGCTGACCACCGACAAAGAACTCAATCAAGTACTGTTCAGCGCCATCTGAGGGTGATCCATGGATCGTTTGGGCTACACCGCGATGACCGCCGCCAGCCGCACCATGAGTGCCTTGGGCGTACGCGCCAATAACCTAGCCAATGTCAACACCCCCGGCTTTCGCGCCGACATGGAACGCGCCGAAACCGTGGACGTGCAGGGTTACGGCTATGACAGCCGGCATTTGGCGCTGCCGCAAAACAGCGGCGTAAACATGACCCCTGGCACGCTGACCACCACCGGCCGCGACCTGGATTTTGCCATTCGTGGCGCCGGCCTGATTGCCCTTCAAGAAGGCGACAGCGAGGCCTACACCCGCCAGGGCAACATGCTGGTGGACAACGAAGGGCGCCTGACCATCAACGGTCGTCAGGTGCTGGGCGAGGGCGGGCCGATTGTGTTGCCGGAGTACGACAGCGTGGCCATCGGCAACGACGGCACCGTGTCGATCATGCCGCGTGGCGACTTTGTGATGGCCGACGTGGACCGCATCAAGCTGGTGGACGCCCCCGCTGCCGAGCTGTTGAAAAACCAGGCCGGCCTGCTAGTGCGCAAGGATGGTCAGCCGGCGCAAGCCAGCGAAGACGTGCGCCTGGTCAGTGGTCACCTGGAAACCAGCAACGTTTCGGCCATCGACCAGTTGACCGCGACCATGAGCCTGAACCGCCTGTTTGAAACGCAGGTAAAGATGATGAAAGCCGCTGAGGATTTGTCCGAGGCCGGCACCCGTTTGATTCGCGGCTAACCGGAGCACTTCCATGAGCACAGCACTTTGGGTCAGCAAAACCGGCCTGGCCGCCCAGGACACAGCCCTGTCGGCTGTGGCCAACAACTTGGCCAACGTCAACACCACCGGCTTTAAAAGCGACCGCGTGGTGTTTGAAGATTTGTTCTATTCCATCGACCTGCAGCCCGGCGCACAGGCCGATGCGGTTAATACCGTGCCGTCGGGCATTCAGTTGGGTAGCGGTGTGCGGGTGGCCGGTACGCAAAAGGTGTTTACCGAAGGCAGCATGCAAACCACTGGGCAACCTATGGACTTGGCCATTGTCGGCCGCGGATTTTTGCAGGTGGAAGCGCCTAATGGCGACACCTACTACACCGAGAACGGCCAGCTGCAATTGAATGCCGAAGGCATGATGGTCAACTCGCAGGGCTTGCCGCTGGTGCCGGCTATTGAAGTGCCGACCGGCAGCAGCAGCTTTACCGTCGGCAGCGATGGCACCGTGACCGCGGTGTTGCCGGGTGACACCGCGCCTAGCGAGTTGGGTCAGATCACCCTTGTCAACTTTATCAACCCGGCCGGCCTCGAGGCCCTCGGCGGCAACCTGTACAAAGAAACCGTCGCCAGTGGAGAGCCCGTGGAAGGTGTACCGGGCGAGGAAGGCTTGGGCACCCTCAAGCAGGGCGTGCTGGAGGGCTCGAACGTGCAGGTGGTGGAAGCGATGGTCAACATGATCGCCATCCAGCGCGCCTACGAGGCCAACGCCAAGGTGCTGGACGCTGCGTCCGGCATGCAGCAGTTCCTCAATCAGACCGTCTGATCGCCATGAAAATTGCCCTGATCATTACCGCCGGTTTGTTGCTGGGCGGCTGCGCCAGCTTCAAGGAAATGCTCCCCGACGAAGACTCTAGCGCCTACCAACCGCTGGACCTGGATTACAGCCTGCCGCCCACTACCGGCGGCGGGCTGTTCCGCAGCGGCTATGGCGGCGCGCTGACCCAGGACCAGCGCGCAGTGCGCATTGGCGACATCCTTACCGTGGTGCTCGAAGAGGTCACCCAGTCGAGCAAAAGCGCTGGTACCAGTTTTGGCAAACAGGCTGAACTGGCCGTGGGCATTCCTACGGTGCTCGGCCACACCTATGACAAAGTGGAAAGCTCGGCCAGCGCCGATCGCAGCTTTGATGGTTCGGCGAAAAGCTCGCAGCAGAATTCGTTACGCGGCTCCATTGCCGTCACCGTGCACCGCGTGTTGCCCAACGGCACCTTGATGGTCAAGGGCGAAAAAAACCTGCGGCTTAATCAGGGCGAAGAGTTTATTCGTCTGACTGGGCTGGTGCGGGTGGACGACATCAACCGTTTCAACCAGGTGTCGTCGCAGAACATTGCCAACGCCAACATCTCCTACGCCGGCCGCGGCCTGCTCAATGACAGCAACTCGGCCGGCTGGCTGACGCGCTTCTTTACCTCGCCCATCTTTCCGCTGTGAGGCTTTTACCCATGCGCGCGCCGCACCTGCTGTTTGTTTTGGCCTTGCTCGGCATTAGCCGTGGCGTTGCGGCGGTTCCGCTGCTGGATCTGGTTGACGTGGAAGGCATTCGCGGCAACCAATTGATTGGCTATGGCCTGGTGGTAGGGCTGGACGGCACCGGCGATAAAAACCAGGTGAAGTTCACCAGCCAGTCAGTGGCCAACATGATCAAACAGTTCGGCATTAACCTGCCGGCCAATGTGGATCCCAAGTTGAAAAACGTGGCAGCGGTAACAGTTACCGCCACCATGCCGCCGTCTTACAGCCCGGGGCAAACCGTGGACATCACCGTCGCCTCGCTGGGCGATGCGAAAAGCCTGCGCGGCGGCCAATTGCTGATGACTCCGTTGCGCGGCGTGGACGGCGAAACCTATGCCCTTGCTCAGGGCAATCTTGTGGTTGGCGGCCTGAACGCCACCGGCCAGAGCGGCTCCAGCGTGGCGATAAACAGCGCCAACGGCGGTCGCATACCCAATGGCGCGACCATCGAACGGATGATCCCCAGCGACTTCAACAGCCGCCCCGATGTGATGCTTAATCTGCGCCAGCCAAGCTTTCAAACCGCCGCGAAAATCGTCACCGCGCTGGGCCGCGTGTTCGGCCCCGGGGTCGCCAACGCTATGGACGGTACCAAGATCAGCCTGCGCGCGCCAGCGGCCGGCAACCAGCGCACCAGCTTTATGGCACTGCTTGAAGCGGTGGAAGTGGAGGAGGGCCGTGAGCGGCCAAAAGTGGTGTTCAACAGTCGCACCGGTACCGTGGTCGTAGGCCAGGGCGTGCGAGTGAAAGCCGCTGCCGTGGCGCACGGCACCCTCACCGTGACCATCAGCGAAAACCCGCAAGTCAGCCAGCCCAATGCCTTCTCCCGCGGTGAAACCGCTGTGGTGCCGCAGTCGGATGTGGCGGTTACCCAGGATAAAAGCGCCATGTTCAAGTGGCCCGAAGGCGCCAGCCTGGAAAGCATCATCAACACCGTGAATAGCCTTGGCGCCACCCCGGACGATGTGATGAGCATCCTGCAGGCGCTGGAGCAGGCCGGTGCGTTGAATGCCGAATTGATCGTGATCTGACTGTGAGCGCCTTATGAGCATTATGTCCCTCCCCACCGCCATCAATAACGCGCGCAGCTTCAATGCCCCGGGCAGCGACCCGCGCCAGCAATTGCAGGCGGCCAGTGAGCAGTTTGAAGCGTTGTTTTTGCAGCAGATCCTCAAGCAAATGCGCAAGGCAGGCGACGTGCTATCGGCCGACAACCCGATGCGCAGCCGCGAGCTGGACACCATGCGCGACTTCTACGACGAAGCCATGGCCGAACACCTGGCCACCAGCAAGCAGACCGGTATCAGTGACATGTTGGTCAAGCAACTGGCCGGCACCGTGACCCCGCAATTGACCCTCACCGCTGCCCAGCAGGCGGCGCGTTCAGCTGACTTGCCGCGCACGCATATCGTGTCGCAGCAGCCGCTGGCCAGTACCTGGGAGCGCGGTGTGGCGGCGGTCAATCAGGTGTGGCAGCGCGGCAGCGAAGCGCTGGGCAGCCTGGTGGACAGTTTGATTTCCCATGAATCGGCTGGCGATATCGCTGCGGTGTCCACCAAAGGCGCACGCGGCTTGATGCAGTTGATGCCTGGCACCGCACGCGACATGGCGGCCAAGCTCGGCCTGGACTTCAGCGAAGAACGCCTGACCCGCGACGGCGAGTACAACAAAACCCTCGGCGTGGCTTACTTGAAAGACATGCTCGAACGCTATGACGGGCACCAGGCGCTGGCCGTGGCGGCATACAACGCCGGCCCTGGCAAGGTGGATGAGTGGTTGCAACGCAACGGCGACCCGCGCACCGGGCAGATCGGCACCGAGGCCTGGGTGCAGCGCATTCCGTATGAAGAAACCCGCAACTACACCCGCAGCATCCTGCAAGACCTGCAACAGCAGCGCCTGCGCGGCGAAGCCACGGAGTCGCTGCCGGTGCCAGCACGGGCGAGCCTGGATGAACGCCTGCAAGTAGGCGAGATAGTCGGCATGGCGGCGAGTCGCACGGCGGATGTGAGCGACAAACCGGACGCGCGTACCGCTGCATTTAAGCCGGCTGGCGATGTGGTCGCCTTGGATCAGAGAGTGGTGCAATTACCCGGTCAGCAGCCCTTGCACCAATCGCTGTCGGCCGCCTTCGCACCGCAGATCCGCATTGAAATGCCCGCGTTTAGAGAACCAAAAGGAAGCCTGTCGTGACCAATTTGACCCAAATCGCCTACAGCGGTGTGCGTGCCTCGCAGATCGGCCTGTCGGTTACCGGGCAGAACACTGCCAACGTCAATACCCCGGGCTTTAGCCGCCTGAATGCGGTGATGAGTTCGGTATCTGGCTACGGTAGCCTGAGTGGCGGCGGCGTGCAGGTGACAGATGTGCGGCGCATTTCCGATGACTTCCTCAATCAGCAGCTGTGGCGCGCTACCACCTCGCAGAATTACTACAGCACCTCGCAGCAGTACCTGACCTCGCTGGAAGGACTGATGTCGGGCGATGGCTCGAGCATCAGCGTGGGCTTGGACAACTTTTTTGCCGCCGTCAGCGAAGCCAGCGCCACACCAGACTCCATCGCCCTGCGCCAACAGATCATCGCCGAGGCCGGTAACCTGGCGCAGCGCTTCAACACCTTGGGCGGCAACCTGCACACGCAGTTGATGTCGGCGCAGGAGCAGCGCGGCTCGATGGTTACCGAGATCAATGGCCTGACCAGCAATATCGCCTTAATAAACAAAAAGATCATTGCCGCCGAAGCCGCGGGTGCCGATTCGGCCACCCTTAAAGACCAGCGCGAGAGCCTGGTGACCCAGCTCAGCCAATACGCCAGCGTGCGCACCAATACCGCCGCTGATGGCTCGTTGGAGGTGAGTTTGGCGAACGGCCAGCCGCTGGTGGCCAGCACCTCGGCAGCCCATTTAAGCGTCCGCCTGACGCCGACGGGCGAACAGGAAATCGGCCTGGCCTTTGCCGGCACCACGTTCGCGTTGAGCCAGGAAAACCTCGGCGGCTCGCTAGGCGCGCTGTACGACACCGAATACCAAGTGCTGCGCCCAAACCAGGACGCGCTGAGCGAGATGGCGGAGCAATTCGCGCAAATGGTCAACGATACCCTGGGCGCCGGCTTCGACCTGAACGGCAATGCCGGCCAGGCGCTGCTGACGTTCACGCCGGGCAGCAGCTCGAACATGTTGAGCCTCAGCGGCATCAAGGCGGTGGACCTGGCACTGTCGGACAGCGCGGGCGCAACCGGTAATAACGGCGCGCTGCTGAACTTGCTCGAGCTGCGTAATCAGGCTATCACCGTCAACGGCAACCAGGTGAGCGTGAACGATGCCTACGCCGGGTTGATTGGCGACCTAGCCAGCGTCAGCCGGCAAAACCAGGCCGATCTGACCACCGCCAAAACCGTGACCGGCCAGGCCCAGACACAGCGCGACAGCGTGAGCGCGGTGAATCTGGATGAAGAGGCGGTGAACCTGATGGGTTACCAGCAGGCGTACCAGGCCAACATGAAGGTCATCAGTACGGCCAAGGATTTGTTCGAGACGATGTTGGCGGCGTTTTAAGTCGTCTCAGGTTTTGTGAAACGGCGGATATCGCTTGGTGATATTTGCCCTACGTCCGCTCCGATAGATGAGATTTGCCCATGCGCATTACCAACTCGCAGACCGCGGCCACCATGCTCAACTCGATGAACCGCAACTCATCGGAGATGGCCGAGCTGATGCAGAAAATGTCCGACGGTACGCGCATTCTCAAGCCTTCGGACGACCCGATTGCCAGCGTCCGCTTGCTGCGTATACAGCGCGCTGAAGCCAGCCTGACCCAGTACGGCAAGAACATCACCAATGTGTCGAGCAACTTGTCGATTCAGGAGAGCAACCTGCAGTCGACCTCCGACACCATGATCGAGGTGCGTGACCTGCTGCTCTGGGCGGCCAACGGTTCCAACACCTCTGCCGACCTGAATGCCATGGCCAGCGAGCTGGGTAGCCTGGAAAGCACCTTGCTCAGCTACCTGAACGTGCGCGACGAAGAGGGCCGTTATCTGTTCTCGGGCACGCTCACCGACCGTCCCGCCGTGGCCTACGACAGCGCCACTGAAACCTACAGCGCCAACGGCAACGACAAAACCCGCCAGGCCGCCGTGGCCAACGGTGTGCTGGTGCAAGAAAACGTGGCGATTGCCGGGGTGTTTGGCACCGGCATGGATTTTCTCAATAGCCTGCACAGCGTGATCAATCGGCTCAAAGACCCGGCGCTGGACAGCACTGATCCGGCCACCGTGCAGCAGATTCGCGACGCCATTGCCGGGCTCGACACCACCCACGGTAGCGTGTTGAGCAGCATCACCGAACTGGGCGGGCGGCAGAACACCCTGACCCTGCTCGACGACAGCAACTCGGACATATCGCTGGTGAACAAGCAAATCGATGGCGAGCTGGCGGGCCTGGACTACGCCGGCGCGAACATCGACTTGCAGAACTACAAACTGGCTTTGCAGGCGACCCAGAAGACCTACCTGACAGTCAACGACCTGTCGCTGTTCAACCTCCTGTAACGCCTGCTGGAAGAGACTCGCCATGAAGGTTGAAAGCCCGTTAACGGCCATTGCCGCCCTTGATCCGCAGGAACGTAGGCAGCCAGTGCTGCGCGATACGCCGCTGGCCACCGCCAGCAAAGCCGACCCGGCCGCCAGCCAGGCAGCGGCGGGCGAGCGCACACGAAGCAAGGGCGCCAGTTTCAACCTGCAGTTAAACCAGCAACTGTCGTCGATGCAGTCTGCCGAAAGCTACCTGGACGATTTGAGCGGCCGCCTGCGCCAGTTGAAAAACAACCTGAGCCGCGAGCTCAGCGCCGCCCAAGGCGCCGACAAAGAAGGCCTGCAACAGGCGGTGCAGCAGCTCAATCAACTGCTGGCCGAACGCGCCGAACGCTCTGGCGGCACGCTGGACAGCACGCTGAAACTGCGTCTTAACGAACCGCTGCGCAGCCGGTTTAGCCTGACCGGGCTGGGTTCGCTGGCCGCGATTCAGGAATCGGGCAAAGAGACGCTGCTGTTTAGCGCCGGACGGCAATCGTCCGAGCCGATTGCCGTGGTTCTGGATGACGGCATGAGTGGCGAGCAGTTGCTGCGCCGCTTTAACGTAAGCCTCGGCCAGGTGGGCGTACGCGCTGAACTTGGGCAAAGCGGCGAGCTGAAATTTTCCGTCCGTGAAAGCGAGTGGAAAGACCTCAAACCGCAGTTGGCGGTGCAGGGCGAGGGCAAGCTGTTTGCCAAAGGCAGCTACCAGAAGGTGCAAAGCGAGGAAGACCAGCTATTCAAATTTCCCGCCGAGGTTAACGCCAGCAACGTGCGCGAACTGCGTCGGGTGCTGGACTCGGTGGTGGCGGCGCTGGATAAGGTGGGCGCCATCCGCGATCAGCTCAGCCACCGCCAGCAAGAGATTCGCGACTTTCTCGCGCGCCAGGCCGACAACGATGAAAAACAGTGGGCGGCCGATTACGCAGGTGCCGCCTTCAACTTGGCAAATCGCTCGAAGGCAAGCTTTGCAGCGGTCACCCAGACGGTGGTCGCGCAAGCCAATATCAGCCGTTTCGCCGTGGTCAGTCTGCTGTCCTAATCACCGTACAAACCTTGTGGGAGTAGGTATGCCGCATCGATTGCGCGCCTGTGTGCGTGGCCTCTGCGCCTGGTACGGGCTGAGGCAGAAAAGTCCGACCGGTGAGTCAGCTTCGCGCCAGGTTTTACATCCCTGGGACATTCAGCGGCGTAATGGCCAGATTACCGGGAAACCTGGGTTTTCTTCTGACACTCACTCGGCTTATGCTCAGCGCCATTGCGTTTCGCGCGTACCAGTTCTGCCTCGCGCCGCGCACGGTTTTTCATAAAGAGGCCCCTATGGTTTACATCCAGCGCGACGAACACGGCAAGCTTCTGCGGGTCGAGCAAGAGCCTTTTCCCGAAATGAGCGCCAGCATGGCGTTGGAAAGCGAGGAGCTGCAAAACTGGCTGAACATCAAGCTGGAAGTGCAGGCCAAGCTGGAGATTCTCAAGGAGTCTGACTGGACCCTGGTGCGTGTGCTTGAAGACGTGGTCATTGTGCTGGTGGAAAAAGGCCTCATCAGCTACACCGACCTGCCCCTGGCTGCCCGGCAAAAACTCGACCAGCGCGCCATCGCCCGGGCTGATCTGGAAGGCATTTCGGATCACCTGGATATCGACTAGCTCAAAGTTTGAACGACTTACCCGCCTGCAACAGCTGAGCAATATAGCGCGTCCGTTTACCAAGCAAAGTAGTCGCTTGGCTGCAAGCTTCATCAGCGCGATGCGCCCGCCTTTTAACCAGAACGGGGTATCGATGCCCGCCTCGTACAGTCGGGCGTAACCCTCGCCCAGCGTCCCCAACGGCACGCCAAATTGCTTGGCCAAGCGGGCTGCGCCCAGCGGGGTTTGGCCCCGCAGAGTTTGGCATCGAAATGGCCTTTGTCGGTGACTACCAGATCGGCGCGTTGCACCTTTTTCGCGAGCCCCGTCAGTTTTGCGACTACCTCAACGCCTGGGTGAAAGGTGGGTTGAGAAAGGCCTCGGCGACAAAGCCGGTACCGCCAGCCGCGCCGGCCGGTGCGCAACATTACGGCAGCTGCGTCAGCGAAGTGGGTGAGGGAGTTGTCCATTTGCAGAAGCTATTCGGGGCTAGCGGATAGAAATCCAATCCTTGTTCGTTCCTGCATGCTTCCGAAGACCGGGGCGAGATCAACTGTTGCGGGGGAGGCGCTCGCCAAATCTACTGCACATTTGCAATATTATCCCGCCTCAATTCAGCCTGAATCGTCCTACAATCCCATTCAAGTTTTTAGCTAACCGCGACAACTCATGACTAGCACCGCTCGTCTGCGAGGCTCCCTGTGATGACAGGATGGATAGTTCGCGGATGTTTAGGGAAATTCTGAAAAAGACTTCCTGATTTGGCAGAGTCCTCGAACGCCAATCGCCGAGCTTTTCGATGATGAAGCAAATGACCTTCGCCGACGCCGAGTACGCCGGTAAGCGCAAGCAGACCCGTAAGGAACTGTTCCTGATCGAGATGGATAGGGTTGTGCCCTGAAAGGGGTTGATCGCTCTGATCGAACCCCATTACCCGAAGGGCGAAGGCGGTCGTCCGGCGTATCCGTTGATGGCGATGCTGCGGGTTCATCTCATGCGGAACTGGTTTGGTTACAGTGATCCGGCGATGGAAGAGGCGCTGTACGAGACGACGATCTTGCCCCAGTTTTCCGGCCTGAGCCTGGAGCGAATCCCAGACGAAACCACCATTCTCAACTTGCGTCGCCTGCTGGAAAAACACGAGTTGGCCAATGGCATCCTCGGCGTGATCAATGGCTATCTGGGCGAGCGTGGCCTGTCACTGCGACAAGGCACCATCGTCGATGCCACC
>NZ_JAOTNX010000021.1:0-75376 GCF_036346475.1 Pseudomonas sp. AM8
ATTATGCGTAATACAATGTTACGTAATGAGGGGCAGTGCCCGTCAGATTCCAACAGGCAAAGCCCCTCTCTGGTTCAAACCTGAGCGAACCCTCCATCCACAAACATTTCGCTGCCGGTCATGAAACTGCTGTCGTCCGACGCCAGGAACAATGCCGCCGCCGCAACTTCTTCCGGTTGGCCGATACGGCCCAGTGGCAATTGCGCCGTCATGTCATCAATGATTGCATCCTTCTGGCCGGTACTTGAAAGCGCCAGGTCCAGGCCCGGTGTCGAGATTGGTCCCGGTGAAAGTACGTTGACGCGAATACCGCTGCCTTTCAAATCCAGCGCCCAGCTCCTGGCGAAATTACGCAATGCGGCTTTCGTGGCGCTGTACACGCTGAATGCCGGTGTGCCCATGGTGCCGGTGGTCGAACCTGTGAGGATCACCGAACCGCCGGCGTGCATCAGTGGCAGCGCTGTTTGCACGGTGAACAGTGTGCCTTTGACGTTGATGCCGAACGTGCGATCGAACGACTCTTCGGTGATCGACCCGAGCGGCTGGAAATCCCCCAGGCCTGCATTGGCGAACAGCACGTCAACGCGACCTTTGACGCTTTTGATGTGGGTGAAAATGCGCTCCAGGTCGTCCAGCCTCGAGATATCCCCTTGAATGGCGATCGCTGTAGGCCCGATCAGGCCCAGCGCCTTGTCCAGTTCTTCCTGCCTGCGTCCCACAATCACCACCTGTGCACCTTCCGCTGCAAAGCGAATGGCGGTTGCCAGGCCAATACCACTGTTGCCACCGGTGATCACTGCAATTTTCCCGTCGAGCCTGCTCATGGTTAACTCCGAAGAATGTTGAGGCCCAACTCTAGATCCAGACTATTCTTTTGAATAGTATGCACCTTTTAGTAAGTACCCCTTTGGAGCACCCATCACATGGCGAACAACACCTTCAATTGCGGGCTCGAGGCTGCCCTGGCGGTGATTGGCGGCAAATGGAAACCGCTGGTCCTGTATAACCTGGCGCGACATGTTCATCGGTATGGCGAGTTAAGGCGTGCGATTGGCGGCGTGACCGACAAGGTGTTGATCCAGCAACTCAAGGAATTGGAACGCGACGAAATCATCGCGCGGATCGACTTCCAGGAGATCCCGCCCAAGGTCGAGTATTCCCTGACACCCTTCGGGCAGTCACTGGCCACTGCGCTGGGCGCGTTGTGCGTGTGGGGCACCGAACATATGGACACCGTCGAACGCATCAGCGAACGGCGTATCAGCGCCCTCGCCCAGGCCTGAGCCCTGCCCCGATAGCCAACTCAACTAAATGACTATTATTGGTATCACCTAAAACTATACTAAGTGCATTAGATTAGAGGTAAAACCTAGCTCTACCTCCCCCTAGAAATCAAAGTGTTGACACCTATACATGTACTATCTGTACCATCCGCACCTTTTTGGGTGGGTGCATTGGATGGCGGTGGTTCAGGTAGTAGCGAAGGTGGTGGTTGACGATACGGGAATCCAGAGCGAGATCCCTGTCCTGATAACTGAGCATGGAGTGGTGTCCTCGCTGGTTGACTACCTCCTGGATAACCACCACCTGAGTCCTAGCTGGCAGCGTTCGGTCACCCAGGCCACAAAGCTGCTGCTGGAGTACATGGAGGCCAACCAGCACCACTTCTCTGATCCCCGCGCCCTCTTCCAGGCTTTTGCCTCACGCCTCTATACCGGAACGGTTGGAGATGATGGCCTAGATCCATCTGGTCTAGGGTGGGTTCCAGCCAGTCGCAACTCATCCAACCGTCACGTTTCAGTTCTCAAGGGTTTCACAGACTATCTTGCTGATCTGTACGACGCTCCGGCCATGAACCCCTTGATGACCGCCAGTACCTATGATCAGAGACTTAACTTCGCTGCCTGGCATCGCCGTAACAGCAATGATTTCCTAGGGCACATCAGAAGCAAGGCGCTCTCGGAGAACGTGGATCAGTCGCGGAATATTCGAGGCCGGCGCACGCTCAGCAACGCTGATGATGATGCCGTGGCATTCCCTGAGAAGTTGTTCCAAGCGATGTACATGGATGGCTTCGGTGGAGCTTCTGATCCTAGGTGTGCAGTACGAGATCAATTGATATTGATCATGATGCATGGCGCGGGTTTGCGAGAGAGCGACGCACAGCATCTATGGGTAGTCGATGTTGAAGATCACCCACTGATCGAGGGTGGCGCCATGGTTCGTGTCTATCACCCAGAGGAAGGCAAGGCACCAGACAACTGGAGGGGGCGCAAAGGCACGACAACACGTGCGGCTTACTTAAGGGAGAAGTACGCCCTAACGCCCCGAAATCTTCGCCAGGGCACCAAACGTGTTGGGTGGAAAACCAGGATGGTTGACCACGTCGACAATTACATCCAGCTGCACTGGTTTCCTCCACGCTTCAGCGTGCTCTTCATGATGCTTTGGAGGGTGCATCTCCGCTACCTGACCACAGTAGAGCGGCACCACCCATACGCCTTCGTCTCCTACGAAGACTCCGCCGCAGGCCAGCCTTACACCCTTCAAGCGCTCAACGGCAACTACAAGCGGGCCCTAGCGCGAATTGGGGAAACGGTTTCAAAGCCCGAGGGTCGATCTACCCATGGCCATCGACACGCTTTTGGTCGGCGGATGACCAAGGCCGGGGTTCCCCCGCAGATCATCCGCAAAGCGATGCATCACCGCTCCCTGGATTCGCAGAAGAGATATACCGCACCAGGTGTTGCGGACGTTTCTTCTGCGCTTACAGCCGCTGAAGAGAGGCTCGATGAGTTGACCGACAGCGGCAAGATCATTTCGCCATTCAACGATTGGGACGAAGCGTTGCCAGAGATCCTGGCAGCTTTCGAATCGCCACAAGCAAAGTACAGAGTTAAGAAATTTTGACTAAGACAACACGACGCGGCTCGCGTGACGGTCGCTCTTCGGACACGAACTTCAATTGGATTGTTCAAGAGCGAGGCGAAGCTTGGGAACGCTGGCGTCAGCTCTTTTCCGGCTGGATAGCCACGCAGAACGGCTCCATTGGCGTGAAAATCAACGCGATGAATTGGTTCATGGCTCATTACCTACCAACGGTGCCGGGCGGGGCCAGTCCAGACGTGTTTTTCCAGATCGCAGAGAAAGGTTTGCTGCCGGAGTTGAGGCCAATCCTGGAGGCATCCATGAGCGCCGCGACTGCCGTTAAAAACCAGAACTGGATCGTGGATCTGCTCGGCTGGATCATCACTCACAGCTACAGCGAGCCAAATGACCATGGCGTCCCTATGGCCGTGGTCAAGAATCCGTTTGTCAAAGGGAAGGAAAAGACGGTAATCACCGAGACCGTGTACAACCCATTGCCCTACGCATACATTCGGGAGCTTCGCGAAATTCTGTGCCCGCAGCCCAGGGGAACATTCCGCGACTGGGAATGGGCTCAATCCCAGTCCGGCCAATTGCGCTCGGATTTCGGAGACTGGTTTCCGGTTGAGCAGTCAGCCATCGACGAAGATGACCCGGATTGCGTATGGCGCTACAAAAATGATCGTTACGAAATCTGGTCTCCCGTTAGGTCAATGGCGCTGCACATAAAGCTTCATTTGCCGCTTCGCACTTATCAGGTACGTTTTCTGGACTCTGGTGAGGCAGATACGTGGCGGTACGAGGGTGGCGACTGGATTCTGAACAAGCGCCATGGGTTCTCTCTAGGCCGTGAGGCGAACCCATGGAAACGAGGGGTCTTCTGCCGTATCCACGACCGGGATATCGGTGAAATCATGACCGGCCTCTACGTCAGTACGAACAAAACGGCAGACCAGAACAAGGAGTCTCGTGAGCGTGGCTACACGATCCCATGGCAGAACGAAGATGTCCTGTACTGGCTGGAACGCCTGAGGGACTGGCAAGAGAAATACAACCCTATTAACGGCCCTACGCCCTGCACCGTGCTTGTAGAGAAGCACTTTGGTAGCGTCAAAACTGTCGAGCAGAAGAAAGACATGGGCTCGATCTGCTTCCTCTTCCGCGACCCCACAGCGGCTCCAGGTGAGCGCGACAAGCCCATTGCAAGCAATACACTGCCCAACCTATGGTATCGATTGCTCTCCACGCTAGAGGATCGGGCTGCCGCGCGTGGTCAAACCCTGTCAGACGGCTCTAGGTTGCGCTTTGTGCAGCCTGTCGACCCCGAATTAAATGTACTACCGGTCAAAACGCATTTCCCGCTTCATAGCCTCCGTGTTTCGCTTTTGACGTGCTATGCCATGGAGGGGCGTGTCCCGATTCAAGTGCTATCTAAGCTGATTGCTGGGCACTCCAGGATCATTATGACGCTGCACTACACCAAGCCAACCCCGGCGATGGTGTCCCAGGTAATGGACTTGGCCAGCGGACGCATCAGTGCTGCGCAGGATGAAAGCCTGAAGATCTTCCTCCGGGACGCTGATATGCGTCAGATCCACTCTAAAACGGCATTCATTGATGCTGGCGCAATCGACATTGCGTTGGCGAATCGCAACGCCATTGGCTGGGAGCAGCGTCACATAGGCTTATGCCTTGTCGGCGGAAACAGCGCTCGATCTGACGAAATGAGCAACATAGGCGGATGCTGGAACGGAGGGGAGATTGTCGGTCGGAGCAGTAAAGGCCACATCTATGGGCCAGTTCCACACGGCCTAGAAAACTGTC
The DNA here is from genome assembly GCF_036346475.1 of Pseudomonas sp. AM8. NCBI lineage: Bacteria > Pseudomonadati > Pseudomonadota > Gammaproteobacteria > Pseudomonadales > Pseudomonadaceae > Pseudomonas > Pseudomonas sp. AM8. The sequence continues at coordinate 4,693 of NZ_JAOTNX010000021.1, forward strand.
CCCGCTGCCGTTGGTTCATCACGGATGCACGCTATCTACCAGCGCTTGTGGCCCACCTCAACATGCTGAGTTATTTAGCCTCTCAGGTCTCATCACTTGCCGTTGAGATCGAACAAGATCGCGATGAGCTGCTCAACGAAATGTACTTTGCTGAGCAAGAAAAACGCCCCTTCCTCCTGCATGCGGAGCTGCAACAGGCTGAAAGGCGCTACGAAAAGCAGATCAAGGAGGCCGATGAGTACGCGAAAGACTTGGTCTCCTGCTTCCAGATCATCAGCAAGATTGTCGCAATCGAAGAGGGCCGGGACACAGATGATTCGGGCACGAAGCTGGTAGCTGTGGGTTCCTTGGAGGACATCCATCAGCCCATCTCATTCATCGAAACCCGTAGCGAGCTGTGGCAGATATCTCAGCTGTGCGAGAACGCTGAAATTTACGCTGATTTGACCGATGAGCTGAGGGCCACACCTGCCATCGAAAAGCGCTCCCGCGCTTTAAACCATCTCCTCATGCAGGGCGGCTACGCACCTATTTTGATGGGAATGGATGATCGCCTCCAGCTCATCGCTGGGAATGCAATGATGAGGTCTATGGCTTTGACGCTATCTCCTAAAAACCAAATGGAGGGATTCCGCGAGGTTTCCAGCCTGCTTGAGGCCGGAGAAGGCCTAAAGCTTCTTCCAGCCGCCATGGAGCCGCTAGAGCGCGTTACGAAGCAGCCTGTAGCGAAGCTTTCTGACCTGATCACAACCACCTCAAAACAAGTACGGGAGGCCATCCGTGATCGATCCGCAGCTGATCTTTGAAGAACTCGTGTCACAGGCTACCAAGCAACAAGCCAAGTCCCTGACCGTGCTGCATGGCGTCCTGGAGGCTCATCAGAAAACGGGGAGTCGCAATTTCTCGATTGCCACGATTGCCAAGCTCTCTGTTGAGGCTGGAGGGCCGTCTGCCTCAACGATACGCAACACCGGGGGGTTTCGCTTTCGGCAGTTAATTGAGACTTGGGCTGCCAGTGTGGGAACAGATAGGAAACTGCCTGCGAAGTCCAAGGAACAGGGTGTACCAAGCGATAATGAGCTAGTTCGACGTATCGACGATCCAGCGCTGCGTGCAGTTTTTACGCAGATCTTGGCCGAGCGTCGCCGCTACCTGGCCGAACTCAACCTGTTGAAATCTCAAAAGGACATTGTTGTTGACCGACGCCCCAATGTGGTCGAGATATCTCAAGAGAGCGAGTCAGTTCAGCTGCTGCCTTCACTGAAAGGGGTTCTCAGTGACATGGAGATTACAGCCCTAAGAGCTGCGGTTTCGGACGATTTCTTCGACAAGCAAGGCTGGATGGTCACCAGGGCAGGTCAGGTGAAAGGGGATTCAGGTGAGATCTACAAGCATGGTTACGTGCCTGCGATTAGGAAAATTCTGAAGGAAATCGAATGATCTGACGGGCTGTGGAGGGATGGCTTGTAGTACAGCATGTTAGTACATACACTAACCGTCCCTCGCGGCTTTAGCCCCCAGTGCTACTGGCCCACGGTCATCTTAGTACAGTAGGTGATCTTATCTGTGTCTATTTAGTTGAGTTATAGGCTTGGCGACGAATTCGCCGGGTTACGCTCAACGAGCACTCTTCATTTCCAGAGCCTGATCGAGAGTGAGCTTGAGCTCTTCATCATTCCAGGGCTTGCTGATGTAACGGAACACATACCCATCGTTGATTGCCTGCGTGATCATGCTCATATCGGCGTAGCCGGTCAGCAGGATATTCACGCAGTGCGGATCGCGCCTATGCACCTCGCGCAGCAAGGTCGGCCCGTCCATGAACGGCATGCGCGCGTCGCAGACGATCAGGTCGACCGCGTGTTGTTCGAAAAGGCTCAGCGCCTGGGCACCGCTCGTGGCCAGCAGCAAGTCGTAAGGCTTTGCGCGCAGCAGGCGCCGAAGGCTGTTGAGGATACTTTCCTCATCATCCACCAGCATGACGGTGTGTCGTTTTTCGCAGGAAGGCAACGTATCCATGATCAGCGTCCTTCAACGGCGCAGGTAGAGACAGCCTCAATTACCGGCTGGCGTAAGGGTAACCAGACGCGGAAGCGACTCCCCCTGCCCGGCTCACTGTCGACGGTGAGGCGTCCATGGTGCTTGACCATGATGCTGTACGACAACGACAGGCCAAGGCCCGACCCCATGCCCACCGGCTTGGTTGTGAAGAACGGTTCGAATATCCGGTTCTGGATTTCAAGGGGAATGCCATGGCCGTTGTCGGCGATTTCGACGAAGACTCCACCGTCCTCCCTGCCGCTGCTGATGGTGATTTCGCCGTCGGCGCCCACGGCATGGCTTGCATTGATGAGCAAGTTCAGGAAGACCTGGTTGATCTGTGAACCCATGCATTCGATGGGCTCGACATCGCCGTAGCACTTGATCACCTGAGCCTTGAACTTGATCTCGTTCCAGATAACGTTGAGGGTACTGTCGAGCCCCTTGTGCAGGTCGGCCAACTGCCATTCGTAACTGTCGACGTGGGAGAACTCGCGCAGGTCCTTGACGATGCGAGTGACCCGGTCAAGGCCGTCGACCGACTCGGCCAGCAGGTCGTCGATGTCCTGGCGCATGAAGGTGTAATCCATCTTGTCCCGCATCACCGCAAGCTCGGGATGAGCGCTGGCATGCCTGTCGTCGGTCGCCTGCTCATGGGCTTCGAGCAGCGCGAAGATGTCCACCAGGTAACGACGCAGGCTGTTGACGTTGGAGCCGACAAACCCGATCGGGTTATTGATCTCGTGGGCCACGCCTGCAGCAAGTTGCCCTATCGCCGCCATTTTCTCGGACTGCAGCAACTGCGCCTGTGCGTCTTCGAGCCGCGCGATCAGCAGCGCCTGGGCGCCCTTCTCTTCTTCCAGCAACTTGTTAAGGTGCGTCAGCTCAAGTTGACGGGCAGCGGTATCGGTCGTGTCACTGATGGCCAGGCCCACGCCAAGATTGCTGCCATCGGCGTCTTGCACCGGGAAGAAGGTGCAGTTCTGATACATGTGCCGGACCATGCCACTGATGGGCCGGGTACTCTCGAAATTGAACAGGTGCGGCCGCTGCTGCCATGACGTGAACGCAAAGTTTTGCAGGGTGATGACGCTGTTGATCTTCTGCCGGGTCCAGGCCTCCGGCAGCTCCGGAAAGGCTTCGAACAACGTACGGCCGACCAGTTCTTCCGCGCTGCGGCCACTGTTGATGGACATGAAATGGTTAGAGAACAGCACCTTGCAGTCCTGGTCGACCAGCAATACGCCCATGTTGATGGCCTTGAGCATCGACTCAAGGGTTTCCCGGGAAATTGCCTTGATGTCTGTCATGAAGAGATCCCTTCAAAGTTCGTCCAGCAAACGATCGATGGCCCGAACGACAACGCCTGCCGTACGTTCAGTGATGCAGATCAACAAGTCGCAGGAGAACTGATGAGCCTGAACCTCGAAACGGATTTCCAGCACCATCGCCAGGTGTTCATTCAGGTTCAATTCATCCAGTGCATTCGCCGCATGTTCGGTGTGGACGAGAATGGACGGTGCGTCATAACTCACCTGAGTCGCCACCTGCCGTGCCAGGCCACTGATGCAGGCGCCGGTCAGGATGTTGGTGACATCAAGCATCAACTCGTGCTGCTGCTCCAGGCCGCTGCCCTTGTAGCCCAGCAGTTCGGCCAGTTCATCGGCCCCCTTGGAGCCAAAGCACACGAACACTTCGCCGCGTAGCTCACCCAGAAAAGACTGGCGGGTGACGATCATGAAGCTCCGACGCAGATGCTCCGGAATCAACAGGTGATTCTGTTCCCGGATCAGCGGGTGAATAAAGGGAACCGAAAGCGTCACCATGGTATCGGTCAGCAGCGCCAGTCGCTCGGCCGCCTGTCCCATGGCGATGTTCATCAGTTCCTGCAGGGCATCACGTTGGTCTTCGGTGAGTGCGGCCAAGGTTTCCATCAAAGCACTCCTATGACGTGCAAGGCATTGACTACAGCTTCAGCCGTAACCGGCTTGGCTACAAAGGCAGCAGCGCCCAGGTCGAATACCCGTTGCCTGGCCAGGGGTTGGATGTCTGCACTGATCACCACGACGACCACGTTGGCGTCTTCGCGCTTGAGTGCCTCCAGGGTCTGGAAGCCATCCATGACGGGCATGGTGAGGTCGAGAAAAAGCAGGTCGACCAAACCGGCGTGGTAAGCCTCCATCACCTCGGCACCGTTGCAGGCCTGGCGAACATCTTCGGTCAGTGATTCCGGCAGGGAACGCAAGACCATCTTGCGGGACATGGATGAATCATCGGCGATTAGAACTTTCATGGTGCACTCCACAGGTATGAAGTGTCCTGCGGCCTCGGCCGAGGCCGGAGAAATCAAGACTTCATTGAATCTTCCAATCACTCTAGCGTGACATATAGCAAAGAGCCATGAAGAAATCCGGATAGTGCTCTAATGATTTGCGCAGCCTGTAGGGATTTCCCTACAGGCTGCCAGGCGCCGGCCCGAAACTCAGTAACCACTGGCCGCCGTCATCGCCCCGCCGACAATCGCAATCCCCGAACTGCTGCCCAAGCGCGTCGCCCCGGCTTCAATCATTTTCAGTGCCGTCGGATAATCGCGCACACCCCCGGACGCCTTGACCCCAACCGCGGCGCCCACGGTTTTACGCATCAGGGCCACGTCTTCGGCGGTGGCACCGCTTCGGCTGAACCCCGTGGAGGTCTTGACGAACGCCACACCCAGGTCCCGGCAGATTTCGCAGGCCTGGACTTTCTCTTCGTCGTCCAGCAGGCAGGTTTCCAGGATGACCTTCAACGGCACGGCGCCGCAGGCCTTGTGGACCAAGGCAATGTCTTCGCGCACTGCGTCCAGCAAACCGTCCTTCAACCAGCCGATATTGAGCACCATGTCGATCTCCCCTGCCCCGGCGGCAATCGCCCGTTCGGCTTCGAAGGCCTTGGTGTCACTCAGGCCGGCGCCCAGGGGAAAGCCCACCACGGCACAAATCACCACGCTGTCGTCGGCCAGGCAGGAAGCGGCGTAAGGCACCTGCCCTGAGTTCAGGCACACCGAATAAAAACCGTGCTCCCGGGCTTCCTCGCACAAAGTGCGAATCTGCTCGCGGGAGGCGTCGGGCGCCAGCAAGGTGTGATCGATGTACTTGGCCAATGCTGCGGGTTGAAGAGTGTTCATTTAACGTGCCCTTGCCTGTATGTTGCGAATGGTCGTGTGCCGCTTGTCACAGCACCCACACTAATGCGTTATAATAATAACATTGAATGTTACTTATCTAACACAAACAATCAAGCCCTGGAATACTCGTGGACAGTAGAAAAGCCGAGCGACTCAAGCTTATCCAACAAGCCTTGCAGGACCAGAACGCCATTCACCTGAGGGAAATGGCGGCGCTGCTGGAGGTTTCGGAGATGACCCTGCGCCGCGATCTCAACCACTTCAGTGATCACCTGCGCCTGCTGGGTGGCTACATCACCCGGGTCGGCAGCGAGGTCAGCGATTACCGGGTTGCCGAGCAGGACACCCGCCACGTCGAGGAAAAGCGCCGCATCGGCAAACTCGCCGCGCGCCTCATCCAGCCCGGTGACACGGTGTTTTTCGACTGCGGTACCACCTCGCCGTTCGTGATCGACTTCATCCCCGACGACTTGGAGTTCACGGCGGTGTGCAGCTCGTTGAACGTGCTGCTCAAGCTGCATAACAAGCCCAACTGCCACATCGTGTTGTGCGGCGGCACCTTCCATCGCAAGAACCAGGTGTTTGAAAACAGTGCCGAAAGCAGCATCCTCGACAGCGTGCGCCTGACATGGGCCTTCGTGACTGCCGCCGGCGTCAGCCAGGCATTCGGCGTGACGTGCTTCAACTTCAATGAAGTCGAGGTCAAGCAAAAGGTCATGCGCCAGGCCCAGCAACGTGTGTTGCTCGCCGACTTCAGCAAGTTCGACACGGTGCGCACCGCTCACTTCGCTGCCCTGCAAGACTTTCAGTACGTGGTCAGCGACAAGAAAATCCCCCGCAGCTACAAGGACGCCATCCAGGCCCACGGCGCGCAATTGCTGGTTTAACCCAGCAACCGCTGGCGTTCCTGCGCGCTCAGGTAGCCGGTGGTGACACTGAACGAAGCGCTGGCTCCCGCCGCCAGCAAACGCACGTGGCCTTTGGCTTTCTCGGCGTTATAGCCCTCGGGTTCGCACGTCGATGGCAGCACGAACGCCGCCACTTGCTGATCCGGCGTGTGCAGGATCCAGCGTGCGGCGTGGGCGAATTGTTCGGGGCGATAGCGGGTGTAGAACGCCGCGCCATCGGGATGATCCAGCAGGAAGTGGGCCTGGCCGGTGGCGTCTGTGCCGACGCCGTCGAAGAAAAACACGATTTCAGGGTCGTACAACCCCGGCTGATCGAGACAGGCCAATTGCCCGGGTTGTTCGGCCAGTTGCGCCATGTAGGCACCCCAGTCCGGCGTCGGCTTGACGTGGTCCGGAATACTGGTGCGCAGGCGCAGGCGCTGCATGCCCCATGGCTCTACAAACCGCGCGCCGGCCACAAAGGCGTAGTTCATGTGGGCCATGTACATCAGTTCCATAGGCTTGCCGGCCAGGTTGGTCACGTCCATGTCAATATCGAACACCGCCGAATCGGCGCGCAGGGTCACGCTGGGGCACGCCCGGTAGCGATCGCCGAAGCCCTTGGCGTATTGATAGCAACCGCCCAGGCGCACAAAGCCCTCGCCGATTTCCAGCCAGGCCGAGTCCATCGGGGCGCAAGGCATTTCGCCGTGCAAGGAGTGGGTGTCATCCGGCGCCGGGCAACCGTTGCGCAGCAGGCCACTGTGAAACATGAAGCAGCCGTAGGTATCGATGACCGTCGGGCTGGGCCGGGGGTGCTCGAACAGGTTGCTCATGGTCAGGTCACAGCCGTCGAACACCGCCGACCAGATCATCTGCCCTTGATAAGGCAGCAGCACCAGGCGTCCACGACTGTTCTCCAGGCTCACGGCCAGCACGCCGGACGGATAGATCCAGGCACTGACCTTGAAATCCTCGGACTGCAACAGGATTCTCTCCTGCTCGGCAAACACCGCTGGATACAGCGCAATCCGCGTATTCATGAGGCCACCGCCGCAACAGCGCTCGACGGTAACGTGCCGGGTTGGCGCATGCACTTGACCGCGTACATCACGATCACGATAAAACACAGCAACGGCACGCTGTAGGCCAGTTGCATATTGCCGCCGCTGGCATCGGACAACAGGCCCTGGAAGATCGGAATCACCCCGCCGCCGACGATGCTCATCACCAGCAATGAACCGCCGACGCCGGTGTCTTCACCCAGGCCATCGATGGTCAGGCCGTAAATGGTCGGCCAGCACGGGCCGAGGAAAATACTCACGCCGACCGCTGCGTACACCGCCGAAATATTCGGCACCAGAATGGTGTAGGCCAGCAGCACAATGCACAGCACACCGTAGATCGCCAGGACCTTGGCCGGATGCAGGCGGCGCATCAACAGGTTGGCGATCATCTTGCCGACAAAGTAGGCGGCAAAGGTGGTCAGCAAAAACCATGAGGCGCTGCGTTCATTCATTCCGCCCATTTGCATCGCCAGGCGAATGGTAAAACTCCACACGCCGACCTGGGCGCCCACGTAGAGAAACTGCGCCAATACGCCAAAGGTAAAGCGCGGGTTACGCCACAGCCGGCCCAGGCTGTGGCGCAGGCTGCCAGGCCTGCTGTCAGCCGGCTTATTGCCCTTGCAGGCAGGGAACCGAGTGATCGCGACCAGGATAAACATCAGCACCAGCACGGCGATCATCCACTTGTAGGGCAACAGCGTGGACTGGATCATCTGCAACTGCTGCACGGCAGCCTCGGAGGCGCTCATCCGGGCCAGTTGTTCCGTGGTCGCGTCGGTGTCCTTGAACATCACGAAGCTGCCGACGTACACCCCGGCCATCGCACCGAAGGGGTGGAACGTCTGCGAGATGTTCAAGCGCCGCGTCCCGGTTTCCCGTGGCCCCATCAGGGTCGAGTAGGTGTTGCAGGCGGTTTCCAGGAACGACAGGCCGGCCGCAATCACAAACAGCGCCAGCAGGAACATGCCGTACTTGGCCGTCGACGCCGCCGGGAAAAACAGCAGGCAGCCGAACATGTACAGCAGCAACCCGATCAGGATCGTGCTCTTGTAGCTGAAGCGGCGCACCACCATCGCCGCCGGAATCGCCACGAAAAAGTAGCCCAGGTAAAACGCCGACTGCACAAAGGCGGTCTGGAAATCACTGAGCAAAAACGCTTTCTTGAAGTGTGCGATCAGCACGTCATTCATGCTTGCCGCCGCCGCCCACAGCGCAAAGATGCTGCACAGCAGGATAAAGGCGAACCAGGGCGTGCGGTTCAGGTAGAAACCATCGGGTGTCTGTTGCAGCGCAGGTTTGTTCATTATTGTTCTCCGGGCTGGTTTGGGGGTTACGGCTGTTGCTGGAAACGGGCGAACGCCTCGCTGTCGGGATATGACGTCTGGGTGCCCAGGGCCATGACCGAGCAGGCGGAATACGCCACGGCCTGTTCCATGGCCTGCCGGATACCGCCGTCGCGGCTCCAGTGCTGAATGAAGCAACCGATAAAGGCATCGCCGGCGCCCGTGGTGTCCCGTGCCACGACCTTTCGGCCCGACACCCGGAATTCGCCCTCCTCTCCCACGTACAACGCACCGTGTTCACCGAGGGTGACGATCACGTGACGAATGCCGCTGGCCACCAGCGTGCGCGCGGCACGCTGGGCGGCGTCCGGCGAGTCCACGACCTGGCCGGTGATCAACGCCAGTTCCGATTCATTGGGGATCAGGAAGTCCAGTTGCGCCAGATGCTCCCCGCTCAGGCCGGCCAGGGCCGGTGCCGGGTTGAGCAGCACCGCGATGCCGTGCCGGTGCGCAAATTCGATGGCGTAGTAGACCGTCTCCAGATTGATCTCCAACTGCAGCACGATCAGCGTGCACTCGCGCAGGTCGGCGGCCGCTGCGTCGATGTCCGCCGGCAACAAATGCGCATTGGCGCCTTTGACGATCAGAATGCTGTTGTGGGAGTCGGCCCGCACAAAAATCGGCGCGACACCGCTGGAAACCCCAGGCACCCGCTGCACATGACGGGTGTCGATACCAAAACGCTGGAAGTTGGCCAGGGTGTTGTCGGCAAACATGTCGTCGCCGACCTTGCTCAACATCAGCACCTGCGCCCCAAGCTTGGCTGCCGCCACCGCCTGGTTCGCCCCCTTGCCGCCACACCCGAGGGCAAAACCAGGCGCTTCCAGGGTTTCGCCCTGGGCCGGCATGCGGTCGATGTAGGTGATCAAATCCACCATATTGCTGCCGATGACTGCGATCTTGCTCATTGCTATTCCACCTTGTTGCACCCCGACCAGGCAGGTCGTGGCGCTCTTGTTTTGTTATTTAAATAACATTAGGTGTGAATATTCAATCTTTTTTTTGCAGGGGCCGGTCAATGAGCGCTGCGGGTGGGCCGGTGGACCGGGCAAAAAAAACCGACCCACAGGGGGCCGGTCCATAAAGCGTGTATCAGGTCTGTGCGGTGTTACAGGCTGAAGCGATCCACGGATTGCGACAACTTGCCGGCCAGCCCGGCCAGTTCATCGGTGGTCGAGGCGGTTTCGCCGATGATGCGGCTGTTGTTTTCCGACATCCCTGCAATCATCTCCACCTGGTGGGAGATCTCGTTGCTGGCCAGACTCTGTTCACCGATGGTGCGCGAGATGTCGTTCACCAACTCGGTGGTATTCAGGGTGGCCTGCAGAATATCGCGGATCGCTCGCTCCACCTCGGCAGTCACCGCCATGCCTTTATCCACTTGGGTGACGCCCTCCTCCATGCTGGTCACCGCTTCCCGGGTGTTCTGCTGGATACGCCCGACCATGCTGGCAATTTCCTGGGTCGAGGCGCTGGTGCGGCCCGCCAGGCTGCGCACTTCATCGGCGACCACCGCAAAGCCGCGTCCCTGTTCGCCGGCGCGGGCGGCTTCAATCGCGGCGTTAAGGGCCAACAGGTTGGTTTGGTCCGCGATGCCCTTGATCACTTGGATAATGCTGAAGATCGCCTCGGACTCCTTGTCCAGCGTACGAATGACCTGGGCCGATTGCTGCGCTGAGCGGGCAATGCCATCCATGTCCTTCACCACCTGGTGGATCACCCGGCCGCCGTCCTTGGCCAGGGCTTCGGCCTGGTTGGCCATATCCAGGGCGCGCCCGGCATGCCGGGTGATCTCTTCGATACTGGCGGTCATTTCACTGGCCGCCGCCGCCATGGTGCTGGCGGCCGCGCTTTGCTGCTGGCTGCTGCCGGCGACGTCATGGCAGCCTTGGCTCAAGCGTTCGCTCATACCATTGACGCCATGGGCATTGCTGCGCACCACCTCGATCATGCCGCGTAGATCTCGCTGCATGGTGGCAAGGCTGCGGATCAACGAGCTGGCTTCGTCCTTGCGCTTGGGTTCGACAATCGGCTCGCTCAAGTTGCCCCGGGCGATACTGTCGGCAATACGGCTGGCGGCCTGCAGCGGCGCCATGATGCTCGACAACACCCAGCGCCCCTGGGCCAGCAGCAGCAACAGGCTGGCGAGCAATACGGCGCCCAAGGTCAAATTGGCGTGGCTGATGGTCTGCCGCGTGCTGGCGCTGGTCTCCTGAGTATTGCTTTCGATCAGCTCGCTCATCGCCGCCATTTGATCTTCCAGCTGGGAAAACGCCTTGTTGAAGGTGTCCAGTTCCCCGCGAGCGGCCTCAGGATTCTCCAGTGCCAGCGCGACGATGCGCTCGCCGGCACTGATATAGGTGTCCAGGCTGGGTCTGATTTTTTCCAGGCCGGTCTTGATCGTGGCATCCAGCGGCAACTTGAGGTTGTCCCCCAGTACCTGACGGAAATGCTCGGCGTGTTCCTTCAACGAGGTGTTGACCTCGTCCTTGCTGCTGGTGCTTTTGCCCAACCCCACGAGCATGGCAGACAGCACGTCGGCACGCAGTGCGTCGTGCATCATGTCGGCTTCCATATGGTTGCGCAGGACCGTCATGCTCACCTCGCTATCCTGTACGGCCTCGCTCATCCGAACATTCCCCAGGTAGCCGGCCAGGCTCATGACCAGAGCCGTGAGCAACCCGGTCGCAATCAACAGCATCAAGCGTAATTTGATCGTCATGCTGACATCCCCATACCCAACCGTCGAAGCAACGTTCTTACCGTTATCGGCATCAATCCCTGTTAGTGAAGCCTAAGTTTGCGGATCTGCGCGGATCCCTTAAGCTGATCGGCTTTTGCGCTGCCGGAAACCGCCCATGTCCCGAAGTATTGCCCACCTTGCGTTACTGCTGGGGTTGATCACCGCCGTCGGCCCGTTCGCCATCGACATCTACCTGCCCGCCCTGCCTACCCTGGGCGCCAGCCTGCACGCCTCGCCGGCGGCGGTACAGATGAGCCTCACGGTGTTCTTCATGGTCATTGGGGTGTGCCAGCTGTTCTACGGCCCGATCAGCGATGTGTTCGGGCGCAAGCCGCCGATTTACGCCGGTCTGCTGATCTTTGCAGTGGGCAGCGTCGGCTGCGCGCTGGCGCCCACCATTGAAGTGCTGATCGGCTTTCGTGCCGTGCAGGCCTTCGGCGCCTGTGCCGGGATGGTCATTCCCCGGGCGATCGTGCGTGACCTGTACACCGGCCATGAAGCCGCGCGGCTGATGGCCTTGCTGATGCTGGTGATGAGTGTGTCGCCGATTCTCGCGCCACTGGCCGGCAGCCTGGTGATTTCGTTGTGGAGTTGGCGCGAAGTGTTCGCCGTGCTCGCGGTGGTGGCCGTGCTGTGCCTGGTGATGACAATTGTGCATCTGCCCGAAACCCATCCCGCCGAGCGCCGGCTGGGCAAGACCTTGGGCACGGCGTTCAGCAGCTACGGCGCACTGCTGCGTGACCCGGTCTTCATCGGTTTGTCGGTGGTGTGCGGGTTCGGGCTGGCGACGTTCTTCGTGTTTATCGGCAGTGCGCCCTTCGTGTATATCGAATACTTCGGCCTCACGCCTACCCAGTTCAGCCTGTGTTTCGCCCTGAACGCCGCGTCGTTTTTTGCCATGAGCCAACTCACTGCACGCTTGAGCGCACGCTTCGGCCTGGCGCCACTGATTCGTTGGTCGGTGGTCGCCGTAGCCGCCGTTATGGTGCTGCTGGCCGCGACCACGCTGTGGGTCGACAGCCTGGCCTTGATGATGGCGTTGCTGTTTATCGGCTTCGGTTTCCTCGGCCTGTTGTTGCCGGCGGCGGGCGTGTTATCCCTGGAAGATCATGGTGCTGTGGCGGGATCTGCCTCCGCGCTGTTGGGGGCCATCCAGATGATCACCGCTGCCGTGTCCATGACCCTGGTCGGAGTGTTTGCCGACCACACGCCGGCGCCGATGCTCATCGGTATCGCGCTGTGTGCGCTCGCGGCGATGTTCACCACGCTGTGGACCTTGCGCCGCCTGCCGGCGCACCTGGCGAGCGCCCCACCCCACGGCTGAGCGATACCGCTCGTCGGGCCTGGCCGGCATCCATTACAACTATCGCCGGCCATGAAACTACTAATCCCATAGCACCGTTCGAAACCTATGGAGATTGGAAATGACTGACTACCCACGCCCGCCCTTCGCCCCCCAGGCGCAAAACGTGCCCGGTACCCAACGCACGATGGACCCCTACCCGGACTGTGGGGAACAGAGTTACAAGGGCTCCGGCCGGCTGGCCAACAAGATCGCCCTGATCACCGGCGCCGACAGCGGCATTGGCCGCGCAGTGGCCATCGCCTTCGCCCGTGAAGGCGCCGATGTGGCCATCGCCTATCTGGACGAACACGAAGACGCCAGGGAAACCGCGCGCTGGGTCGAGGAAGCGGGCCGCCAATGCCTGTTGCTGCCCGGTGACATTGCGCAAAAAGCCACCTGCCAGGCGCTGGTCGACAAGACCGTGGAACAGTTCGGGCACATCGACGTGCTGGTGAATAACGCTGCGTTCCAGATGACCCACGAAACGCTCGAAGAGATCGAGGATGAGGAATGGGTCAAGACCTTCGATATCAACATCACCGCGATGTTTCGCCTCTGCAAGGCTGCGCTGCCGCATATGAAGGCCGGCAGTTCGATCATCAACACCAGCTCGGTGAACTCCGACATGCCCAAACCGACCCTGCTGGCCTATGCCGCCACCAAGGGCGCAATCGCCAACTTCACCGGCGGCTTGGCGCAATTACTCGGCAGCAAGGGCATCCGCGTCAACAGCGTCGCGCCCGGCCCGATCTGGACGCCGTTGATCGTGGCGACCATGACTGATGAAGACGTGCAGAACTTCGGCAGCGAAACCCCACTGGGCCGCCCCGGCCAACCGGTGGAAGTGGCGCCGATTTATGTGCTGCTGGCATCGGACGAGGCCAGCTACATCTCGGGTTCGCGTTATGCGGTCACCGGTGGCAAACCCATTCTCTAAACCCACCGATCAATTAAGCGTACTTGCCTTTTGTAGGAGCGAGCTTGCTCGCGAAAAACGTCAACGGTAACGCGTGCATTCTGGATAAATGCGGTGCCTGTGAGCTCTTCGCGAGCAAGCTCGCTCCTACAGGGCCTAGTAATATCGCGCTGATCGCCTATAAATCGAACCGGTCCACCGCCCGCCTCCGCTCATTGTCGTCACGCACGTCATAACTGGCGGTGGTCTGGATATTGGTGTGGTGCGCCAGCTTCTGTGCAATCGACAGGTCATGCTCCTCGATCACCCGCGTGATGAACGAGCGGCGAAAATCGTGGGGCATGATCTTCACCCCGACCTGCTCACCCCGTTGGCGGGCGATGTAGTAAATCGCGTGCTTGGTGATACGTTCGCGAGTGATATGGCTGCCCCTTCGTATGCGGTTGAACAGGAAGCTGTCGTCCTGCTCGCCTTCCTTGAGCTGTTCGCGCCTGAACGCCAACCAGGCCTGCAACTTGGCGAAAGCCCAGTCCGGTGCATACTTGACCAGCTCCTTGTTGCCCTTGCCGATTACCCGCAAGCTGCGTTCATCGAAGTTGATCTGCGCCAGGTCGAGGTTGACCGACTCGGACTTGCGCATGCCCGAGCCATACAGGATGCCGATGACCGCTGCATCACGCAGGCCTTGGGGGCGAGGGTCGGCGGCGCAGACTTCCATCATTTCCCGGATCAACGTGCGCCGCAGATTGCGGCCCTGGCCCAGGCGCGTGCCGGGCGTGGCCTTGACCGTACGCATTTTCAGGAGATGTTCCTGGCTGATCAGGCTCATGCGCCAGGCTTCATTCATCACCCCGCGCACGGCATTCACGTACAGGGATGAGGTATTCGGCGCGTAGCCGTCTTCACGCAACGCTGCGACCAGGGCGATGACATGTTCGGGTTGCAGCAGGTGCCAGTCGATGTCTTCGAGGTTGATGTCTTCGAAGCCCAGGCGGTCGGCGGCGTCCTGCAGCACGTAGCGCATGGTCAGTTGGCTGGAGGGGGCCAGGCGGGTGAGGTAGAGGGTCAACGGGTTACGGATAGACTCGGTCAAGGTAGATCAGCCTTTGGATTAAATACCTCGAACAACTCATTGTTTAATCGAGGTATTTAGTGAATTGGCGAAGACCGAGTCTAACCCAGGAAAAGCCCTGGCACAAAATCACGGTGCCGTGTCTTCATCCTCGGTGGGCGCCTGGGGCTGGGTCTGGGCCTGACTCCATTCGGCATCCTGCTTCTGCATCAGTGCGAACCAGTGCTGACGCATAAAGGTCAGGTAAGCGTCCGGCGCCTTGGCAAAGTCCTTCTCATCGCCATAGCAACCCGGCAACGGCAACTCCGTGCCCTGCTCCTTGTACTGGCTGACCAGCGCCTGCTGCCCGGCCACGCTACAATCCTTGGGCAGCGGCATGCCACGCAGGGCCCCGGCCTCTTCATCCCACCAGGCTGCGCCGACCCGGTCGACCCCGCGCAGGCGGTACTTCTGCGACTTGCCGACATGCATGATCAGCTTGAATTCGTTGGGGCTGACATCGCTGGTGCAGGAGCGCGAATAGCCCACGGTGGCCTGGGTGACGCCATCGCCGGTGAGGTCGGTGACCTTGGTCGCGGCCATGTCGAAGCGCAGCGCCGCATCGAATTGGCAATGCTGCACGTCGTCGTAGAGCATCCACATGCGCTTGGGACGGTCACCGTCGATCAGGTATTGGGCCGCATAGACAAACGCCGACTGGGTACCGTCATCCTCGCGTTCACTGACCTGCTCGGAGAGCACCAGCAGGTTCTTGCCCTGGCGGTCGTCCCAGGTATAGGCGGCGACCTGCCTGCCGCGCACTTCAACACCCTCAGGCACTTGGGCGAGCGCGGTGAGCGCCACGCCATCATCTGCCCGTACGGCGCTGACGCAGGCCGCCGTCATCAACAATCCGATCAAAACGGGCCGCCATTGGCCGCTTATACGCTGCACGCTATTCATCCGAGTACCCTGGCAAGAGATGGCTTACTTTACCGGCACTTGAAGCGCATTGCAGAGAAGATTCTTCAATTAGGACCAAGGGCTGGCGGATTAAAGCGCCTCACCTGCAGACAACGCCTATTCAGCCTGCAGACCTTCCCCTGCCATACCTGAGTTGCCTAGCTGAACCCTAGCTGTCTACCTGTCAAATAAACGAGTTTTTCATCTGCCTTTCATATCTGTTGCACATTTTTGCGCTTAATCTTGAACGTGAAACTTCAGAGCGAATTCCACAACACCAGCTAAGCTGTTGATTACGCTTCATCTTTAGTGCCGCTTTTTAAGTGCGGGCCAGGTGTTCGTCCAATGTTTACTACTGCTTTCACGCGCCAAGTTGCTCCAGTCCCGAGGTCATGAATCTTTGAAACCCTACCCTATTCATTGCGTGTCGATCGTTATCCCGGTCTACAACGAACAAGAAAGCCTGCCTGAACTGCTGCGTCGCACCACTGCCGCCTGCAAGCAACTGGCCTACGAATACGAAATCATCCTGGTGGATGACGGTAGCCGCGACAACTCCGCCCAATTGCTCGAAGACGCCGCCGCGCAAGACGGCAGCAACGTGGTGGCGGTGATCCTCAATCGCAACTACGGGCAGCACGCGGCGATCATGGCCGGTTTCGAGCAGTGCCGGGGTGAAGTGGTGATTACCCTCGATGCCGACCTGCAGAACCCTCCCGAAGAAATCCCGCGCCTGGTGGAACAGGCCGCCCTGGGCTACGACGTGGTCGCCACGGTACGCAACAATCGCCAGGACTCGGCCTTTCGCCGTTGGCCTTCGCGCCTGATCAACCTCGCCGTGCAACGCTCCACCGGCGTCGCCATGAGCGACTACGGCTGCATGTTGCGCGCTTACCGGCGCACCATCGTCGACGCCATGCTCGCCTGCCGCGAGCGCAGCACCTTCATCCCGATCCTGGCCAACGGCTTTGCCCGTCACACCACCGAGATCCTGGTGCACCACGCCGAGCGTGAACACGGCGAATCCAAATACAGCGCCATGCGCCTGATCAGCCTGATGTTCGACCTGCTGACCTGCATGACCACCACGCCGCTGCGCCTGCTGTCCATCGTCGGCTTCAGCCTCGCGGGCCTGGGCGTGCTGTTCGCCTTCGCGCTGATCATCCTGCGCCTGGCCTTCGGTGCCCAATGGGCCGGCGATGGCATGTTCGTACTGTTCGCGGTGCTGTTCGTGTTCACCGGCGGCCAGTTCATCGGCATGGGCCTGCTGGGCGAATACCTGGGGCGCATGTACAGCGACGTGCGTGCGCGCCCCCGCTTCTTTATTGAAAAAGTGCTGCGCAACCAACCGGCAGCACCGGCACCCGTGGTCGTCGTCGACGGCCTGGTGTCTTCCCATTCCACCACTACTTTTCCTTCCGATCAGGTTTCGTCATGAATTCAAAAGCCGTTGTCTTCGCTTACCACGATATTGGCTGTGCGGGCATTGAAGCCCTGCTGACTGCCGGCTACGACATTGCCGCCGTGTTCACCCATGCCGACGACCCCAAGGAAAACAATTTCTACGCTTCCGTCGCCCAACTCTGCGCGCGCAACGGCATCCCGGTACATGCGCCGGAAGACGCCAACCACCCGCTGTGGATCGAGCGTATTGCCAAGCTGAACCCGGAATACATCTTCTCCTTTTACTACCGCAACCTGCTGAGCGAGCCGCTGCTGGCCACCGCCAGCAAAGGTGCGTTCAACCTGCACGGCTCGCTGCTGCCTAAATACCGTGGCCGCGCACCGGCCAACTGGGTGCTGGTCAACGGCGAAACCGAAACCGGCGTGACCCTGCACCGCATGGTCAAGCGCGCCGATGCCGGGGCGATCCTGGCCCAGCAAAAAGTCGTGATCGAGCGCACCGACACCGGCCTGACCCTGCACGCCAAGCTGCGTGATGCGGCCACCAGCCTGCTGCGCGACGCCCTGCCGCAACTGGCTGCGGGCAAGCTGACCGAGACTGCTCAAGACGAAAGCCAGGCCACCTACTTTGGTCGTCGCACCGCAGCCGACGGCAAGCTGGAGTGGAAAAAACCCGCTGAAGAGCTGTTCAACCTGGTGCGTGCGGTGACTCAACCGTACCCAGGCGCGTTCTGCGCCGTCGGCGAGCACAAGCTCATCGTCTGGCAAGCCGAAGTGGTCAAGGGCAACGAAGGCCTGGCGCCGGGCCGCGTGATCAGCGTCAACCCGCTGCGCATCGCCTGCGGTGAAGACTCCCTGGTGGTCAAGTTCGGACAGCGCAACGACAACGGCCTGTACCTGGCCGGTCCGTCCTTGGCCAACGAACTGGGCCTGGTCGACGGCTCCGTGCTGCGCGGTGCCGAGTCCGGTCGCAAGCCGCGCCGTACCCGCGTGCTGATCCTCGGTGTGAACGGCTTTATCGGTAACCACCTGTCCGAGCGCCTGCTGCGTGACGACCGTTATGAAGTCTACGGCCTGGACATCGGCTCTGACGCCATCGAGCGCCTGCGCAGCCACCCGAACTTCCATTACGTCGAAGGCGACATCAGCATCCACACCGAGTGGATCGAGTACCACATCAAGAAGTGCGACGTGGTCCTGCCGCTGGTGGCCATCGCCACACCGATCGAATACACCCGCAACCCGCTGCGCGTGTTCGAGCTGGACTTCGAAGAAAACCTCAAGCTGGTGCGCTACTGCGTCAAGTACAACAAGCGCGTGATCTTCCCGTCGACCTCCGAAGTCTATGGCATGTGCCAGGACCAGTACTTCGACGAAGACACCTCCAACCTGGTGGTTGGCCCGGTCAACAAGCAGCGCTGGATCTACTCGGTCTCCAAGCAACTGCTGGACCGCGTGATCTGGGCCTACGGCGCCAAGGGCCTGAACTTCACCCTGTTCCGTCCGTTCAACTGGATGGGCCCGCGCCTGGACCGCCTGGATTCGGCGCGTATCGGCAGCTCCCGGGCGATCACCCAGCTGATCCTGAACCTGGTGGAAGGTACGCCGATCCGCCTGTTCGACGGTGGCGAGCAGAAGCGTTGCTTCACCGACATCGCCGACGGTATCGAAGCCCTGGCGCGCATCATCGATAACGACAACGATGCCTGCAACGGCCAGATCATCAACATCGGCAACCCGGAAAACGAAGCCAGCATCCGCCAGTTGGGCGAAGAGCTGCTGCGTCAGTTCGAGGCGCACCCGCTGCGCGGCAACTTCCCGCCGTTCGCCGGTTTCCGCGACGTCGAGAGCAAGGCGTTCTACGGCACCGGTTACCAGGACGTGGCGCACCGCAAGCCAAGCATCGAAAACGCCAAGCGCCTGCTGAACTGGGAGCCGACCGTGGAGATGAGCGAAACCATCGGCAACACGCTGGACTTCTTCCTGCGTGAAGCCATGCTCGAAATCGCGGACAAAAAGTAATGAAGGCAGGCTTGCGCATCGACGTCGATACCTACCGCGGCACCCGTGAAGGCGTGCCACGGTTGCTCGAATCCCTGGATGAGGCCGGGGTCAAGGCGACGTTCTTCTTCAGTGTCGGGCCGGACAACATGGGGCGCCACTTGTGGCGCCTGATCCGCCCGCAGTTCCTGTGGAAGATGCTGCGTTCCAACGCGGCCGGCCTGTACGGCTGGGACATCCTGCTGGCCGGCACCGCCTGGCCAGGCAAGCCGATCGGCCGTGACCTGGGGCACTTGATGCGCCAGGCCAAGGCGGCGGGGCATGAAGTCGGCCTGCACGCCTGGGATCACCACGGCTGGCAGGCCAACACAGGGCGTTGGAGCGATGCACAGCTGGTCGAGCAGATTCGACGCGGCGTGGAGACCCTGAGCGACATCCTCGGCGAACCCATCGACTGTTCGGCGGCCGCGGGTTGGCGTGCCGACGAGCGCGTGGTGCAAGCCAAGCAAGGTTTCAACTTCCGCTACAACAGCGATTGCCGGGGTACCAGCCTGTTTCGGCCGACATTGGCCGATGGCAGCGCGGGTACGCCACAAATTCCGGTGGACCTGCCGACCTTCGACGAAGTCGTCGGGCCGGTGGTGGCCGCCAAAGACTTCAACGGCTTCATTCTTGACCGGTTTGCCGAGTCGAAGCTCAACGTCTACACGATCCACGCAGAAGTAGAAGGGATTCTGATGGCCAATGATTTTCGCCAGTTGCTCGCCCAGGCAGGGCAGCGCGGCATCGACTTCAACCCCCTGCGCGACTTGTTGCCTGCGGACCTGACCACCCTGCCCCGGCAACACCTGGTGCGCGGCGCCTTGAGCGGCCGTGAGGGGTGGCTCGGAGTGCAGCAGGCATGATCCGGCGTTGGGCCTTGCCCCTGCTCCTGCTGGCGTTCGGTGTGTTTTACCTGTTGCCGCTGACCACCCACGGCCTGTGGATTCCGGATGAAACCCGCTATGCACAGATCAGCCAGGAAATGCTGCTGACCGGCAAGTGGGCCTCGCCGCACTTCATGGGGATCCGCTATTTCGAAAAACCGGCTGCCGGTTACTGGATGATCGCGCTGGGCCAGGCGATCTTCGGGCAGAACCTGTTTGGCGTGCGCTTCGCCTCGGCGCTGAGCACCGGCTTGAGCATCCTGCTGGTGTACCTGGTGTCGCGCCGGCTGTGGAATGACCCGCAAAAGAGCCTGGTCAGCACCGTGCTGTACATGAGTTTTGTCAGCGTGGCGGCACTGGGCGGCTATGCCAACCTTGATCCGCAGTTCACGTTCTGGGTCAACCTGACCGGCGTTGCCCTGTGGTTCTGCTTCGACAGCACCACCCGCAACGGCCGCCTGGGATCCTGGGCGCTGCTCGGTTTTGCCTGTGGCATGGGCTTTATGACCAAGGGCTTCCTGGCGTGGCTATTGCCGGTATTGATCGCCCTGCCCTACGCGATCTGGCAGAAGCGCTTTCGCGAACTGCTCGGCTACGGCCTGGTCGCCGTGGTCGTGGCCATTGTGGTGAGCCTGCCGTGGGTACTGGCCGTGCACCTGCAGGAGCCGGACTACTGGAACTTCTTCTTTTGGCACGAGCATATCCAGCGCTTTGCCGGCGACGATGCCCAGCATGCCGAACCGTTCTGGTATTACCTGCCGCTGCTGATTGCCTTCTGCCTGCCGTGGGTGGCGCTATTGCCGTCGACCTTGAAACAGGCGTGGCAGGAAAAACGCGCGGCGAAAACCGCCTTCCTGTTGCTGTGGCTGCTGATGCCGCTGGCGTTTTTCAGCCTGGCCAAGGGCAAGTTGCCCTCCTACATCATGCCGTGCCTGTTGCCGCTGGCGTTGTTGATGGGCCATTCCCTGGCCGACAAACTGGCCCAGGCCCGTGGGCGCGTGTTACGCATCAACGGCTGGCTGAACCTGGTCATCGGCGTGCTGGCCTTGCTCGCGCTGACGTGGGTCCAACTGAAAAAACCGGTGTATGAGCACGGCAGTGAAACCCTCAGCCTGGTGCTGGTGTTTATGTTCCTGTTCGGCTGGATCGTCGCCAACCTGCTGCAAGCGTCGCGCCCGCTGCGCTTGTGGGCGGCGCCGGCGATCGGCAGCTGGTTGCTGGTGGCGCTGGTCCCGGCCGCATTGCCCCATTCGGTGGTTTATAACAAGACCCCGGACCAGTTCATCATCGATCACCTCCAGGAGTTGAGCCAGACCAGCGCGTTGCTGAGCAACGACCTCGGCGCGGCCTCCGCCCTGGCATGGCGCGTCAAGCGCCCGGACGTGACCCTCTATAACACCGTCGGCGAAGTGAAATATGGCTTGGCCTTCGACGATGCGGCCCATCACAAGGTCGATACCACACAGGTCCAGCAATGGATGAGCGACGCGCGGAAACACGGCGCGGTCGGTGTGGTGATGCGCGTCAAGGGTGACGACGAACTCGCCGAAGTGGACTTGCTGCCCAAGGACGGCAAGCGCTACGAGCAAGGCAATATCGTGATCCTGGTGTTCCCGCAGGTTGCGCCATGATCACACTGCTCCTGTTATTGGCGGCCTGCCTGCTGACATGCATGGGCCAGGTCTCGCAGAAATTCGCCGTGGAAGGCTGGCGCGGCCAGCCCGACGGTTGGGCGCTGAAACTGCGCTCACCATGGTTGTGGTCGGCCCTGCTGTGCCTGGGTTTTGGTTTGCTGGTGTGGTTGCTGGTGTTGCAGCGCCTGGAAGTCGGCATCGCCTACCCGATGCTCAGCCTCAATTTTGTCCTGGTCACCCTGGTGGCGCGCTGTGTATTCAAGGAACCCATCGACACACGGCATTGGCTGGGCGTGGTGCTGGTGATTGCCGGTGTGGTGCTGCTGGGGCGCCAGGTATGAGCCGCGTGCGTGGGTTTGCCCTGGCCCTGGGCAGCGTTGGCCTGGTGAGCGCCGCCCAATTGGGTATGCGCTGGAGCATGACGCGCCTGCCCTTGCCTACCGAATGGCTGACCGCGTTCAACAGCAACGCCATCGACTTCACCGCGTTGGGCGTAGTGAGCCTGGCGATCCTGGCCTACGCGCTGTCGATGCTCTGCTGGCTCGGTGCCCTCAAGCACCTGCCCCTGGGCCGCGCCTATTCGCTGCTGAGCATCAGCTACGCGCTGGTGTACCTGCTGGCCGCCAGCCTGCCGGTGTTCAACGAACATTTTTCCCTCTCGAAAACCCTGGGGGTGGCGCTTGTCATCCTTGGTGTGCTGGTTATTAACTCTCGCCGTGCTAGCGCTGCAAGCGCCAGGAATGCCCCATGAAAATCAGTGTATTTGGTAGTGGTTACGTCGGTCTGGTGCAGGCCACCGTATTAGCCGAAGTCGGTCACGATGTCATCTGCATGGACGTCGATCAGAACAAGGTCAAGCTCCTGCAGCAAGGCCATGTGAGCATCTTCGAGCCGGGGCTGGCGGCCATGGTCAAGGAAAACCTGGAGAGCGGGCGACTGCATTTCACCTTTGACGAAAAGCTTGCCGTCGAACACGGCGAAGTGCTGTTTATCGCGGTGGGTACACCGTCGGATGAAGACGGCTCGGCGGACCTCAAGTACGTGCTGTCGGTGGGCGATGCGGTGGCCCGCCACCGTATCGACCCGGTGATCCTGGTGGAGAAATCCACCGTCCCGGTGGGCACCGGGGACACCCTGCGCGCCCATATCGAAAAAGCCCTGCACCTGGCCGGCCGGCACCTGGAGTTCGATATCGTCTCCAACCCGGAATTCCTCAAGGAGGGCTCGGCCGTTTCCGACTGCCGCCGCCCGGACCGCATCATCATCGGCTGCGAGCGCGAAGAAGTGCGCGACGTGATGCGCGACCTGTACGCGCCGTTCAACCGCAACCATGACCGCATCATTTTCATGGACCTGCGCAGTGCCGAACTGACCAAATACGCCGCCAACTGCATGCTGGCGACCAAGATCAGCTTTATCAACCAGATCGCCGAGCTGGCCGAACACCTGGGCGCCGATATCGAAGCCGTGCGCCTGGGCATCGGCGCCGACTCGCGCATCGGCTACCACTTTATCTACCCCGGCTGCGGCTACGGCGGCTCGTGCTTCCCCAAGGACATGCGTGCCTTGATCCACAGCGCCAAGCAGGCCAACTGCTCCAGCGACCTGCTGGAAGCCGTGGAAGCCATCAACCAGCGCCAGAAAAGCAAGCTGTTCGAACGTATCAATGCGTTCTTCCAGGGCAACCTGCGCGGCAAGACCTTTGCCCTGTGGGGCCTGGCGTTCAAGCCCAACACCGACGACATGCGCGATGCACCCAGCCGCGTGCTGATGGAAGCCCTGTGGGCCGCCGGCGCCAATGTGCGGGCGTTCGACCCGGAAGCCATGCAGGAAACCCAGCGCATCTACGCTGACGAGGAGCGGCTGATGCTGATGGGCACGCCGGAATCCACGTTGCTCGGCGCCGATGCGCTGATCGTCTGCACCGAATGGCAGCAGTTCAAGGCGCCGGACTTCGAGCTGATCCACCAGCGCCTGAAAACCCCGGTGATCTTCGACGGCCGCAACCTGTATGACGGTGAGCGCCTGGCGCGCAAAGGCTTCCAGTATTACCCGATCGGTCGTGGCGATTCCTGCCAGTTGCCGATCCCCCAACAACAGTGGGTGCCGCAGGTCGTGGAAGCCTGATTCGTGAACAAAGCTCAACCGTCCCTGCTCAGCCCGACGATTCGTCGCCAATCCCTCGGCTTGGGATTGCTGGCGCTGCTGTTGTTCATCGCCGGCAGTTGG
Organism: Pseudomonas sp. AM8; assembly: GCF_036346475.1. NCBI lineage: Bacteria > Pseudomonadati > Pseudomonadota > Gammaproteobacteria > Pseudomonadales > Pseudomonadaceae > Pseudomonas > Pseudomonas sp. AM8. The sequence continues at coordinate 28,408 of NZ_JAOTNX010000021.1, forward strand.
CACCAGGCGATTATCGGTTTCGACTCACGCTTCGTGGTATTTGCCCAGGAGATGCTGCGCCATGGGCCGGGTTTTTTTCCCACCACCTACGGGCAGCCGTATGCCGATTACCTGGCCACCTCGACGCTGATGACCTGGCTGTTGTCCCTGCCCCTGGGCCAGGTCACCAGCCTCACGGCCTGGCTGCCCACGTCGATTGCCTCGGCAGTGATCGTCATCCTGGTGTATCGCCTGACGGCGCCCTACTCCCAGCGTTGGGGGCTGCTGAGCATCGCGCTGTTGTTGCTGAGCAGTACCTTCATCAGTGAAACCCGTGCGGTATCCCTCGACCAGATGCTCGCCGCCATCGCCCTGGCGGTGTTCTACCTCGGTTATGCCCATGATCATTTCGGTGCGGGCAGACGCCTGTACTGGCTGTACCTGCTGCTGATCCTCGGCTTTGCGATTCGCGGGCCGATCGGGCTGGTCATTCCCACGGGTGTGCTGTGCAGCTACTACCTGATCAACCGGCAATGGCGCCAACTGTTCAGTTTTGGCCTGCTGGCCCTGGCGCTGCTGGCGGCCTGTGTCGGCCTGCTGTTGCTGATGGCCAAGCTCAGTGGCGGCGAGAGCTTCATGCAGGATGTGATCCGCATGCAGTTCCTGGGGCGCATGGACGGCAGTGAAGGCTCCAGTGGCGCGTTGTATTACTTCACCAGCTCGCTGGGCAACTACGCCCTCGCCTATCCCGTGGCGCTGCTGGTGCTGCTGGCGCTTGCGTTCGGTGGGCGCCGCGTGCCGACGCCGGCGTTGCAACTGGTGCTGTACTGCGCCGCCGCAGGCTTGCTGGTGATGTTGGGCCTGTCGATTCCCCAGGCAAAGAAGGCTCGCTATGTGCTGCCGATGTTGCCGATGGCAGCGATCATTGCGGCGTACCCGTTCCAGGTCGCTGAGGGGCGGCTGTTTGCATGGCTACGCGGGCTGATGCTGGGTCTATGGACACTGCTGCCAGGCCTGCTGATCGTCGGGCTGGTATTCGCGCGGCCACGCTATCCGCAGCAGTTGAGCCAGCTGGGGCCGGTGTTCGCCGTTCTCGGCGTGTTGCAAGCCTTGGCATTGCTGGCGTTGTTCAGGGCTCGCCTACGGCCGCTGGGTCCGGCGCTTGCCGCCGTGCTTGCGGTTTGGGCAACCTATATTGCCGTGGTCGAACCGCTCGAACGCAGCGTCTACGACACCCGCACCTTTACCCTGCAAGTGCATGAGCAGGTCAAGCAACAGCGCGCCCCCGTGGTATTGCACGGCTTGGGCAAAGACGCCAAGGCGATCAAATACATGGTCAACCTCGACTGCGACCAGGTGCCGTTGTTTACCCAACAAGCTTCTGACCTGGCACCGCTGCAAGGGCCGGCGTGGCTGGTGATGAGCCAGGCGGATTTCGAAGGGCTCGAAGACCCGCGCTTTGCCTCTATCACGCCTACGTTGAGCGGTGAGTTCGACCGAACCCCCTATGTGCTGCTGCACCTGGCTAAACCTGCCCAACCTTGAGTTGCGTCTGAACCCCAACTGTAAACTCGATGGCCACATGCGGTAGCTATCTACCGCTCAGCCACGCCTTGATAAACTCATTATTTTTGTATTTAACCCTCATTAATATGCATTGGCGCTGCCCTGCCGGGCGCGGCACACTGCGCGGGTTCCTCCCCCAAATGCAGGAACTTTCAAAGGGCTTTTCCGGGCAACCAGACAAGCCTTTTTTTTGCCCGCCGTTTATGGATTTCCTTTCAATGCGCTCTCGCTGGTTTCCCGCTGCTATCAACACCCGCCCCACCGAATGGAGCCGTGCCGCGATTGGCATGGCCTTGGGTACATTCTTCAGTGTGTGGCTCTGTGCCCAGGTCTTCGGCATGGAGGTGGCCCTGCACCTGCTGGGCCCGCTGGGGGCTTCGGCGGTGTTGTTGTTTGCGGTCTCATCCGGGGCGCTGGCACAACCCTGGTCGATCATCGGCAGCTACCTGTGCGCCGGTGTCGTGGCGTTGCTGGTGGCCCGCGTCCTTGGGCGCACCCTGGGCGGTGCCTGCCTGGCGGCCGGCATGGCCGTGGTGCTGATGTGCTGGTTGCGGTGCCTGCACCCGCCCGCCGGTGGGCTGGCCATGAGCCTGGTCCTGGCCGACCCTGCCTCCGCCGCCCTGGGCTGGCACGAATTGGGAGCCGTATTACTCGGTGCCGGCGCCTTGTTGGCCTGCGCATTGGCCTACAATAATGCGACGCGAACGCGCTACCCCAAGGGTGCTGTCGAGACGTCGACGACTGTCCTGCCTGACCCCAGGGCCGCCCGCGACCCCGCTATCACGGCCGCCGACTTGAAGCTGGCGCTGGCGGACATGGAGCAATTCTACGACGTGGCCCCGACGGAGCTGGAGCAATTGATCCATGCTGCAGAAACCCACGCTCGGCGCCGCAGCATCGGTGAAGTACTGGCAACCCGCGTGACCTGAACCCGCGCCCGCCACCCTGCATAAATGCAAAAACGACCTGCATGATTTCGGGTTGTACTGTGCAAATTTGCACTGGTACGATCACGGGAGTGTTTGCGCACGACCATCTTGATAAAGAACAATAAAAGCAGGGAGTTACAGATGACTGCTCAGGTTTCAAGCGAAGCAAGCAGCGCCGAGAGGCGTCAGGACGACGTACTGGCCGAAGTACGCAACCATATCGGTCACCTCACCCTCAATCGCCCCGCTGGCTTGAATGCCATCACCCTGGACATGGTCCGCCGCCTGGCGCAACAGCTGCACGCCTGGTCAGACGACCCGCAGGTGCATGCCGTAGTCCTGCGCGGTGCGGGCGAAAAGGCATTTTGTGCCGGCGGCGATATCCGCTCCCTGTATGACAGTTTCAAACGCGGCGACACCCTGCACGAAGACTTCTTCGTCGAGGAATACGCGCTGGACCTGGCCATCCACCATTACCGCAAACCCGTACTGGCCCTGATGGACGGGTTTGTCCTGGGCGGCGGCATGGGCCTGGTGCAGGGTGCTGATTTGCGCGTCGTCACCGAGCGCAGCCGCCTGGCGATGCCGGAGGTGGCGATCGGTTACTTCCCGGACGTCGGTGGCAGCTACTTCCTGCCGCGCATTCCCGGCGAGCTGGGCATTTACCTCGGCGTGACCGGCGTGCAGGTTCGCGCGGCAGACGCCCTGTATTGCGGGTTGGCCAACTGGTACCTAGACAGCGCCAAGCTGGCCAGCCTCGACCAGAAACTCGACAGCCTGCAATGGCATGAATCGCCCCTCAAAGACCTGCAAGGCGTGCTGGCCAAGCTGGCGGTGCAGCGCCTGCCCGACCCGCCGCTGGCCGCATTGCGCCCCGCGATCGACCACTTCTTCGGCCTGCCGGACATTCCGAGCATCGTCGAGCAACTTCAGGAGGTCACTGTCGCCGACAGCCATGAGTGGGCACTGAACACCGTCCACCTGATGCAAACCCGCTCGCCCCTGGCCATGGCCGTGACCCTGGAAATGCTGCGACGCGGCCGGCGCCTGCCGTTGGAGCAGTGCTTTGCCCTGGAGCTGCACCTTGACCGCCAATGGTTCGAACGCGGCGACCTGATCGAAGGGGTCCGTGCGCTGATCATCGACAAGGACAAGAACCCTCGCTGGAACCCGCCGACGCTCCATGGACTGAACAAAAGCCACGTCGACAGCTTCTTCCATCACTTCGAGCAGGTTGCGAAATAAGCCATGCAAGACATTGAATACACTGAAGAACAGGTAATGATCCGTGACATGGCGCGCGACTTCGCCCGTGGTGAAATCGCTCCCCATGCCCAAGCCTGGGAAAAAGCCGGCTGGATCGACGACGCCCTGGTGGCGAAGATGGGTGAACTGGGCCTGTTGGGCATGGTAGTGCCGGAAGAATGGGGCGGCACCTATGTCGACTACGTGGCGTATGCCCTGGCCGTGGAAGAGATCTCGGCCGGCGATGGCGCCACCGGCGCACTGATGAGTATCCATAATTCAGTGGGTTGCGGGCCAATCCTCAACTACGGCACCGATGCCCAGAAACATACCTGGCTGGCCGAACTCGCCAGTGGCCAGGCGATTGGTTGCTTCTGCCTGACCGAACCCCAGGCCGGCTCCGAGGCCCACAACCTGCGCACCCGCGCCGAACTGCGCGATGGCCAGTGGGTGATCAATGGCGCCAAGCAGTTCGTCAGCAACGGCAAGCGCGCCAAGCTGGCGATTGTATTTGCCGTGACCGACCCGGACCTGGGCAAGAAGGGCATTTCCGCGTTCCTGGTACCCACCGACACCCCGGGGTTTGTGGTCGACCGTACCGAACACAAGATGGGTATTCGTGCCTCGGACACCTGCGCCGTGACCCTCAACCACTGCAGCGTGCCCGAGGCCAACCTGCTCGGCGAGCGCGGCAAAGGCCTGGCCATCGCCCTGTCCAACCTCGAAGGCGGCCGCATCGGCATTGCCGCCCAAGCCCTGGGCATCGCCCGTGCGGCCTTCGAGGCGGCGCTGACCTATGCCCGCGACCGGGTGCAATTCGACAAGGCGATCATCGAACACCAAAGCGTGGCCAACCTGCTGGCAGACATGCAAACCCGCCTGAACGCTGCCCGTTTACTGATCCTGCACGCGGCGCGCCTGCGCAGCGCCGGCAAGCCGTGCCTCTCGGAAGCGTCCCAGGCCAAGCTGTTCGCCTCGGAAATGGCCGAGAAAGTCTGCTCCAGCGCAATGCAGATTCATGGCGGCTATGGATATTTGGAGGATTACCCGGTGGAGCGTTACTACCGGGACGCGCGGATCACGCAGATTTACGAAGGGACCAGCGAGATACAGCGGATGGTCATTGCCCGGGAACTCAAAAACTACCAGCTGTAGGAGCTGCAAGTCTTAAGCTGCAAGCTTCAAGTAAAAGCGCATTGGCGATTACTTGCAGCTTGCAGCTATACAGCTGGCAACGGCTACTTATCCTTGAACTCAGGCGCACGCTTGGCCACAAACGCCGCCATGCCTTCCTTCTGATCCTGCGTGGCGAACGCGGCATGGAACACCCGGCGCTCAAAGCGCACGCCTTCCGACAGGCTCACTTCAAACGCACGGTTCACACTTTCCTTGACCATCATGCTGATCGGCACCGATTTGCCGGCAATCAGCGTGGCGACCTTCAGCGCCTCGTCGAGCAGTTCATCGGCGGGCACGATGCGCGCGACAATCCCGCAGCGCTCGGCTTCCACCGCATCGATAAACCGTCCGGTCAGGCACATTTCCATGGCCTTGGCCTTACCCACCGCGCGGGTCAGGCGCTGGGTGCCGCCCATGCCCGGCAGCACGCCGAGGTTGATTTCCGGCTGACCGAACTTGGCGCCGTCACCGGCCAGGATAAAGTCGCACATCAGCGCCAGTTCGCAGCCACCGCCCAGGGCGAAGCCGTTGACCGCGGCGATGATCGGCTTGCGACGGTTGGCGACGCGGTCGCTGTCACTGAACAGGTCGTCGAGGTAGATCTGCGGGTAGGTCAGCTCGGCCATTTCCTTGATGTCGGCGCCGGCGGCGAAGGCTTTTTTCGAGCCGGTCAGCACGATGCAGCCGATTTCCGGGTTGGCCTCCAGGCCATCCAGCGCCTGGTTCAACTCGCTGACCAACTGCGCATTCAGGGCGTTCAGGGCTTGGGGACGGTTGAGGGTAATCAACCCGACGCGGCCCTGGACTTCGAGCAAAATGGTGTCGTAACTCATGTATCGGCTCCTTAGAGATTGCGTGAGATGACCATGCGTTGAATATCGCTGGTGCCTTCGTAAATCTGGCAGACCCGCACATCGCGGTAGATCCGCTCCACGGGGAAGTCGCTCAGGTAACCGTAACCGCCCAGGGTTTGCAAGGCGGCGGAACAGACTTTTTCGGCCATTTCCGAGGCGAACAGCTTGGCCATGGAAGCTTCGACCAACGCCGGCTTGCCGCTGTCCCGCAGGGCGGCGGCGTAGTGCACCATCTGCCGTGCCACGGCGATTTGCGTGGCCATGTCCGCCAGGCGAAAGGCCACGGCCTGATGCTCAATGATCGGTTTGCCGAAGCTTTCACGCTCTCGGGCGTAGTCGCGTGCAGCCTCGAAAGCGGCGCGGGCCATGCCCACCGATTGCGAGGCGATGCCGACGCGACCGCCTTCAAGGTTGGCCAGGGCGATCCTGTAGCCCTCGCCCTCCTCCCCAAGACGGTTGGCCACCGGCACCTTTACATCCTCGAACAGGATCTGACAGGTATCGGAGGCATGCTGGCCGAGCTTGTCCTCGACCCGCGCCACGCTGTAGCCCGGCGAATCGGTGGGCACGATAAACGCGCTGATGCCACGCTTGCCCGCTGCCGGGTCGGTCACCGCGAACACAATCACCACCCCGGCATTCTGGCCGGAAGTGATGAACTGTTTGCAGCCATTGAGCACGTAATGATCGCCTTCACGCCGTGCGCGGGTTTTCAGGCCACTGGCATCCGAACCGGCTTGCGGCTCAGTCAGGGCGAAAGCACCGAGCATGGCGCCGCTGGCCAGGGGCTGGAGGAATTGCTCTTTCTGCTGATCGTTGCCGAAGTTCAGGATCGGCACGCAGCCCACCGAGTTGTGCACGCTCATGATGGTGGAGCAGGCGCCGTCACCGGCGGCGATTTCTTCCAGGGCCATGGCGTAGGCCAGGTAACCCGTGGCGCAACCGCCCCACTGTTCCGGCACCAGCATGCCGAAAAAGCCCAGTTCGGCCATTTCGCCGATGGCTTCCTTGGGAAAGCGATGTTCGCGGTCCCACTCGGCGGCAAACGGTTTAAGCCGCTCCTGGGCAAATTGCCGGGCGGCGTCGCTGATTTGCAGTTGTTCGTCATTGGGCAGCATTGGGCTCAGTCCTTAATACAGGCATTCGACGGCCATGGCCGTGGCTTCACCGCCGCCGATACAAATGGCCGCGACGCCCCGCTTGAGGCCTTTCTGGCGCAGGGCCGAGAGCAGGGTGACCAGGATCCGCGCGCCGGACGCGCCAATCGGGTGGCCCAGGGCGCAGGCACCGCCGTGGACATTGACCTTGGCGTGGGGGATTTCCAGCTTGCTCATGGTCACCAGGCTGACCACGGCAAAGGCTTCGTTGATTTCAAACAGATCGACGTCGTCGAGGCTCCAGCCGGTCTTGCTCATCAGCTTGCGAATCGCGCCCACCGGCGCCACCGGAAACAACCCCGGTTCATCGGCAAACGCTGCGTGCCCATGGATCACCGCCAACGGTTTGAGCCCCCGCTGTTGTGCCTCGGACTCGCGCATCAGCAGCAATGCGGCCGCGCCGTCGGAAATCGAGCTGGAATTGGCCGCCGTCACCGTGCCGCCTTCGCGGAACGCCGGTTTGAGGCCGGGAATTTTTTCCGGCCTGGCCTTGGGCGGTTGTTCGTCATGCAGGATGGTTTTCTGCTCTTTGCCGACGGTGACCTGTACCGGGACAATTTCGGCGGCGAAGCTGCCATGGGTGATTGCCTCCTGCGCACGGGTCAGCGACGCGATGGCAAACGCATCCTGCGCCTCACGGCTGAAGCCGTTGAGCTGCGCGCACTCCTCGGCAAAGGTGCCCATCAGGCGGCCTTTTTCATACGCATCTTCCAGGCCGTCGAGGAACATGTGGTCGATGACCCGCCCGTGCCCCATGCGATAGCCGCTGCGGGCGCGGTCCAGCAGGTAGGGCGCGTTGGACATGCTTTCCATGCCGCCGGCGATCACCACGTCGACGCTGCCGGCCAGCAGCGAATCATGGGCGAGGATCGCCGCTTCCATGCCCGAGCCGCACATCTTGTTGAGGGTGGTGCAACGCGTGGACTTATCCAACCCGGCGCCCAAGGCGGCTTGACGCGCAGGCGCCTGGCCCAGGCCGGCGGGCAGCACGCACCCAAACAACACCTCATCCACGGCGTCGGCGGCGATGCCTGCACGCTCGATCGCCGCACGGATGGCGGCAGAGCCCAGTTGCGGCGCAGTCAGGCCCTTGAGGTCGCCCTGGAACCCGCCCATGGGCGTGCGCACGGCGCTGACAATCACGATGGGATCATTCATGGCTCATCCTCCTTACTTGGCCACCATGCGCAAGGCGCCGTCGAGACGGATCACCTCGCCATTGAGCATGCTGTTTTCAATGATGTGCCGCACCAGCGCGGCGTATTCGGCAGGCTTGCCCAGGCGCGGCGGAAACGGCACACCGGCGGCCAGGGAGTCGCGTACTTCCGGGGTCATGCCGGCCATCATCGGGGTTTCGAAAATGCCCGGGGCGATGGTCATCACGCGAATGCCGAAGCGCGCCAGCTCCCGTGCGGCGGGCAAGGTCAGGCTGGCTATCGCGCCTTTGGACGCCGCATAAGCGGCCTGCCCGATCTGCCCGTCGAACGCAGCCACCGACGCGGTATTGATGATCACCCCGCGCTCGCCGTCGGCGTTCGCTTCCGTTTCGGCGATGGCCGCTGCCGCCAGGCGCAGCAGGTTAAAGCTGCCGATCAGGTTGACGTTGATCACCTGGGCAAAGCTGGCCAGCCCGTGGGGGCCAGTCTTGCCGAGGATCTTTTCACCGCGCACCACCCCCGCGCAGTTGACCAAGCCGTGCAAACCGCCAAACGCCGCGACCGTTGCCTGCACGGCGGTTTCGGCTGCGGCCTCCTGGCTGATATCCGCCACTGCGCTGCGGGCGTTGTCGCCGAGCTGCCTGGCCTTGGCCGCCACGGCGTCGGCATTCAAATCCACCAGCATGACCTTGGCGCCGGCCGCGACCAGCATATCTGCGGTGGCCGCACCGAGGCCGGAAGCGCCGCCGCTGACCAGAAAAACCTTGTTCTCAATCTGCATTATTGTTTCCTTGAACGGTCGAGATCGTCGAAATAGTCGCTCTGCAACGCCACGGCAGCAATGGTCAAAGCCTTCAACATGGCTGACTGGTTTGGCCAATCATCGACCGCGCTGATCGTCCGGTCAGCCCAAGCGATTGGACGTGCGTCGTGCAAGCTCCTAACCTGAGGGCCTGCGCCACCGAAGAAGTCCTCCCCGCGATGATCGTACGTCCCAAACCGAACCTGCTGGGCATCCTGTTTTCCCTAAAGGGCTCGATTGCCAAGCGCATCGCCCTGCGCAGCCTGCTGGTCACGCTGCTGGCGTCGGTGATCGTGCTGGTGGAAACCCTGCACCCGGCCTATTTCTCCAAGGTCAACGCCACGCCCTTCACATTGCTCGGGCTGTCGCTGTCGATCTTCATGAGTTTTCGCAATAACGCCTGCTATGACCGCTGGTGGGAAGGCCGCAAGCAACTGGGGCAGATGATCATTGAGGTGCGCTCGCTGATTCGCGAGACCCAGTTGCTTACTGACCCGGCGGAGCGTGGGCGCCTGCTGCGGGGCCTGGGCGGCTTCGCCCACGGGCTGGTCGCGCGCTTGCGCCACGAAGACGAAGCCCGGGCGATCCAGCCCTGGGCGAGCGTGGAAGCGAGTCATCCCAACCTGCCTGACCGGGTGCTGCAACAGATTGGCGCGGGATTTTCCGCCCTGGCCGAGCAAGGCGCCCTCAGCGAATGGCGTTACACCCAGTTGGAAACCCGTCTGGTCAGCCTCAGCCAGGTACAGGCCGCGTGCGAGCGAATCAAAAGCACGCCGCTGCCCTTCCCCTACACCTTGCTGCTGCACCGCACCATTTACCTGTTCTGCATCCTCTTGCCGTTCGCCATGGCCGAACCCCTGGGCTGGCTGACGCCGGTGTTTACCGCCATTGTCAGCTACACCTTCTTCGGCCTCGATGAGATCGGCGACGACCTGGAAGACCCTTTCGGCTTTGACGAAAACGACCTGCCCTGCAATGCGATCCTGCGCACCCTGGAACGTGAGCTGCTCGCCGCCCTCGGCGAAACCGACCTGCCGCCGGCCCTGGAACCGGTGGAATACGTGCTGACCTGACGCGGGTTTGACACCTGCCGTGGTCTGGCCGAAGCTTGCGGCTTTGCTTCTTCAGCTTTTCGGACGCCTGCATGTCAAAGTCACGCCGTTACGCCATCGTCGGCCTGTGCGCCCTGTTGTTGATTGTGCTGATCACCTGGTATTTCTCCCGCACCGCCCAGGTGGCCATGCCTCCTGCCATTGCCCACGGTTACTCAAAAGCCTTGAAACAGGCGCATAACGGCGAGCCGGGCGCCGCGCGCGTGCTGTATCAGCAACTGGGCCGGCCGGACCTGTCACCCGAACGCCGCGCCGCGCTGCATGCCGAATTGCCCAACTACCCCAGCCCCCAGGCCTTGAAGCTCGCCGATAAAGACCTCACCAGCGACTCCGCGTTGGTGCGCGAAGCGGCCATCCACAGCATTGTCGGCCTGGTGCCCAGCGGCCAGCGCACCCTGCTGCTGGGCCCGGTGCTCGATGATCCCGAACAAAGCGTACGCTTTGCCGCCGCCAATGCCCTGCTCGGCCTGTCGCCCGACACCTTGGGCCTGTACTTCGGGCCATTGCAGCAGGTATTGGACGAGTTCGTGAAAAAGCTCAAGGCCCAGCCGGAAACGGCCGAAGGCTGGATTCAACTGGCGCGCCTGTACATCCACAGCGCCCTGCTGCCGGAAGCGCAAAACGCCCTGGAACAGGCCATGCGCTTGCAGCCGGACAACCTGCAAGCGGTGGTCGCGCAGATCGAGTTGCTGGATAAACAGGGCAAGACCGATGAGTCCCGCCAATTGCTGGCCCGGCAATTGGCGGCGCACCCTGAGTCGGCCTACCTGCAACATGCCCTGGGTATGTGGCTGCTGCACCATGGCGAGCGCCCCTATGCGTTGCTCGGCCTGTCCAAGGCCGTGGAGCTGGAGCCGGACAATCAGGATTACCGCTACGACCTCGCTACCACCCTGCATGCCCAGCAGGAATTGGAAGCGGCCCAGCGCCAGTTGGAGGAAATCGTCCAGCGCCACCCGGCCAATCGCAAGGCCCGGGTGCTGTTGGTCAATTATTGGAAAGAAAGCGGCCAATTGCAGAATGTGCAGGTGCTGCTCGCCCAGCTCGAACAGCAAAACCCTGACGATCCGGCACTGCAGCAAGGCTTGTAGGCACAATAATCGCGCATCAGTTTGAACCGCCACAAAGCGCTACGGTCAAGAGAACATGGCGCGTCCAGCTGGATGCGCATCCTCTACTCGTATGTGACCTGAGGGCACTTCTTGTCTACATCCAAAGCGTTGTTAACCGAAAAAGCAGCCATCGGCATCGAAGGTCTCGACGACATTCTTGCCGGAGGGCTATCGCGCAGCCACCTGTTCCTGCTGGAAGGTGAACCTGGCACCGGTAAAACCACGGTCGCCCTGCACTTCCTGCAGGCCGGGGCGAAAGCGGGTGAGCGAACGCTCTACATCACACTGTCCGAAACCGAGCGTGAGTTGCGCCAGGGCGCCGAGTCCCACGGTTGGGACCTGGACGACAATATTCATATCTTCGAACTGACCCCGCCGGAGAGCCTGCTGGATGCCGAGCATCAGCAGAGCCTGTTGTACTCTTCGGACCTGGAGCTGGGCGAAGCAACCCGGCAGATCTTCGAAGTGGTGGAACGGGTCAAGCCGACCCGAGTGGTCATCGACAGCCTCTCGGAAATCCGCCTGCTCGCGCAAAGCTCGCTGCGCTATCGCCGCCAGATCCTGGCGATCAAGCATTATTTCGTACGCTACGACGCCACCGTGCTGCTGCTCGACGACCTGACCACCGAATCCCTCGACAAAACCGTGCACAGCGTGGCCCACGGGGTGATTCGCCTGGAAGAACTGACCCCCAGCTACGGCGCCGAACGCCGTCGCGTGCGGGTGGTTAAATATCGCGGGCAGAAATATCGGGGTGGGTTTCACGACTTCACCATCATGCACGATGGCATTCACGTCTTTCCGCGCCTGGTCGCGGCGGAGCATCGTGGCGGTTACATACGCCAGACCTTGAGCAGCGGCATTCGTGAGCTGGATGCCCTGATGGGCGGCGGCGTCGAGACCGGCTCCAGCAGCCTGATTCTCGGCCCGGCCGGTACCGGCAAATCGCTGATCTCGATGATCTTCGCCGCAGCGGCGGTAGGCCGTGGCGAAAAGGCCGCGCTGTTTATCTTCGATGAAGAACTGGGCCTGCTGTTCGAGCGCATGAACAATATGGGCATCGACCTCGCCGCCCTGCAGGCCACCGGCAACCTGCTGATCGAACAGGTGGACGCGGCCGAGTTGTCCCCCGGCGAGTTTTCCCACCGCGTGCGTCGTTGCGTGGACGAGCGCGGGATCAAGACGGTGGTCATCGACAGTATCAATGGCTACCAGGCGGCAATGCCGGAAGAAAACGCGCTGATCCTGCATATGCATGAACTGCTGCTGTACCTCAACCGCCGTGGCGCGGCGACGTTCATGACCGTCGCGCAACATGGACTGGTCGGCGACATGCAGGCTCCTGTCGACATCACTTACCTGGCCGACACCGTGATTCTGCTGCGTTATTTCGAGGCGTTGGGCAAGGTGCGCCGCGCCATCTCGATTATCAAGAAACGCACCGGCGCCCACGAGTCGACTATCCGTGAATACCGTATCAGCAGCCGCGGCATGACCGTCGGCGAACCGCTGGACAATTTCCAAGGGGTTTTGCGCGGCATCCCGACCTACATGGGCGCCGGTTCGCCTTTGCTCAAGGATGAGGGCGTGTGACCACCATTTCACCTGTATCCGAACGCGCAATCGTCCTGGCGCCCATGGGCCGTGATGGTTCGTTGGCGCTGATGATGCTCAAGGAAGCCGGCTACACCGGCATGGTTGCCAGCAGCCTGCCCGCATTGTGCGAGGCCGTGGAGCAAGGCGCAGGCATGCTGATCATCGCAGCCGAAGCCCTGCGCGGCGCGGACCTGGAGCCCCTGCTGGAATACCTTCACCAGCAGCCCGCCTGGTCCGACCTGCCCATCGTGCTGATGACCCATCACGGCGGCAGCGAGCAGAACGGTTCATCCCACCTCAGCGGCCTGCTGGGCAACGTGACGTTCCTGGAGCGCCCCTTCCACCCCGTGACCTTGATCAGCCTGGTGAGCGCGGCCCTGCGTGGACGGCGTCGGCAATATGAAGCACGGGACAGGTTGATCGACCTGAGCGAGAGCGAACTGCGCCTGCAGCGCACCCTTGAGACGCTGGAACAGCAAGTCGAAGAACGCACGGCGCAGTTGCGCAGCAACGAAGAAGCCTTGCGCCAATCCCAGAAGATGGAAGCCGTCGGCCAATTGACCGGCGGTATCGCCCACGACTTCAACAATATGCTCACCGGCATTATCGGCAGCCTGGAGCTGCTGAGAAGGCGTGTGTCCCGCGGCAAGCTGGACGATCTGGACAGCCTGATCGACCTCGGCGTGACCTCCGCCAACCGCGCCGCCGGCCTCACCCACCGCCTGCTGGCGTTCTCGCGGCGCCAATCGCTGGATTCCAAGCCGGTACAGATCAACCAGCTGGTGACCTCCATGGGCGAGTTGCTGCAACGCAGCCTCAACGAAAGCATCGCCTTGGACATGCGCCTGGACACTCAGTTGTGGACCGCCGAGGCCGACCCCAATCAACTGGAAAGTGCCCTGCTCAACCTGGCGCTCAACGCCCGGGATGCCATGCCGAGTGGGGGCCGCCTGGTTGTCGAAACCTGCAACCGTCACCTCGACAGCGTCTTCACCGCCGCCTACGGCACGCTCAAGCCCGGCGACTACGTGGAACTGAGCGTCAGCGACACCGGCTGCGGTATTCCGGAAAGCCTCATGGGCCGGGTATTCGACCCCTTCTTTACCACCAAGCCCATTGGCCAGGGCACCGGCCTGGGCTTGTCGATGATCTACGGTTTCGCGCGCCAGTCGCGCGGCCATGTAACCCTCCACAGCGAGGTAGGCAAAGGCACCACGGTGAGCCTGTTCCTGCCGCGTTTCGTCGGCGAAATCACCCCCGATGTGACCGTGGACCCTGCCCTGTTGCCGATCGCCAACAGCGGGGAAACCGTGCTGATCGTCGAGGACGACCCGGCGGTGCGCGTGCTGGTCAGCCAGGTATTGAGTGAGCTGGGCTACGCCTTTGTCGAAGCGGGCGATGCCGATGGCGCACTGCCGATTATCGAATCCAGCCAGCGCATTGACCTGATGATCAGCGACGTCGGCTTGCCCGGCATGAATGGACGCCAACTGGCAGAGATAGGCCGGCAGGTTCGTCCGGACCTGAAGGTGCTGTTCATTACCGGATATGCCGAGCATGCGGCGGTGCGTGGTGGGTTCCTGGATCCGGGGATGCAGTTGATCACCAAGCCATTTACCTTTGATTTGTTGACGGCGAAGGTGCGGGAGATGATTCGGGTGTAAATGGCCATTAGCCAAGCAGTGTCATTCAGGCTCAGGAAGAGCCTGATGCACCACCTGGCCCTTCAGGCCAACAACCGCTGTATATGCTCCTGCAAGGTATCCAGGTCAAACGGCTTGGCCAGGATCGGCGCATTGCGCGTGATCGGGCTGTTGCAGTCGAGAATCTCCTGCGGGTAGCCGCTGATAAAGATCACTTTCAATTCCGGGCGCAACTTGAGCGCGGGCTCAGCGATCTGCACGCCGGAAATCCCACCGGGCAAACGGTAGTCGGTGACCATCAGGTCCAAGTGCGGCTTGGTGGCGAGGATTTCAAAGGCCTGCTCCCCGTTGATCGCCTTCAATACCCGATACCCCAGGCCGGCCAGGTACTCACCCAGCACAAACATAATGGATTCGTCGTCCTCGACGATCAGTACGACATCTTGTGCATCTTCACTCATGGGAAGCCTTTGTCCGGTCAATTGCTGCAATTACGACCATGGGGTCACGTAGAGGTTGCGTCGGGGTGACGATTGATTTCATGCCGACGGTTCAAGGGGCAGGCACACCCGGAACAAGGCGCCCTCGCCTATCTGGCTCTCGACCTCGATGGTGCCGCCATGGGCGGCTACGATCTGCTCGGAAATAAACAACCCAAGGCCCAGTCCCGCGGCAACCTGGCTGGCTGACACACGTTCGAACTGCTGGAAAATACGCTTCTGGTTCTCTTCGCTGATGCCGATCCCGTGGTCACGCACTTCTACCCTGGCTTCGCCATGCTCGGTATACACGCGCACCTCCACCGGGCTCTTGGCCCCGTAGCGCAGGGCGTTGGTCAGCAGGTTGGTGACCACCTGTTCGATACGAAACTCATCCCAGTTGCCCACCACCGGCCCCTCGGCCGCGAGGTGCATCGACGATTCGGCGGCAGCCACCTGCGGTGCGAAATTCTCCACCAGGTTGCTCACCAATTGCGCCAGGTCGAAGCGCCCCGGGCGTATCGACAGTTTGCCGGTGCGGATACGCGAGACGTCGAGCATGTCTTCGATCAGGCGGATCAGGCTCTGGATCTGGCGCTCATCGCGGTCGACCATGGCGTGCATCTTGTCCAGGGTGAACGCGGCGGCGTTATCCCGGGCCAGGTGCATCTTGCGCAGCTGGGTTTCGAGAATCAGGCCGTTAAGGGGCGTACGCACCTCGTGGGCGACGATCGACATGAAGTCGTCGCGCATGCGCACTGCCTGCTCCAGCTCGGCCTGGGTGGCCTGCAGGCGCGTGAGCAACAGCTCCTGCTCGCGGCGGCTGCGCTCCAGGGCTTCGACTTGCTGCTTCATCGCCTTGCTCTGGCGGTACAGGTCGACAAACACATTGACCTTGCTCTTGACCGCGTGGATATCCAGCGGCTTGTGCAGGAAGTCCACGGCGCCACTTTCATAGCCCTTGAACGCATAATTGAGTTCACGGCCGGCGGCGCTGACGAACACAATCGGAATGTTTTTGGTTTTCTCGGTGCCGCGCATCAGCTCGGCCAGTTCGAACCCGTTCATGCCGGGCATCTGCACATCGAGAATCGCCATGGCGAACTCGTGCTCCAGCAACAGGGACAAGGCCTCATCGGCGCTCAAAGCCTTGAAGACCTGACGGTCCTCGCGCTTGATCAACGCTTCGAGGGCCAGCAGGTTTTCCGGCAGATCGTCGACGATCAGCAGTTTGGCCTGGACAGTACTTAACATGGGGAGGATTCCAGGGAAGCCAGCAATGCGGCAATGCGGCTCAGGGTCAGAATATGATCAGGGGTGTGCAGGGCCAGGGCCGCCCGCGGCATCACGGCAATCCGCGCTTCGCTGGGGTCCTGGACCACCGTGGTGCCGCCCGAATGCTTGACATGGGCCAGCCCGTGGGCGCCGTCCTGGTTGGCCCCCGTCAACAAAATCGCCAGCAGGCCCTGGCCATAGGCATCGGCGGCGGAGGCAAACAGGTAGTCGATCGCCGGCCGGGAATGGTGTACCCGCTCTTCCTGGCTGAGGGACAGGCTGCGGTCATGCTCGACCGAAAGGTGATAACCAGGCCCGGCGAAATACAACGTGCCCGCCTGGATCGCTTCCTTGTCCTGCCCTTCCCGTACCGGAATCGGCAGGCGTCGCGCAAAGACTTCCGCCAGTTGGCTGCGGCGCTCATCCGGCAGGTGCAATACGGCTATGATCGGCAGGCCGAAGGTGTCGGGCAGTTCGCTGAAAATACTCAGCAACGCCTCGACGCCGCCGGCGGAGGCGCCGACGACGATGGCTTCAATCCCGCGAATCGGGTTGGCGGCAACGTCGTTCATGATTTGCGGTAGATCCGTTCCTGCTTGACCAAGGGTTCGAATTGCTTGCTGTAGGCGGAAAAGTCCAGGGTTTCCTTACTGCCCAGGACCAGGAAGCCGCGATGGCACAGCGACTCATGAAACAATCCAAACGCCCGATCCTGCAATTTTTTATTGAAATAGATCAGCACGTTACGACATGAAATTAATTGAGTTTCTGAGAATACACTGTCGGTTGCCAGGCTATGGTCGGCGAAGGTCACATTCTCCCGCAACGATTTGTCGAAGATCGCGTAATCGTAAGCCGCCGTGTAGTAGTCGGCAAATGATCGCTGCCCCCCGGCCTGCTGATAATTGGCGGTGTAGGCCCGCACATTCTCCAGGGAGAAGATGCCTTGCTTGGCTTTATCCAGGGACGCGGGGTTGATGTCGGTGGCATAGATGATCGTGCGTTCCAGCAGCCCTTCCTCACGCAACAGGATGGCCATGGAGTACACCTCCTCCCCCGTGCTGCAGCCGGCAATCCAGATCTTGATCGACGGGTAGGTCTTGAGCAGGGGCACCACTTCCTGACGGATCGCCAGGAAGTGCGACGGGTCGCGAAACATCTCGCTCACCGGGATCGTCAGGAACTGCAGCAACTGCATGAACGCCGCCGGGTCGTGCAGCACCCGCTCCTGCAGCGCTGAAATCGTGGCGCAGTCGAACTGGCGCAAGGCATGGGCCACGCGGCGTTTGACCGACGCGCCGGAGTAGTCGCGAAAGTCGTAGCTGTACTTGAGGTAAATCGCCTCGATCAACAGGCGCAGCTCAATATCGCTGCTCTTCTCCAAAAAACGTTGCTCCACTTAAATGCGTTCCATCTTCGGTAGCCACACGCGAATCAGCGAGAACAGGCGATCCAGGTCGATCGGCTTGGCCAGGTAGTCGTTGGAACCCGCCGCGAGGCAGCGCTCCTGGTCGTCTTTCATGGCCTTGGCCGTCACCGCGATGATCGGCAGTTTCTTCCAGCGCGGGTCCTGGCGGATCAAGGCGGTGGCCTCGTAGCCGTCCATCTCCGGCATCATCACGTCCATCAGCACCAGGTCGATATCGTCGACTTCATTGAGTCTCTCGATGGCTTCGCGGCCGTTACGCCCGATCACCACCACGGCACCTTTGTGCTCCAGGGCGCTGGTCAGGGCGAAGATGTTACGCACATCGTCGTCCACCAACAGGATCTTGCGCCCTTCGAAGACCTTGTCGCGGCTGCGAGCGGTCTTGAGCATCTTCTGGCGGTCATGGGACAGCTGGGATTCGACTTTGTGCAGAAAGAGTGTGACTTCATCGAGCAGGCGCTCTGGCGAGCGGGCGCCCTTGATGATGATCGAGCGCGAATACTTGCGCAGTTCGGCCTCTTCATCGCGGGTCAGGTTGCGCCCGGTGTAGACGATCACCGGCGGGAACGAGCAGATATCTTCGGTGGCCATGCGCTTGAGCAACTCGTTGCCCAGCATGTCCGGCAGCTTGAGGTCGATGATCATGCAGTCATAGACGTTGGTGCGCAGCAGTTCCAGGGCGGCCTGGGCATAGCCGACATCGGTGATCTCGATGTCATCGTCGCCGATCAGGCGGGCAATGCTGTCGCGCTGCAGGTCATCGTCCTCCACCAGCAGTACGCGCTTGACCTTCTGGGTCAGCTTGGCCTCAAGGCGCGCAAACACGTCCTTGAGCTCTTCGCGCGTCGTCGGTTTTACCGCATAGCCGATGGCGCCCATATGCATGGCGGCTTCGACACGGTCCTCCACGGAAATCACGTGCACCGGGATATGGCGCGTGTTGGCGTGCTCCTTGAGGCGTTGCAGCACGGTGAGCCCGGAATGGTCCGGCAGGCGCATGTCCAGCAGGATCGCATCGGGAATGTACTCCTCGGCCAGGCTGTAGCCCTCGTCCGCGCCGTGGGCCACCAGGCACTGGTAACCCAGCTCATGGGCCAGGTCGAACAGGATGCGGGCAAAGTTCGGTTCGTCCTCCACCACCAGGATGCAGCGGGTGGTGAACGGCGCCTTGTCGCGGTCATCGGCGAAGCGCGGGATCTGCCTGGTATCGGCCACCGGCAGCGGCGAAATTGCGATGGGCGTGGGTGCGGGTGCGGTAATCACCTGGCGCGGCGGCTCGATTGGCGCGGCATCTTCCTCGCGTTCGACATACTGCTCCGGCAACACCAGGGTGAAGGTGCTGCCTTTGCCGGGCTCACTGGTCACGCTGATATAGCCGCCAAGCAACGCGGCCAGGTCGCGGGAAATCGACAGGCCCAGGCCAGTGCCGCCGTAACGGCGGTTGGTGGTGCCATCGGCCTGGCGGAACGCCTCGAAGATGCTTTCCTGCTGGTCCGGGGCAATCCCGATGCCCGAATCGCGCACGGTAAAGGCGATGCCTTCCCCCGGCGCGCGGGACACCGACAGGCTGACCTCGCCTTGCTCGGTGAACTTGATCGCGTTGGAGAGCAGGTTCTTGAGGATCTGCTCCAGGCGCTGGCGGTCGGTGAACAGCATGATCGGTGCATCGACCTGCACCTGTACCTGAAACCCCAGCTTACGGTCGGCGGCCAACGGCTCGAACATCCCGCGCAGGCCATCGACCAGGCGCGTGACGCTTGAATTTTCCGGCCGCACTTCCAACTTGCCGGCTTCCACCTTGGAAATATCCAGGATGTCGTTGATCAGGTTGAGCAGGTCATTGCCCGCCGAATAGATCGACTCGGCAAACTTGACCTGTTCGGCGCTGAGGTTTTCCTGGGGGTTTTCCGCCAGCAACTTGGCCAGGATCAACGAACTGTTCAGCGGCGTGCGCAGTTCGTGGGACATATTGGCGAGGAATTCGGACTTGTACTTGCTGGAGCGCTGCAATTCATCGGCGCGATCTTCCAGCTCCAGCTGGGCCTGGTTGAGTTCGACGTTCTTGCGGTCCATGGCGTCGCGCTGTTCGGCCAGGGTCTGGGTCTGTTCGGCCAGTTGCTCGTTGGTCTGCTCCAGCTCTGCCTGCTGGGTTTCCAGGTGAGCCTGAGACTCCTTGAGAATGCGCGACTGTTCTTCGAGTTCTTCGTTGGCGGTCTTGAGTTCTTCCTGCTGGACCTGCAGTTCTTCGTTGAGCTGCTGGGTTTCGGCCAGCACTTCCTGCAGGCGTTGGCGATAACGGGCGGCTTCGATGGAGGTGCCGATATTGCCGGCGATCAGCTCCAGCAGTTCGACGTCGCGCTCCTCCAGCGGGCGCAAAAAGCCCAGTTCGATCACACCGTTGACACGGTC
Source organism: Pseudomonas sp. AM8 (assembly GCF_036346475.1). Lineage (NCBI taxonomy): Bacteria > Pseudomonadati > Pseudomonadota > Gammaproteobacteria > Pseudomonadales > Pseudomonadaceae > Pseudomonas > Pseudomonas sp. AM8. The sequence goes on from NZ_JAOTNX010000021.1 coordinate 48,331, forward strand.
GTCATCGCTGGTGGGAACCACCAGCACGCTGCGGGTCGAGCCTTCCCCCAGGCCGGAGCTGACCTTGAAGTAGTCCACCGGCACGTCGTCCAGGCGAATCAGGCGATCGAGCTGGGCGGCCTGCCCGACGATGCCCTCATCGCTGTAGATCGACTGCTCCAGCTGTTCCTGCTCGCGGGAGAAACCATAGGTGGCCACGCGCTTGAGGCCGCCGTGCTCTTCGCGGACATACAGCGCCGCCACCGCCGAGCCCATGTACTGGGCAAAGAACTGCAGGATATTGCGTCCGAGCATGTTCAGGGTGAGTTGGCCGAGCACTTGTTCGGCCAGTTCGGTCTGGCCGTTACGCAGCCATGCCTGTCGCTCCAGGCGCTGCGCGATCTTCTGTTGTGACGCGAGGTTTGCGCTGTAACTATCTGACAGGGAAAGTAAATTTTTTCTACCGATATACGCCAGGATCCCGCTCAGGCCGAGAACGAACAACAGATAGAGGGTGACGCTGATCACCGTGGTGCGCGTGACTTGTTCGTTGCGAGTGATCCGGAACTGCTGCTCCATCGCCACCGCGTCCTCGTATTCCTTGCGAATTTCGTCGGTCAGGCGCTTGCCCCGGCCGGACTTGACGGCGTTGCGGTAGTCACCGCTTTCGCGCTGCAGGTCGATCATCGACTGGGCGTATTTGTTCCATTCGGCTTGCAAGGCTTCCAGGCGTTTCAGGCGGTCCACCTGTTGCGGGTTGTCCGCCACCAGCTCCTGCAAGTTACGCAGGTCGGCAATGATGCGCGGCTTGGCCACTTCGTACGGGTCGAGGAAGTGCTCATCCCCGGTGATCAGGAAACCACGCATGCCGGTTTCAAGATCGACGGTCAGCTTGGACGACTCGTTGAGGTTGTTGATGACCCGGTCCGTGTGCTCCACCCACTGGATCACCGCAAGCAAATAGGTGATCAGACAGACGAAAAACACCGCGCTGAGCACGCCCACACCCAGGGGCAATGCCACGTTTCGGCTGAGCAGTGTACGAAAGCTCTTTTCATCGACGGACGACGCGGGAGTCATGGGCATGCCTTGGCCAAATAGGGAAAAACCGGGAGTTTGCCCCAAAGTGACGGTAGAGGGCTACGTTTCTGACACGAAACATATTCACATCCCAAACTTGCCACCGCCGATGCCCGACATTTATGGAACCAATGCCGGAGGAACACCTTTGTGCGCTCCCGACACTCACCGGAGGTCTGAAGCAGGTCCAGGGAGGACCAACAACCAAAGGTAATGAAAATGTCATCCTCATTGAGCGTCCAACCACGCCCCTCGGTTATAGATCACTCCATTGCATCGACGCCTGCTCAGTCGCAGGCCACCCCTGGTAACACCCTGTCCATACACAGCGACCCAGCTTCAACACCTGCACGACGCTCCTCGGATGAATCGCAGCCTCTTTCACCCCAAGCACGCGCGCAGGCAAACGCACAGAACTGGAAGAACCTCGCGCACCAGCTCACCGAGGCGACGAAGAGCCTGGGAGAGGACGCGACTCCAGCAGCCGTGTTGTCACATTTGAAAACCACTCAAACAGTCATTGATCCACACTCGGCCTTTCACCCGTCCGGCATGCCGGGCAGCGAGTCCGCCGCCAGCCTGGAAAGCTTTATCAAGCATCACGATTTACCTATCCCTGAAACCCGAGCTGACCTGGTTCACTTGGCAGATGCCGCTAACGCTCGGGCCCTGGAACCGCCGCTGGGTGATCTAGGAGGTGGCTTATCCTGGCCCCTTCCCCTGACCCAGGAACAACGGCGCAAGATACGGGTCATCGTCGAGTCCAGCATCCTGCGCAGCAATATCCGGACAGAGCCCTCCTTAGTCCGGGCGGAGCTGGCCAAAGCGGCGCTGGGTGCGCTTATCAAGGCCAGCGCTCTTTCGGATGTCGAACTGCAAGACCCGGCCAGGGCGCTGGACACCCTGCTCAAGTCCCCCATGGCCCAGAAGATAGGGCAAGGGATCCAGGACGGGCTGAATGGTATCGACACGCCAACCAGCATCAGCGATTACGTGTTGGCCGCCCTTCACATCGGTCTCGATCTTGAATCCGTCGTGTTGCCTGTGAGAAATTCAATCGCCGGCTTTGACTTGAGCCATCAAGACTATTGGGGCCTGCCACCGTCAGCCATCGTCGAGGGGCTCAGTAAACATCTGGTGACTAAAGGCAGGGCCACGCCGGCCACGGCCAAGCTGGCCACCCACCTGTTGCTGTCACGCACAGCCCCCCAGTTCCTGGTCAAGGATATTCCCGACACACTGGTGAACGGCAGCCAGGCCTGGGTGAGTTTCTGCCTTGCGGTGGCCAAGGTCGAAGCGAGTGCGCCGGGGACCGCATCACAAATGAGCTACGGCCAGGTCATGAGTGCCGCACAAGCCTTGAATGGTCCTGCGGAACACGCCATCACGCCGTTGTTACTGGATTGGGGCGTGTCCAATGGTTTGGTCGAAAAGAAGGACGATGCCCTCTACACCCCTGAGGAAGTGGACAGCATCCGGACCGCGTTCAATGAGCAGTTAAGTGCCAGAATCAAGGCCTCCCAATCACTCACTGCCGAGATTCCAAGTAGAAAAGCCATCGCCCTGGAAAAACTCAAGGAGCATTTTGGCGAGCGCACTGACTTTGAGTCGAAAAGTCTCTCAACCGTCTCCGATGACAAAGCCAAGCAACTGGATGGCAAGCACTCGATGCTGGACATGGCCATGATGGGCATCAACGTCAACTGGAAAACCGACGACCCTGGCCTTCCTATCCACGCGATCAACCAGCAACCCAGGCTCAACGTCAATGGGATATTCCTGGGGCAATACGAATCGGCAATCGAATCACTCAAAGATGGCATTGAGACCCAGGTAAAACACATGATTTCCGAGCTGCCACTGGAAGATCGGAAAAACCTGGAGTTCGGTAAAATCGAATTATTTCAATACAACCAATACAAGATTGGCAGGGGTTTCATAAACCCGGCCACTTTCCAATCCAAGCTCAATGAATTGCTGGTAAGAACCGAAAGGCAGGTTGACGGAAAAACCGAGGTCAATGTTTATGAGATCGATGTCCGGAACAAACGCATCGTCAAGCGACAGAGTGAGGCAGCCATTACGCGGGATGGATGGCGCGACGCGAATATATCGACCAAAGTGGAAAAGTTCACCCCTGAGCACAAGGACCGGCTCGAGCGAGAACAGCCGCCGGAGGACCCTTCTCGTCCCCCATCGAGTTTCACCTCTACCCGAACACACGACCTGGCAGGCGCTTTTTTTGAGCACCTTGGTATCAGGAACCCATGGCAGCAAGCCAGTGGAAGCACGACATTCGATCAGCAGAAAGAAAGTGATGAGCGACTCAGGCAGTTTGCTCTCAACTCGATTCCCTTGAGATCGGCCATTGTCAACTTTCGTGACGGTGACTATGAAGCCGGGCTTTTGGACCTCGGCCTGGATGCTCTCGGGCTGCTGACCATGGGTTACGGTGCTGCCGCAAAGCTCGCCAAGGTGGCTTCATCCTCGGCGTCCGCTGCCGTAAAGGCATTGCAGGCGGGTCGCGTCATCGGCAGTAGCCTTATCAGCTCGCTCAACCCGTTGAGCGGAGTGAGGGGCGCGGCGACGGGAGGCGCCAAGCTGGCCACGCGCGGCGCAAAATTTCTCGGCGACTCCGGGCAGGTACTGATCAACAAGGTGCGTGGCGCATCCGGAAGCTATGACCTGTTGAAGGCGGCAAACAAGCAATATGGCCCGACGCTGATAGGGTCTTATAAGGTCGGAGAGCAAAGCGTCGAAGGCTTTGCCGTGTTGAAAAACGATCAGTGGTTCAGTTATGACCCTGTCCGGAACCTGCCCTATGGCCCGCCAATCGAGGATTTCTCCCCCCTGCGCGGCAGTCTGTTCGATAGCGTCGCGGATATGCACCTGACGAGTGTAGGAACGAATATCGCTAAGGCGAGGACCTCCAACGCACTTCCAAAATTCAACCAGGGTTATCGAAGCGGTGCATTGGATGACCTGTCGGATTACGCTGGAGAGCGCAGTTTCGAAGCGTTGGTGGCACTCGCCGCAAAACCTGGCAGGACACCGGAAGAAATGGGGATTCTGGCCAGGGAGTTGAAGACCAGAAGAATTGAAGACGGCGAGTATTTCACCGCGCTGCTTGCCAGCGACGTCGGGAATCCCGGGGTTTCCATCAATCGCTTTGCCCAGTCGGACTACCTCGGCCGTGTCGATCTGACCTCCAAGGGCGATTGCGCCGGGCTATCGAATGCCATGGCGCTCGCCTTGCATCGAGGCGACGAAAAAATATTCCTCGACAATCTTCGCAAGGCGTCCACGACTAAATCGCCCTCTTCGCTGCATGACAAATTCAATCGCGATATAAAAACACTGCAGTACGCCGTAAACACAAAGGACACCTTCCATATAAACGCCGCCCCTTCACTGATCAATCATCAGTCCATCATCGACGACCTGAGCAAGTCCACTGCGTCAAAATACCTGAGAATCAGCACGGAAGATCACGCCATGCTGGCGGGTGTCAGAGTCAAGGATGGTCAAAAAGAGTGGTTTTTCTTCGAACCCAATGGCGGGCTGGTCAGTTTTGACAACGTAGAGTCCATGCGCGAAGGCATCGAAAAAATCCTCAGCAGCGGCGGTGTCAGCGCGACCTTGAAGCCTAAGGTTTCGCCGGCGGGCAAAAAGGAATTCCACGTGAGCGCTTTCCATCCCGATGACATCGTCACAGACAAGGTCGACAGTTTTGCGGTTTCAATCATGGTGTCCACGCCCTTGCCGTCTTGATGCATGGGACTGCCCCGGCCCCCGGCAGGGTTGGGGCTCCTGAAAAAGCAAGGCGTTGAACGGTGCGCAGGAGGGCGCCACTGACCGCTCGCGGCCCCTCGTGGTTAACGCGACATTTTCCTCCATTCCCGTCACAATGCCCGCGCCAACGGAACTTGCCGAGATTGACGCGACTCATTAGAGAATGGTCTTTCAACCGCTAAAGACCTGCACCTCCATTTTTTCGGGAACCCTCATTATGTCCGCAGCCCCCTCCACCCTCCTTGTCGTCGAAGACGATGCCATCGTGCGCATGTTGATCGTTGATGTGCTCGAAGAGTTGGAGTTCCTGGTGCTTGAAGCTGCCGACGCTGAAGAAGCCTTGAAGATTGTCGAAAATGCCGCGCAGCACATCGACCTGATGATGACCGACGTCGGCCTGCCGGATATGGACGGTAAGCAATTGGCAGCCAAGGTGCGTGAAGTGCGGCCCACCCTGCCGATCCTGTTTGCCAGCGGCTATGCCGAGAACATCGATGTGCCCGCCGGCATGCAGGTGATCGCCAAGCCGTTCTCCATCGATCAATTGCGCGACAAAGTCAAATCGATGCTGCCTGCCGCCTGACCCCCCCTCTTTTACACAGTGCAGCCCATCGAGGCGGCTATTTGTGCGTCTTTACCCACAGGTTCAAGCCGCCGTACGGATCGGCATTGATGAGTTCGCATAATTCGCAGGGATTAACGTGACGTTCGGGAAATAAAACAGGAAACTCATCGCCTTTATTCCCCGTCAGTCAAACGCACTTTGGAAGGACGCGACAACATGATTGGAAAACCGACGCGCCTGCTGTTGGCGAGCCTCTCGATACTCATGAGTACCGGCGCCTGGGCCGATTTCACCGCCACCCCCAGCGAAGCCCGGGCCATCGCCAAGGAAGCCTACCTGTATGGCTACCCAGTGGTGGAGATGTACAAGACGCTCTACACCCAGGCCGTCGACAAGGGCGGCGCCAACTTCAAGGCGCCGTTCAACCATATCGGCAATACAGCTCAGGTGTTCACCCCCAAGGACACCGCGGTCGTCACCCCGAACCTGGACACGCCCTACTCCTTCGTCTGGCTGGACCTGCGCAGCGAGCCTCAGGTTCTGACACTGCCCAGGATCGAAGACAACCGTTATTACTCGGTGCAGTTGATCGATCTCTACACACAGAACATCGCCTACCTGGGCACCCGCAGCACCGGCAACAACGGCGGCCACTACATGATCGCCGGCCCTGACTGGAAAGGTCAGCAACCGGTCAACGTGGACCGTGTGGTGTACAGCGAAAGCAACATCGCCTACGCCCTCTACCGTACGCAGTTGTTCGACGAGAAGGACCTGAACAAGGTCAAGCAGATTCAGAACGGCTACAAAGTGCAGTCACTGAGCAGCTACGTGAAGCAAGCCGCGCCGGCCAAGGCTCCGAAAGTGGAGTGGCCCAAGCCCATGGCGACCATGACCGAAGGTCCGCAACTGTTTCGCTACCTGAACTTCATGCTGGCCTTCGCCGCGCCCCAGGACAGCGAGAAAGACCTGCTGGCGCGTTTCGCCAAGATCGGTATCGCCCCAGGCGCGCCCTTCAAGGTCAAGGCGTTGACCGCTGAACAGCGCAAGGCCCTGGAAGACGGTATCTCCGATGCCCGCGCCGAGTTTGCCGCGTTCAAAAAGGACAAGGTTGACACGCATCAAGTCTCCAGTGCCGATTTGTACGGCAGCCGCGACCACCTGAACAACAACTACCTGTACCGCTACGCCGGTGCGGACATGGGGATTTTCGGTAACTCCGGCGATGAGGTCGCGTACCTGAGCTACGTCATCGACAGCGAGGGCAAGCCTGCCAACGGCGCACGCCACAGCTACACCGTGCATTTCGCCAAGGACCAGTTGCCACCGGCCGATGCGTTCTGGTCCCTGACCATGTACGACGCCAAGACCAAGCAACTGGTGCCCAACCACAAGAAACGCTACCTGATCAACTCGCACATGCTGTCCGGCCTCAAGCGCGACGCCGATGGCGGCCTGACCCTGGCCCTGCAGCACCACGAGCCGCCAAAAGCCGAGCAGAGCAACTGGTTGCCGGCCCCACCCGGTCCGTTCTACGCAATCCTGCGGATTTACCTGCCCACGCCTGAGGTGGGTAACGGCCAGTGGAAACTGCCGCCGTTGACGCCGCTCAAGTAACACCGCGTGCCCGGTCGCCGCAAGGCTGGACCGGGCCAGTCCTACCACGAGCCCTACCCCCTACTACCGCTGGTTTATCAACCTGTAAAACGGGTAACGTGCGCGCGATTGTCTATGGAGTTGCACTGCACATGACTTGCTGGAATGTCCTCGGCCTGGCCCCGGATGCCGATAGCCGCGCGATCAAGCGCCAATACGCCGCCCTGCTGAAGAAAACCCGGCCGGATGATGACCCCGAGGGTTTCCAGCGCCTGCGCGAAGCCTATGAGGCCGCGCTGGAGTGGAGCCAGGGGCAGCAGGAAGCTGACGAAGTGGTCATCGACATCCTGGGCGACGGCCTTGCCGACCACTACCAGGCAGCCATGGCCCATGGCAATGCGCTGCACTTTGAAATCCAGCTGTTGTTACGCGACATCGAGGGGCATCTCAACCCCGAAGACACCCGCTGGGCCTTTGAAACCTTCAACTGGCTGACGGCCTGGCAGCGCCTGGAGTTGCCCGGCGAGCTGATCGAAAGACTCGAGCGCAAGCACCGCAGCGCGTTGCAGCAACCCTTTCGCCAGGCCCTTGAGCAAAAGGACGAGGCCGCTTTCCTGGCTGCCTATGCCGCACGTTCCGAACATCCCTGGGTGAACAATCATCCCCATGCCGAGTGGTTCAACCAATGGCTGGCCCGCCTGCTTGCACAGAGTCACTACTGGTCGAGCGCAGTGTTCGACGCGGTGTGCGCCGGCCAGCACTGGCATGGCGGCGCCGGTCACGACTGCCCGGCGGGGGATTGGGCGCGGCTGTTGCAACGCCAGCAAGGCCCGGTCTTCATGGCACGCCAACGGGCACTGGCAGCCGAAGCGCCCAACAGCCCGCAACAACGTGCCGCCCGGCTGCTATTGGCACCGATGAGCCTGGGTCAGCGCCGTGCCTTCGCCCAACGCTTCGATGATCATGACTGGAAAGCCTGCCAGGCACTCAGCGCAGATATCTACGCCGACCATGTGGCCGAAGCCGAAGCGATGCCCGGCGGTACCGTGTATTTCTGGCAAGGCTGGGACACGACCATGGACACCTGGCCCTGGATTGTCGCACTGGTATTGAGCTGCCTGGTGGGCGTGCTGGTGAATGCCGAGCCCCTGGCCGGCAATGTGCTGCCGACCTTGGGCTACGGCCTGCTGTGGGCGTTGGGCGCCGTGATAGGCGCCGGATTGGCTTGGCAGGTCTGGCGCCCGCTGGCTCATCAGTACCGCGTGCTCGATGAACGACTCAGTGAGCACCTGCCGCGCTGGCTCAGCCCTACTCACCTGCCGTTGTTGCCGATACGGGACCTGCTGCCAGGGCTGGTCCTTGCCGCAGCGCTGGGTTACGCCTTCGGCCCGTTTGCCAGCCTGGCGCTGGTCGCGACCCTGGCGGTTATCGGCGTCATCAAGCGACCCTTCATGAACAGCCACACCCCCTGGACCGCCCGCCACCCGCGCTGGACGGCCCTGGGCATGGTGCTGTTGGTCACCAGTGGGATTGTGCTGTACGCCGGCTTGAAGGTGCTCGACAACCAGCAACACGTGACCCGTAACCAGGGCCTGCAACAGTGGCCCGAACGCCTGTGCAGCCGCATGCCTCGCACCGCCCCCGACTGTCAGGCGCCCGCCACCCAGGCACAGTGGTATGGCCAGGAGGCCGCGCAATGAATCCGAAATGGTTGTTACCCATCAGCCTGGTATTGGGCCTGGGATTGCTCGGTGTGGCCGGCGCCACCAAACCCCTGCAACGCGTGCAATTATGGCTCGACCAACGGGACAGCCCTTCCACCGCAACGGCCAGCGCACTGGCCCCGATCATTGACTGCGTGAACCGCATTGATCGCGATACGCGCCTGGCGTACTACCGTATGCGTTCGACACAGCCCGAAGCACCCACCCAGGATAAATTTGGCGACCGTGATGAGCCTGAACCGCGCCTTATCCAAGCGGCGGTCTGTTCGCAGTTGTACACACTCAAACTGGAGCGCCAGCAGCCCGGAAGCCACCTCGGTACTCTCGCCACGGTGTATGCCGACAAGCTGAATAAATTCACCTCGCTGGCAGACATGGTTGACCCGATACAAACCGAAGGTATGCCGTCGAACATACGCCAGTTTGTGGCACAGGCCATGAACAAGAGTCTGGAGGAGCAACTGGCCCAGCGGGGCGAAGAATACCTGCGGGCATCCGCCGAATTACGCAACCATTTGCAGGACGAAGACCTCCGTTTGCGCCCGGCACAGCTGGAGCGACTCGAATCGCGCTTCGGCCGGGACCTGCATTGGCACCTGCTCAACCATATGATCGCCGCCCGCCAGGCGATGAACCAGATTGACCAGGGTGTACGCGACGCCAGCCTGACGCCTCAGCAACTGCTCAGCTTGACCGAGACGCTGCAACAGGCCAGCGATGCCAGCAAGGACTTCCTGGTGAAAATGCCGCGCAGCAAACGGGAGGATGAAGCCACTCACCTCTGGTACGCCACCCGCGCGTCAGCCGACGCGTACCTCCAGGCGTTGCGCACCCTGCATCAGGACTGGCGGGAACACGCCCCACCACAGCAACTGAGCGATGACTACTACCTCATCACCCGTCGCTACGACGCCCTGCTCAGCTACTACAACAAACCCGCCAGGAATGCGTTCTAGTCCCTAGTGTTTTTTCAGCTTCACATACGACTGATGCAGGTCCGACGCCCAGCCATCGATCACGCCTTTCACGTCATCGGCCTTCATCACCTGCGAGTCGTTGGACAGCGGCTTGCCCGTGCCCTTGCGCACCACTTGGGCGAGCACCTTGCCACTGGCACCATCGAGGAACTGCGCCTCGGTACCCAGGGTGGTTTCCTGGTCTCGGATGCCGGTACCGGTACTCACCGCTGCCGCCACCAGGGCCACGGGCACGAATTCATAGGGTTTGAGGCCTTCGGTCTTGCTGCTGACGGCGGTGATCGCCGCACGTACCACCATCACACCGGGGCCGGGCCCGTTGGCCAGGGGCAGTGATTTGCCCAGCTCACGCTTGAGCGCCTGGTTGAAGTAGGTGTTGATGCCATTGAGGGTGCTGTCGGGGATTTTCGTGGTGGCCTGGGGCTTGGGGTAGAACTGCGTCGGTTCGATATACACCGCGGTATAGCGGCTCAGGTCGAGTTGGGGGTCTACCCAGCGCATCACCTCGACCCCCGAAGGCGACTTGGCTTCCTTGAGTTGGCTGTAGTCGGACAGAAAGCCTGAGTACTCGTCCGGTTGGGTGACCTTGCTGGCGCAGCCGGTCATTGCAAGTGAAGCCACGCACAGCGTACTGATCATTAGCCTTAGTTTCATCATTGAGCTCCCTGGCGATCATCATCGAAACATGGAGCTGTAGGTATAGCCAATCCTGGGCAAAAAATACGTATTTCCACCCAGTGTTCGACACACCGGCGTCCCCATCGACGTTGCGCGAAGCGGAAGTCCCTCAGGCGCGTTCGCGCGGAATCAGGCTCTGCAACTGCGAGGCCAGGAAATTGGCGTCGAAGCCAAAGGTGTCCGGGTCTTTGAGGCCATTAGTTTTCTTCCACAACCAGTCGTTTTTGTCGGCCGGCAGCACCAGTGACACACTGCCGTGGCGGGCAGCGGTCAAGCCCATCACCGACACCGAGATCAAACCGCCCACGCCCATGACTTCAGGCACGAACTCCACGGTCTTACCGGTGATCTGCACCAGCAGCTTTTCGGTCTTGAAGGTCGAGGTCTCCACCGGTACGCCCGGCCCGCTGGCGACATAGGCTTCACGGTGCACCTCCAGCAGGCCGACAGTCTTGACCGGCTCCAGCCATTGCTCGATCTGCCCGAACAGCTCCTCGAGCTTCTGCTTCCAGCGCGCCGACTGCACATCGAACTGCTGCTTCTTGTGCGCTTCGCTATCGGCGTAATGACGAAGCATCTCGCCCAGTTGCTGTACATCGTCCATTGCAGATTTCCTTGGGTGTGCCACGTAACAAAGCCCGATCATGGCAGAAGCGGCCGCTCGGCGTATGACTAAACACCAGCCTGAGGCACGGGTCGTCGTTTACAGCTGGATGAACTCCCGGCCTCAACGTGACGGCAATGGATGGTGCGGTTGACGTGCTAGCCCTGGGCTGCGGTTTCATGGGGTGGGTAATACGCCACGGCCGAACGGTGAACCGCGTGCTGACTAACGTAGGCGCCGTAGTCGATATGCAGTTCCCTCGATTTGGGAAGTTTGCTCTTATCAACCACGACTTCCATGGGTTGCTTCAAGCTGCCTTCTTCCAGGGTCAGGTAGATGGCAATGCCATGCCCCAGATGCGTGCGAAAGAAGAACACCACTTCCTGTCCCTTTTCTAGTCCACGAATCGCCGGCGCGGTGACTATGAGCTCTTTCCCGGTATCGGTAATCACCGCAGCAGGCAGTCCATCGAAGCTAATAAACTTGTATACATTTGGCATTAGGCAATCCTCATCATGTTAATGGACCAAGCCTCCAAGGCGCAGGCCTGGCCTCTATTAACAAGGCCAAATTACTTGCCGTCTACTGTCAGAAGTAACAGGTTTATACGTGTCCTGACGGTGTCGTATTCTCCTCCGGGCAGATCTGCAATGCCGGTGTATCGAACGAAGGGTGTTCCGATAAAAGACGATGCCACTCCATTCGAAACCAAGGCGTGAATTGCCCTTGCGACTCTGAAAGTTGCGCTGATATTTCGGCTCGCGTCCACCACTTGATCTCGCTGACTTCTTCAGCTGCCGGGCAGACCCCAGCGTCAGATTGCGCAACCAATACATGACAAAATTCGTGTTCCGCACCGATTGAGCCAAAGTGCGCATGGTACTCAAAACTATATAAAAAACGGCAGGAGGCAGAAATGCCCAGTTCTTCACGCAGACGACGAGACGCAGCATCCAGAATAGCCTCTCCAGGTGCCGGATGACTGCAGCATGCATTCGACCAGAAACCTGGCCAGAGCATTTTACCTGCTGCACGGCGCTGCAGCAGGTGACGCCCGTGACTGTCGATCAGATGCACTGAAAATGCGCGATGAAGCGTTCCCGTTCCCAAGTGTGCGATGCGTTTGTCACAAACACCGATCTGTACATCGTGTGCGTCAACTAACACGACCTTACCGGTCATTTTGTATTCCCCTCGGTGTCATTACGCGCTCCCTCCCCCGCACTGTTTTCAGTGTGCGGGTTTTACCCAAGTCAGGGGACTTGTCCCCAGGCGCTGACGAACGTCAAGGCTGCGTGGATGAATCCTGGATCGGCACGCAGGCTGGCCATGGCCTCGAGGTCGTCTTGAGTGAGTAACTCAAGTTTCACCAGCGCCGGCCCAGCCTGTGCGGTGGTTGCAGCCCAGAAGGTATCGGCGGGGCTGTTGTCACCGATTCGGCCTTCGAGGGTGCGATGCCCAACGTTGGAAAGTCCCCGATCACGTAATTGACCCGGGAGCGTATCGGCCCAGAGCATGTCGGAACCAATGGTCCGCTCCAGGAGGGTGACTCCGGCCTGGGCTACTTTTCGGAACACCGGGTTCGCCGTTCTCAAGCTCGGTTGCAGACTCACGTCCTCGATCACCAGCCAACCACCCGGGCGGACCCATGTGGCGGCTCGTGTCAATATGTCTTCGCGTTCGCTGAGGTGACACAGAAGCGCCCGAGCATGCACCACGTCAAAGGAGGCGGCAGGAAAACTCTCGGTCGCCGCATTATGGGTGATCACCCTAATGCCCGGGATACCGGTAAGGAATCGGGTGTCGATATCAGTGGCGGTGACCGTCGCATCGGGATATCGCTTGCTCAGCCAGCCGGCGAGCGATCCAGCGCCGGCGCCGGCGCCGAGATCGAGGATGGCAGGCTTGCGCGGAAGATCCAGTTGATCAAAAACCGCTTGGCTCAACGGGTCAAACGCACGTTCCAGGGTACGTAGCCGTGCCAATTGGCCGGCGTGCTGATCAGCAAGATAACTGCTGGTGTAGCGCGGTTCCTCGGCGGAATCGATAGTGGTCAAAGTACGACCTCCAGTTGATCAGGGCAGCGATTGAGGAATCCACGTTCGGCAGGCTTGAACCCTGGAGCCCAGCGCACGTTAGGAAAGGCCTGTAGCAGCATGCGGGCGCTGATCGTGATCTCCATCCGCGCCAGCATCGATCCCAGGCAGAAGTGACGACCCGCGCCGAAGGCGAAATGACTGCTCGCCTGTTCGGTGCGCGACATATTGAAGGTGTCCGGGTCGGTGAATTGATCCGGATCACGGTTGGCCGAACCGATAAGACAAGCCAGGGTCGCGCCCGCAGGAATCGTTCCCGAGGGCAGTTGCAGCGCCTCACGGGCCTCCCGGAGTACGAGTTGCAAAGGGGGGTTGCGTCGCAGGGTTTCGGTGAGCGCATTATCCATCAGGTCTGGATTAGCGATCACCGCCTCTTTGACGCCAGGCTCGTCCAACAGGTTGACGATGAGATTCGCCAGCGCACCGTGACTGGTCTCGCTACCCGCCGTCATCAGGATTGCGCAGTAAGACCGGACGAACGTCTCGGACAACGGCTGACCATCAATCTGCGCAGCCAGGAGTTGCGAGATCAAATCGTCTGAGGGTTCTGCACGGCGGGCGTCGATGTGCGGCTGGATGAAGTCGTAGAAACTGTCTCGGTTGGATAACCCGCCGGTCAACAGTGCGGGGTCCTGTCGATAGTTGCCCATGTAAGCGAAACCGATGGCACACCAACGCTTTAGCTGCTCCACCTCCTCGCGGGTTTCAGCCGGCAGACCCAGCGCACGAGCCATCACCCGCACTGGCAGTGCGGCGGTGAAATCGGCAATAAGGTCCACCTGAGGTCGACCGTGCATTTGCGCCAGGAGGTTTGTGGTCACCGAAGTAATGGAGGCTTCAAGCGCCGCGAGAGCCTTGCTGCGGAACGAAGGGCTAAGCAACGCTCGGTGCTGAGCATGTTCACACCCGTCCATAGTGACGATGGTGTGTCCCAGCAGCGGCCCAATCTGCCAACTGTAGTTGTTGTTGCTGGCCCCAGGATGGGTCAGCGCGGCTTTGACATCCACATGCCGACTGACCAGCCACACATCGGTGGGCTCGTCGTAGACGATCGGTAGAGTGGTGCGTAAACGCTCATACAATGGGTACGGGTCGATTTCGAACTGCCGGGATTTAAGGGTCGGCGGGGTCAGTTTCAGATCCACTTTCCGGTTGTCCTGCGCCGAAGCGTCGGCACTTTGCAGGTGATAGCGAGAAACGCTCCGGTGCCAGTCGCCCGCCGCCCGGACAACCCGACGCAGCCGGTCCGGGTCGGTCGCGGCAGACCGCGGGAGATTTGCATGCTGGGCGGCGACCGCAGTGAACTGCGCAACCGCCGTGTTCACCCTCTGATGGGCGGATTCAATCGCGGCAGGCCAGTCTGTGCCAGTGGTAGCCGCCAGTATCGACACTAGGTTGCAGCGCTCACCGCACACAACATCCTTGGCAATCGAATGGATGTCGTTCGTCCAGGCGATGATATCGGCAGCGTGCTCACGCAGCGTATTCCACCATTCGGTGTGCGCTGGATCCTCGTACGGGTCGAGCGTTTCGGCAGCATCGATGAGATCAAAGAAAAACAACGCACCGAAAGAGTCCCGGCGCAAAGGCAGGTACTCGGCCAACGTGAATGCTGTGTCGGTTTCCCGCCCTCGTACCAGCGTCGCCTGCGCACGCAGATGTTGGATCAAATGTCGTACTAGCCTCTGCCGCCAGCGGTCGTCCCCCCAGCACTTGGTCCGAGGCCACAGATCATCAACCAGAACAGCGAGCATCGGGTCATCAAATCGGCTGGTTTCACCTGATGGATCAGCATTGCCGCTTTCGGTCAAAGCCTGCACTGCGGTGATGAAACGATCTAATGCACCGTTTTCCGCCCAGGGGCCATCATCGATTCGGTCATCGAGAGTGAGCGCCCACAGATACCAGCACACCAGAATCTCGGCTTCTTGCGAGGGTGCACTCCCGCACAACGCCATTCCCAATTCGAGTAACGCAGTGGTGCTCAACCGATGTGCACCGCGGCGGCCGATCAAGCCGTACCGCTGCGCCCAAGCCAGAGCCTGGGTGCGCAACCGCTCACTGTCGGAACGCGGTGGCGGACCGGCGAAAGGAAGCTGGATCTCGGGAATCATGAGCGGTGTCGGCGGTAAATGATCGCTTTGGCCGGTGCCGGGATCGCCTTCGCGGGGTTGCGATGCCATGAGGGACTCCTCTTGAATAAACTTCGTATAAGAGATGTTTGGCGGTTATCGCCAAGCCGCCTAGCCAGTGGAATCACAGGTAGCGCTTTTTCCAGCAAGCCTTATTTTGTTCGAAGTTCACATGCCAGGATTGGGAGTTTTCCTGAAGTTGCCCCAGAAAAAGCCTCGGATAGTGGGGTTTGATCCGTCATCCGTTCTGATTAGATACGGGCATTGAATCAAAATATACTGTCATTTCTTACAGGTATGGACGAGTCAGCCCAGCACGTGGCAGTGATAGGTAATCACCGTTGTTTGAACTGCTCTGGTGAATTGGCGGGCAACTGCGTATGACTATTCAGCGGCTGATGGGTAAGGTGAAGCGACTTTCCCTGTCAGGAGCATCGCATGCGCACCATCGGCCTTATCGGCGGCATGAGCTGGGAGTCCAGCGCCGAGTACTACCGCATCATCAACCAGCGCGTGCGCGACCAGCTCGGCCCGCTGCGCTCGGCCCAGGTGTTGATGTACAGCGTGGACTTCGGCCCGGTGGAACAGGCCCAGCACGCCGGGCGTTGGGATGACACCGCGCTGATCCTGGAAGACGCCGCGCGCCGTTTGCAGGCCGGCGGCGCCGAATGCGTGGTGTTGTGTACCAACACCATGCACTTGGTGGCGCCGCGTATCGAGGCGGCGGTGTCGATTCCCTTCCTGCATATCGCCGATGCGGCCGCTGCGGCGGCGGTGGCAGCCGGCACCCTGACCGTCGGCTTGCTCGGCACCGCGTTCACCATGGAGCAGGATTTTCTCACGTCACGCCTGGCCGCCCAGGGCCTCACCGTGCTGGTGCCGGACGCGGAGGAGCGCCGCGCCGTGCACCGGATCATCTATGAGGAGTTGTGCGTCGGCGTGATCAGCGATGCGTCACGCCAGGTCTACCTGCGGGTCATCGAGTCCCTGGCCGCACGGGGTGCCCAGGCGGTCATCCTCGGTTGCACGGAAATCAGCCTGTTGGTCAAGCCCGAACACAGCGACCTGCCGCTGCTGGACACCACCGAGCTGCATGCGCAGGCTGCGGTGGCGTTTGCGCTGGAGGGTTAAGCCGACTGGCGCAGGCGCGCCATGCTCAGGGTGTCGACAAACACCCCATCGCGCAGGGCGTAGTCACGCAAGCGCCCTTCGACCTCGAAGCCGAACTTGCGGTACAGGTGGTGCGCGGCTTCGTTGTCGGCGTACACCGTGAGTTCCACCCGGTGCAGGTTCATCCAGTTGTCGGCCACGTCCAGCGCGGCCGTCAACAGCCGCGAGCCTACGCCCTTGCCCTGCCAGGCCGTCGCCACGCCCATGCCGAACGAACCGACATGGGCCTGGCGCACGCGCAGGTACTGTTCCAGGCCCAGTTGGCCGATCACCTCGCCGCCGTGCACCGCCACCAGTTGCAGGCGCCGCTCGTTGTCGGTGACCAGGCGTTTGCGCCAGACATCCACCGACTGGAACGGCATCTGCAGCACCTGCCGGCACACGGCCGGTTCGTTATAGAGCGCCGCCACACCGTCAAGGTGGGCCTCGGTAAAGCGCTGGATCACGATATGGGGTTCAGGTGCGTGCATGGTGTTTCATCCTTTGAAAGACACGTGGCCGACCAGTGTAGAGGCCGTGCCTGCTCCCTGGCTAGGGCGCCGGCACGGTCGTCCATAACGACGGCCAGTCGCCGTAACCGACACCGGTGCAGCGCGGCATGCTATGAAACTCACTGAGCTGGAACGCCTTGCCGTCAAACACCCAGACACCACCGCCGCCACAGTCACCGATGCCGCGCTGCTTGTAGAAATAACTCAAGGTGCCGGTGGCTTCGTCATAGCCCACCGAGCCTTGCAGCGCGGCGCCGTCCAACGGCAAGGGCTCAAGCGCGAGCGGCGTTTGCGCATAGGGCGCCTGACGCTGGCGGCTGGTCACGTCGAACTCACAGTTGTAGGCCGCGCAGTCGTAACGCACCACCGTCATCGCCTGTTGCGCCGTCAGCGCCCCGGCCTTTGCCTCGGGCTCACCCTCCTCCGGCGTCACGGCCTGCACTGCAGCGGCCACCAGGCCGGCCTGTTCCTGCGCGGTCAACGCCGGCGGCGCAGGGAACTTGCGCAACACCGGTGTCGGCAAACGTGGCGGCACCTCACGGGCCGGCGCTTTTCCGGGGCGTGCCAGGGCCGTCACGTTATCCACCCGCCCCTGCACCGCATCCATCAACAGCAGCGAAGCGCTCAGGCCGCTCAGCGACACATGGGCCTGTTCGTCGCCCGGCAATTGCAGGCGCTGGCCATTGCGCAAACGCTGCAACCAGCGCCGCGCCGCAGCGTCCTCGATCACGCCGTAAGACTGCACCTCGGGATCGCCGCCCTGATCGTCCAGTTCCACATGCAGATCCTGGGTCAGCTCCAGGCCCAGCGGCTGACCGTCCAACAGCAAGGTCGACAGGTCCAGCGCTTCGCCGCGGTGGTCGAAGCGCAAGCGCAGATACCCTTCGGGACCGGCCTGATGCCAGATATGTAAGGTCAGGGAGCTGTAGTCTTCTTCATCGACGCCACTGGGCGCGCTGAGGGCGTGGCAATTGCGCAGGTTGTCGCACCCGGTGACCCAGTTCTTGATTTCCCGTAGCAGCGGTACGGTTTCAGCGGGCGGTTGAGCGAAGGCCTGGGTGGCGCTGCCGGTCAGCAGCAGGGCCAGGAGTACGGGGCGCAGCATGGGGACTCTCCGTGTCGAAAAATGACGCGGATTGTCCCATGTTCACTGTTTAAGACGGTAGTACTCAGGGCCTGGCTTGGCCACGAACACGGGCTGCGTACTTTTCGAGACGCTGTGCGTGACGTTCGGCCTGTTGCTTGAGTGCCTGGCAGTATTCGGGGAGGCAATGCTGGGCATCGGGTGAGTTGACTTCGTCTGCCAGGCGCCGGGCAGCAGCGGCAGTGATCGGAGTACCACGTGGTCGCAATCGGCCTCTGACAACGGCGGCCCTATCGTTTACCAGCGTCGGGTGATTGAGCTTAAGGACCTCGACGGTGGCAACAGCGTCAGGCGTCAGACCTTCTACGTAGCCATCACTGGAATATCGAAACTGGCGCTCGACATTGGCTGACAGCGGAGAAACGAAGGGCTTTCGGGCCACGTCGTAGTCAGCTTTTTCCACGGCACCATAACCACAAGCCATCTTGGTTTGGCTGGAGGGATAACACGCCACCAAATTGTCGTAGGCGATGCTGTCAGCCTCGTGATGCGTTTGTGCAAGGACATGCTCAATGTGGCAGCTGAATTGTGTGCCCTGTCCCTTTGTTTGGCATTCGGTCGCAGTGGGCAACCGCCGCAAGGTGTACGCGCATAAATGGAACTGCTCCTTCAAGAGCGCCTGGCGAACGGGCTCGCTCGGAAAGCTGCTTCCCTTGCCGTAGTAAAGGTTATGCGGCGTATTGCGGTTTTCTCTTTTCCATTCAATCAGCGCCCGTGGCTCGGCGCCTTTTTTGATAGACCTCACGCACCGCCCTCTTCTAGCGACCTCAGAGAGTCAATACTGGCTTGGGCTTCAAGGACATCAGGGATTTTGCCGACCTGTTCGCGCAGTTTCGCGAGTTTAGCCTGGGCGGATTCAAGATTGTCGTCGTCGAGGTCACGGTAGATTGTTCTGAGTTGCTGGCTGACGTTTTGGTTTTGGGCCAATTCCCCCATCAGTTCCTCTATGACCTCACCACTTCGAAGGCCCAGTGAGCGCTCCGGATGACCGATATACTTGCCTTCCTTGAGCAGCATCACCGCCCCAGCAGGAAGTTCACCCAATATTTGCGGGGAGTGGGTGGTAATGATGAATTGGCAGTTGGGAAATGTTCGTTCCAACTTTGCGACAACGGTGCGTTGCCAACCTGGATGAAGGTGAAGATCCAACTCGTCAATAAGGACGACACCTTTGCCCTCCAATGGGTCAGGCACTTCGCGATTTAACAATGTAAGTCTTCGAGCCAAATCGCCAACCATTGCCAACAAGCATTTCTCTCCATCCGAAAGCTGCAGGACGTTGAATTCGAGGTTACCTTTGAGAACGGTCATCCTAAGTGTTGGCTTGCGACGTACTCGAATGTCCTTGAATCCTGTGAATATTTCAATTGCTCGCCGAACTGCTGAAAGCTCATGGTCACGGAATCCTGGAAGGTCTCGACTAATTTCATTTTCGAGATCTTCCTGGTTGCGAAACCAGATGAAAAATCTTTTAAAGTCAGCGCCGCCATGACCAAGTGCGTCGTCGTAACCTTCATCGATTGTGTTCACCAAACGCTCACGAACACGTAACGGAACATCTAAAACAGCCCGATGAACGTCGTAATAAACTGCAAGAGGCAACTGAATAGGCTTGTCACCAATGAGCTCGTAGTGAAGGGCATTGATTTCAAAAGACGCAGCCGTCTCTTTCACCAAAGCCAAATCACTACTACGTTCCTTGGGGTGTTTTCCTGATTTTCGGTTAAGTGCTATTGCCCAATCGACATCGTGCTCATCTTGGAACCCGACGACAACCTTCAGTCGTGTGTATTCAGCGCCAGTCTTGATGTCATCTTTTGATATTGCTCTGGACTTCGAAGCCTGATTAACAATCCGCGCCGTCAAATTCGAAAGCGTAATCGCCAACGCATCCAGAATCGAAGACTTGCCCACCCCATTGACGCCCACCAAAGCGACAGTCTTCTTACCCTCGAAGTCGAGCTCCATGTGCTCGATGCCGCGAAAATTGACGAGAGTAAAACGCTTGATCTGCATGATCGGCTTCCAACGTGTCCGGCCAGGTCAGCCAGTCTTAAAAGAATGCACGGATCATAGTAATTATCGACAGCTGTGTCACGGCGCCGAGGGCTGCCTCTCTCAGCCCCGCGCAGCCACACGCCACACCCGCGCAATATCCGCCGCGCGCTCGCGTAGCAAACGCGGTGCCTCACTGCAGGCCTGCTCCAGGCTTATCGGGCCGCTCGGCAAGGCAAACGCCGCTGCCACGCCATGGTCGTACATCTGCTCGTAGCCGTCGCCCAGGGTGCCGGCGATGACAATCACCGGTACGCCGTGTTGCCGGGCGATGCGGGCCACGCCGAAGGGGGTTTTGCCGCGCAGGGTCTGGGCGTCGAAGCGGCCTTCGCCGGTGATGACCAGGTCGGCGCCGCGTACGGCTTCGTCAAGGCCCACCAGTTCGGCAACGACTTCCACGCCCGCGCGGAACTGCGCGCCGAGGAACGCCTTGGCGGCAAACCCCAGGCCGCCGGCGGCGCCGCTGCCGGGCTCGTCGCGCACGTCCTTGGGCAGGACCTTGGCGCAGTGATCGGCGAAGTGGCCGAGGGCGGCGTCCAGTTGTTGCACCTGCCCGGGGCTGGCGCCTTTTTGCGGGCCGAAAATCGCCGAGGCGCCGTGGGGGCCGCACAGTGGGTTGTTCACATCGGCGGCGATTTCAAAGCGTACCTGGGCCAGGCGCGGGTCGAGTTTTTCCAGGTTGATATGCGCCAGCCGTGACAAGGCCAGGCCTCCGGGCGGCAAGGCCTGTTCCGCAGCGTCGAACAGTTGCACGCCCAGGGCTTGCATCGCCCCCGCGCCGCCGTCGTTGGTGGCGCTGCCGCCAATCGCCAGAATGATGCGCCGGGCACCCAGGTCCAGGGCCGCGCGAATCAGCTCGCCGGTGCCGTAGGTGCTGCTGGTGCACGCATCGCGCTGGCCTGGCGCTACCAATTGCAGGCCGCTGGCTTCGGCCATTTCGATGATCGCGGTGTGGCTGTCGGCCAACCAGCCCCAACGTGCTTCAACCGTACCGCCCAGCGGGCCACGTACCGCCTGGCGGCGCAATTGGCCGTTACAGGCGGCGAGCACCGCGTCCACCGTGCCTTCACCACCGTCCGCCATCGGGCACTGGATCAGCTGTGCGTCCGGCCAGACTTGCGCCAACCCTGCGGCAATGGCCTGGGCGACGCCCTCGGCACTCAGGCTGTCCTTGAACGAGTCGGGGGCGATGATGATTTTCATGGGCTTTCTCCGGTTTTTATCACGCCCATGCTGCCAGTTGGCACCGCCGCTGACGCCGGTCCGATGCACAAGTACGGGGAAGGTTTGTTGTTCATTCCGACAAAGCCTGGGGCAATAGCTGCACGCCGAGGTACAGCGCCAACATGCCATCCAGGGTCAGCGGGTCGACGCCGCTGAGTTCGGCGATGCGCTCCATACGATAACGCAGGCTGTTGCGGTGAATGCCGAGGGCGTCGGCACAGGCCTGGCTTTGCCCGTCGTGTTCGCACCAACTGCGCAGCGTGGCCAGGAGTTGGCCGTTGCTGTCCTTGCCCAGCACCTTGCGCAAGGGGTTGAGCAGTTCGTCGAGGGCATCGTCGTTGCGATGACGCCAGAGCATCACGGGCAGGCGGTAGCGGTTGAGGGTCAACAGCCGCGAGTGCGGCAGTACATCGCGACCGTAAGCCAGCAAATCGCCGACGCGACGATAGCAACGGCGCAATCCGGCCAGGCCATCCGCCTGCCCGCCGACGGCCACCCGCAGGATGTTCCAGCCCAGGCCCTGGAGCTTTTCCAGCAACCGTGGATTGTCCACCTGCTGCGCCGCCGGTCGGCACCACAGCAGCGAGAACTGCGCCGAGCTCACGCACCAACTGTCCGGATAGCGCGAGGTCAGCCAGGTGTTCAAGGCCTCCGCCGATTGGCCCGCCCCCAGTTCGAACAGGTACGGCGTGCGTGCCAGCTGCGGCTTGAGGCCCAATTGCTGGGCTTCGTCGACCAGGCGTGGTGAGTCGCCGCTGTCGGCGAGGAGCAACGCCAACAGATCATCGCAACGCTGGCGTCGCCATTGCTGCTCGGCTTGCTGATGACGATGGCTGACGAGCATTTCGGCGGTCATGCGCACCAATTCGGCATAGGTGCGCAACAGCTCGGGCTCGCCGGTGATGCCCAGCACGCCGATCAAGCGCTGATCGTGCATCAGCGGCAGGTTGATGCCCGGCTGCACGCCCTTGAGGTGCTTGGCGGTCTGCCCGTCGATCTCGACCACGCGGCCGTTGGCCAGCACCAATTGTGCGCCTTCGTGGCGGGTGTTGATGCGCTCGGGTTCGCCGCTGCCGAGGATCAGGCCCTGGCTGTCCATGACGTTGACGTTATAGGGCAGGATCGCCATGGTGCGATTGACGATATCCTGCGCCAGGTCATGATCCAGCTCGAACATGCGGCCATCTCCTTGAAAGAAAGTCCTTGAAAGCGTGGTTGTTCATCGGCACAGCGCAAAGCATGCATCACTGTGCGCAAGCACAAAGACAGCACCCCGCCACGTGGCCGAGACTCGTTGGGCGATCAACGTTACCCTCGCATCGCAAAAAATCATAATAAAGAGAGATTCCCATGTCACAGAGCGCCGCTGTCACACTGGCCACCGATGACGATAAAAACGCCATCTACAAGCGCATTACCCTGCGCCTGATCCCCTTCATTTTCATCTGCTATCTGTTCAACTACCTCGACCGGGTCAACGTTGGCTTTGCCAAGTTGCAGATGCTCGATGCGCTGAAATTCAGCGAAACCGTATACGGCCTGGGTGCCGGGATCTTCTTTATCGGCTACGTGCTGTGCGGCGTGCCGAGCAACCTGGCGCTGACCAGGTTC
The DNA here is from genome assembly GCF_036346475.1 of Pseudomonas sp. AM8. Lineage (NCBI taxonomy): Bacteria > Pseudomonadati > Pseudomonadota > Gammaproteobacteria > Pseudomonadales > Pseudomonadaceae > Pseudomonas > Pseudomonas sp. AM8. The sequence continues at coordinate 71,249 of NZ_JAOTNX010000021.1, forward strand.
GGTCCACGGCGCTGGATTGCCTTGATGATGATCGTCTGGGGCACGCTGTCCACCTGCCTGCTGTTCGTCACCACGCCGACGCATTTCTATACCTTGCGCCTGTTTACCGGTGCAGCTGAAGCCGGCTTCTTCCCCGGTGTGGTGCTGTACCTCTCGCAGTGGTTCCCAACGTTCCGCCGTGGGCGGATCATGGCGCTGTTCATGTCGGCGATCCCGGTGTCCGGTTTGCTTGGCAGCCCGTTTTCCGGCTGGATCCTCAACCACTTCGCCGCCGGCCAGGGCGGCCTGGCGGGCTGGCAGTGGATGTTCCTGCTGCAAGGCATCCCAACCGTGATCCTCGGCGCCCTCGCCTACTTCCTGCTCAGCGACAGCTTTGCCAATGCCAAGTGGCTCAAGCCCCACGAGCGCGCCGTGCTGGAAGCCGACCAGGCCACCGACCTGGCCAACAAGCCGAAAACCACCACCGATTCACTCGCCGCAGTGTTCAAGAACCCGGCGATCTGGGCGTTCGGCCTGATCTACTTCTGCATCCAGAGTGGCGTATACGCCATCAACTTCTGGCTGCCGTCGATCATCAAGAACCTCGGTTTCAGCGATAATCTGGTGATCGGCTGGCTCAGTGCGATTCCGTATCTGCTGGCAGCGGTGTTCATGTTGCTGGTGGGCCGCTCGGCGGACTTGCGCAAGGAGCGTCGCTGGCACTTGGTGGTGCCGATGCTGATGGGCGCCATCGGCCTGGTGATCGCGGTGAACTTCGCCACCACCCCGGCCATCGCTATCCTCGGCCTGACCATCGCCACCATGGGCGCCCTCACCGGCCTGCCGATGTTCTGGCCGGTGCCGACCGCCATGCTCAGCGCAGGCGCAGCCGCTGGCGGCCTGGCGCTGATCAACTCCATGGGCCAGATGGCCGGTTTCCTCAGCCCGTATATCGTCGGTTTTGTGAAGGATGCCACCGGGTCCACGGATGTGGCGTTGTACCTGCTGGCGGCGGTGATTGTGGCGGGCAGTGTGCTGGCGTTGCGGATGACGCGGACCTTGAAGGTATAACGCGGTCCATGTGGGAGGGGCGGTGCGACGATTCGACTTGCCCCCTCCCACATTTAGCCTGCGTTTACAGCAGGCCGCCGCCGTCGATATCAATGACAGCGCCGGTCATGTAGCCATTTTCCATGGCCAGCACATACCCCGCCGCCACTTCCTCGGCCTGCCCCACGCGCCCCACCGGCAGCGCGCCACCTGCCTTGGCAAACATCGCCAGGCGCTGGTCCTCGGCCAACCCCGCATACGCCGGGGTATCAATCACGCCGGGACTCACCACGTTGACCCGACGCGGCGCCAGCTCCTTGGCCAACTGCTTGCCCAGGGCTTCAGTGGCGGCGTTGATACCGACTTTGATGAACTGCCCCGGTGCCAATTTGCGCCCCAGTTGCCCGGAGGTCAGGCTGATGCTGCCGTGCTCATCGAGGAAAGGCAGCGCGTGCTGGATCGCCCGCAAGGCGCCCCAGAGTTTCACGTTGAAGTTGTCCTGGGCCTCGCCCAGGTCGGTTTCGGCCAAGGCCTTGGCGCGCACCGCGGGGCCGGAGGTGTACACCAGATGGTCAAACCGCCCGACGGTTTCGAACAACCGTTGCAGGGACGCGGCGTCGGTGACGTCCACTGATTCGCTGCGCAGGCCGTTATCGCGGCCCGACGATAGGCGCCGCCCCGCCAGCACCACCTGAGCACCGCGTGCGGCTGCGGCCTTGGCCACGGCTGCACCGATGCCGCTGCTGCCGCCGATGACGATGACCGTTTTGCCGTTGAGTGAGGAATTCATGGGGAAGTGTCCTGGGTCAGAAAGTGAGCGTTCATCTTCCCAGCTTGGCAATCAATGAAAAATCCCGGTAAAACGACAGGATCTTTAAGGGATTTTTACAAATGAGCTCAATCCTCGACCTCGAAGTGTTCGCACGCACCGCCGACACCGGCAGCCTGTCTGCCGCCGCACGCGGGCTCGGCCTGACCCCCGCAGCGGCCAGCATTGCCCTCAAGCGCCTGGAAACCCGCTTGGGTACCCGCCTGCTGGCACGCTCCACCCGCAGCATGCGCCTGACCGAAGAAGGCCGGCGCTACCTCGACAGCGTGCGCGAGGCCCTGGCCGCCTTGGCCGAAGGCGAGCAAGCGCTCAAGCAGCAGAGCCAGGGCCTGACCGGCTTGTTGCAGTTGGCCGCGCCCTCGGATTTCGGCCGTAATGTGGTGCTGGGCTGGCTGGATGAGTTCAAGCTGGAACACCCGCACATCCGCCTGCAACTACTGCTCAACGACAGCAATGCCGACCTGTTCCGCGACACCGTCGACATCGCCCTGCGCTTCGGCGTCCCACGGGACTCCAGCCTGGTGGCGCTGCCGGTGGTGCCCGATCACCAACGCCTGCCCTGCGCCAGCCCCGACTACCTGGCGCGCCACGGCACGCCGCGCACCCCGGCGGAGTTGGCGCAGCACAATACGCTGCGGTACATGCGCCAGGGCCGGGCCAACAGCACCTGGTACTTTCGCCAGGGCACTAGGTTGCAGGAAGTCGAAGTGACGGGCGACTACCTGAGCGATGACGGTGAAATTGTGCGGCGCTGGGCGCTGGCTGGCCACGGGATTGCCTACAAAGCCAATCTCGACATCGCCCGGGACCTCAAGGCCGGACGGCTGGTGCAACTGCTGCCGGACTGGCAGGGCGAACCCACCCCGTTCAACCTGATGTGCCCGCACCGCCTGCAAGTGTCGGAGCGGGTGAAAGTGCTGCACCGATTTCTGCAAGGGCGTTGCCAGGCCTTGCTGAGTGCATGAAGAAACGCCCGCAGGGCTTGTTCCAGAGCCTGCGACTCTGGTATTGCATAGGTCACGTCTCACAGCTGCAAGGAGCTTTGCATGATTTACCGCACATTGGGCCAGTCCGGTTTGAAGGTCAGCGCCTTGACCCTGGGCACCATGATGTTTGGCGAACAGACCCACACCGAGGACTCGCTGCGCATCATCGACAAGGCCTGGGACCAGGGCATCAATTTTATCGACACGGCGGATGTCTACACCGGCGGGCGCTCCGAGGAAATCGTCGGCGAGGCCATCGCTCGCCATCGTCAGGATTGGGTGGTGGCGTCGAAAGTCGCCATTGGCCCCACCGAGGGCCTGCCCAACCGCAGTGGCCTGAGCCGCAAGCGCATCTTCAACGCGCTGGAAGCCAGCCTCACCCGTCTCGATACCGACTACCTCGACATCTACTACCTGCACCGCGAAGATCACGACACCCCGCTGGAGGTGACGGTATCGGCCATCGGCGACCTGATTCGCCAGGGCAAGATCCGCTACTGGGGCCTGTCCAACTATCGCGGCTGGCGGATTGCCGAGGTGATCCGCGTCGCCGAACGCCTGGGCGTGGACAAACCGGTGATCAGCCAGCCGTTGTACAACATCGTCAACCGCCAGGCTGAAGTCGAACAGATCACCGCCGCTGCCGCGTACGGCCTGGGCGTCGTGCCTTACAGCCCACTGGCGCGCGGCGTGCTCAGCGGCAAGTACGCACCGGACGTGACACCCGAAGCCGGCAGCCGTGCGGCACGCCAGGACAAGCGCATCCTGGAAACCGAATGGCGCGTGGAGTCGTTGCGCATCGCCCAGCAGATCCAGCAATACACCCAGGGCCGTGGCGTGGGCATTGTCGAGTTTGCCATCGCCTGGGTGCTGAACAACGCGGCGGTTAGCTCGGCGATCGTGGGGCCGCGCACCGAGGCGCAGTGGGATGCCTACACCGGCGCGCTGGACGTGAAGATCACGGCTGAGGATGAAGCGTTCATTGATTCGTTGGTAACGCCGGGGCATTCCTCTACGCCGGGGTTCAACGATGTGGGCCATTTTGTCTCGGGCCGAGTGGCGCGCGCATAGCCTGTTTGACCAAGTAAGGGTTGCGGAGCGGCCTTACTGTGGTGAGCGGGCTTGCCCCGCGCTGGGCTGCGCAGCAGCCCTTTAAAGCCGTCGCGTTTTTCCAGGAAAACCTCGTCGCCAGTTATTGGGGCTGCTTCGCAGCCCAGCGCGGGGCAAGCCCGCTCACCACTACTACCACTACCACCACCACCACCACCACCACCACCACCACCA
>NZ_JAOTNX010000022.1:0-70426 GCF_036346475.1 Pseudomonas sp. AM8
AGTCTGGTTCCACAGCTGCAGGATGTGTCGTTGCTCATCCTGGCCCAGCAGGTTGAGTTGGCTGATGGATTGCTGTTGGTCGGCAACCATCGCCTGCAACAGGTTTTGCCAGTGGCCGGCCATGCGCTCAATAGTGGCTGGGGCAAACAGATCGGTGGCGTAGCTCAGGGAGGCACGCAGGGTCGCCTGGCTTTCCTCCACGTCCAGTGCCAGGTCGAACTGGGCCACGCCTTCATCCCAGCTCAGCACCTCGACGTCCAGTTCGGTGAGGCGCTGCAGGTGATTGGCTGCCGAGGTCACGCGATGGTTGAACATCACCTGGAACAGTGGGCTCAGGCTCATGCTGCGCTCGGGCTGCAGCGCTTCGACCAACTGCTCGAACGGCAGGTCCTGGTGGGCCTGGGCTTCGAGGGAACGTTGGCGTACCTGTTGCAGCAGTTGCACAACGCTCATCTGCCCGTGGATATCGGCCTTGAGCACCTGGGTATTGACGAAGAAACCGATCAGCCCCTCGGTTTCCAGGCGATTGCGGTTGGCAATCGGCACCCCGACACGCACGTCTTCCTGGCCGCTGTAGCGGTGCAGCAACGCCTGGTAGGACGCCAGCAGCACCATCGGCAACGTCACTCCGGCGCTCTGCGCCAGGCGACGCAAACCGGCCAGCAGCTGCGGTTGCAACTCGATGCCCAGGCGAGCGCCGCGATGGCTTTGCACGGCCGGGCGCAGGTAGTCGAAAGGCAATTCCAGCACAGGCTGCACACCGCCCAACTGCTCACGCCAGTAGGCCAGTTGACGGGCCTTCTCTCCCGCCTCCATCCATTGGCGCTGCCACACGGCATAGTCGGCGTACTGGATCGGCAAGGCCGGCAGGGCTGGCGTCTGCCCGTGGCTGAAGGCGGCGTACAGTTGCACCAGCTCCTCGACCATCAGTTGCATCGACCAGCCATCGGAGACGATATGGTGCTGCACCAGCACCAGCACATGTTCGTCCTCGGCCAGGCGCAGCAACTGGGCCCGCAGCAACGGCCCGCGCAGCAGGTCGAATGGCTGCGCAACGACGTCAGCCACCCGTGCCTTGAGGCCGGCTTCATCGGTGTCGACCAAATCGATTTCAATCAGGCCCGAGTCTTCAATCACTTGGACCGTACCGGCGGCGTCCTGGCGCAAATGGGTGCGCAGGCTTTCATGCCGTGCCAGCAAGGTGTCGAAGCTGCGTTGCAGCGCCGCCAGGTCCAACGGGCCTGTCAAACGCAGGGCGCTGGGGATGTGGTACGCGGCGCTTTCGGAGTCGAGTTGCCAGAGGAACCATTGGCGTTCCTGGGCATACGACAGCAGCAACGGCTGGCTGCGATCGGCCTTGAGCAGCGCCGGGGCGACCACGCCCTCCTCACCCAGGGCCACCACGAAGTCACCCAGCAACGGGTGTTCGAACAGGGTCTTGAGCGCCACTTCCAGCGCCAGTGCCTGGCGCACCCGCGATACCACCCGCGTAGCCAGCAGCGAATGCCCGCCCAGCTCGAAGAAATGGTCGTCAAGGCCGACCTGGGGCACGCCCAGCACCTCGGCCCAGATCGCCGCGACCTGTTGTTCGCGCGGGGTGACGGCGGCCACATGGCTTTTCAGCAACAGGCGGGTATCGACCTTGGGCAAGGCCTTACGGTCGAGCTTGCCGTTGGGGGTCAAGGGCAGGCCGTCGAGGAACATCACGTGCGCCGGCACCATGTAGTCCGGCAGGCGCTCACGCAAGGCCGCTGTGTAGGCTTGCGCCGGCTGTGCCGCAGACGTCACCAGGTAGGCGATCAAGCGGTCGTTGTCGGCCAGCACCACGGCTTCGCGAACGCCTTCATGCTCGCGCAGGCAGGCTTCGATTTCGCCCAGTTCGATACGGAAACCGCGCACCTTGACCTGATGGTCGACCCGGCCGATGTACTCCACCACGCCGTCGGCACGGTAGCGTGCCAGGTCGCCGGTGCGGTACAGGCGCTCGCCCGGCGCGCCGTACGGGTTGGGCACGAAACGCTCGGCGGTGAGGGCTGGCCGCGCGTGGTAGCCGCGTGCCAGGCCGACGCCGCCGATCAGCAGTTCACCGGCCGCACCCACCGGGCATGGACTGAGCCCGGCATTGAGGATGAACAACGCGGTGTTGGCGATCGGGCGCCCGACCAAAGGTTGCGCCTCCTGCAGGCGATGGGCCACCGACCAAATGGTGGTTTCGGTGGGACCATAGAGGTTCCATACCGGGCCTTGCAGGTCGAGCATGCGCTGGGCCAGATCGGCCGGCAGCGCTTCGCCGCCGCACAGGCACTTGATGCCGCGCAGCAGGTCGGCACGTGGGCTTTCCAGCAGCATGCGCCAGGTGGACGGCGTGGCTTGCAGTACGCTGGCGGATTGGGCGGTGACCAGGTCGATTATCGCCTCCGGGTCGAGCGCCAGTTCCTGACCGCTCAGCAGCACCGTGGCGCCGACTGTCAGCGGCACGTACAGCTCCAGGGCAAAGATGTCGAACGAGAACGTCGTCAGCGACAGCACCCGCGCCTGCGCGCCGATGTCCAGGGTGCCGGCCATGCCGCAGGTAAAGCTGCACAGCGCCTGGTGCGGCACCATCACGCCCTTGGGCTTGCCGGTGGAGCCGGAGGTGTAGATCACATAGGCCAGGTGTTGCGGCGTGACGCTGACCTGCGGGTTGTGTTCGTCACCGCCGGCGTCCTCGACCAAAAGCACCTGCAGGCCTTGCGGTTGCACCAGGCGCCCAATCAGCGGCGACTGAGTCAGCAGCACCTGGGCGCGGCTGTCTTCGAGCATGAAGGCCAGGCGCTCCGCCGGGAATTGCGGGTCCAGCGGCACATAGGCGCCACCGGCCTTGAGGGTCGCAAGCAGGCCGACCACCATGTGCAGGGAACGCTCCACATGCACCGCCACCCGCACGTCCGGGCCAACGCCCGCCGCGATCAGGCGATGGGCCAGGCGGTTGGCGCGGCGGTTGAGTTCGCTGTAGCTCACGGCCTCGCCATTAAATTGCAGCGCGATGGCGTGCGGCTGTGTCAGGGCTTGTGCTTCGAACAACTGGTGGACACAGCGCTCGCGTGGGTAGTCGACGGTCGTGTGGTTCCAGTCTTCGACCATCTGCTGCCATTGCGATGGGCTGAGCATCGCCAGTTCGTCCAGGGCCTGGGAGGCATCGTTGACCACTGCGCGCAGCAGGTTCTGCCAGTGCACGGCCAGGCGCTCCAGGGTGGCGGCGTCGAACAGGTCGGTGGCGTAGGTCAGGGATGCCCAAAGGCCGTCGACGGACTCCTCGGTTTCCAGGTTGAGGTCGAACTGGGTCGTGTGACCGGTCCAATCCACCGGATGCAGAGCCAGGCCAGGCAGTTGCACCGGGCCGGCGCGCAGGTTGTCCTGGTGATTGAACATCACCTGGAACAACGGGTTATGGCTGAGGCTGCGTTCCGGTTGCAGCGCTTCTACCAGTTGTTCGAACGGCAAGTCCTGATGGGCCTGGGCTTCCAGGGCACGTTGCTTGACCTGGGCCAGTAACTGGTCAAAGGCCATCTGCCCGTGCAGGTCGGCCTTGAGCACCTGGGTGTTGACGAAGAAGCCAACCAGACGCTCGGTTTCCAGGCGATTGCGGTTGGCGATCGGCACCCCGACGCGGATCTCGGCCTGGCCGCTGTAGCGGTGCAGCAACGTCTGGAACGACGCCAGCAGGAGCATGAACAAAGTCACGTCCTGGCGCTGGGCGAGTGCCTTGAGCTCGGCCACCAGGGCGTTATCCAGGTGTACACGCCGACGCGCACCGCGCTGGCTTTGCACCGCCGGGCGCGGGTGGTCCAGGGGCAGTTCCAGCACCGCGTGTTCGGTGCCCAGGCGCGCACGCCAGTAATCGAGTTGGCGTTGTTTCTCCCCGGCCGCCATCCAATCGCGCTGCCACACGGCATAGTCGGCGTACTGGATCGGTAAGGCCGGCAACGGCGCCTGGCCTTGATACAGCGCCAGCAGTTCGTCGACCATCACTTGCATCGACCAGCCGTCGGAGATGATGTGGTGCTGGGTGATCACCAGCACATGGTGCGCGGCCGTGATCTCCAGCAGCATGACGCGCATCAGCGGACCGTTGAGCAGGTCGAACGGGCGTTGGATCTCTTGCGCGACCGCCTGCTCGATGGCCGAGTCTTGCACCTGCTGGCGTTGGATCACCATCGCCAGGTTGGGCTGGATGACCTGCCAGGTGTGCTCAGCCTCTTCCACGAAGGTGGTACGCAGCGGTTCATGACGCTGCACCAAGGCCTGGAACGCGTGCTCCAGTGCCGGGATATCCAGCTCACCGCGCAGGTGCAATGCGGTCGGTACGTGGTAGGCGGCGCTGCAGGGATCCAGTTGCCAAAGGAACCATTGGCGTTCCTGGGCGAAGGACAGTGCCAACGGACGGTCGCGCCCCAGCGCCACCATCGGGCTGGCAGTGCCGGCCTGCACCCCTGCGCAGGCCGCCGCGAACGCTTCCAGCGTCGGCTGCTCGAACAACGCTCGCAACGGCACGTCCAGCTTGAGGTCGTGACGCACGCGGGAGATCACCTGAGTGGCCAGCAACGAATGGCCACCGCGTTCGAAGAAATGGTCATCGAGCCCCACCTGCTCGACGTGCAACACCGTTTGCCAGATCGCCGCCAATTGCATGTGCAGCGGGCTTTGCGGAGCGCGGTAGACGTGTCGCGCCTGGCTCAGGTCCGGCAGCGGCAGTGCGCGGCGGTCAAGCTTGCCGTTGTTGTTCAACGGCAGGGCATCGAGCACCAGCCAATGCCCCGGCACCATGTAATCCGGCAAGGACTGGCGCAAGACCGCCGCCAGCACCTGGGTATCCAGTGGTTGGCCGTGGGCCGCGACCACGTACGCGACCAACTGCGTACCGGTGGCACTCGGCTGCGCAACGACGGCAGCTTCGCGCACCCATGGCAGGGCTTGCAGGCTGGCCTCGATTTCGCCCATTTCGATACGGAACCCGCGGATCTTCACCTGATGGTCGATACGCCCCACGTACTCCAAGGCGCCCGCCTCGTTGTAACGGGCCAGGTCGCCACTGCGGTAGAGTCGCGCACCGGGAACCGTCGAAAACGGATCCGGCAGGAAGCGCTCGGCGGTCAACGCCGGGCGGTCGAAGTAACGCTGGGCCAGGCCGAACTCGGCACCGATGCACAGCTCGCCAACGCCATCGGTGGCCAACAGCTCGAAACCGCTGTCGAGTACATACAGCGAGCGACCATCGCTCGCCCGGCCAATCGGCACACCGAACGCATCACTGGCATCCGCCAGTTGGCACTCATGCACGCTGGACACCACGGTGGCCTCGGTCGGCCCGTAGGTGTTGACCAGGCGCACGCCGCCCAGGCCGGCCGCGTGCCAGGCGCGCAGCCCTTCCACCGACATGGCCTCGCCGCCCACATGCACCTGGCGCAGGTTACCCAGGGCGCGACCATCGGCCTCGCACTCCTTGGCCAACAGGTACCAGTAGGCCGCCGGCAAGTCAGCCAGGGTCACGCCCTGCTCGACGATTTCCCGTGCCAGTTGCCCGGCATCCCACAGTTCATCGCCACGCATGATCAGCGCGGCGCCCACACACAGCGGCGGGTAGCACTGTTCGACAAAGCCGTCGAAACTGAAGGTCGCGAACTGCAGCACGCGGTCCTCTGCACACAGTTGGCTGTAGACCTCGGCGCTGTCGCAGAATTGGCCGAGGGCCGCATGGTCGATGGCCACGCCCTTGGGTTGGCCGGTGGAGCCCGAGGTGTAGATTACGTACGCCAGATCGGCAGCGGCAGCCTGGGTGAGTGGGTTGCTGGCAGGGTAGCCGGCCAGCTCGGTACCGGAGACGGTGAAGTCCAGACGGGCCAGCCCTTGCGGCAGCGGCAGGTCGGCCAGCAACCCGGCTTCGCTGAGCAACAGGTCCAGGCGGCTGTCCGCCAGCATGTAGGCCAGACGGTCGGCGGGATAGTTCGGGTCCAGGGGCACATAGGCCGCGCCGCTTTTGAGCACGGCCAGCAGGCTGACGATCAGTTGCGGGCCGCGCCGCGACGCCAGGCCCACGCGCTGGCCCGGGCCCGCGCCCAGTTCCAGCAGGCGATGGGAGAGCCGGTTGGCATGGGCATTGAGCTGGGCATAGCTCAAGCGCGCTTCGCCAGCCTGTACCGCCAGCGCGTCCGGTGTGGCAGCAGCCTGGGCCGCAATGCGTTCGTGCACGCGCAGCTGGCGTTGGGCAGCGCCCGGCGACTGGCTCAGTGCAAGCACGTCGCGTTGTGCGGTGGAGTCAAGCAATTGCAGGTTGCCAAGGGGCGCCTGGGCATCCGCGAGCAACTGCACCAGCAGGTGGTGCAGGTTGGCGCTCAAGCGTGCGACCTGTTCAGCGCTGAACCGCGCCCGGTCGTAACTGAACTCCAGGCGCAGGCTGGCCCCCAACTCAATGCCCAAGGTCAAAGGGTAATGGGTGCGTTCATGGTTGTGAATATGGCCAAACGCCAGGCCTGCGGGTGCGCCCTGCTTCAGGGCCTCGGCCACAGGGAAGTTTTCGAACACCAGCAAAGTGTCGAACAATGCGCCCTGCTGACCGGCCCAGCCTTGTATGTCGTACAGCGGCACATGCTCGTGGTCACGCAGGCTGAGATTCAGGGTTTGCAACTCGTTGAGCCATTGGGCGGCCGGTTGGGCTGGCGAAGGCGTACTGACGATAGGCAGCGTGTTGATGAATAGGCCCAGTTGCTGCTCGATCCCCGGCAGCGGTGCCGAACGCCCGGCGACGGTCGCGCCAAAGGCCACGCAATCCTGACCGGTGTAGCGCTGCAGCAACAGGCTCCACGCTCCTTGCAGCACGGTATTGAGAGTGATTTTCTGGCGACGGGCGAACTCGCCGAGGGCCTGTGTGAACTCGCCCTCAAGGATCAATTGATGCTCAGCCGTGCCCAGGCCATCGACCGGCGCGCGCAGCGCTTGCGCGAGCAAGGTGGGTGTTTGCAACGGCGCCAGGGCGGCTTTCCAGAACGTCTCACCCGACGCTTGCTGTTGCAGCCAGCCCAGGTAATCGCGGAACTGCCCCAGCGGCGCGGGCAAGGCCTGGCCGGCATAGTGGGCGATGACTTCACCCAGCAACTGGGCGTTACTCCAACCGTCCATGAGGATGTGGTGACTGGTGAAGATCAGATGCCAGGCGTTACCGGCGCCCCGCACCAGCATCAGGCGAAACAGCGGCGCGGCATTAAGCGCGAAGCCCTTCTCGCGTTCAGCCTCGGCAAGCGCATCGAAGTCAGCATCGATGTCTTCGATCACGTGCAACTGCACGTCGACCTGACGCTGGATGACTTGATGGGCACTGTCCAGGCCCAGCCAGTGGAAGCTGCTGCGCAGAATGTCATGGCGGTCCAGTGCCGCCTGCCAGGCGCGGCCGAACGCCAGCAGGTCGAGGCCGTCGATATCCACGCGCAACTGGTTGATGTACGCCTGGGCTTCTGGCGCGTAGAGGGTATGGAACAACATGCCCTGCTGCATCGGCGACAGCGGATAAAGGTCGGCAATCGCCGGCCCCGCCACGGGCAACGCGTCCAGTTGCTGTTGGGTCAAGCGCGCCAGTGGGAAGTCCGAAGGGGTAACCTGCCCTGCCGGGGTGGCTCGGCAATGCTCGATCAAGGCCTTGAGCTCTGCCGCGTAGTCATCCGCCAACTGCTGCACCGTCGACGCCTCGAACATCTCGCGGCTGAACCCCCATTGCAGCGCCAGCTCACCGCCGTACACCTGCCCTTCCACGGTCAACCAGTTGGCCAGCGGTGCCTCGGCATCCTGGGCCTGGCCGCTGCCCTGGGTAGACGGTACAAACAACACGGATTCGTTGAACTGGCGGTCGAACTGGCCCAGGTAGTTGAAGGTAATGCGTGGCGCGGCCAGGTTCGCCAGGGCTTCGCGGGCCGCAGGCGGGCCGAGGTAGCGCAGCAGACCGTAGCCGATGCCTTTGGCGGGCACGGCACGCAATTGCTCCTTGACCGCCTTGATCGCAGCCGACAGCTCGCCGCAGGCTTGCAGGCGTACCGGGAACAGGCTGGTGAACCAGCCCACGGTGCGGGTCAGGTCGACACCGTCGAACAGGTCTTCGCGGCCATGGCCTTCCAGCTGGATCAGTGCGGCGTTCTGGCCGCTCCAACGGCTGACCACCCGCGCCAGGGCCGTCAGCAGCAGGTCATTGACCTGGGTGCGGTAGGCCGCTGGCGCGTCCTGGAGCAGTTGACGGGTGTGCTCGGCGTCAAGGCGGATTTCGAGCTTGCTGCCCAAGCGGTTTTGCAGGCCGCCCTGGGGGTTGTCGCACGGCAAGTCCGCGTCGGCCGACTGCGCCTGCCAGTACGGCAGTTGGTCGTCCAGCGCGCGGGCATGGGCTTGCAACTGTTCGGCCCACAGCTGGTAGGCGCTGGTCTTGGTCGGCAACGCTGCCTGGCGGTAAGCCTGTTGCAGGTCTTCCAGGACGATGCGCCAGGAGACGCCATCGACCGCCAGGTGATGGATCACCAGCAGAAGGCGCTGGCTGCCATCGGCCATGCTCACTAACGCGGCACGCAGCAGCGGGCCTTGCGTCAGGTCGAGGCTGCGCTGGGCCTCATCGCACAGCGCCGCCAGTTCATCGTCGCTGCCGGCGTGGGTCTGCCACAGGCCCGGCGCGGTGACCGGCGCGGCGTAGGCTTGCTGCCAGGTGTCGGCCTGTTGCACAAAGCGCAGGCGCAAGGCGTCGTGATGGTTGATCACCTGGGTCAGGGCGGCTTCCAGGCGTGCCGGTTCCAAGCGCTCGCGCGGGGTCAACAACAACGATTGGTTCCAGTGGTGACGCGCGGGGATCGCCTGGGCGAAAAAGCCTTGCTGCACCGGGGTGAGGATCACCTCGCCGCGGGCGGGCCCCTGGTCAATCACGGTAGCGGGCTCGAAGCCGGCTACCAACGCCAGGCTGCGCACACTCTGGTACTGGAACAGGTCGCGCGGACTGAGGCGAATCCCCGCCTGGCGCGCACGGCTGACCACCTGGATGGAGATGATCGAATCGCCGCCCAGCTCGAAAAAGTTGTCGTCCAGCCCCACCAGCTCGACGCCGAGCACATCGCTCCAGATCGCCGCCAGGGCTTTTTGCAGGTCGTCTTGCGGCGCGATATAGGCCTGTTGTGGCGTTGCATCCGGTAACGGCAGGGCCTTGCGGTCGAGCTTGCCGTTGGCGGTCACCGGCAGCTTGGCCAGGGGCACCATATGGGTCGGCACCATGTATTCCGGCAGGCTGCCGAGCAGCCAGGCCTTGAGGTCGGTGGGCGTCTCGCCCTCCAGCACCAGGTAGGCCACCAGTTGTTTGCCGCCGTGCACCAGCGCCACCGCCTCACGCACCGCCGGGTGCTGCATCAGGCGTGTCTCGATTTCACCCAATTCGATGCGCAAGCCGCGCAGCTTGACCTGGTGGTCGAGACGGCCAAGGTAGTCGATCACACCGTCGTCACGCTGGCGCACGCGGTCGCCGGTACGGTACAGGCGCGCGCCGTCACCGAAGGGGCTGGGCACAAAACGTTCGGCGGTCAGCGCCGGACGGCGGTGGTAGCTGCGCGCCAGGCCGGTGCCGCCGAGGTACAGCTCGCCGGCCACGCCGGCAGGCACCGGGTTGAGCTGCGCGTCGAGCACGTAGGTGCCGAGGTTGGCGATCGGACGGCCGATGGGCACGGCGTCACGGCCTTCGTCGATGCAGGTCCAGTGGGTCACATCGATGGCCGCTTCCGTCGGGCCATAGAGGTTGAACAAACCAGCCTGGGGCAGCTTGGCGAACACCTGCAGTTGCGCGTCCAGGGGCAAGGCTTCGCCGCTGCACACAATACGCTTGAGGCTGGCGCAGCGCGGCACGCCCGGCTCATGGATAAACGCCTGGAGCATGGACGGCACGAAGTGCAAGGTGGTGATCCCGTGCTCGCCAATGGTCTCGATCAGGCGCGCCGGCTCGCGGTGTTCCCCAGGGGCGGCGACCACCAGGCGGGCGCCGGTCATCAACGGCCAGAAGAACTCCCACACCGACACATCAAAGCTGAACGGGGTTTTCTGCAGCACCGCGTCACTGGCATCCAGGCCGTAGGCCTGCTGCATCCAGCACAGGCGGTTGACCAGTGCGCGATGGCTGTTGCCGGCGCCCTTGGGCTTGCCGGTGGAACCGGAGGTGTAGATCACATAGGCGAGGTTCAGCGCGTGGATGTCGACAGCAGGTGCTGCGACGCTGTAACCGTCGAGCCAGTCTGGCGCCTGGTCGAGGAGCATCACTCGAATACCTTCGACAGGCAGCAGCGGCAGCAGGCTGTGCTGGCTGAGCAGCAGCTGGATGCCGCTGTCTTCGATCATGTAGGCCAGGCGTTCCTGGGGATATTCGGGATCGAGGGGGACGTAGGCGCCGCCGGCCTTGAGCACAGCCAGCAGGCCGATGACCATCTCGATGGAACGCTCAACGCAGATACCCACCAGCGCATCAGGACCGACCCCGTGGTCGCGCAAGGCATGGGCCAGTTGGTTGGCACGGGCGTCGAGTTGCGCATAGGTCAGCATGGTCGCGCCGAACACCAGCGCCGGCGCATCCGGGGTGCGCTGTACCTGGTCTTCGATCAGGTGATGAATGCCCCGCTCGCTCGGATACGTTTGCGCGGTCTGGTTCCAGGCGTGCACCAGCCTCTGTTGCTCATCGACGGCCAGCATCGGCAACTCGCCGATGCGCTGTTCGCCATCGGCCACCATGGCCTGCAACAGGCTGATCCAGTGGCGTGCCATCCGCGCGATGGATGGCGCGTCGAACAGGTCATTGGCGTAGGTCAGCGCGGCGTGCAAAGTGCCGGATTTTTCATAGGTGTCGAGGGTCAGGTCAAACTGGGTGGTGCGGCCTTGCCACTCCACCAGGGCCAGCTCCAGGCCGGAGGCGGTGCTGACCGAGGCGATGTCGGCCACCACCGGCTGATGGTTGTACATCACCTGGAACAGCGGCGTATGGCTCAGGCTGCGCTCGACCTTCAGGGCTTCCACCAGGCGCTCGAAGGGCAATTCCTGGTGCGCCTGGGCGCCAAGGGCGTGCTCCTTGATACCTTGCAGCAACTCGGCGACGCGGGTTTGCCCGCTCAGCTCAGTACGCAGGACTTGCGTGTTGACGAAGAAGCCGATCAGCCCCTCGACTTCCGTACGGTTGCGGTTGGCGATCGGCACGCCGACGCGGATATCGCCCTGGCCGGTGTAGCGATGCAGCAACACATTGAAGGCGCCGAGCAGCAGCATGAACAGGGTGACGTTGTGCTGTTGCGCGCAGGTGCGCAACTGCGCAGCCAGCGCCGGCTCAATCGCGAAGGTGTGACGGGTGCCCTGATAGCTGGGCATGGCTGGGCGCGGGTGGTCCGTTGGCAGTTCCAGCACCGGATGCTCATCACCCAGCCGCGCTTGCCAGTATTCCAATTGACGGGCCTGTTCCCCCGCTTCCAGCCAGCGGCGCTGCCACAAGGCGTAGTCGCTGTACTGGATCGGCAGCGCCGGCAATGGCGGCGCTTCGTTGCGCTCGTGGGCGTCGTAAAAACGGATGAACTCGTCGATCAGCACGTTCATCGACCAGCCATCGGAAACGATATGGTGCAGGGTCAGCAGCAGCACGTGCTCCTGGGCATCGAGCTTGAGCAGTTGCACGCGCAGCAGCGGGCCGTGTTCCAGGTCGAACGGCAGCAACGATTGGCGGCTGGCCGCGTCGTTGACGGCGTGTTCGCGTTCGGCCGGGGCCAACGCCGTTAGATCGAGCTGTTCAATGGCCAGCGACGGCGCTACGGCCACCTGCATCAAGCGTTCATCGGCCTGGCGCTGGAACACCGTGCGCAGGGTTTCGTGCCGGGCCACCAGACTGGCGAACGCCTGCTCCATGGCGCCAAGGTTCAGCGCACCCTTGAGGCGCACGGCGCCCGGCAGGTTGTAGGCGCCGCTGCTCGGGTCCAGTTGCCAGAGAAACCACATGCGCTGTTGCGCGTAGGACAGCGCCTGGCGGTCCTCTGCCTCCACGCCGGCCGGAATCGGAAACCGCGAAAAATCCACCCCTTCTTTCTGCAATGCCTGCAGGAACAGCTGGCGTTTTTCCAGGGGCAACCCGATAAACCGGCGAGCAAGTTTCAAGGAGTCTTCAGCATTCATTTGTTGGAGTCCGGAGCAATAGGCAGGAAGCACAAAGGCACGTCGTCCCTATAAAACGAACCGGAGAGGGAAAAATTAGCGGGGGATGGGAGGCGCAGAGCGAGCTGTCATCAAGGGTTACATCAATCCCGGGAACGACACACGAACCCCAGCTAGCATTGACGGACACCATCTTTTGCAACTACATTTAGTTACACGCAGGGAACGCCGTGTCCAAAAATGAAAAGCTGCTCGCCAAACTGCTCAACGAGCACATGGCATTTACCTGGCCCGAGCTCGTCACGCTGCTGCGTCGTCTTGGCTACACACAGATTGAGGGGGCTGGAAGCCGCGTCAAGTTCGACATTGGCGATCCGAGTGCAATGATCACCTTGCACAAGCCTCATCCCGGCAACGAACTGAAACACTACATTCGGCGCCAGATCATCGAACAATTGAAATCAGGAGAACTGATTCAGTGAACAACCAACTGAAACACAATGGCTACATCGGCTCTATCGAAGCCAGCCTCGAAGATAACTGCCTGTTCGGCAAGATCCTGTTCATCAAGGCACTGGTGAGCTACGAAGGCAAAACCGTCGCCGAACTGGACGCTGCATTTCGCGAAGCGGTGGACGACTACCTCACTACCTGCCAGGCCCTTGGGCAAACACCGGAGAAGCCGTGCAAAGGCTCTTTTAACGTGCGGGTCGGCCACGATCTTCATCTTGCCGCCGCCCTTGAAGCGACACGTAAAAAGGTGACCCTGAACGACCTGACGCGCCAGGCGCTGAACGAATTCCTGCAACATCACCGAGCGGACTCCTCCCCCGTAGTTGGCTGACGTTGCGCCTTTTCTTGGTGGGTTGCCGTCAGGGCAATCCCGGTCCGGGCACCGACCCTCACCTGCGCTGCCCGGACAGCGACAACACGAGTTGACCATCAGCGATTGATCACGGTAACGATGGTGCGGTCCTTATCCAGTTCTCCGAAAGAGTCGATTCCAAATAGAACTAAATGGCTGAATTGTATTTTGTGCCGGGCCTTCTACACTCAAAGATCAAACGCCCCAAGCCTTTCATGATCGTTGGTCCGCCGTAACGTCCAATGGCGTAGACACTGCGGATTCTTGCTATGAAAGACATCAAAAACCCACCGCCCCCCTCCCGGAAGAGTCCGGACCACCACACTGCCGCCCAGCTTGAGATACCGCCGCTCGAATGCCCACTTCCTGTCAGGGTGGATGAGACATTGGGCAATCACATCAATGACCTATTGCTGGCGTGGGTCAGGCGAGTGGGCATTTTCGAAGGCCAGTTGGAACAGGTACGGGCCTCGAATTTCGGGCGCTTTGCAATGCTGTGCCACCCCGACACCGATGCCCCGGAACGCTTGTTGCTTTCAGCAAAATGCATCGCGGCGTTGTTCGCGGTGGACGACCATTATTGCGACGACGAACGCAGTGGGTCTAACCCACGGCTATTGGGCCCTCGCCTGTCCCTGGCACTGGCCGCGCTGGACAAGGCGCACCTGACCCCACCACACGACCGTGCGCTGGAACAGGCGCTGAATCACGACCCGGTATTGCGTGGCCTACGGGGCTACATGCGCCATCTGGCTCGCTATGGCAGCGCGAATCAAATGGCCCGCGTTCGGTTGGAGACCATCGCCATGTTCGTGACCATGAACGCCGAAGCCTCATGGCGCATCGAACACCGTTCGCCTTCTGTCTGGGAGTATCTGGCCCATCGGCAGGTCAACAGTTTTTTACCCTGTATGGCACTGATTGATGTGGTCGGCGGCTATGAGCTGGACGCCGAAACATATTTCTGCGCGCCGGTACGAGAAGTCATCACCCTCGCCGCGAGCGCAACCATCATTGCCAATGACGTGTACTCCGCTCCCAAAGAGAGCGTGCCTGAAATAGGTGACTTCAATCTTCCGTTGCTGCTGGCCCAGGAACGGGGTTGCTCGTTACAGCAAGCCCTGTGGCTGGCAGCTGAAACTCACAATGAAATCGTGCGCCGCTATGAAACCCTGGAGCACCGATTGCTCATGCACGCCTCGCCGCTTCTCGAACGATTCCTGGACGGTGTGAAGGCATGGCTGGCAGGCAACAACGAATGGCACCGACACAGCGCTCGATATCAAGTATGAAACTCAACCCAACCGCCGATAGCCCAACACCGCTGCCCCCATCACCACCGCCCCCGCTGCCAACGCCACCCAGAACCCGCTGGCGGCGCCAAAATGGTCGATCATCCAGCCGGAGCTGGCGGCACCGATGGCCACGCCGATGCTCAGGCCGGTGATCAGCCAAGTCATGCCCTCGGTCAGGCGGCTCGCGGGCACGATCTTTTCCACCAGGGCCATGGAAACGATCAGGGTGGGGGCGAAGAACAGTCCGGAAATGAAGATGGCCACCGCCAGACCCGGAATGTTGCTGACCATCAGCAACGGCAAGGTGGTCAGCGCCGTGGCCGCGCCGCAGAACAGGAACTGCCGGGGCAGCGGCGCCTTGAGTTTTAGGGTGCCAAAGGCCAACCCCGCCAGGCACGAGCCGATGGCGTACACCGAAAGCACGATGCTTGCCGCCGCCGGTTGGCCCTGGTGCTGGGCAAAGGCCACGCTGACCACATCCACCACACCCACGATCACCCCCATGGCCAGCAGCAGGATCATCAGGATCAGCACCGACGGTGACGCGATCAGCCAGCCCTGATGGTGAGCGTGGTGCTCATGCACCGGGGGTTCGGTCGCGCGTTGCAGCACAAACGTGGTCACGCCAACCGCCAGCAGCAACGCGGCCACCAGAGGCCCGGCTTCGGGGAACAGCACCACGCTCAAGCCCACCGAAATCGGTGGGCCGATGATGAAGCACACCTCATCCAGCACCGATTCCAGGGCAAAGGCGGTTTGCAGCTTGGGCTGGCCGCGGTACAGCTCGGTCCAGCGCGCCCGCACCATGGCTGACATATTCGGCATGCAGCCCGCGAGGGCAGCAAACAGGAACAGCGTCCAGGTCGGCGCCTGCAACCGCGTGCACAGCAACAGCAACAACAGCGCCCCGCCACCGATCAAGGCGGCAATCGGCAGCACCCGGCCTTGGCTGTACCGGTCCACCAAGCGTGACACCTGCGGCGCACAAAACGCCGTAGCCAGGGCGAACACCGCCGCCACCGAGCCGGCCAGGCCATAACCGCCGTGCACTTGGGAAAGCATGGTGATCAGGCCGATACCGGCCATGGACACCGGCATGCGCGCCAGCATGCCGGCCAATACAAAGGCCCGGGCGCCGGGGACCTGGAACAACTCGGCATAAGGGTTTGCCATCCTGCTCAACCTCTTCCTGATGCCCTGGAACTTGCTATCTGCAGTGATCAAGGCAAAATACATACGGTGCGTATGTGACAAATCATGCGCAACATACGCAGCGTATGTCAATCTTTGACTTGCCCATTGTGAGCCCTACCCATGAGCCGAGCCCGTGCCGAAATGATCGAAGACACCCGCGCCCGACTGCTCGCCAGCGCACGCCAAGCCTTCGCCACCCAAGGCTATGCCAATACATCGATGGACGATTTCACCGCCCACGTCGGCCTGACACGCGGCGCGCTGTACCATCACTTTGGTGACAAGAAGGGGCTGCTGGCCGCCGTGGTTGCTCAACTCGATCGTGAGATGGACGCATGTTTGCAGCGTATCTCAGACGAAGCCCAAGACCCATGGAGCGGTTTTTGCGAACGCTGCCGCGCTTATTTGCGCATGGCCCAGGACGGCGAAATCCAACGCGTTGTGCTGCAGGATGCGCCGGCTGTATTGGGCGATACCGGCTCCCAGCAACACTGTGTCGAGTCGTTGCGCCAACTGCTGGAAGCCCTGATGCAGGCGGGCATCGTCCCTGGCGCACCGAGCCTGGCGCTGGCGCAGTTGATCAATGGCAGCCTGGTCAACACCGCCCTGTGGATCGCCCGGTCAGAACATCCGGATGAGCGTCTGGAGCAAGGTTTGCAGGGCCTGGAACTCCTGCTGCGCGGCCTGAAACTCACACCAACCGCTTGATCTGCTTATGCCGCCACACCAGCCGGTAGTACGCGGCCTGCAACCCCAGCATCGCCAGGTACGTTACCGGGAACGCCATCCAGACGCCTTCCAGGCCGAAGTGCGCATTCAGCAGGTACGCCATCGGTAGCTCGACACACAGCACGCAGAAGATCGAGATCGCCACGGGCATCAGCACCACGCCGCTGGCGCGCATGATCCCGCCGATCACGGCCTGGAAGCCGAACACGAGGATGCTCCACAGCATGATGTGCAGCAGGTGCTCGGCATTCACGCGTGCGGCGTCATCGGTGATGAACAACCCGAGCAACCAGTGCGACAACAGATAGCCCAGCACGATCAGGCCACCGGTCAGGCAGGTATTGATCAACAGTCCGGTACGCAGGATCGGCCCGATACGCTCCAGCCGCCCTGCCCCAATCGCCTGGGCCCCGAGGATCGAAGCAGTGATGGCAATCGACAGGGCCGGAAACTGCACGTAGTTGACGATCTGCGTCACCGCCCCATAGGCCGCCGTGGCCTGGGACCCATGGCCATTGACCAAGGCAAGGATGACCAACTCCGACAGCGACAACACCACCATCTGCAAGCCTGTAGGCAAGCCAATGCGCAGGACTTTGCCGAGGATGACGCGGTCCAGGCGCAAGGCCGCGAGCAGTTCGCGGTCCGGCGCCATCACATGGTTTTTATGGCGCAGGCGCAGGATCAGAAACAGCATCGCCGAGGCATTCCCCACCAGGCCTGCGTACACCGCGCTCTGGATCCCCAGGGGCGGCAGGCCAATCCAGCCGCGAATCAGCGCCGGGGTCAACAGCAGGCCGACCAGGGTCGAGACCATCAGCGCCAGCAGCGGCGAGATCGTGTCGCTGACCCCGCGCAACAGCTGGGTATAGAGGATAAATACCAGCAACAGCGGCATGATCAGCATCATCATCTGGGCATAGCCCACGGCATCGTCGAGCACATCCGCAGGCGTACCCAATGCCTGCAACGCCGGGCGCGCAAACAGGCTGCCCAGCACCGCTGCGATCAGGCCCACCAGCGCGCCGAGGGTCAGGGTGGCACCGGTAATCGCCTTGACCATCCCGGTTTCCTGGGCGCCCCAGGCCTGGCCAATCAGCACCGAAGCGCCGGCCCCCAGACCGATCACCAGGGCAATGAAGAAGAACACGATGGGGAACATCCCCGACACCGCCGCCAGCGCCTGGGTGCCGAGCATCTGCCCGACATAAATACCGTTGAGGGTGCCGGAAAAGCTTTGCAGGAAATTGGACAGCACCATCGGTGCCAGAAAGATCAGGTAGACCTGCCACAGCGGGCGTTGCACAGGGCTTTGCATGAAAAACGGGGCCTCGGAAAACTAAAGCGTCCGAGGGTTATACCGTAATTGGATCCTATCTTCCTGTGCTTTGCATGATGTGTGGATCGCCATCAGGCGCGGGTTCCGAGGCCCACATTGGATCTTCAGCATCACCCCGACTCAGGTCGCCACCCAGAAACGGCTCGGCGTGCCGATGGAATATGCACAGTCCAAGGAAGGCGCGGTGCTGCTCAACGTGGCCGCACGCGTGGTCGCACGCAATGACCAGCCGGAACGGGCGCAGAAACTCAACGCCTTGTTTCTGGCCGCCGAGGCTCAGGCACCGGCATTGGAAGAAGGCGACCAGATTCCGTCGAGCCCGACTACGCCGACCACCGACAAGACCCGAGCACGGGTGGACGCGATGCACAGTTACTTGCAGACGGCGAGTTGATCATTCCCACGCTACGTGGAACGATCATGGGGCGATGGGTAACGCACGTTTGTGGGCGGTCTTCAGGTAGGCGCGTTCCACGATGTCCCTCACCCGCTCACTCACCGGCTCGCCCATCAGGTACGCATCGATCTCTTCGTACGTGCAGCCATAGGCCTGTTCATCCAGTTTGCCCGGTGCGAGCTCTTCGAGGTCGGCAGTGGGCTGCTTGTGCACCAGGTTCGCCGGGGCGCCAAGGGCACTGGCCAGCAGGCGCACCTGGGTCTTGGTCAGGCCCGACAGCGGTGCCAGGTCGCAGGCGCCGTCGCCGAATTTGGTGAAGAAGCCCATCAATGCTTCGGCGCCATGGTCGGTGCCGACCACCAGACCGTTGTGCAGGTTGGCCACGGCGTACTGGGCGATCATGCGGGTGCGGGCCTTGACGTTGCCCTTGATGAAATCCACCTGGGCGGCGCTGGCTTCGGTGGCGCTGAGGCTGGCCATCAGGCCGTCGACGCTGGCGGCGATGTTCAGGGTGTCGATGTGGTCCGGGGTGATGAAATCCAGCGAGGCCTGGGCGTCACTCTCATCGGCCTGGGTCTTGTAGGGCAGGCGCATGGCGATAAAGCGCGCGGCGTAGTCCTCGGCCCGCAGTTGCTCCACCGCCAGTTGGCACAGGCGCCCAGCGGTGAGGGAGTCGACGCCACCGCTGATGCCCAGTACCAGGGCCTTGCAGCCTGAATGGCGCAAGGTGGTCTTGATGAAGTCGAGGCGCCGTTGGATTTCCTGGGCTTCACCGCCCTTCACCAATGTGCGATCGATGTTGAGTTCCTGCACGATACGTTCCTGCATGTCACACCTCCACGTTGCCGACATTGAATACCTTCGCTGCGTACTGCAAAAACGAGGGGTCTTCGCAGACGTTCTTCACCGGGTCATCGGAGAACTTCACCACCGGTTCGCCGTGTACGCGCACCAGCTTCATGACGATGCTCAGCGGCTCGACGCCTTCCACATCGCAAGCCAGACTGGTGCCCATGCCGAAACCGAACCTGGCCTTGCCACGGATGTGCCGCAGGATCGGCAGGCACTTTTCGAAGTTCAGGCCGTCGGAGAACATCAGGTCCTTGGTCATCGGGTCGATACCCAGCTGTTTGTAGCGGGCCAGCACCTTGTCGGCCCAGGCGATGGGATCACCGGAGTCCTGGCGCAGGCCGTCATAGAGCTTAGCGAAGTACAGGTCGAAATCCTTGAGGAAAAAATCGGTGCTGATGGTGTCGGTCAAGGCAATGCCCAGGCGGCCACGGTATTCATGCACCCAGTTTTCCAGGCCGGCGTTCTGGCTTTCGCGCAACCGCCCCAGTTGCTGGTGCACCATCATCCACTGGTGAGCCATGGTGCCGATCAGCGGCAAGTCGAATTCATAGGCCAGGTGCGCATTGCTGGTGCCGACGAACTGGCCGGGGAAGTCGCGGCGCATGATGTCCACCACTTCACGCTGGGCCTTGAACGACAGGCGCCGGCGCGTGGAGAAATCGGAGACACGCAGGTCGGCCAACTCGTCGCGGCTGAGGTTTTTCTCCAGCCAGTCGAACTTCTGGTAGAGCTTGCGGGTGACGTCTTCCAGGGTCACGTCGGGGTATTTGCCGCGGTTACGCAGCTCGCTGACCAGCGCCAGTACCGGTTGCTCGAACATGATGCAGTGCAGCATCGGCCCGACCACGCGGATGTTCAGTTGGCCGTCGACTTCGCTGACGTGGATATAGCGCAGGTTGAAGCGGAACAGACCGAGGAAGCGTTCGTAGTCGGGGGTCAGGTATTCGCGAAAGCGTGGGTTGAACAGAAAGCGCAGCTCGCCCTCACGCATCTGCAGGCCGGCCATGTTCTCAAGCTCGGCGCGCAACTCGGGGATCAGGTGGCCGAGTTTTTCCTTGGAGCGCACGATGAAGTTGTATTCCACATCGACATTCGGGTGCTGGTGCAACACCGCCTGCATCATGGTGAAGGTGTAGTAGTCGGTGTCGAGCAGGCCCTGGATCACCGGGGCTTCGTAGTTGTAGGCACTTTCCATGGTGTATCTCCTTAACGCGTGGCCATCGCGGCCAGTTCTTCGCGGGTGCTGCTGATGACGGCACCGGCCTTGAGCAACTCATTGACGGCCTGTACACCGCCCTCCTCGCTGATTCCCCGGCACGCCGGCAGGTGCAGGACCACCTCCAGGCCGGCCTTGAGCAGTTGCAAGGCGGAGGTCTTGACGCAGTAGTCCAGGGCCAGGCCGCCGACGATCACGCGGCTGACGCCCTGGGCCTTGAGGTACTCGATCACGCCGGTGGAGAGTTTGTCGTGCAGGTCGTGATAGCAGGCGCCATAGGGGTGCAGGTCGGGTTCGACGCCTTTCCAGATGAAGTAGTCGTAGTCATAGGGCGTGGGCAACTCGTCGAGCAAGGTAAAGCCTTCGGTGCCGGGTACGCAGTGGCTGACCCAGGTCACATCGGCGTGTACCAGGCCAGTGGGCTGGAGCATCTCGCTGTGCTGCATGACCACCCAGGGTGCGTGCGGGGTGTGGGCGTCCTTGCTGCCGACGCGGTGGCCGGCGAGGCTGGCCATGTAGTTGAGTTCGGCACCGATCCGGTCACCGCCGGCCACCGGCAACTCGTTGGGGCACAGCGGCGTGAAGCTCTTCTGGGCATCGACGTCGAATGAAGCAATGGCAGTTTTCGCAAGGGTCATGGCGGTTCTCCTGTGGCCTGGAAACAAAAGTACACGTCATGTACTTTCATTGCAAGAAACATTTATTTATCTATCCTGACGCAGGTACATGACATATCTGTTCGATCCGTTAGACTGTGCCCCACCGCTGTTCAGAAGGACGTCACATGCCCCTTAGCCCCTACCTCCATACCGTCGACCTGTGCGTGCTGTGCTACTGCCGCGCCGCCGGAGAACTCCAGTTGTTGCTGAACAAGCGCGAAGCCGAGCCCTTCGCCGGGCATTGGGCGTTGCCGGGGGTGGTGGTGAATGGCGGCGTGCAAGATCTGAGCCTCCAGGATGCGGTGGAACGCTTACGCGCCAGCAGCAAGGTCGGCCTGGAGCTGGCCTGGAGCGAGCAAGTGGGCACGGTGGGCGATGCGTTTCGCGATCCGCGTTGCTGGTCGTCGTCAACGTACTACCTGGCGATCGTCGCGAATGAGGTGGCGCCGAGTGAGCATCAAGGCTGGTTCCCGCTGCAGGCGGTGGCCGATGGCAGCATCAAGTTGCCGTTCGATCACAACAGCATCGTCGCGGCCGTGCAGGAACGCCTGTTTTCCAAGTCGCTGTACAGCAGCTTGCCGCTGATGTTCCTGGGCAATGAGTTCAGCGCGCCGGAGGCGACCACGATCTTTTCCCTGGTGCTGGAGCGGCCGGTGCTCAAGACCAGTATTCGCCAGCGCTTGTTGAAGCTGACGGAGGCGGGATATTTGCGCGAGACGGGGCGCAAGAAGCAGGGTGAAGGCGGCAGGCCCCAGGCGACGGTGGAGAACCTGAAGCCTGGGGCGGTTTACTTCTTTGATCGCAGTTTTGCCGACTAGGCACCCTTTTCAAGAACGATGCCGTTCAACTGTGGGAGGGGGCTTGCTCCCGATAGCGGTGTGACAGTCAGCAAATAGAGTGACTGATCCACCGCCATCGGGAGCAAGCCCCCTCCCACATTTTGAGCGGTGTATGGCTTAGTTCATCCAATTACCGCCATCCACGTTATAGGTTTGCGCCACTACGTAGTCAGCCTCTTTGGACGCCAGGAAGATCGCCATCCCGGTCAAATCCTCGGCCGTACCCATCCGCCCGAACGGCACCTCTGCCCCCACCCGCCGCTTCTTCTCGCCAGGCGCCAGGCCTTCATGCCTGGCGAACAACGCATCCACCCCGTCCCAATGCTCGCCATCCACCACGCCCGGGGCAATGGCGTTGACGTTGATGCCCTGCTTGATCAGGTTGAGCCCCGCCGATTGCGTCAGGCTGATCACTGCCGCCTTGGTCGCGCAGTAGATCGCCACCAACGGCTCGCCACGCCGCCCGGCCTGGCTGGCCATGTTGATGATCTTGCCGCCGTGACCCTGGCGGATCATCTGCCGGGCGGCGGCTTGCAGGGTGAACAGCGTGCCGGCGACGTTGATCGAGAACAGCCGATCAAAGCTGTCGCGGGTGATATCGACGATGGGCGCCAGGTCGAACAGCGCCGCGTTGTTGACCAGGATGTCGAGCTTGCCGACCTGGGCGACCACGGCGGCAATCGCGCTGTCGATGGAGGCCTGGTCGGTGACGTCCATCGCCACCGCGTAGGCCTGCGGGCCAAGTTCGGCGGCGGTGGCCTGGGCCCGCTGCAGGTTGATGTCGGCGATGGCGACGGTCGCGCCTTCAGCGATATAGGCCTGGGCAAACGCGCGGCCAATCCCGCGCGCCGAGCCGGTGATCAGCGCGCTCTTACCTTCGAGTCGTTTCATAAGGCAGGGTGTCCTTTGAACATTATTTGGGATAGCCGACGCGTTTCATTTCGCGCTCGGTGGTGGACTGCGCCTGGAGCAACGCCTGCTCGACCGACATGCCGCCCGTCAACGCCGCCGAGAACAGCTTGCCGACGGACGTGCCGATGGCCTGGAACTCGGGGATGGTCACGTACTGGATGCCCACGTACGGCACGGGTTTGGCCGACGGGTGCGCGGGGTCGGCGTGCCGCATCATCTCCAGGGTCACCTGGGCAAACGGTGCGGCCTGGAGGTACGACGCGTTATAGGTGGACTGGCGGGTGCCAGGCGGTACGTTGGTGATGCCTTCTTTATCGGCGACCAACTGGATGTAGTCCTTGGACGTGGCCCAGGCGATAAAGGCCTTGGCGGCGTCCTTGTGCTTGGACGTGGCCGGGATGGCCAGCGACCAGGCGTACAGCCAGGAGGAGCCTTTGTCGGTGACTTCGGTGGGGGCCGCGGCGAAGCCTACGCTGTCGGCGACCTTGCTCTGGCTCTTGTCGGTGGTGAAGGAGCCGGCGACGCTGGCATCGACCCAGATCGCGCACTTGCCGCTGTTGAACAACGCCAGGGTTTCGTTGAAGCCGTTGCTGGACACGCCGGGCGGGCCGTATTGCTTGAGGGTGTTGACGTAGAAGTTGGCGGCGGCGGTCCATTCGGGACTGGTCAACTCAGGCTTCCACTGCTCATCGAACCAACGCGCACCGAAGGCGTTGGCCATGGTGCTCAGCAGCGCGATGTTCTCGCCCCAACCGGCCTTGCCGCGCAGGCACATGCCGTATTGGCCGTTGTTCTTGTCGGTGAGCTTGGCGGCGAATTCACCGAGCTGCGTCCAGGTCGGGTGCGCCGGCATGCTCAGGCCGGCCTGCTTGAACAGGTCGGTGCGGTAGTAGGTGACGGTGCTTTCCCCGTAGAACGGCAAGGCATACAGGGTGCCGTTGACCGACAGGCCCTGGCGCACCGAGGGGAAGATATCGTCGGCGTCGTAATCGGCCGGCAATTGGGTCAGTGGTTCCAGCCAGCGCTTGGCGCCCCACAGCGGGGTTTCGTAGGTGCCGATGGTGAGCACATCGAACTGGCCGCCCTGGGTGGCGATATCGGTGGTGAGGCGCTGGCGCAGCACGTTTTCTTCCAGCACCACCCAGTTGAGCTGGATGTCCGGGTGCTGCTGCTCGAACACCTTGGAGAGGCGTTGCATGCGGATCATGTCGCTGTTATTGACAGTAGCGATGGTCACGGTGTCGGCTGCCTGGCTGGGCAAAGCCAAGGCCAGGCCGGAAAGCAGGAACAACGCTTGCGGAATCTTGGACATAGCGGTTTCCACCTGTTGTTTTTGTTGTTGAGGGCCGATTACAGCAGCTTGGGCCTAGCCCTCACAAACGCATGGCGCATGCGCGGCTGATACTTTTTTAACCGCTGGTTCAGGATCAAAAAAGTATCAGTGCCGGGCGAAACCGGGGGTAGCGCAGGTAGTGCCACCCGCGTATTTTGAGGCGACTGCACCCATAGAAGAGGCATCACCATGCCCGTCAGTCGCGCCAAGCTGTTCGAACACCGCCCCGCCGAGCTTGAGGTGATCCTGCCCGAGCCGCAGCACTGCTTTCGCTGGTTCGAACACGACTACCCTTACGATCTGGCGCGCTGGAACCACCACCCCGAATTCGAAATCCACCTGATTCGCCAGGGCAGCGGCAAGTTGGTGGCGGGCGACTATATCGGGGCGTTCAGTGCCGGGCATGTGGCGCTGATCGGCCCGGACCTGCCCCACGACTGGATCGGCGAACTGGCGCCCGGCGAACACCTGGCCGGCCGTGACGTGGTGCTGCAATTCGACGGCGCCGCCCTCCTCGCCCTGCGCGACACCCTGCCGGAACTCGGCGACTTGCACGCGCTGTTCGAACAGGCCCGGCGCGGCCTGGAATTCAGCGGCGACACCGCCGTGCAGGCCGCACGCTTGATGGAGGCCATCGGCAACGCCCACGGCCTGCAACGGCTGACCCTGTTCCTGCAACTGCTCGACAGCCTGAAAAACGCTCCGGCGCAGCAGGTAAAGGCCCTGGCCAGCCCCTGTTACGCCCCGACCCTGGACGCACGCAGCGCCGAGCGCATCAACAAGGCCTTCGACTACCTGATGCGCGAACTCACCGGCGACGTGCGCCTCTCGGTCATCGCCCAACAGTTGGACATGAGCGAACCGGGCTTCTCACGTTTCTTCAAGCGCAACACGGGCCATGGGTTTATCGACCTGATGCGCAAATTCCGCGTGCAACGCGCCTGTCGGTTATTGCTGCAAAGCGAGATGTCGGTGGCGGATATTTGTTTTGAAGTGGGCTACGCCAACCTGTCCAACTTCAACCGGCACTTTCGGATCGAGATGCACCAGACGCCCAGTGAATATCGCCGCGAACCGCCGATACACCTGTTCAACCCCATCGAGAAAATGACACCCAGTCATTTCTGATCAAAAGGTCGAGTAATTCGGCTTTTTTCCATGACATTCAATCCATTAAGCAAAGTTGGTACAGCCTGTGCAACCGTTTGCGGTACGAACTTGACCACCAAGTTCACCACGACCCGATGAATCGGGTTCAAACCGCGTACGAATAGGGACTTTCAATGCACCCCACCTCAAAGCCCCGTGCCTGCTTTGGTGTTTCCTTGCTACTGGCCGCCGTAACGGGAGTACTCAGCGCGCCCATTTTGGCGCAGGAAAAATCCGTGGATGACTCAGCACAGGGCGAAACCCTGAGCCCTGAGGCCAGCCCGGCGAAAAAAGGCGTCTATCTGTCGGAATGGTTCAACCAGGATCTGACACTGATCGGCAGTAAAGACATCAGCTTCGGCCCCAAGCCCCAGGATGATGTCTACCTGGAATACGAGTACTTCGGCCGCAAGGGGCCCTTCGAGTTGTACGGCTACATCGACGTGCCGAAGATCCTCGGTATCGGCAACAGTAACGACAAAGGCGCGTGGGACCATGGCTCGCCGGTCTTCATGGAGCACGAGCCGCGTATCTCCATCGACTACCTGGCCGGACGCAGCCTGGCCATCGGCCCGTTCAAGGAATGGTATGTGGCGTTCGACTGGATCTACGACCACGGCAGCAATAAGGCCAACCGCGCCAACACCCTGTACAGCGGCCTCGGTACGGACATCGACACCCATTCGCGAGTCAACTTGTCGGCGAACTTCTACGGGCGTTACCAGTGGGAAAACTACGGCGCCAGCAATGAGTATTCCTGGGATGGCTACCGCGCGCAGATGAAATACATCGTGCCCATCGGCAAGTTCGACAACGGCGCCTCGCTGACCTATATCGGTTTCACCAACTACGATTTCGGCTCGGACCTGCACAAGGACAACCCGGCGCGCACCGCCAACGCCCTGGTGGCGACCAACGTGCTGCTGTATTCCTTCACCCATCTGCGCTTTACCCTGGTCGGTCGTTATTTTCATAACGGCGGTAACTGGGAAGACGGCAGTGAGTTGAACTTCGGCGAGGGTAACTTCCGCGCCCGCTCCGACGGCTGGGGTTATTACGCCGGCGTGGGCTACCAATTCTGATCAAGGAGTATTAGATGAATACATTTACCCGTCTTTCGCTGGCCGTCGGCCTTGCCCTGCTGCCCCATGTAGTGCTGGCTGATTCTGCTGCCCCCATCAAGCCCAAGGTGATGCTGATCACCATGTTCGCCCCCGAGGCGCAAACCTGGATCGACCGCCTGGAACTCAAGCAGGAAGTGCGCGTGCCGGGCCTGTCCGCCGAATACCCGGTGATCCGCTGCAACACCCGGGACGTGTGCCTGCTGGTGACCGGCATGGGCCAGACCAACGCCGCCGCGTCCACCCTGGCCCTGGCGTTGTCGCCCAAGTTCGACCTACGCCAGAGCTATTTCCTGATCGCCGGGATTGCCGGGATCAGCCCGAAACACGGCACCATCGGCACTGCCGCCTGGGCCCACTACCTGGTGGAGTTCGGCACCCAGTGGGAGCTGGATTCGCGGGATGCGCCCAAGGATTGGCCGACCGGCTACCTTGGCATCAACACCAAGGGGCCCAACGAAAAGCCGCCGCTGGACTACAAGACCGAAGTGTTTGAACTGAACCCCAAGCTGCAGGCCAAGGCGTTCGCCCTGTCGCACACAGTCGAACTTACGGAAAGCAAAGAGTCCGCCGCCTGGCGCAAACACTACCCCGCCGCGCCCGCCAACCAGCCGCCGCAAGTCACCCGCTGCGACACCCTGGCGGGCAATACCTGGTTCTCCGGTACGCGCCTGAGCGAACGCGCCGAGGTGTGGACCAAGTTGCTCACGGATAACAAAGGCGAGTACTGCACCACCCAACAGGAAGACAACTCCACGTACGAAGCCTTGCTGCGCGCCAGTCGCGAGGGGTTGGTGGACATCCAGCGCCTGGCCGTCGTACGTGCCGGTTCGGACTTCGACCGCCCATACCCCGGCTACAGCGAAGTCGACAACCTGCTCAAATACGCCGACCAGGGCGGGTTCGTACCGGCGCTGGAAAACCTGTACCGCACGGGGAACCCGCTGGTACAGGCGATCCTCAACAACTGGTCGGCCTGGAAAAAAGGCGTTCCAGAAGCCTAGTGCCGCTCAAAAAGTGTCAAGGCAGGAAGATGATTTTGTCCGCGCTGCCTTGGTTCACCTCCCCATAGCATTGCACCCCATCGACCAGCGCCACCTCGCGCAGGCCGGTGGGCAGCGGCAACAAGCCTTCGTCGAAAAAACGTCCGAACTGCTCCAGCATCACCGCGCACTGCTCACAGTTGTAGAGCAATGAATTGATCCCCACCACCGAGCCGCCCTTGCGATACAGGGCCAGGGCCGGCAGTTGTACGTGACCGTCCACCGGCGCGGCAATGATCGCGATGCGACCGAACGGCGCCAGGCCTGCCACGGCCGCCGGCAGCCAGAAACCGGTGGTGTCGAAGATCACATCGGCGCCGCCCTTGAACACCGCATTGACCTGCGCGCCCAGCGCCTCGGGCTTGCCCAACGCAATCGCGTCGAACCCTTGCCCCTGCAATACCTCGACCTGATCAGCCTTGCGCACCGCTGCCAACACCTGCGCACCCAGGACCCTCCCCAAGGCTAATGCCGCGCTGCCCACCGCCCCATTGGCGCCGATCACCAGCAAGCACGTGCCTTTGTCCACGCCACTGCGCTGCAGCGCATCCCAGGCCGTGATGTAGGGCACACCCAGGCTGGCGGCCTGGGCAAAACTCAGGTGGGCAGGTTTGTGCGCCACGCCTTTGGCCGACACGGTGAGGTATTGGGCGTGGGAACCGTCGGCGAAAAAGCCCAGGTCGCGACCGGTGCCCCAGACCTCCTGCCCCACCAGCGCCTGCGGACCTTGCACCACCACGCCGGCGAAGTCGCGGCCAGGTATGCGCGGCACGGTGGTGTAGGGGAAACGCCCGAGTACGTTCTTCACGTCGCTGGGGTTGAGGCCCGCCGCCTTGATCCGTACCAGCACTTGATCGGCGGCCGGCACCGGCGTCGCGACGTCGACGAAGCTCAGGGCGGCAAGGTCGCCAGTGGTGGAAAATTGCAGTGCTTTCATTGCCAGTATCCATCGAAGGGAGAAAAGGAATCAGGACAACCAACCGCTGACCAACTGCCGGCCCATGGGCCAGAGTTTTTCGCCGAGCAGCATGCCCATCAGGCCCACCAGCGCAATGGCGGGCGGTGCGGGCGAGCGGAAGTCCAGGGCGCCGTAGATCACGCCGACAAAAAGGCCAATGCCAAGGGAGATCAGGTAACTCATGGGGGCGACGCCTGTTGGATTGATGGGCTTAGTGTAGGGAGCCCATCCCGGCAGCATCGGCCAAGGGCTTCAGGATTTCGGCCAACTCACGTACTGGGAAGGCGCCATCCCCAGTTCACGCCGGAACATGTCGCTGAAACTGCTCGGCGAATAGCCCAGGGAACGCGCGACAGCACTGACCGACTGGCCCTGGATCAGCTCGGCCACCGCCGTGGCCAATTGCACCTGGCGGCGCCATTCGGCAAAGCCCATGCCCAGGTGGTGCTGGAACAGTCGCGCCAAGGTGCGCACGCTGGCACCTGCCGCTTCCGCATGCTGCTCGAAAGGAATCTCCAGGGACGGCGCCGCCATGACCGCCTGGCACGCGCTGATCAGCCGGCGATCGGCCTCCACCGGCATGGCGATACGGATCTGCGAGCGGCGTGCCCGTTGCAACTCCAGCAGGGCCAGGCCGACCAAGGCGGCGTAATATCCCTCGTCACCGCTGTCGCCCTGTTCCACCAGCGTGACGATCAACTCACGCAGCAGCCCACCGACTTCAATCACTTGCACCTGGCTGTCCAATGTCGCCGCCAAGGCCGGACGCAAGTAGATATTGCGCATCTGCAAATCCGACACCACCCGGATGCCGTGCTCCACGCCCGGCGGCAGCCAGACCGCGCGCTGGGGCGGTACCACCAGGGCTTCACGAGGCGTCTCGACCCACATCACGCCGCTCATGGCATAGAGCAATTGGCCCCAGTCGTGGCGATGGGGCTCCACGTACAGGCCACGCGGGTAGGTGCGCGCCAAGGGTTGCACGGGGACGGCGTGATCACTGAGGTCGGGGGGTGCGGCCAGGGCCATGGGGAGCACATCTATCGGGAGTCAGCCGCCATGGTAATGACCACCGCCGGACAATCCGAGTGAATTTTTGCCGCCGAGGGCGATCACTTGCTTACACCACCAGGGTTGAGGGGCCAATGAATAACGCAAAACTGTTTGTGATCGACTACACCCTTCATGAGGAAGCCAAGTCATTCATTATTCGTCTGGAAAAGCTGGATACCTTGGAGGCCTGGCATTGGGCAAGCTGTGACGCCGGCGTGGGCCGTATCGGCCGTTTCGCCCGCGAGCGGGTGAAGAAAACCAGCCAGGAACAGGCCGAGAAATTCGGCATAAAAAACGTTCAATGGCGCCGCTCGGATGCGCGCGCCCAGGCTTGATCAAGGAGAAATGAGCATGGATTCAATCAACGGCAAGGCGCGCATCGATTACACCCGGGACACGTTGTTCGGGCCATTGGCCAAGCATGTCGAGTGCCAGGTGAGCGTGCAGCATAAGCCCGGCTGGCTGGTGCTGAAGGTGTTCCAGCCGCTGCCGGACGATTTGCATGATGCGCAGACCCTGGTGCTGGCCCTCGAAGGTCGACGAACCAGCGGCGTGGTAAAAGACAGCCGGCGCTTGTCCGACCACAGCCTGCGCCTGGAGCTGGAACCCCAGTAATCGATACGCAGGGAGCCCGCTATTCAGGCTCCCTGCGAACGTATTCAGCCTTTAGCCGACTTGGCGCACTCGCACCCCGTCGCCGCCGCACAAGGCTCGCCATGGGCATGGTGCTCGGCGCAGCCCTGGCAGCAATAGCCCTTACCGTCCTTCATTACCGCATCGACGCCCAGCACACACTTGCAATGTGGGCAGGCACAGGTTTGATCAGGCATGGCCAGACTCCTTCTTCATGGTCGTCCGGTGCGGCGGTTGCCGGCACCTTAAGCAGTGACTGCCAGGCCTCGGCGATGGTTCAAACCATCAGTCGGTGCGCGTATTGCTGCGGTACATGAACACCAAGGCCAGAGCCAGACACACCATCGCCAGGATGCGGCTGCTCGACAGTTCGACAGCCGGGTTGCCCAGCCAACCGAAGTTATCGATCAGCATGCCCATGCCCAATTGCCCTGTGATCACGGCCACGGTTGCCACTGCAGTACCGACCACCGGCACGGCCCCGACCATCACCATCATGTACACCACGCCGAACAATGCACCGGTCAGTTGCCATTTGGGCACGTCCAGCAGGCTGAGGACCTGGGCCGGTTCGAAGAAGAAAATCAGCAGCGCGGTGGTGAGCGCGCCCACTGCGAACGTCAGCAGACTGCTGCGCAACACGCCCACCGCCTGGCCGAGACGACCATTGATTGCCGCCTGCACACTCAGCACCGCACCGGCAGCAATCACCAGCACCAATAACAGAATCAGATTCATCGCCTTACCCTCGTGCAATCAGAACAAGTGCCGCCACAATCAACGCCAGGGCTATCCAGCGCTCGCCATTGACCCGTTTGCGTGCGGTGCCGAACCAGCCGAAATGGTCGATCAGCACGCTCTTGCCCACCTGGCCGGACAAAATCGCGATCATGGTCATGGCAATACCGATGTGCGGCGTGGCCAGGGTCAGCACCACCACATACATCGGCCCCAGGAACCCACCGATCAGTTGCCAGCGCGGCAACTCGGACAACGCCGGGCCCTTCTGCGGGCCGCTGAACAGCAGCAGCAAAAACAGAATCGCCGAGCCGACGCCGAAGATGCTCAAGGTTGCCCATAAATGCCCCACCTGGACGCCCAATGGCCCGAGCAACCCGGCCTCCACCGACAGGCCCATGCCCGCCAGGATCACCAGCGGCAACAACAGCAACCGTAAAAGGCTGTTTTTTGGCCTGGCTTGCGCCACACCCTCGATAGAACTGGCCTGCATACATCACCTGCGCGTCAATAAAGGAAACATGGCGCGCATTATCCGGTGGCCTGCCTGTGCGATAAATGGGAGTATGCCGACAACACCTTTGCGCACTACGCACAACCCGGAGGCCTGATGCAGGGCTTGAATGAATTGAGTTTCAAGGCGCTGCGCCTGTTCGTCGCGGTGCTGGATCACGGCAGCTTTTCCGAAGTGGCTCGCCGCGAAGGCCTGGCGCCCTCCTCCATCTCCCGGCAGATCCAACTGATGGAACAGGCCCTCGGCCAGCAGTTGCTCTACCGCCACACCCGCGCGGTGAGCCCCACCGAAGCCGGGCGCCTGCTGGGGCGACACGCGCGCTTGATGCTCGAACAGCTGGAAGCCGCCGGCCAGGCCCTGCAGGAACAGGAAAGCGAACCCAGCGGCCTGGTGCGCATCAACGCGCCGATGGTGTTCGGCCAGCGTCACCTGTCACCGTGGCTGGGCGAGTTATGCCGGCGCTACCCGAAGCTGCAACTGGACATCCAGCAAACCGACACCTTCGTCGACCCGCTGCAAGACGGCACCGACCTGCTGTTCCGTATCGGCGTGCTCAACGACTCCAGCATGCAGGCACGCATCTTCGCCCCCCAGCGCTTTCGCCTTGCCGCCAGCCCCGCCTACCTGGCCCGCCAGGGCACGCCCCAGCACCCCGAGGAACTGCTCCATCACCAGTGCCTGGCCTACAAGGGCATCACCGGCCAGCAACGCTGGTTCTTCCGCAAAGGCCAGGGCGACTGGACACCCTACAGCGTCAAGGGCCCGATCACCGGCAACCACGCCGACACCCTCACCCACGCCGCCGAACAAGGCCTGGGCCTGGTGGTGTTTCCGTCCTGGCTGATCGGCGAAGGCCTGCGTGCTGGCACCCTGCAAGCGGTACTGACGGAATATGAAGTGGCGACCACGCTGGAGCCGCAGCAGATCGCTGCGCTGTGGCCCGGGAGCCGACGACTGTCCCTGAAGGTGCGCACGGTGATCGATTATTTTGTGAAGTGTTTTGGGACGGTGCCGTATTGGGATCGATGAGCGGTTGAGGAATTTTCCGAGTAGTAAAAGTAGGCTCGGTCTGATTTAACGGGCCACTCTATTTTGGACCGGGTGCATTGGGGCAGACTTTGGCGATGTCTTTTTGGAGAGATGCTATGGTTTTCATGTACCCAAAGCCGTCGCGCGCTGAACGTGCGGCGGCAACCAGCGGTCGGCTCGTCTTGGATAGCTCACCCAGTTTTGGCTATATTTGGCCAAAATACGCGGAGCACCTCATGATTACCGTACCCTTGGGCGAAGCAAAGAATAACCTGTCAAAACTGGTGGATGACGCCGCCGCCGGCAAAATTATCACCATTGCCAAGCATGGACGTGCGATGGCGCAACTCGTCCCCGTGGGGAAATCCAAAGGTCAGCGAATTGGCGCGATGAAAGGAAAGCTCGTTGTCCCCGAGGACTTTGATGCGCCCCTGCCAGCCGATCTGCTGGATGCGTTTGAGGGCAGCCATCCATGAGGGTGCTGCTGGATACCCATGTTCTGCTCTGGGCACTGACTGACGACCCGAAGCTATCCAGCAAAGCCCGACGACTGATCGAGAATGCCGCAGAGATCTACGTCAGCGCGGCAACCTCCTGGGAAATGGCGATCAAGGTCGGCCTTGGAAAACTCGATGCAGACCTGGACGAAATCCGGGAGTACTGCCTTGAAAGCGGTTTCGTCGAACTGCCCATCACCTCGGAACACGCGATTGCCGTCAAGGATCTTGAGCCTCATCACAAAGACCCTTTTGATCGGCTTATCGTAGCGACAGCCATCAGTGAACCGATGAGACTATTGACCGCCGACACGCAGATTGCCCAGTACACATCCTTGGCAATCCTGGTATAGCCCGCACCCACGGCCTGGAACTCAGAACACCCACTGCCCAATCAACCACGCATTGGCGCCACTGATCAGCGCAAACAGAAACCACGCCAACACCCGAGTGTGCAGACGATTGACGAACGGCCCCATCAGCTGCTTGTCGCCGGTCATGCGGATCAACGGGTACAACGCAAACGGCAACTGCAGGCTGAGCACCACCTGGCTGAGGATCAGCAGCTTGCCAATGGCCTGGTCGCCCATCAACCACACCCCGAGAAACGCCGGGATCAGCGCCAGCCCACGGGTGATCAGGCGGCGTTGCCAGCAGGGAATGCGCAGGTTGAGGTAGCCCTCCATGATCACTTGCCCGGCGATGGTGCCGGTAAAGGTCGAGCTTTGCCCGGACGCCAGCAAGGCGATGCCGAACAGGATGCTGGCAAAGGCGCCGCCCACCAGCGGGTCGAGCAAGCGGTAGGCGTCCTGGATCTCCACCACCTCAGTGTGCCCCGTCTTGTAGAAGGCGGAGGCGGCGAGTATCAGGATCGCGGCGTTGACCAGCAGTGCCAGGGCCAGGGAGCCAATGGTGTCGATCCGGGCCAGCTTGACCGCGTCCTGTTTGCTGGCGAGGTCTTTGCCGATCAGGCGGGTTTGCACGATCGAGCTGTGCAGGTAGAGGTTATGGGGCATCACCGTGGCGCCGAGAATACCGATGGCCAGGTACAACGGCGCGGCATCGCTGATGGCCGACAGGGATGGGGTGAAGCCACTGAACACATCCGGCCAATACGGTTTGATCAGCACCAGCTCAATGAAGAAACACACGCCGATGGTCGCCACCAGCGCCAGCATGATCGCCTCCAGGCGGCGAAAACCACGGTTTTGCAGGGCCAGGACCAACAGCGTATCGAAGGCGGTGATGACAATACCGGTGGTCAGGGAAACGCCCAGCAGCAGGTGAAACGCCAGGGCGCAGCCGAGTACTTCGGCGAGGTCGGTGGCGATGATGGAGATTTCCGCCAGCACCCACTGGGTGCGTGCGGAGCGTTTGCTGTAGCGCTCACGGCACAGTTGCGCCAAGTCCTTGCCGGTAGCGATACCCAACCGCGAGCACAGGCACTGCACCGCCATCCCCGCCAGGCTGGCGAGCAATACCACGAACAACAGGCTGTAGCCGTAGCGCGACCCGGCTTCGATGGCCGTGGCCCAGTTGCCTGGGTCCATGTAGCCGATGGAGATCAGCAGGCCGGGGCCGGCGAACATCAGGATGCGCTTGAAGAAGGACGCCTTGGGGTCGACGGCAACGGAGCCGGCCACTTCCGGCGGGCAGAATGGAGCGGTAGCGATTTTCGGCAGGCTGAATTTCACGCGGTATCCCAGGCAAACATACTCGACAGGGGCTCAGCTTATCAGTCGGACGCAACCGTGCGCATCACCGTCTCCCGAGGCAGGTCAAACGCCTCCACGACCTGTACCACCAGGTCCATCTCCTGGTTCAAGGCTTCACGCTCCATGCGCTGGCGAATCACCCCGATCACCAGCACGGCCAGGGTGGTGATCGAGTACGCCGGGCCGGAAAACGCCCGTACACCGCTCACCAGCAACATCGCCGCCGCCAACGCCTGGCCGACCACCGGGATCGCGGAGGCCGCACCACGACGCAGGATAAACCCGGTCAACCCGGCCAGCGCCGTGCCGCTCAACGCCGTAGTGGCTGTTCGGCCGACATCGAAACGGCTGAACAGACCCAGCTCCTTTTGCGCCGCCGCCTTGAGTTCAGCGTCGAATACCTGGCGGTCGGCGTGGCTGAGTTTGTCCTTGTACTGCTCGAGCAGTTTTTCCGCGACCTGGGCTTCGAGGTCAGCCAGTGCCACCGTTTCAACGGGCTCGGCAAACTTGATTCCCAGTCGCTGCGCCACCTCTTCGGCAATCTGCCGATAGTTCACGCCATGGCCACGGGCAAGGTTCATAAAGCTGTCGCCGCCCATGCGCTGCAACTCGATGGCCAGCTTGAGCGGCTCGCGTACCGTGGCGTCAATCGACGCACTGCGCTTTTGCGCCATCAATTCGGCCAGGAACGCCAGCTCCTCCGGCCGCGCCTGCACCAGGGCCGCAAGCAAGTCGGTGTCCTCTTCGGCAAAGCGTACCTCGCTGCTGCGCTGGTCGGCGCGGATCACGCCGCGCCGCTCATGCAAGAGGTCGGTGTACTGCACCACGGTCTGCAACTGCGGCCAGTACGCGGCATGATCAAAGGTAGCCAGGTGCACATTGGTAACCTTGGCCTTGAGTGCCGGCGTCACCGGGATCGCATACCGGCCGATGCACCGCTCGGTGTCCGGCTTCATGGCCAGGGCCCAGTCCTTGCTGGAGTGGCAATTGATCACCCGCCCCTTGAGCGGCGCACACACCTCATCCCAAGGGCTGGACGTACAGATCGCTCCGCCCATCAACAGCAGGTTGTCCAACGGCAGTTCCCGTGCGGTATCCGGGCTGGCAAGCAGGCTCTTGACCAGAATCCGCGCCCCCAGGGAATGCCCGATCAGGTTGATACGCCGCACCTGCAGCGCCTCGCCATGCAGGTAGCTGGCCAGCTCCGGCAGTAAGCTCCTGGCCACTTCCTCCACCCGCGCCTCGACGCTTTTGTAGTGGTCGAGAAAATAGGCAATCGCCTTGCCCACGCCGACGGTCGCGGCACCGATGCTGCCACCACCCAGCATCGCGGCGATCACCTCCTTGAAGGGCGCAAACAGGTTTTCCAGAAAATGCCCCGCCGGCCAGAACAGCATCAGGTTGGTCGAACCCTCGATACCCGCCAGCTGTTGCTTGAAATTGCCCAGCTGTTGCCGGTTAAAGAACGCCGAGTAACCGTGAACATAGAGATTGAGCACATCGCCCTGAGGCTCGCCGCACAATACGAACGTGGGCTTGCGGGTGCGGTGCATTTCATCCCACTGGTGCTGCATGGGCCGGTGACTCCTGGTAACGAGGGACGGCGATAATAACAAAGGGAGGCCTGTAGAACGGTGAATCCTGACCGGCGTGGCGGTCGCGAAGGCTCAGAACTGCGCCGCAGCCTTTGATTTGGCCAGGTAGCGCGCCGGCGAATCCCCCAGGTTGCGCCGGAACACGGAGGTGAATGCACTGGAACTGCTGAACCCCAATTCGAACGCGACATCGGTGATGGACGTGCCATGGCTTAGCCGTGCGGTGGCTTCCAATAGGCACACCTGCTGGCGCCAGGACACGAACGTCATCCCCGTGCCCTCGTAGAAATGGCGGGTGAAGGTGCGCCGACTCATGTTCGACCAATCAGCCATCTCGTCGAGGGTGATTTTCTGCGTGGGCGCATCCAGGAAGCGCTGACACGCTCGCGCCAGCCGCGGCTCGCACGGCAATGGCGCGCTGAGTGGCAGCTCGGGCATGGCTCCGATTTCATCAATCAACAGCGTCAGCACGCAGTGATGCCTCACGCTGGGTAATGCCGAGGAGTCGATAGCCAGCGCCGCCTCCAGTAAATGCCTGAGCAGGGGCGACACTTCAAACACCTGGCAGCGGTCCTGCAACCGCGCCCGCTTAGCGGCATCGGCGTCCAGGTAGGTATTGAGCATCACCACATCCCCGCGCATATGCATTTCATGGGGCACACCACCCGGCACCCAGATCGCCCGTTGCGGCGGTACCACCCAGTTGCCGAGATCGGTGAACATTTTCAGCGCGCCGGTGGAGGCATAGGCGAACTGCCCACGTGAGTGCGTGTGCCGCTCAAAGACGGTGCCGCAAGGGTATTCGCGCAGCGTTACCACGGCTTCTGGGCTGGCGGAATCAAAGGTCGGAATCATGGCCCGATTCTGTCAAAAGATGGCCTTGCATAGCAAGCGGGCCAACCCGCCGCTCCCCTAACATCAACGCCCTCGAAAAAGCGTCATGACCAAGGGAACATTCCATGCTGAAAAAACACCTAGCGCTAGCCGTGCTCGTCACCCTGGTATGGGGGGTGAATTTCCCCATCACCAAACTCGGCCTGCGCTCGGTCGACCCTTTTGTCCTCACGGGCATCCGCTTTTCCCTCGCCGCCCTGCCGCTGGTGTTCTTCATCAAGCGCCCCGCCGTCAAATTCAGCTACGTGGCCGCCTACGGCGTCATCTTCGGGCTGGGCATGTGGGGCGTGATCAACTATGGCATCGAGAGGGGTGTGAGCCCCGGCATCGCGTCATTGATCATTCAACTCAGCGTATTTTTCACCATGGGCTGGGGTTGCGTGTTGTTCAGGGAAACACTCCGCGGGACGCAAATGGCGGGTGCATTTATGGCCCTGATCGGCCTGGCAGCTATCATCTCCACCCGAGAAGGCAGCCACGCAGTGCTGGGTGTGATGTTGATCGTACTCAGTGCGCTGGCCTGGAGCGTGGGTAACGTCATCATCAAGAAGTCGGGGGTCACTGAGGTCTTCTCGTTCATGGTGTGGGCCAGCCTGTTTCCGCCGATCCCGTTATTTCTCATGGCTTGGCTGATGCATGGCAGCGCGCCGTTCGAAGGTTTGCAATCCAGCCTCGACATCATTGCGATCCTGTCCATTCTGTTTCAGGTGTACCTGGCGACGCACTTTGCCTACTGGGGCTGGAACTCGTTGCTCAAGCTGTACCCGGTGTCCACGGTGGCGCCACTGTCGTTGTTGATTCCGGTGTTCGGGATCAGCAGTTCGATGCTGCTGATTGGCGAGCGCGTTCCCGCGCCAGACCTGATCTCGATTGCGATCATCATCGTCGGCCTGGCCGTGGGTTTATACCGCAAGCCGGTGTGAACCGCCCGCCGCCAGACACACACTGGCGTGTTGTCCCCTCAAACGCAGCAAAAACACAATTTTCGAAAGGTAAAAAGCGCTCTAATACCCTCCTGTCGATTGGTTTTAAAGATCCTGGAGTTCGCAATGCCCCATGAAGGCAATCTGTTACAAGCAGCCGTGGTGTTCCTGCTCGCCGCCGTGCTGACCGTGCCCCTGGCCAAGCGCCTGCAATTGGGCGCGGTGCTGGGCTATCTGTTTGCCGGCGTGATCATCGGTCCGTCGGTGTTGGGCCTGATTGGCAACCCGCAAAGCGTCGCGCAGTTCTCCGAACTGGGCGTGGTGTTGCTGCTGTTTATCATCGGCCTGGAGCTGTCGCCCAAGCGTTTATGGGTGATG
Source organism: Pseudomonas sp. AM8 (assembly GCF_036346475.1). Lineage (NCBI taxonomy): Bacteria > Pseudomonadati > Pseudomonadota > Gammaproteobacteria > Pseudomonadales > Pseudomonadaceae > Pseudomonas > Pseudomonas sp. AM8. The sequence goes on from NZ_JAOTNX010000022.1 coordinate 38,033, forward strand.
CGCAAGGCGGTATTTGGCGTCGGCCTGGCCCAGGTGCTGCTCACCGGCCTGGTCATGGGAGCGGTGGCGTTGTGGCTGTTTGGCCAGTCGTGGAACAGCGCAATCGTGCTCGGCCTTGGCCTGGCGCTGTCGTCCACCGCGTTCGGCCTGCAAAGCCTGGCCGAGCGCAAGGAGCTGAACCAGCCCCACGGGCGCCTGGCGTTTGCGATCCTGCTGTTCCAGGACATCGCCGCGATCCCGTTGATTGCCATGGTGCCGCTGCTGGCCGGCAGCGATCATCCGACCACCGAAGCCCAGGGCCTGCAACACGTCCTGCAGATCCTCGGCAGTATTGCCGTGGTGATCATCGGCGGCCGCTACCTTCTGCGGCCGGTGTTTCGCATCGTCGCCAAGACCGGCCTGCGCGAAGTGTCCACCGCCACCGCCCTGTTGGTGGTGATCGGCACCGCCTGGCTGATGGAACTGGTGGGTGTGTCCATGGCCCTCGGCGCCTTCCTCGCCGGCCTGCTGCTGGCGGACTCGGAGTACCGCCACGAACTGGAATCCCAGATCGAGCCGTTCAAGGGCCTGCTGCTGGGGCTGTTCTTTATCAGCGTGGGCATGGGCGCCAACCTCAGCCTGCTGCTCAGCTCACCGCTGGTGGTGATCGGCCTGACCCTGCTGTTGATCGGTTTGAAGCTGCCGCTGCTGTACGCCGTGGGCCGCATGGTAGGTGATCTCAACCGCGAAAGCGCCCTGCGCCTGGGTGTGGTGCTGGCGGCGGGCGGTGAGTTCGCCTTTGTGGTGTTCAAGATCGGCCGCGACCAGGGCCTGTTCGAACCGCACCTCTACGACGTGCTAGTGCTGACCATCACCCTGTCCATGGCCGTCACCCCGCTGTTGCTGCTGGTCTGCCCCAAGCTGTTCAAGCCCAAGGTCAAGCCGGTGGAAGTACCGGAGGAATACCGCACCATCGAAAGCGATGCGCCGCGCGTGGTGATCGCCGGCATGGGCCGTATGGGCCAGATCGTCGCGCGGATCCTGCGCGCGCAGAACATCTCCTTCATCGCCCTCGACACCTCGGTGGAAACCATCGAGCTGACCCGCAGTTTCGGCGGCATGCCGGTGTTCTACGGTGATCCGCAACGTCCGGAGATCCTGCACGCCGCCAAGGTCGACCAGGCCGAGTTCTTCGTGATCGCCATGGACGACCCGGAGATCAACATCAAGACCGCCGAACTGGTGCGCAACCTCTACCCGCACATGCAGATCATCGCCCGTGCGCGTAACCGCCAGCACGTGCACCGCCTGGTGGACCTCGACGCCTCGCCGGTTCGCGAGACCTTCTACTCCAGCCTGGAAATGAGCCGTCGCACCCTGGTGGGCCTTGGGTTGACCCAGGCCCAGGCCGATGCCCGCATCACCCGCTTCAAGCACCACGACCTGCAAGTGCTCGCCGCCCAGCACGCGGTGTACGACGATGCGGCCAAGGTGATGCAAACCGCCCAGGAAGCCCGGGCGGAACTGGCGCGACTGTTTGAGATGGATCGGCTTGAGGAAGAGTCCGACAAGGTGTGAGGCTAAGGGCGAACGATATTGCGAATTTTCTGACAGAATGTGCCGCAATCTCGTTCACCCCTGGAGCGCTTCATGGCCACGTTCACCAAGACCGCTATCCTGCTGGCCCTCGCGCTGACCGCCGGCAGCGTCTTCGCCGTCGCCAAGCCGGCCACGCAAACCATTTCCACCTTGGGCGGTAAGTTCAACTTCAATCTGCCCAAGGCTTACGCCGCCGACACCCTCCCGGCCGGCAAGGCCGAGGACGGCACCGCTGATACCCAAGGCACGATGTACGCCAACCAGACCACGAAAAGCGTGGTGATCGTCGCCGAAACCGTGCGTAACGACGGGGTGAGCATCAAGGACAACGACCCGCAGTTCCTCGATGGCGCCGTGGCCGGCTTCGTCAAGGACCAGAGCGCTGCCCTGCCCGACTTCAAGAAGCTGAGCGAGAAGAAACTGACCTTCAAGGGCCTCGGCCTGCGCCAGGTGGACAGCACCGCCACCCAGGGCGGTGGCAAGACCTTGAACTCCACGTTTCTCGGCGGCTCCGGCAACCACTTGCTGGTAATCCAGGCGATCTCGCGGGCCGATGATACGAAGGGGCATGCAGAGCTGGTGAAGCAGATTACCGGCGGCAAATAACAAAGAGTCCTGACAACGCCCATCAAATGTGGGAGGGGGCTTGCCCTAATGCCAGTCAGTTAAGCGTACATCGCCTCCTGTAGGAGCGAGCTTGCTCGCGAAAAACGTCAACGATAACGCGTGCTTCCTGAATGAACGCGGCGTCTGTGAGTTTTTCGCGAGCAAGCTCGCTCCTACAAAAAGCCTTAGCTGACTGGCATTAGGGCAAGCCCCCTCCCACCTTTATTCAGCGCGCTCACTTCAAATTCGTTTCCAGCCAGGCCTTCAGATCCTGCACTTCCACCTCACTGACCGTGTGGTTCATCCCCGGATAGCCATGAAACTCCGGCTTCAACCCAAGCCCCACCAACACCTCATTCGCCCGCGTCGCCGACGCATACGGCAGTGCCTGGTCCAGGGTGCCGTGGCCGATAAAGATCGCCAATTTGTTCAAGCGCTCATCCGGCTTCAGCTCAGCCTTGAGCACCGGCAGCACGCTGCCACTCAATGCCGCAATGCCGCGCACCAGCTGCGGGTCGCGCAAGGCCACCTCATACGACATGATCGCGCCCTGGCTGAACCCCACCAGGAACACCCGGTCAGGCCGGGTGTGATACTTGGCGGTGGCTTTGCCGACAAAGTCCTTGATCAGCTTGGCGCTGCTCTGCAAATCAGCGGTCACACCATCGTAGTCACCGTCACCCGGCGCCTTGGTAAACCAGCGAAAGCCATTCGGCTGCACCGGCGTCGGCGCACGGGCCGACAGGTAGGTCCAGGTGGACGGCAGCGCGTCCTTGATGCCAAACAGATCTTCCTCATTGCTACCGAACCCGTGCAGGAAAATCACCAGCGGCTCGTTGCGCGCATCGCCCTGGGTCTGTTCCAGGTACGCCAGCGGCAAATCGGTGTGCAGCTCGGAATCAGCGTGGGCAACGCCGGCCACCAGGGTCAGTGCGAGGGCAAGCAGTTTGAGCATGGGACGTTACCTCAGGGTTTGCGCAACAAGTAAGTGTCCATGATCCAGCCATTCTCCAGGCGCGCCGCCTTGCGCACCCGTTCGATCTCTTCAGCCACTTCACTGACTTTGCCGCTGATCAGGATCTCGTCTGGCGTGCCCAGGTAAGCACCCCAGTAAATATCCAGGTCCTGATCGGCCACCGTACGGTAGGAATCTTCCGCATCGAGCATGACCACCAGGGTATCGGCATCGCTGGCCTGCCCCGCCGCCAATCGACGCCCGGTGGTGATCTCGATGGACTTGCCGATACGGTTCAACGCCACCTTATGCTGGGCCGCCAGGGCCTGCACGCTGGTGATACCGGGGATCACTTCGAATTCAAAGGCGCAGCGGCCACTGGCCAGGATCGCCTGCAAGATGCGGATAGTGCTGTCGTACAGCGCCGGGTCGCCCCAAGCCAGGAACGCACCGACTTCACCGTCGGCCATTTCCTCGTTGATCATGCGCTCGAAAGTTGCCTGCTTGTCGCGGTTGAGGTCCTGCACAGCAGTCGTGTAGTCGATCTCGCCACGTACGCGCTCGGGGCAGTCGGCCTCGACAAAGCGGTAGCCGGGTTCGGTGATATAGGTCTCGCAGATCTCACGGCGCAGGTCGATCAGCTTGTTCTTGCTCTGGCCCTTGTCCATCAGGAAAAACACGTCGGTGCGGTTCAGCGCCTTCACGGCCTGCATCGTGATGTAGTCAGGGTTGCCGGCGCCAATGCCGATGATCAGGATGCGTTTCATGGGTTGCTCTCATTGCGGGGCGTGGATTTTGCCATGTTCACGCACTCAGGCGTGAGTTTCCAGGCGCAGGCGCCACACCGTGTTGAAGCGCAGTTCGGTGGCGGACAGCGGCTCGACGTCGATCCGGTAGAACATCGACACCGGGCACTGCATGACATGCAGCAACGCGGCGCGGATGACAAAGGGATGGGTGATGGCCACGATGTGCCCAGGTTGGGCCTCCAGGGTTTGCATCCACTGCGCCACCCGCCTGCACACCTGATCGACCGACTCGCCGCCATGGGGCGCACTGGCGCTGTTGGTCAGCCAGACCTGTAACTCGTCGCTGTCGAGATGGCTGAGGCGCTGGCCTTTCCAGCGTCCCAAATCGCCATCACGCAGCGCGTCGTCAATGACCGCTTCACTGCCATACAAACCCGCCGTCTGCCGGGCACGTACCTCCGGTGCGCAGAGCAAACGTGGTTTTCTCGGGTAGCGATTGGCCAGCGATAACGCCGCGCCTTGCCAGTCCATTGCAACGGACTCGTCATCAGCAAAGCGCCCCTGTTTTTGCAGGGACGTTGCGGCATGGCAGATCAAGGTCAGGCGGGTGGCTTGCATTGCGGGTCGCTGATACGCAGAGATCGAGGCGACCAAGACTGGCGCAGTTAACCCGATGACGCAACGCCTTCGTTCCCATGCGGAGCAAGGGAGCGATCATTGGCCGGGCACTGCTGCGCTAGTCAAACCACTCCCGCCGCCCCTCGAACGTACCGACGATCAACTCGACGATCATCTGCACCGCCTCGGGGTGGCGCACCTGCGCATTCACCGCCAGCCACACCTGGCGCTGCATGCTGTCCTCGGCCAGCAACCCCGGCAACGCCACCAGCCCCCGGTCGAAGCTGCTCATGTAGTGCGGCAGCAAACCGATGCAGGCGCCGCAGCGGATCATCTCCAGCATCAGCGAATAGGCATGCACCTGCACCACCGCCGCCTGGCGTTGTTGCACCACCTGGTTCCACGGCTGCAGCGCCTCGACCTGGGCGTCCGGCTGCCATTGCACCAGCATGTAGTCAGCCAGGTCTTCCACGCTGTCCGGGCGCGTGGTCAGGCGTGAATAGCGCTTGGCGATATGCGGCAGGTACCGCAATCGCGCCAGCGCCCGCGGCGGTTCGGTGACAAAGCTCGGGCCGGGCACCGGGCCGTCGGTGTCCGCCAGCCACAGCACCACATCCACGTCCACCGCCTGCAGGGACAGGTGGCTGTCGAGGGAGATGATCTCCAGGCGCACGCTGGCATTGCGGCGCAGCAAGGCGATCAGGTCGCGGCCGAGGATGTCGTGCAGGATCGGCTCGGCCACCGCCAGGCGAATCAGCGGCTGTTCCAGTACCGGCAGGCGCCGCTCATGGGCCAGGGCGATCAGTTGGGCCTGCAATTGCTGGCCGTCGCGGCTGAGCACCAGGCCGTTGCCCTGGTAGCTGAACAGCGCATGGCGCAGGTGCTCCTCCAGCTGGGCCAGGCGCTTGCGCAACAGGGTTGCCTTGATATTCAGGCTGCGCGCGGCCTGCATGAAACAGCCGCAGCGCGCACTCACCAGAAAGTAGCGGGCCACCTCCGGGTCGATCTCGCTGGCCAGGGCCAGCCAGGCACTGCGTGGCTCGGTAGGTGCACGGTAAGCAGTGGGCCCCTGTGGGGCAGACGGTTCGAGAAATGCCATGGGAGACTCCCTGTCTGGTTGGTCTGTGCATCCAATGCGGGTTGAGGCGTGTTACTCCAGCACTTTGTTCAACTCGGCGCCGTCGATACTCAAGGTCGCGGTGTTGAGCATGCCTTCCAGGTAGGCCTTGGCGATCTGTTCCTGGCGCTGGGCGCGCAGGGCCTGGGTCAGGCGTTCACGCAGCTCGTCCAGGGTGGCGGTGCGCGCCGGTTGCTGGCCGATGAGCTTGAGCACATGAAACCCGGCCGGGCTCTGCACCACGTCCGAGACCGCACCGACCTTGAGCCGCGCCACCGCGCCGCGCACCTCCGGCACCAGTTGCTGCAACGGCTGCATCCCCGAATCGCCACCGCGTGCGGCGCTGTCGGGGTCCTGGGAAAACTGCGTGGCCAGGGCGGCAAAATCAGCCGGTGCGGCCTGGGCCTTGCGGCTCAGTTCCTGGGCCTGGCGCCGTACGGCATCGAGGTTTTGCGGGTCATTCACCGCGAGGAAAATCTGGCTCACCTGGTACAACGGCGGCGTCACCCATTGCGCCTTGCCGCTGTCGTAGGCCTGTTGCAACTCGGCGGCGCTGGGGTAGTCGGCCGGTACCTGGCTGACCGACAGCATGTAGTCGCGAAACACGATCTGCTCGGCGGCGGCGCGGGTCTGCTGCTCCACCTCCGGGCGCTGGCGCCAGCCCTGGGCATCGGCCTGTTCAAGCACGGCTTTTTGCGCCAGGCGTGAGCGGATCCAGGTTTCCAGGGCGCCACGGTTGCCGCGCAGTTGCTCGCGGGATTCGGCCGGCAGGCTGGCCAGCACGCTTTTCAGCTCCGCCAGGTCGATCTGCTGGTTGCCCAGGCGCGCCACCGCTGGCCCGCTCGGCGCGGGATTGATCACCGGCGCCGGTTGCTGCGCCGCCACCGGGTCGCTGCCCGGTCGCAGGCTCAACGCCACGGCCACCACCAGCATAGCCAGCGCCCCCGCGCCGAGCATCAGGGTTGGCTTTTTCACAGCACTGCCGCCTCTTCACCCACCGCGGCAGCCTGCAACTGCGCGGCCTGCTGGCTGTACTCACGCAGGTAGACGATAAACTCCTGCAACAGGCGATCCCACAATTCCAGCTGGCTGCGCAGGTGCGTGACGCCAACCCCGGCCACCACCACGTCCATTTCCATCAACAGGAACTCGCCCTGCACCGACAACCGCGCAAAGCGCCGCGAGGCGTTCCATACCGGGGCCAGGCCTTCGGGCAACTCGCCCTGTACCCGCAGCGCGCAGCTGTAGGTGAAGTCAACATAGCTGCCCTGCTCCGCCGCCGGGTTGCCGAAGCGCACGGCAAAGCCGATGCCCTGGCTGGCGCTGAGCAACTGAACGATGCCGTTCTGTTCGCTCTGGTTAACCCGGTAGCCGGCGTCCTGCAACAGGTCGGTGAGGCTCTGGACGGTGACGCTGGTGATCAATTCGCTCATGGTGATCTCTTCCTTGTCTATCAGTGATTGGCGGCTGCCTGGGGCGCATCAAAACGGCTCTTGTACAGATCGTCGCCAAAACCCTGGGCCAGTTCCTCGAACTTGACCCGTGCGCTGCTGGCGAACGGCTGGCGAATGCTCATCACCTCGGCCACATCGATTTTTTCGTAGGCCGCGAGCAGTTGCTGGGCCACGCCGTACATCTGTTGATTCTTGACTGAACATTGCTGCACTTGTGTGTCACGTTCGCTTAAGGCCGCCTGCAGGCGCGCGCGCTCGGCTTCCTTGCCCTTGGCCAGCACCAGCAGTTCGTCATAGGCCTTCTTGAACTTGCCGATCTGCTCGTTGCTCGCCGCCACCTGGGCCTGCGCCTGGCTGTGCAGGCTCTGTTGCTGGCCGGCCAGTTGCTCGGCGGTGCCACGGGCCTTTTCCAGCTCAGCGGTCAATTGCTTGATTTGCGCCTGGGCCTGTTTGGCCTGGTTTTCGGCGGCCAGCCGTGCGGCACTGGCCTGGGCCTGTTCGCTTTGCAGCGCCTGCAATTGCTGGGTGGTGCTGCGCAGTTGCGTACGCAGGCGCTCCTCCATGCCTTCGGCCGACGCGCCGGTGCTCACCAGCAGCAGTAACAGCGCGCAGATTCGTGTGTTCATGTGGCATCTCCCTGCGCATCAAAAGCGCGTGTTGAGTTCCAGTTGCATCACATCGACTTCGAACGGCTGGCCATACACTTCGGAGGCGCTCAACCAACGCGCACTGGCGTAGATGTTCTTGTCGATACCGTAGTTGCCGCCAATGAAATAGCCCTTGGCGTTGGTGCCGCCCAGGTGGAACGACGAGTCGTTGAAGCCGTCGGGCAAGGCGTCGGGCTGGATGTACTTGTAGCCGGCCAACAGGTTCCAGTCGCCGCGCTTGCGCATCTCCAGGGCGCTGCCGAGGGTGAACGAGACCATCAGCGCATTACCGCCACTTTCAAACTGGCCGTTGCTGTTGATGTTGTTGACGATCTCGCCTTCGCTGCGCTTGAGCATCTCGCCCTTGTCGTAGGCCAGGTTGTGAATGAAGTTGGCCTGGCTGCGCAGCTTGAAGTCGCTGGGCAGTTCGCTGTCCCAGACCAGGTTGAGGTCCAGCACATCGAACTTGGACGCCAGGCCTACGTACTGCGGGTCGGGTGTGCGCGCAGGATCCGCCGGGTTGGTGGTGTTGTTGCGCAGGTTGAACACCGTGTTGCCTTTCTGCATGAAGGCCACGCGCGTGCCGTCGGTGTCGCAACCTGCCGCGCCCTGCCAGGTGGAGCAAGGGCTGGAGCGCTCGCCTTCGATGTCCTGGAACTGGTAATAAGCCGCGGCGAGTTTGAGGCGGTTGCTGCGGTTGATCTTCCAATCCGCGCCGATCTGCCCGCCAAACAGCCATTTGGTGTCGCTGTCTTCCTTGTCGATACCATTGGTGCTGGCGGTGTCGGAGGTGTACTCCACCGGGAAGGCGCCAAGGGTACCGAACAGGCCCCACTCGCTGTTGAGGCTATGGTTGAAGATCGCCGCCACGCCGTCGAAGTTGAGGTCGTTGGAATACATCATGTCGGTGGAATAGAACGGGTTGCCGATGCGCCCGGCGGTCAACGTCATGTAGTCGGTGGTTTTCCAGCTCAGATAACCCTGGTCGAGCCAGATGTCCTTTTTGCCAAAGCCGCCGCCCAGGGTCTGGGTGGTGGACACCGGGTTATTGTCGGAGCCGGTGGCGATGCGAATGCCGGCGGTCCATTCCGGCGAAATCACCGCTTTCATGCCCAGGCGTGCACGCAGGCGGAACAGGTTCTCGCGGTCCTCGCGGGTGTTGATCAGCGGTGGGAACTTGGTGTTGGAGTTTTTGTTGACGTCGTACGGGCCGGTGTCATTGAGCTTGGCAAAATCGGTGATGTTGTTGCTGTTATTGCCCGAGAAGTAGCGCGACTCGTCGCGCAGACGAATATCGCCATCAAAGCTGATGCGCGAGATCCAGTCGGGGAACGTATTGGGCTGCGCCCAGTTTTCCTGCTTGGCGGTGGACATGACTTCGGCTTTGACCTGGTCGCGGATCTGGTCGCGCACCGCCTGCGGCACGTACTGCACGCGCACATCCCCAGGCGCGGTCGCCGGGCCGCTGGCAACCACCGGCGCGGCGTTGGCCTGGCGGGCCTGCTGGGCTTCCTTTTCGGCCTGGGCGATCAGCCCATTGGCGGTGTCCTGGGTCAGCACACCTTGCTGCACCAGCAGGCGGATCAGGTTGATGGTGACGTTTTCCGAGGGCGCAACCGGGGCTGCCGCCGCCTGCCCGACCAGGGTCGCGATGACCATGCCAACCGCCAGGGTCAGTCGATTCACGGGGGAAATCATGTGTACGCAACTCCTGTAAAAAACCGTAGGTAAGAGGTTTCGTGCAATCAATCCGGACGCCGGCCCTTGAGGGACAGGCGCATGGGCAGCGTCAGCGACGCCGGAGGTTTCTGGGTGGCGCGGGGCGCACGGATCAGCGCCAGCATCTGCGCGTCGGTGTCGGCATCCCCGCTGGACTTGGCCACCAGCGCCTTCGTCACCTGGCCGTCGGCGCCCAACCACAGGTCTATCTGTATCGCAAAGGCCTTCTTGCGCAGCTCCGGGTCTTCGCGCATCAGGCGCTGATAGGTACCGGCCAGGTACTGCTTGTACGTGCCGGTCCCCAACCCGCCGCCGCCACTGCCGGCCATGCCGCCGCCCTTGCCGGCGCCGATGTTGAAACCGTCGTTACCGGACTGCGCATCGCCGTCGATCTGCATCGGGTTGGCCAGGTCTTCATTCGGTGAAGGCGGTGCTTCCTCGGCCGACTTGACCTCTTCGGGTTCAGGGCTGGGCACCGGCTCCGGGACTTTCTCTTCAACCTGGGGCTCGGGCTCCTTGGGTTTTTCCGGGGGTGGCGGCGGCGGCGGTGGCAACGGAATAATCGTCGGCACCTTCGGCGCTTCACGGCGTACGCCACTCATGTCATTGGCCCACTGCCAGAGAAACCAGGCCGCCACGGCGCCCAGCAACAGGCCGGCGCCCCATTTCAATGGGCGCAACGGCGGTTTGTTCTTCACCGGCAATGGCGCGATCGGGATCTGTGCGGTCATCACTCAGCCCTGGCTCGGTTTGCCGGTGACCAGCCCGACCTGGGACAGCTCCAGCCGGCGCAGCAGGTCGAGCACCTCGATGACTTTCTGGTACTGCACCATCGCATCGCCGCGCACGATCACCGGGAAGTCCGGGTTCAGCGCTTTCTCGATGCGCAGGCGTTCTTCCAGCTCGCCGAGGGTCACCGGGTACGCGTCGAGGAACACCTGGCCGCCGTCATTCACGGAGATGGCCTTGGTCTTGGCCTCCGACAGCGACACCGAGGCGCTGGCCTTGGGCAGGTGGATCTGGATCCCCGAGACCTGGGCGGTGGCGGTGAGGATAAACATCACCAGCACCACCATCAGCACGTCCACCAGGGGCGTGATGTTGATGCTGTCGACGGCGGCATCATCGTCATCGTCGTGGGAGGCATTTACGGAAGCCATGGCGATTCTCCTCAGGCCGGAACCGATGCGTGATGGTCGCGGCGGTGCGCGGTTTCACTGTGCTGGCTCTCGCCGTGCATCTCCGCCAGGCGGGTGATGAACTCGTCGACGAATACGCGCATGTCGGCGCTGACTTCCTTGTTGCGCGTGATCAGGCGGTTGTAGCCAAACAACGCGGGGATCGCGACGAACAGGCCCATGGCCGTGGCCAGCAAGGCCGCCGCCATGCCCGGAGCGATGGCGTTGATGTTCACGTCGCCGGCCATGGCCGTGCCGAGGAACACCACCATGATCCCCAGCACCGTACCGAGCAGGCCGATATACGGGCCGCCGGCGATGGCGTTGGACAGGGTCGACAATTTGGAACTCAGGGCCTGGTTCTCACGGGTACGCACGCCGTCCATGGAGCAACGGATCGCTTCGATGGTCGCCGCCGACACCGACGAGGTATCGGCGCCCTGGGCACGCCGGGTACGGATCTCCTTGACCGCCACCAGGTACAGGCGCCACAGCGAAGAGTGGGTCAGGCGCTCAGCCAACTGCGCGTCGTCGGCATACATCTCCAGGCGCGTGCCGATCTGGGCGAAGTGCTCGCGGAATACTTCGTTGGCACTGCTGAGGCGGCTGACCTGGCGGTTCTTGCGCAGCATGATGACCCACGACTGGAACATCATCGCCACCAGCACCAGGATGATCACCCAGGCGTCCACCGGCACGGCGTTGAGCAAAAAGCCCAGGCTGCCGAAGCCGAAGCCGGACTGTTCTTCATCCACGCCGTAGGCCACCAGTTTCGACTCGGCGCCCTGGGCACTCGCATCGGCCAGCAACAGCGCGGCCGGGCGCGCCACCTTGGACAGGCGCAGCTCATCCATGGCCCCGGCGAACGGCAGGTGCGCGCTGCCGGCTTCCGGCAGGTCGGCGCCGACCGCCAGCTGCGTGTTGAACCCAGGCATGGCCACGGCGAGCGTGGCGCTTTCACGGCCATTCACATACAGCGTGACCTTGTCGCCCTCGGCGGTGAACGCCAGGTGCTGCCATTGGCCAGGGTTCAGCGGTTGGGTCGACACCGCGCGCTGGCCGTCGATCTCCACAAACGGCGAGCCCTGGTTCAGGCCCAGCAACAGGCTGTGGGCACCGTCACGTCGGGCCAGTACGATTTGCTCACCGCTGGCCTGGTCCAGGCGCAGCCAGGCGCTGAAGGTGAAGGCAGCGCCGGCGGCGTGTTGCAGCGACGGGCTGGCCGGCAACAGCAGCGGCTGGCCGCCGAACTGCAAGGCGCGGCCGATCACGCCGTCGATGCTCGCGCCGGTGGCGTTCAACGCGGTGTTGGCGTAGGCCGTGGTGTCCCGTGGCGGCGTCGCGTTGGCGCCATCGAAGTGATAGAGCGCGGTGTAATTCGGATCGAACGTCAGTTGGCCATTGGCGGTGGCCGGGGCCTTCTGGTTGCCGTAGTACATCCAGAAGTCCTGGCGCTGGCCGCCTTCGACCTGGGGCACATCGACCCAGATCAACGCCATGCCCATCAACGGGTCGAAGCTTTCGATCTGGTGATTGAACACGGTCTTGTCATCGGCACTCACAAAGCGCAGGTCGGCGCCGTCGTCCTTGACCCCGTCAAAGGTGAAGTTGCCGGTGTGCAGGCGCACCAACAGTGCGGTGCGGCCCAGGGCCTGGCTGATCGCGGCGCCCTGGGCGGTGGTGTCCACCGAAATCTGTTTGCGGTAGTGCCAATCGTCCTGCCACCAGGCATGGGCAGTGGCCGGGAGCGCGAAGCCCAGGCAGATCAACAGGCTCAGGAATAGGCGTTGCATGGGTGAAGTCTCCGGAAGAAAAAGTCAGAAAGTCGCCTGCACACTGAAGTGCAGTCGCGAGTCCTGTTTCTGGGTGTTCGGTCCATCGAGCAGCGGGTAACCCCAATCCAGGCTGCCGGACAACCACTTGCTCAAACTGGCGCGGGTGCCCAGGCCGATACTGGCCAGGCTGTATTCGTCTTCCTGCTCGGGCAGCGGGTCGTGCAGGCGCATGCGCGCGCCTTCGGCGAACGCATAGAAGCGCCACTCCTGCACATAACTGCCGAGGAACTTGGCCAGGGACGGCGTGCGCAGTTCCTGGGAGAGCAAATAGCCCTCGTCCCCGGTGCGCTCGGCCGCCAGGTAGCCGCGCACCGAGGTGGCGCCGCCGGCGGAATACTGCTCGTTGGACACCAGCGGCCCGGAGGCAAGCTGGAAAGCGCCCTTGGAGGCCGACTGCCAATCGTTGGCGAAGGTATAGGTGTAATTCAGGTCGCCCTTGAGCACGGCAAAACTGGCACTGGCCTTGTAGCGCTTGTAATCGAACTCTTCGGCGTCGCTGCCGTAGCCAAAAAATGCACGGGTGCCGACCACCAGGTTCAAGCCCAACCCCAGTTGGGATTGCTCGGTGTAGCGATAGCCGTTGTAGCCCAGGGTGAACGGCGCGTACTTGAGCGGCACCTGGTCGCTGCTGGCGCCGAACTTCATCTGCTCGTCGAAGTCCTTGAAGTCCACCCCGAACGAGAACGAGTTGGCCCAGTTGCCCGCCGCCGGCAAGCTATAGATGGCGGATACGCCATAGGAATGGCCCTTGCCCAAGACGTTGCTGCCGCCGATGGTGGCGATGTTGCTGTCGGACTGGTAACCGGAGAACTGCAAGGTCCAGCGTTCGTTCAGCGGCGCACTGTAGGAGCCCGACCAGACCTTGGCATTCTCGGTGTCCTGGGGCGCGGTGAAGTAGGTCAGGGAAATGCTGTGGCCCAGTTGCCAGAGGTTGTCGTAGCCCAGGGTGGCGACCGAGCGCAGCTTTTCGGTGTCGGCGCTGTAGTCGTTGTTCAGGCCGAGGCTGGCGTGCCAGGGGTTCTGGTCCTCGACCTGCAGATCCACATCCATGGTGCCGGGGCGCTGGCCTTCACGGACCAGTGGCGTGACCTGCCGGCCGGCACTGCGGTTGAGCCCGGCCAACTGGGTTTGCACCGTGGTGAAATCCGGTACCGCGCCTTCCTTGAGCCCCGGCACTTCCTCGCGGATCTCCACCGGCGAATAGTGCTTGGCGCCGACCACACGCACGCGGCCGACCTTGGTTTCGCTGACCTGCAGATAGACGATGCCGTCATCGACCTTCTGTTCCGGCAGCTCGACAAACACCGACTGGTAGCCACGCGCCTGGTAGATCTTCTGCAACGCATCGCGCGCGCCTTCGATATCGTCCAGGGTCTTTTGCGGGCCAAGGAACGGGTACACCGCCTCCTCGATCGTCGCCGCATCGAGCACGGTATTGCCGCGCACGAAGTACTCATTGACGTCCACCTTGCGCGCCGGGGCCTCACCACCCTCCTCGGCCCACACCGGTTGCGCCAGGACGCCCAGCGTCAGGCAGCACAACGCCAGCGTTGATTTGAACAGATGCTCCACACCGCCCCCTAACTGTCTAAGATTTTGCGCCGTCGCCGATTGCACGGCGTCTGGCCTGCTCAATTGCTGCTGGTCGAAAGATGGCTGTGCCGCGCCAGCCAGGTGTGCAGCAAAGCGAAGTTCAGGGAGAACTCCGGCATGTGCAGCAAGGCGCCACAGAACACTTCACCGATGATGGTCTGGATCAACTGCACGGCCTGCGGGTTGTTCAACAGGCTGGCGATGTCGCGCTGCAAAGCGTGGATGCTCCACACCTTCTGGTTCAGCTCCAGGCCGACGAACCAGCGGAACAGCAGGTTGTAGTTCAGTTGCTCGTGCAACTGCTGTTCGCTGGGCACCGAATACAGCAGTTGCAGCAGCAGGATCTGCACCACGGTCTGCGGCGCGATCGACATACCCGGCGCGGCCTGGAGCAGGTCGCGATGCTGCTCGAGCACCTCGTCGATCTGCGGGCGCAACAACACCAGCGAATGCCCCGCCGGGATGTAGCTGGACACTTCCTTCAAGGCGCCCTGCCAGTCGTCCTGGGAGACGATCCACACCCACGGCGCGCCGTAGCGGTACACCGAAACCGGCTTCTTGCGCGCAGCCTCGACGATCTTCGACAGGCGCTGGTCGAGCTCCTGCATGCCAACTTTCGAGTAACGTTCCATAGTTCCCATTGCCCCACTCCTGGCGTCCCGCTGACGGCTGGGGAGGCAGCTCGTGGCGGCCTCCAGCGCGTTACATAGGCAAGACGGAAGTGGCTGTGAGCTACCGAACTTTTGTCATGAAAGCTTCATTTTGGATTGTGAGGGGGGCAATTTTTCTGGGTCGGCATGTGTGGCCGTACTCGGTGGGAAATGTGGGAGGGGCGGTGCGACGATTCGACTTGCCCCGATGGCGGCCTCTGGGCCGACCATTTGCTGGGGTTGGAATGAGTACATATCCGTTGCTGCGGTAACGGCTGCCTATGGTTCCGCTCTTACAGCGGGTCACTTTTGGAAGAGCGCCAAAAGTAACCAAAAACGCTTCGCCCCACCACTCGGCACCTCGCCCAGGCTCGGTGTGCCCGTAATCCGACAGTGATTTGGGGGGCCGCCGCCACGCGCCATCCATGGCGCGGGGCGGCTAAACCGGCATCCCTGCCGATTTACCCCCCAAATCACTATCGAATTCCGGCCAGCGTGGTTAACGGGGCGCCTGAGATCAAGATCAAGATCAAAAGCAAGATCAAGAGCAGCTCGCTTCGCATCGTGGTGACCGTTGGGGCTACACAACAGTGTGAATGGAGCTGACCCCCCTGTTGTATCGCGAGCTGTTGCTGTTGCTCTGTTTTTGATTTTGATTTTGATCTTAGGCGCCCCGTTAACCACGCTGGCCGAATGCAGGTTTGAATCCGTGGGTAACCCGGCAGGACGCCGGGTTAGCCGTCCTGGGCCAGGGATGGCCCATGACGGCGGCCCACGGATTCAAGCCTGCGTTCGGGCATGCCGAGCCTAGGCGAGGCACCGAGTGGTGGGGCAAGACCTTTTGGTTACTTTTGGGGCGTTTGCCAAAAGTGACCCGCTGTAAGAGCGGAACCATAGGCAGCCGTTACCGCAGCAACGGATATGTACTCATTCCAACTCCAACAAATGGTCGACCCAAAGGCCGCCATCGGGAGCAAGTCGAATCGTCGCACCCACAGTTTTAACCGAGTCTCCCCCACAATACCGCTCAGCTAATAAGAAACTCGCCGCCCTTCTGCTTGCGCAAAAAAATGGGGCGATCACTGATCGCCCCGAACGGTACATCGAGAGGTCCTTCTGAAGTTCTACAAACTGATCTGCTTGCGCTCCTCATCCGTCAACCGCGCCCGCGCCTGTTCACTCAGCGGCCCCGCGCCCAGCACCTGCACCGGGCTGTCGGGGTTGTAGCCCGAGGTTTTCCGAGGTTCCGGTTCACGCGACAGCGGCTCGGTGCCCAGGCTCAGCACCTCCACGGTCATGATCGACGGCCGGCCCTGTTTGGCCGCCGCCTGCTGGCTGCGCGCCGCGTCTTCTGCGGCCTGGGACGCCGCCGCGCCCGCTGCGCTGGCCGAGCTAATGGCGCCGGTGTTGACGGTGGCCGACACCGGTACCCCGGACGACTTGCCCTGGGTCTGGATGTTCGCCGCGTTCACCACCCGCAAGGCGGCGATGTTGACGTTACCCGACACCCGAATGCCCGCCTCCCCCGCATCGATGGTGCCCATCGGTGCGATCAGGTCGATATCCCCCGCCGGCACTTCCGGGATCGGGTTCAGCGTGGCGATCCCCGCACCGGTACTCGGCACCGACGGCGACAGGCTCACGTTGCCCCAGTTGTCATAGACGCGCTTGGGCGGCGTGTACACCACGGTGGTCTTGGAACCGCGACCGGCGTTGATGTCGCCCTGGGCGGTCCAGGCCATGATCGAGCCGCCGAAGGTGGTCATGATGCGGCTCTGGCCAAGCAGGATGCTGCCCAGGGAGTACAGCTGGATATCTCCAGCGCCCTGGGTGATCACCCCAGCCGTGGACGGCGGTGCGGCGCCTTCGATGCCGAACGTCTGGCGGCCACCCGGCGTGAGCATCTGGATAGAGCCACCGAAGTTGGTGTGCACGCCCGCGCCGCCGAACATCGTGATGTCGCCTTTGTAGGTGATCGGGTTGCCGGCCACGTCGGTCTCGGGGAACAACCGGGCAATCGCGGCACGACCACGTACATAGCTGCCCTGGCGCACACTGCCGTCCTGGTTGTACTCACGGCCGGCGGCCTTGAGTTCGGCAAAGTACACGTCGCGGGCGAAGATCCGTTGTTGTTCGGCGGGCAGTGCGGCGTAGTAGGTCCGGGCCTGTTCGCTGCCGCCGGCAAAGCCGAAGCGTTCGGTGAGCCAGGACACCAGTTCATTCTCGTAGGTCTTGGCGACTTTGCTGCCCTGCAACGACTCACCCGCTTGAGCCAGGTTGGCGGGGTTCAGGTAGGCCTCGACGAAGCGGCGGTAATCCGGGCCATTGGGGCCCATGCCGGCTTGCATGACGATGCTTGCGCCAGGGCGGCTGTCGCCCGCCGCCACAGCACCCAGGCTGTTCACCGCGACTTTGTCTTCCATCTGGATGTTGCGCCCCGCCGTCAGTTCCAGGGTACCGGGGCCGGCAACGTTAAAGCTGCTGTAGAGGATATCGCGGCCAGCGCTGGCGATGGAGATATCGGTGGGGCTGTTGTGCACGAACAGGTTGCCGGTAAAGGTGTATTGCCCCGTATCCGTGACACCTGCGCTGGCACCGCTCAAGCGCGTGCCGCTGCCGACAATATCGCGTCCGGCTTGCATCCATACCGGGCCTGCGCCTTCGTAAAAGGTTTGCCCGAACCGAGCGTCACCCACCCCCGTGATCGTGAGGGCGCGCCCACTATTGACGCCCAGCAGGTCCCCACTCAGCGCATAGAAACGCGCGGGCTCCAGGGCGTCACCCCAAGCCATGCTGGCGGTGTTGGGGCCAAAGGCAAACAGTGGAGAAACCGTTAAGGTTGCAATGTTGCCATCGCTGGAAAGATTGCCACTGCCCACTATTGCCGTTTTTTGATCCGTCAGGAAACCGGCGAAGGCCGGACGCAGAATAGTCGCCAGGCTATTGGGTGCTGCACTGGAGCGGCTGATCGTCAGATCGCCGCCGGAGATCGAATCACCGGCCAGCAATTCCAGTTGCCCATTGGACGAAGGTGCGAGTACCAACGCCCTGAGCGGCTGCACGGTGCCAGGATTACTGGTCGAGGCGCTGCCGTAATAGAGACTGCCGTTAGCGGCAACCGCACGCAATGTCGCGGGATAGACCGCCGCCATATCGGTTTCCAGGGTCTGGGTCAGCGGCGTGAGGTTGCCCCCGGCAGAGAACAGGTCCACTGCTGTGCGGTCGGTCCACAGGCTGAACCAGCTTTGTCCGACCCCGTTGACCCCCTTATTGACGAAGGTCAAGGCGTTCATCTGCGGCGCGCGCCCAGGGTCGGCGACGTCCTGCAACACCAGGTCGCCACGGGTGGACAGGCTGAAAGTGGCGTCGCCCGGCAACAGGCTCAAACCACCCGAGGCCATGGCCGAAGTGGAACGCAAAGGATCGTAGGCGCGCACTTCGCTGGGGCTCTGGTCTGTGAACCGGTTGCCATAACGCAGCGTCAGGCTGCCCAGGGCGCCACCGGTCAATTGCACGTGCCCACGCAGGTTAACCAGCGCACCATTGAGGTGGTCTGCGAAGGTCTGGCTGGCGGGGTTAACCGCTCCGCCGACCCGCAGGTTCAGATCACCGCCACCCGTCAGTTGCACACTGCCATCGGCCCCGACCCGACCGGTGCTGCCGACTGCCAGTACCAGGCCTTGGCTGCGGCGACTGACGTTCAGAGCTGTTGACGAGACAGGGCTGATGAGTCCTGCATCGCCACCCACATCAACATTCAGGTTGCCGCCTCCCAGGGTGCCAAACCCGGTGAACCCGACCATCTGGTCCGAACGGTCGCTGGCGACGTAGGAACCAAAATTGATCCACCAGGCGGTGGCTTGCGCCTGGCTGCCACTGAGGCCGTTGCCCTGACGCCACAACCAGTTGCCGACGTTGGCTGAATCCTGACCCTGGTCGCTGGGTACCGGACGACCAACGCCATTCTGCGCCGGGCTGGTGATATTGCCCGTCAGGTTGCCGCCCACTTTAAGCAGCAAGTTGCCGCCCGTATCCGGGTACCAGGCACGGTACAGGCTGCCCGTTCCCCCATCGACCAGCTTCTCGTTGCCCCCCGCGTTACCCAGCACCTTGTTGTTGCTGCCCACGGCGCGCTTGAGGTTATAAGGATCGTTGGCCGAGGTGCCGGTGGACGAACTGCCCGCGGTATAGACCCCGAACAGCGACTCCATGCTCAGGTTGCCGGCGGCCAGCAGGTCAAGGTCTGCAGCGCCGGTGCGGATTACGCTGAAGCGAGTACTGCCACCCACCAGCAGCGTGTAGTCCTCACCACTGGTAACGCAGTAGTCCGGGAGATCGTCACATATACCCGGGTATTGTATTGCGTCGAAATCAACCGGTTGGCCCACCATGCTTTCATCGCCGAACCACTCCTTAGAGCCCTCCTCGGTCCAGACCTGGGTTCCTTTCCCGAACGTCCCATAGTGACTGTCCGCCAAGCGCAGATTGCCGCTTACCGGATGCGGTTGCAGCAGGCGACTGTCGGCTGCCTCGGTGTCGGCCCCCGCAACCAGGCGAATCGACCACGACTGCGCACCCTCCTCCAGCATGGGTGCAATTGCCCAGTTCTTGCCTGGGTGGCCGGCGTCACGCAACGTCACCGACTCCACGCCGCCCGGCAGCTTCACGTCTGTCCCCGACGGCAACAGGGCGCCCCGGGGCAGCACTCGGCTGGCGGTCAGCGTCACCTTGGTGGCCAATGGCACGCCCTTGGGCCAGATCAAGCCGTCGACACTGGCTGACGTGCTCAACAGGCTGCCGGCATCCAGGACACTGCCGATGGCGAGGGTCTGGCTCTGAGTCAGCAACGTGCCCGCCGCGAACAGCACATTGCCCGAGGCATCCCGAACAGCCGCCGCCAACACCGTACCCGCCGGGAGTACCAACGGTTGTTTGAGCGTAGCCGCGACGGGCAATCGGGTGCCCGCCGGCAGAAACAGGGGGTTGGTCAGTACATCGAAATTAAGCGCAGCGCCCGCAGGGAACACAGTGCCCATCTCCAGGGTCACGCCGCTGCCCGGTACCACCACGGTGCCGCCGGTGTAGTCGATACCGGCGCGCAGCACCCAGCCATTGTCATCGTCGGTGGGCGGTGGCGCGGCAAAACCGTCGTTGATGCTGCCATAGATATTCAGGTCGCCACCGGCGCGCAGGGTCAGGCTGCCGGACTCGGTCTTGGCCGTTGATTTGAGGCTGGCGTAGCGATAGCTGGAGAGGTCCAGGTCGCCCTGCACCACCAGGTCGCCGTCCGGGGTTTTGCTGATGATCTCTACGCCGGGACGCAGATGGAAAACATCACCGTAAGTTGCGTTGTTCAAGCCGGCGAGCTTCTGCAGCAAGTTGCTGTTAACACGCGCGGCGTTGATGAAATTCGTATTTGCTGGATCGACGACTTTCGTGAGGTAGTCCTGATCAATCACTTGGTAGGGGCGCCCATTGGGCGTTTCATCGGTTTTGGTCGGGGCATCGTCGTAGGTTCTCATGCCGTTGAGCGCAATCGAACGCGCGCCCTGGATAGTCAACGGCCCACTGGCGTCGATGGCGATGTCATCGCCGCCCACGCGCGGCGCATTGAGCTCCAGCGTGCCACGGTTGCGCCCGTCATTGCCGGTCGCGGCCTCGGTGCCATGGCGCAGGTCGATGCGCGCGCCATTGGCCAGGGTCAACTGGCCTTGGCCAGAGCTGAGGACCACGATGGCGCGGTTGGGCGAGTCGATGATCTTGCCGTAGCTGTCCACGCGTAATTGCGTGCCATGGGCGTCCAGCACGGCGCTGCCGTCGAGGGTCAGGCCGTTTTTCGCGGCCAGGTTGATGCTGCCCACGCGCTCACCGCTGGCATCTACCAGGCCGGTCACGCGCAGGCTGCCGTTGTCGATCGAGACGTTGACGTTGTTGGCCTTGACGTCGTTGCCGATGGTCAGGTCGCCCTGCTTGAGCTGGAAGCTGCGCGCACCATAGACCTGGCCCTGATTGAGGCGCTGGTTGAGCGCGGCGAACTGGTCGCTCAGGGTGCCACTGGCAGCCAGCCGCTGGGCCTGGATTTCAACCGAACCGGCCAGGTACGGCACCAGCGTGCCGCCAGCATCGTAGTAACCGCTGCTGCCGGCGACGATTTTGCCCGACAGGTCGACGATGCCCGCCGCGCCGTCCACGGCCACTGCGCGCAACTTGCCCGCCTGGTTGTGCTGCGCCGACAGGTCGATGGTCGAACCGGCGGCCTGCTGCACATTGCCGGCACGGCTCTCCAGCAAAACCTCGCCGCCTGCGCTGTATTTGGTCAAGTCATTGAAGGCAATGGCCCGGCCGGACACATCAATCGAGGCGGCATCGGTCAACACCACGTCGCCCTGCGCGCCCAAGGTGACCTTGCCGCTGGGCAGTACCACGGCAGTGGCCAGGCGCAGGCTGTCGCCCTGCAACGACAACTCGCCGCCGATACCGTCCACCTTGCCCACCGTGCCCTGCGAAGCGCTCACATCAATTGCACCACCAGCGGTAATACGGTTGACCGAACCGGCTTCTCCGGTCATCAGCGGCGTGAGGATATTCAGGTTGCCGCCGCTGTAGGCAAAGCCCTTGATCGCATCAAACGCGCCCTGGCTCTGGTACACCGAGAGGCTGCCCTTGTGGTTGGCGGTGATGCGCTCACTGGCATTGAGGTTGACGTTGGCAAAGCCCAGGGCGAGGCGGTCGAAGGTCTTGGTCGTGCTCGGCTGGGCAAAATCCCCGTAGCCGAATTCGATACGCTCGGCATTGATGTCCAGGCGCCCGCTGCCGCTACCGGCACCGCCGGTCACCGCCGCCACAGGCGGCGCGACGGCACCTTGCCAGATCAGGTTGGCGGTGTGGATAGTCGCCACGTCGTTCAAGCCGCCAGAGCCGTAGATCGCCGGCGTGGACAGCATCAGGTTGCTCAGCAACGACTTGCCGGTCACGGCGTCATAAGTGTCCAGGGTGGTGGTGCCGTAGAAGTTAAAGCTGTCACGCGCCGACAGTTGAAGGGTTTCCAGGGCTGGGGCGCCGAATTGGGTGTCGCCGCGCAGCAGGCGTTCCAGCACTTGCTGGTTGAGGGTCATGCCCACCGGCAGGCGATTGTTGGCGGCTGCAGCGGCCAGGGCTTCGGGGCTGCCGACGTTGATGCTGGACACGCCCAGATTCAGATGGCGGGTGCCATAGCGCACCTCATCGCCCATCTGCAGGGAGCTGTCGGTCAAGGCAACGATGCTGCCTTCGGAATACAGGGCTGTCTGGCCGCTGCAGGGCGCGCTGTTGCACACGCCTAACTGGATGCCCCCACTGATGACTTCGCCCAATGACGGCGCGGCGATTACGTTGAGCAAACCGTTGGACACCGCCAGCACATTGCTCAGGTTGTAGATAAAACCGTCACGTGCGTCGTAGCTGGCCTTGCCCTGGCCTATCGTGTTGATCGAGGCGCCTTGTTCGAGCGTAATTTTTCCGGTGGAGGTCACCAGTAATACCTCCGGTGCCGCCAGTTTCGCGCCGTCGCGCAGGATGATGGAACTGATGATGCTGCTGGGGAGGTTGATGTAGTTGCCACCCTGGCCGTACGTGACATAGGTCATTCCACCGATCAGCAGGCGAGCCGCGCCCATTGCATTCAGGCTGTCCGCATCCACCGTAATGCCTTTGAAATTGGCGGTAGCCGCGTTGCCTGCCGCGACAATTTCGATGCCCCTTCCCAAGCTGCCCTTTTCTTCGTTTATCAGCGATACGGTACCGCCGTAACCGCCGTCAGCGGCCTCGAAGCGGCCGATCCCCTGGAACGAAAAGGCATCCGCACCTGCGCCTGGCCGCAGGGCCAGTTGCAGGGTCTTGGCATCCACCGGCAGCAGTGCCCGAGGTACACCAAGCCTGGTGGCGTCGGCCACGGCGAACTGTGCGTAGCCGGTTTCGTTGTATTGGGAGTAACGACGCAACATATCGGCCGACGTGAGAATTACCTGGCTGGCCGTACTGTTGCTGATCCCGGTATTGGCGATGGACAAGCGCCCTGCCGTGGCCCACGAGCCATTGCGCAACGCCTGGGTCACACCGTCGGTGCCCAACCCGGCCAGGCCGTTGATCTCGAGCCGGAAAGCCCCAGGCATCAACGCATAGGTGGACGGCATCAGGGTATAGGTGCCGGCCGCCAGGCCCGGCACGCCGGCGCCGATTGTGATCTGCTGGCCGATCAACGGATCGACCGCGCCACCTTCCGGCGCCACCGGGGCATAGCCCGGTTGCACGCCCGGCACAATCGCATAGATGGGGTTGGTGCTCAGACCCGGCAGTACAAACCCGCCGTTCGCACCGAACTGTACCAATGGGTTGTAACGTGCATCGGTAGAGCCCCCGCGCCCGGAAATAAATCCGGCGCCGAGCAGTTCGCCACCGCCGGACAGATCCACCGTCGCCTGCGGCAGCACCGTCAACTGCTGGCCACCGAGAATCACCCCAACGTTCAGGCTGCCCGCACTGTTGCCGCCACCCTGGCCGATAAACGTCACTGTCTTGCCGTTGTACTTGTAGATCTGGCCATCCACGGTACCGCCGTAAGGCAATACCAGGCCCTTGCCACTCACCGAAGTGAGGCTGCCCGGCAGCAGTTGCACGTTGGTAGAGCCCAGGTTGCCAATCTCGATCAGCCCCAGTGGCGCACGCACCACCCCGCCCTGCTTGATGGTGGGCCCGCCCAATTGCAGACGACCAAAGGCCGAGTAAGGCATGGCGGCATTGCTATTGGCGGTGCGTGCGATGGTCAGGGTGCGTGTCGGATCGTAATTGAAGCCTGTGTCATTGCTGGCAGCATTATTCAGATAGCCCGCCAGTACCCGGGCGCCGACCTCAGTCGCCGGATACAACTGCGCCGCGCGCAGGGTCATGTCACCACTGGTCACTAATTGCGTGCTGATGCCCTGGGCAATCACATCTGCCCCCGCCCCCGCCAGGAAGCGCAAGTCGCCCTGGCTGGTCAGTTGCACATCATCAAACCCCCGCCGTTCGAGGCTGGCCTGGCTGTTGTCGGGCCGCAACAGATAGCTCTTGTTGCCGAACACCACATTGCCACGCACGTCGATCAGGTTGGCGTTGGCGTTGAACTGCGCCGTCGTGGCCAGCGCGGAGGGATTGGGCAACAACGGCACCGCGCGGGTATAGGCTTCCTTGCCGGATTCTGTCGGCGCGAGGATGCCGGCCAACAGCAGGTATGGCGCCGACAGGTTGACCCGCGAACTGGCCGCCGCGTTTTCACTGAGGTTATAGCTGCCACCGTACAGGCGCAGGCTCTGGCCCATGTTCAACGACACGTCACCGTCGAAACTCAGCAAGCCGTTGCTGAGCAGCGCCAGGTTGTCAAACCCGCCGGCGCTGACCTGGTCCACGCCGAGGCGGCCATGGCCGTACTCGAGGCTGGAAGTCGGGCTGGCTTGATGGGTCTGGCTGAGCACCAGTTCACGCACCTTGAGCACACTGTCGTTGACGCCGGCCTTGAGGTAATACGGGCTTTCCAGGGCCAGGGCCAGGCTACCGCCCGCAGCACCTGCGCCACCCGCGCGGGCAACGAAGCTGCCGTCCAGGTACAGGCCGTTGTTCGACGCAAAGCTGATGCTGCCGCCATTGCTGGCCACCGGCACGCGGCCCTGGCCGGGAACATCCAGCATCGCCTGGGCACCGGACGCGTCCAGGCGCGCGCCGTCACGCACCACCACAAACAGGTCACTGGCCTTGGCGATACCGGTGGCCAGGTTGATGTCGCCGCCGATGCTGATGGTGCCACCATTGCGCACCTGGCCGTAGACATTGCCACGGTTGCTCACCGCCGTGACCGCACGCGACGCCACGTCGATCAGCGCGTTTTCACCCACCCAGATCGAACGGCTATGGCCGGCGGCGTTGGCCGCTTCCGAGCCCGTCGCCGTCAGGCCGCCCAGGCTGACGCTGCCGCCCCAGGCGTTGAGGCTGCCGTTCATGGTCAACTGGCCGACGCTGCGCAGGTTGATGGCCTGGCCTGGGTCGACAGTGATCACCGCGCCCTGCCCCACGCTCAAGGCCGTGGTGGCCAGTTCAGCCGCCGTGGAATTCAGATTGCCGGCGGTCAAGGTCAGGCTGGCGCCACGACGCTGGGCCAGTAAGCCTTTGGCAGCGTCTTCCTGGTACAGCGCCGGCGTCCAGCGTTCAAGGGCGGTGGCCGGGTCGCTGCCCGTGGCAGCGGCCGAGGTCCGCTCGCCAATACGGTAGACCGGCGTCGTGACGTCGACCTGGGTACCGTCCGTGACCAGCAGCCCTTCATTGCCGGTGATGTCATAGGCCGAGAAGCCCTTGTTGAAAAAATCCCCCGCCAGTTGCACGGTGCCAACATCGGGCGCCGTGGCGCTGTCGCCGATCTGTACTTTGCGCGCCTGCAACGCCAGGGTGCCGCCACCGCTCACGCCATAACCGCGAATCTCGCCGTCCAAACCCAGGGTACCGAGAGACGCCAAGGTCACGTCGCCGCCCTTGCCACCGTTGAGCTTGCCATCCAAGCCGAGGGTTCCACCGGAGGAGGTGTCCACCACGCTGCCGGCCGCCAGGTTCACACCGCCAGTGCTGCGCAGCGACACCTTGCCGCCGTTCACATAGGCCAAGCCGCTGCTGTTGGCCGGATCCAGCAGCAGATTGTTCCAGCGCCCGGTGGCATCCAGCGTGACCCCGCTGGCCACGTTCAGCGTGCCGCTGCCGTTGAGGATGCTGTCGCCTACCGCACCGCCTTTAAGCGGGTCGACCTGGCTGAGGATATTGCCCGCGTTGAGGCTGCCGCCGTGGGCCGTGAGGTGGGCGTTGATGTCGACCCTTGGCCCGAACAGGGTGATATCGCCGCCATCGGCCACCTTGAGCGCTCCGTTGACGGTGACCTGCTGCTTGGCCGCGACCTTGATCGCGCCCAACTGATAGCCATTGAGCTGGTCGCTGTCGAGTACCATCTTGCCCTGGCGGTCCGCGGGCAGCGCGGTGGTGAGGTCCAGGCCATCGGCGATTTTTTGCGTACCGCCCTCGATCAATACCTCGTCCGCGTTTGCGCCCAAGGCATAGCGCAGGGTGCCGGTGGTCTTGTTGTAGATAGGCGTGTTGCCGCCAATGATCAATTGCGCGCGCTGGGCCATGGCCTTCTGCGACTGCTGGTAACCGTCGAGGTTGATGTTCGGCGCCTGGGTCTGGCGATCGCCCTGGAACACGTCACTGATCACCTGGCCCTCGAGCACCGCGCTGGTGGTACCGATCACCAGCTTGCCGGCATCGCGGCCCACCGTGTAACCGCTCTCATAACGACGCTGCTTGGCGATCATCGGGTTGTAGTAGTAATCGGTCTGGCCCCAGCGCTTGCTGGTGTCTTCATACCCCTTGTAGAACCCGGAATAGAGAATGTCGCCCGGCGCGTTGGACAGCTCATACAAGCGCCCATCCGGGCCCTTGAGCCAGGTCTGCTGGATATAACCGGCCTGCACATCCACGGTGCCGCCCGACAGGTTGATCTGCGCGTCCTTCTGGGTCACCACGTCCTTGCCAGTAAACGTCACGGTACCGCCCTGGGCCATCCACTCGCCCACCGAGTGGCCTTGGGTGCCCAGGTAGCCGCCCACTTCCAGCAAGCCGCCAGCGGTGTACCAGCGATCCGTCGCATAGCCGTTGGTACCTGCGGGCACAAACACCAGCTCGCGCAGGTCGACCCACACATCGTTATTGATCAACTGCCCATCGTCACGGTTGACCGGTGCGTCGCGCTGCTCGTTGCCCTGTACGTTGATCTTGATGTTGTTGGATTCCATCGACACCTTGACTCCGACCGCCCCGGAGACATCGATCATCGCCCCGTCGCGTACCAGGCTGCGCCCGGTGGCACTGACCGCGACCTGCCCACCGGTAGCCAGGGTGATCGAGCCTTTCTGGAAGTCCACGGTGCCGCCGCTGACGATCTCGATGCGTGATTGGTCGGTGCGGTCGGCCACGGCGCTGAGGTTGTTGAACTGGCCGGTGATCAGGTTGGCGGGCGTGCCGTCGAGCTTGATCAGGCCATTGCTTTGCTGGCTGTTCAGCGCAGTGCTGCCACTGCTGTCCAACAGGATCGAAGTGGTACTGCCCTCGCCCAGGGTCACACTGCCAGTGGTATCGGTGGCGGAATTGAGCAGGTGAATCGTGCCACGGGTGTCCACCGACGTGCTGGCCAGGGCCACGCCATTTTGCTGCACCTGGTGCCCGGTCAGGGTGATGTCCCCGGTGGACACCATGATCAGACCGTTGTTGCTGACCTTGCCGGCGCTGCTACCGGCCTTGAGGCTGGTCGCCACTTCATTGCCGCGCGTGGTGGAGCGGTCGTTGCCAGTGGTACCGACGCCCCTGCGGATGTAGAAGCTGTCGCCGGCGGCCAGGGTGGTCTGGCCCTTGGCGGTATTGAGGGTACCGGCGTTTTCCACTTCCGAGCCCAGCAGCAAGGCATAGCCGCCGGCGTCGGTGGAGGTGGCGGGGTTGTGGGTCTGGATCAATGCGCCGCGCTGCACCTCGACCTTGCCGGCCGCGTCAGTGAAGGTCGGCTGGGTGCCGGTGGCGTCCACGTAGATACCGCGCTGGGTGAACTGCTCATCGGTGATGTTCGCCGCCGCCGCCACCAGATTGCGCACGTTGACCTGGCTGGTGCCACTGAACACCACGCCGTTGCGGTTCACGATCATCACCGTACCGGCGCCGTTGATCTGGCCCTGGATTTCGCTCGGGCGCGCATTCGGGTCGTTGACGCGGTTGAGCACGGCCCAGCTCGACTGCTGCTGGAAGTCGACGCTGGTGTTGCGCCCGACGTTGAAGGTTTCCCAATTGAGGATGGCCTTGTCGGCGGTCTGTTCGATGGTCACCGTGGTCTTGCCGCCGGCCTGGGTCTGCACCGGGCCCTTGGCGTTGGTCCAGCCCTGGGTCAGGCTGTTATCCACCTGCAGGCCACCTTTGCCGAGGCCGTCTGGAATCGTCGAGACTTGGCCAAACGCCGCCTGACGCCCCGCCGCTTGTGCTGCCTGCTGTGCCGCAATCGCCGCGACGCTGGTGTTCAAAGTGCTGATGGAACGCGCCAACTGCTGGTTGACCCGCGCCTGCTGGTTCAGCGAAGGAATCCCCTGCACCTGCCCGGCACTGATCCGCGCCGCCGTCGCCGCCTGGGTCGCACCTTTATCGGCAAACCAGCTGGAACTGAACGCCGTGGCCGCATGGGCATTGCCCGCCACCATCAACAAGGCGATGGCCTGGGCCAGGGGCTTGAGGCGCAGCACAGTTTCTTGGGCTTTCAGGTTAACCGGCGATTTGCAGCGGACCATCGGGGATCTTCCTTCTTTGTTATCACGCAGGGAGCAAGACAGGCTCACGTATGAGGGTTAGGCGGTTGGCGAGGGACGGGACTGAACTTCTGTCACGCAAAGTTCATATAGGGCTGTTAACGGCTCGAAAAACCGCACAAACGCAAAAATCAGCAACGGCACAGGCCGTTGCTGATCAGGTGGTGCAGGTCGTTGAAAGCGAGGGTTACAGCGGACGACCGATACCGTTGCAGACGTTGGTGTTGCCGATGCTCAGGGCGTTGCTCGCGGTCAGGAAGCTGGCGCGAACGGTGGCTTTCCAAGCGGTTGGCAGCGGAACGAAAGCGTTGGCGGTGATGGCTGCATCGTTGTTATTGGAGGCGCCGTAGTGCTTGGTGAAGAAATCACGCACTTGGCTGGTCTGGGTGGCATCGGCGTAGCACTGGCTGAAGATCAGGTTGGTAAAGCCCAGGATCGGGTAGCCCGAGGTTGGGTAAGGCTGTACACCGGCGGTGTTGTCCGGACCGAAGACTGGAACCCAGGCGTCCGGGTTGGAACGATCAGCGGCAGCCGGTACCGGTACTGCGCCGATGGCGGCAGACACGTTGGCGGCGGCAGGCGAAACGCCCTGGGTGTTGGTGGCGACGTTTTTGCCCACGCGAGCCACTTTGGTGGCGTCGTCCAGGCCGGCCAATGTCGGGGCGGCGAAGTCCGGGCTCATGTAGGTGATGCGGCCATCGCCAGCGGCCAGGGCAGTCATTACACCTTGGCTGCCAGTAGCAGCAACGGCGCCGGCAGGCAAGCCACCGGAGAAACTGGTGCCGAAGGTGGTGGTGACGGCGAAGTTGCCTGTTTCTGCGTTGCACTTGGCATTCAGGAAACGGGTGAACAGCTCAGTGGTGCCACTGCTTTCGCTGCGATAAACCACAACGATCGGACCGGTACGGCCAGAACCGGAAATCCCGTCCCAGGTATTGATACGGCCCGAGAACACGCCGCACAACTCTTGAACGCTCAGGTCTACAGCGGCGGAACCGCTTTTATTGAAAGGAATGGCAACCGAAGTCCCCACCGATGGCACCTGGATCAACTTGCCCCAGGTCGGTTGCTTGGCAGAGGCGTAGGTCGACAACTCAGTGGCGCTCAGCTTGGAGTCGCTGCCGGCCCAGTGCACGTTCTTGTTCGTCACGCCCGCCTGGAACTTGGTGTAGTCATTGTTCAGGAAGGCTGCCTTGCCGTTGCCGCTGCCGACACCGATGTACTGGGCGAAACCGGCCGTCAGCACGCCGGAGGTCTGGTACAGCGCTTGTGGCAGGGTGGCACCGCCGCCATTGATGTCAGCCATTGCAGCCTGTGCCGAGCACAGTGCGGCGAGGGTCATGGATACCGCGAGAACGTTGCGCTTAAACATGAAGAATCTCCTTTCGTCGTGTTTGTACGTTGGGGTAGATGGCTCTTGCATGACGCCATGGCTTCGGTCCCAGGCCGTGTCTCGGGGGTGGCGAGGGGTGAGGCCATGGGTAGGAAATTTCGCAGTTTCCGATGACAGCAAAAGGAAAAAACCTCGGGAGGAAGGGCTTGATTTTTAAAAAGATTCTCGGGTGTTTTGGTCATGGTTTTGAGCGGTTTGGCGGCAGGTGACAGCGAGGTTTCAGCGTGGGTTTAGTCAAGGCGGCGCGGGCTGTGGCGCAGGGCCTGGATGTGACGGAATGAGGAACCCGAGGTTGGGAGCCGGCGATATCGGCCTGCCCCAAAACCAGCCTCAGCAGAGTTTCTGATACACCGCATTCTGCTTTACTGGGGCTGCTTCGCAGCCCGGCGCGGGGCAAGCCCGCTCACCACAGAGGAACTCACCCGTCTCTGAAAGTTGTGTGAATATCCATGGCTATCAGGGGCAAGCCCCCTCCCACATTGGTTTTTTGGTGTGTTCAGGTCACCAGTTGGTTGATCTCGATGATCGGCAACAGCACCGCCATCACAATCACCAACACCACCGCGCCCATCACTACGATCATCAACGGTTCCAGCAACGCGGTCATGCCCATGGCCCGCCGTTCGATATCCCGCGACAAGGTCTGCGCCGCCCGCTCCAGCATCGGTGGCAGCGAGCCGGTTTTTTCGCCACTGGCGATCAGGTGGATCAGCACCGGCGGGAAGACTTTTTCCACCGCCAGTGCCGGGGCCAGGTTGACGCCCTCACGCACCTTGGCCGTGGCATCGTTGACGCATTGGCTCAGGCGCTCATTGGAGAGGGTTTGCCGCGCCGCTTCCAGGGCCCGCAGCAACGGCACCCCGGCACCGCCGAGAATCGCCAGGGTCGAGGCAAAGCGCGCGGTGTTCAGGCCCAGCACAAAACGCCCGATCAGCGGCAGGCGCAGCACGCGGCTGTGCCAGTTCAAGCGCGCCACCGGGTTACGCAGGTACAGGCGCCAGCCCCAGAAACCCGCGATTAAAGCACTGAGGCACAGCCAACCCCAACCGCGAATGAAATCACTGGCATTGAGCATCGCCAATGTCAGCCCGGGCAGATCCTGGCGCGCCTGGGAAAACGCGCTGACCACCTGGGGCACCACGTAGCTGAGCAAAAAAATCACGATGCCGATGGACACCAGCCCGACCACACCGGGGTAGATAAAGGCGGTGAGGATCTTGCCGCGCAGGTTGTTGCGCTCCTCGATGTAGTCGGCCAGGCGTTCCATCACCTGGGCCAGGTCACCGGACTCCTCCCCCGCCGCGATCAGTGCGCGGTAGATCGACGGAAAGTCCCGTGGCCGTGCCGCCAAGGCATCCGCCAGACGCATTCCGCCGCGTACATCGGCACGCACGGCGGCCAGGGTCTGGGCGATGTGTTTTTTCTCCGCCTGTTCCACCGTGGCGCTTAATGCCGCCTCCAGGGGCAGGCTGGCGCCGAGCAGGCTCGCCAGTTGCCGCGTGGCCCAGGCCAGGTCGTTGTCCGACAGCTTGGCGCTGAACAGGCTGCTGCCGGCGGCGCTTTGCTGACCGCCCTCGACCTGCACCAGCAGCGCGGTCAGGCCACGGCTGCGCAGCACGGCAAACGCCCCGCTCTGGCTGTCGGCCTCCAGGTGCCCGGCCTCGACTTTGCCGCTGACATCGGCGGCTTCATAGCGATAGCGATTCATCAGGCGTCCCGTGTCACGCGCAGGATTTCTTCCGGCGCGGTGGCGCCGCTGCGCACCCAGCGCTCGCCGTCTTCACGCATGCTGAACATCCCCGCACGCCGCGCCGCCACGCGCAGATCCTGCTCGCCGGCGCCCTGGTGGATCAGGCTGCGCACCTCGTCGTCGACGCAAAACAATTCATGGATACCGGTCCGCCCGCTGTAGCCGATCTGGTTGCACTGCGCGCAGCCCACCGGGCGCCAGGTGCCGGGCGCGGCCGGGTCTTCCTGTTTGCAATGCGGGCACAGGCGGCGGACCAGGCGTTGCGCCAGCACGCCCAGCAGTGACGAGGCCAGCAGGAACGGCTCGACGCCCATATCGATCAGGCGGTTGACCGCCGACACCGCATCGTTGGTGTGCAGGGTCGCCAGCACCAGGTGCCCGGTGAGCGAGGCCTGCACCGCGATTTGCGCGGTCTCCAGGTCGCGGATTTCACCGATCATGATGATGTCCGGGTCCTGGCGCAGGATCGCCCGCAGCGCCAGGCCGAAGGTCATGTCGATCTTGGCATTGACCTGGATCTGGCTGATGCCCGGCAGGTCGTATTCCACCGGGTCTTCCACGGTGAGGATATTGCTGGTGCTCGCATCCAGCCGTGCCAACGCCGCGTACAGGCTGGTGGTCTTGCCGCTGCCCGTGGGCCCGGTGACCAGCACAATGCCGTGGGGCTGGCGGATCAAGGTGTCGAGGCGCGCCAGCAACTGCGGCTCCATGCCCAGGGTCTCCAGTTGCAAGCGCCCGGCCTGCTTGTCGAGCAGGCGCATCACCACGCGCTCGCCATGCCCGGTGGGCACCGTCGACACGCGAATATCAATCGGCCGCCCGGCCACGCGCAGGGCGATACGGCCATCCTGGGGCAGGCGTTTTTCGGCGATGTCGAGCTGGGCCATGATCTTGATCCGCGACACCAGTGCGCCATGCAATGCCTTACGCGGCGACACCACATCCCGCAACGTGCCGTCGACGCGGTAGCGCACCACGGAGTGGGTTTCATAGGGCTCGATATGGATATCACTGGCCTCGTCCCGCGCGGCCTGGGTGAGCAAGGCGTTGATCATACGAATCACCGGCGCGCCGTCCTGGGTGTCGAGCAGGTCAGTGATCTCGGGCATGTCCTGCATCAGGCGGTCGAGGTCGACCTCGTTTTCCGCCGCACCCACCACA
>NZ_JAOTNX010000023.1:0-62296 GCF_036346475.1 Pseudomonas sp. AM8
ACGTTTCGACTGCGCCGGAAGTGGGGCGAATTATAGACTTCCAGGATCTGCCGTCAACACTTAATTTGGTTTTTCTATCAAAGTGCCTGCCAACCTTCAAATCCCTCTATATAGAGAAGGTCTCGCTGTCGAATTGAGCAATATATTGCTCAAAGCCGAACGATTAAGCATCATAGTGGCCCCTGATTCTCGACTATGACCTCGGACGAACGCCCCAATGACCACCTCCCCCCGCAGCTTGGCCTCGGCATTGTTTCCTGTCGGCCTGCTGTTGATCGCCATGGCCTCCATCCAGTCCGGAGCCTCACTGGCCAAGAGCATGTTCCCGATTGTCGGCGCCCAGGGCACCACAACCCTGCGCCTGATCTTCGCCAGCGTAATCATGTTGCTTATCCTCCGACCATGGCGCGCCAGGCTGACCGCAAAATCCCTGCGCACCGTGGTCGTTTACGGCATGGCCTTGGGCGGCATGAATTTCCTCTTCTATATGTCCTTGCGCAGCGTTCCCTTGGGCATTGCCGTAGCCCTGGAATTCACCGGACCGCTCGCCGTCGCGATCTACGCGTCGCGCCGAGCGGTAGACTTCCTGTGGATAGCACTGGCGATCATCGGCCTGCTCCTGTTGATTCCCATGGGGGAAGCCAGCAGCGGAATCGACCTGGTCGGCGCGACCTATGCTTTGGGGGCGGGGGCTTGCTGGGCACTCTACATTCTGTTCGGACAGAAAGCAGGCAACGACAACGGCGTCCAGACCGCCGCCCTCGGCGTAATGATCGCTGCCCTGTTTGTGGCGCCCATCGGTATCGTCCATGCCGGCACCGCCTTACTGACCCCGGCATTGATTCCGGTCGCCATCGGTGTCGCGATCCTGTCAACGGCACTTCCCTACACCCTGGAGATGGTAGCGCTGACGCGCCTCCCCGCCCGCACCTTCGGAACACTGATGAGCATTGAGCCTGCTTTCGGCGCACTCTCAGGACTTTTCTTCCTGCAGGAGCACCTATCCCTACCGCAATGGCTGGCCATAAGTTGCATTATCATGGCCTCGGTAGGCGCGACACTGACGATGCGCAATGACTCCAAGCCGCTGGTTCCGGCGGATTGAATCATCAGTGAAAGTTGCTCTGGTATTTGCTGCGTATTTAGGCCATGTTTAAACTGCAAACGAATGTCATTCATGGAGTTTTTCGACAAGGACAGCACGAACGCTACACTCGAGAGCGAGCAGAGCCGGCTTCAAGCATTATGAAGTGGCTATTAAGGATAGGAATGAAGCGAATTTTGATACTGTTAATGGTCGTGGCTATTGCTGGCTGTGCCGCGACTACCAAGACAGAAGTAAAACGCGGCAAAAAAGGGCTGCATATCAACTGCTCCGGCCTGTCTTCTTCCTGGGACCAGTGCTACACCAGTGCAACCAACTCTTGTGGCGCCAAGGGCTACCGGGTTATCGCCAAGTCCGGTGACAATTCCGAGGAGCCAGGGGATTACCCCTTCGGCCTAAACCCTGCCGGCTATACCAGCCGCAGTATGATCGTCATCTGCAAGTGATCTGCTCCGAGCAGTCACCAGCGACTGCTCATACACATGCCTGATACAACGCCGCCCCTTCGCGGCGCTGCAACTGAATTATTGCAGCTCCTGATTTTGCACCCGGTCAAATAGCCGTCGTGCGCACATGCAACCACGCCAACGCAGCACCGCTGAGCAGCGGGCTCAGGCGTTCACGCACCTCGGCGTGGTACGCATTGAACCACTCGCGCTCATCCGCGGTGAGCAGCGACGGCTCCAGGCAACGGGTGTCGATCGGGCACAAGGTCAGGGTTTCAAACGAGAGGAACTCACCAAACTCGGTCTTGCCTGCCTCGCGGTTCAATACCAGGTTCTCGATACGCACACCCCAGCGGCCAGGGCGGTAGGTGCCCGGCTCGATGGAGGTGATCATCCCTGGCTGCATCGCGGTTTGCGGCGCAGTGGCGGCCTGGTAGGCAATCACTTGTGGGCCCTCATGCACATTGAGGAAATAACCTACGCCGTGCCCGGTACCGTGGCCGTAGTCCACGCCTTCAGCCCAGATCGGCGCGCGGGCAATGGAATCCAGCAGCGGCGACAAAATCCCCTTGGGGAAATGCGCACGGGACAGGGCAATCACGCCCTTCAGCACACGGGTGCAGTCACGTTTCTGTTCGTCACTCGGCGTACCGATAGGCACCATCCGCGTGATATCCGTAGTGCCGCCCAAATACTGGCCACCCGAATCGATCAGCAGCAAGCCATCGCCTTCGATCACCGCATGTTCTTCTTCGGTAGCGTGGTAATGCGGCATGGCCCCGTTGGCATTGAATGCCGCGATGGTATTGAAACTCAGCGACACATAATCGGGGCGACGGGTGCGCGCAGCCGTCAGGTGTTCATCGATGGTCAATTCAGTGATGCGTTCACGACCGAGCGCACTGTCCAGCCAGGCGAAGAATTCACACAGCGCCGCGCCGTCCTGTTCCATGGCGCGGCGGATGTGCTCCGCGTCCGCCAGGCTCTTGCGGGATTTGGCCAGCGTGGTCGGGTTCAGCCCTTCGATCAGCTTGACGCCGGCATCCAGGTTTTCCAGCAGACCGGCAGTAACGCGGGCCGGGTCAACCTGCATGCTGGCGCCCGATGGCACCGCACGCAGTGCATCCGCCACGTCGCTGTAGTCGCGCAACGTCACACCATCCTGCGCAAGCACCGCACGCAGGTCAGCGTCGACTTTACTCAGCGCCACAAACAACGTGGCCTGTTGTTGATTGATCAACGCAAACGAAACAAACACCGGATTAAACGAAACATCGCCACCGCGCAGGTTGAACAGCCAGGCGATGTCATCCAGGGTGGCGATGAAGTGCCAGTCGGCGCCCTTCTCTTTCAAACTCGCGCGCAGTGCGGCAAGTTTATCGCCACGGCTCACGGTCGCTTGCGGTGGCAGATGCGGATAGATCGGCTGGCTCGGCAGGCTCGGACGGTCTTTCCAAACTGCATCGAGTACGTCGATATCGGTCCGCAGGCGCGCGCCGCGCTCTGCCAGCCTGGCGCCCAAGGTGCGCGCCGACGCGACAGCCATCACCGCACCGTCCACCGCCACCACACCGCCTTCCGGCGTCTGCTCGGCCAGCCACTCCAGCGGCCCGGGCTGACCCGGTTGCAGCTTGACCAACTCAATGCCACTGCCCTTGAGCTCCTTGGTCGCCTGTTCCCAGTAACGGCTATCGGCCCAGACACCGGCGAAATCCGCAGTGACAATCAGCGTGCCTACCGAACCATGGAACCCCGACAACCATTGGCGCCCCTGCCAGTAACCCGGCAGGTATTCGGACAAATGCGGATCAGCCGACGGCACCAGCAGGGCGTGAATGCCCTCGCGGCGCATCAGTTCGCGGGTATGCGCCAGGCGCTGGGGAACCGTTCCATGGGTCAAGGGCTGCGTACTCATTGTGTCTCCTGCTAACCACTAATAATTGTTATGTGAAAATCAGACGGCCCAGAACGCCGGTGCGCTGGCCAGTGCGGCCTTGATCAATTGCACGGCCTGGTCGATGTCCTGCTCGGTGGTAAACCGGCCCAGGCTCAAACGTATGGTGCGGCCGGCAGAACGTGCGTCAAGGCCCAACGCAAGCAGCACGTGGGAAGGCGCATTGCTGGCGGAGTTGCACGCCGAGGTCGCCGAAAAGGCGATGCCCGCGCTCAAC
Organism: Pseudomonas sp. AM8; assembly: GCF_036346475.1. NCBI lineage: Bacteria > Pseudomonadati > Pseudomonadota > Gammaproteobacteria > Pseudomonadales > Pseudomonadaceae > Pseudomonas > Pseudomonas sp. AM8. Next base: position 3,723 of record NZ_JAOTNX010000023.1, read on the forward strand.
GCAGCAGCGTTGAATTCACCTTCGCTGAACGTAAGGCTGAGGGTGTGAGGAATGCGCTGCGCAGGGCTGCCATTGAGGCGCACGCCACCGAGCGTATCCAACTGCTCCAGCAGGCGCTGACGCAAGGTCATAATGACAGCCTTCTCCTGCGCAAAAGACGCCGCCGCCAGGGCGAACGCCGCGCCCATGCCTGCAATCTGATGGGTGGCCAGGGTACCGGAGCGCAAGCCACCCTCGTGACCGCCGCCGTGAATCTGTGCCGACACTTTCTGTTGCGCCCGGGGTCCGACATACAGCGCGCCAATACCCTTGGGGCCATACAGCTTGTGCGCGGAAAACGACATCAAATCCACCGGCCACTGCGCCAGGTCGATCGCCACCTTGCCCGCGCCCTGCGCCGCGTCGACATGCAACAACGCGCCATGCTCACGCACACGTGCGCCGATGGCGGGGATGTCATTGAGGGTGCCCAGTTCGTTATTCACCAGCATCAGCGATACCAGAAAGGTGTCCTCACGCAATGCTTCGCTGACGGCCTCGGCGCTGATCAATCCGTCGGCGTCCGGCACCAGGTAAGTCACGGCCACACCGGCTTCCTGAAGCTGCCGCGCGGTGTCCAGCGTGGCCTTGTGTTCAATCTGGCTGGTGATGATATGCCCGCCCGCCACGCCACGCGCCTGGGCAACGCCCTTGATCGCGAGGTTGTTGGACTCAGTAGCACCGGAGGTCCAGACGATCTGCTCAGGTTGTGCGCCGACCAGCTCGGCCACCTGGCGACGCGCCTGTTCAACCGTTTGCCGGGCCGCTTGGCCGAACGCATGGGAACTGGACGCGGGGTTACCGAAATTGGCATTGAAGCCAAGACATTCGACCATCACCTGGATGACGCGTTCGTCCACCGGGGTGGTAGCGGCGTAGTCGAAATACAGCGGACGTTTATTCATGACAGTCAAGACTCGCAGAGCAGGTTCCCGAGAGCAGCGTCTCAGGGGCATCGGCCGGAACAGAGGTCGTCAGGTTTACCGGATCGAATGCCATTAAAGAAGGACAACTTTAAGTAAATGTGCGTAGGAACGCTCCTGAAATTCAGCTTAACAGGCTGAAGTCGTGCCATGGCAAACAAAAAGCCCGAGGTTCCTTCAAGGGAAGCCTCGGGCTTTTTGCTGTGCAGTGCCGACTCAACTGGGACGACCATGCAAAACCACGTTGCGCTCGGCGTTCATTTCGCCCTGGCGATCAAATCCGAAGGGCTTCTGTGGCTGGCCGGTCAGTGCGGCGCGCTGCTGTTGATATTCATCAAACGACAAGCCACGACGGCTCAGCGCTTCCAGGGCCAGTTGCTTGCTCTCTTCGGCCGTGTAGGGACGCAATTCTGGCGATGGATGGCTCGCACAGCCGGCGAGTACGGCGCTGACAATCACTAAGCAAACAGCGAGAAATCGGTTCATGGGGTAGCCCTGCAAAGAAGGTTTCAAGTCAATGAACACAGGCTACTCCCGCCGTTGCGCAGTGAAAAATCACCGTCCGTGATAGTCGCTATCGACCACCAAGGCACCCTCGATAGGAAACGCTATATTTCTTTATGGTCTATAAATATGGAAATACGTTCATTTACGGAATAACTGTATCCCTCTATAAATGACTTGCACAGAACCTGCGCTGTTCGCCACGCAACTGTTTGCCAGGCAACAGCCATTCAACAAATCACCAGTCAGACAACAGCAGCATTTTTCAGCAGTGAACCTGCAACCCACGCCAATCAAGGCCTGCACCCGTTGGTACAGCTCTTGCTCAACAGGTTGCACTCCACCTGCTATGAACCACTGTTGATAAAGGAACTGTTCATGACCCGTCCCCTGAATGTCGTTGCCCTCTCCGGCGGAACCTGGCGCCCGTCCCGCACCCTCGTGCTGACCCAAGCCGTACTGGCTGAATTGGCGACCTTGCTGCCGATCCAGACCACCCTGATCGAGCTGGGCGACATTGCCCGGCCACTCGGTGGTGCGCTGTCACGGGATGAGTTGCCCGCCGAGGTCGAAGCCCAACTGGTGGCCATCGAACAGGCCGACCTGCTGATCGTCGCCGCACCGGTCTATCGCGGTTCCTACCCTGGCCTGCTCAAGCATCTGTTTGACCTGGTTGGCCTCAACGCCCTGATCGACACACCGGTATTACTCGCAGCCACCGGCGGCAGCGAGCGCCACGCGCTGGTTCTCGATCACCAACTGCGTCCGCTGTTCAGCTTCTTCCAGGCCCTGACCCTGCCGATCGGGGTGTACGCCACCGAGGCCGACTTCACCGATTACCAAATAACCAGTGAGCCCTTGAAGGGCCGTATACGCCTTGCGGCAGAACGCGCAGCGCCGTTGTTTGCAGCGCACTCCCCCTCTCTGCTGAAAATCGCTTAAGGATTGGTCATGGATGTTTTCTGGTTTCTGCCAACACATGGCGACGGTCATTACCTGGGCACCACCCAAGGTGCACGGCCGGTCACCCTCAATTATCTGAAGCAAGTCGCGCAGGCGGCTGACAGCCTGGGTTACCACGGCGTGTTGATTCCTACCGGCCGCTCGTGCGAAGACTCCTGGGTCATCGCCTCGGCACTGGTGCCGCTGACCGAGCGCCTGCGTTATCTGGTGGCGATTCGCCCGGGTATCATCTCGCCGACCGTTTCTGCGCGTATGGCGGCGACCCTGGATCGCCTGTCCAACGGTCGCCTGCTGATCAATGTGGTCACCGGCGGTGATCCCGACGAGAACCGCGGCGACGGCAGCTTCCTCGACCACAGCGAACGCTACGAAGTCTCCGACGAATTCCTGCAAATTTGGCGCCGGGTATTGCAGGGCGAATCAGTGGACTTCGAAGGCAAACATCTGCGAGTGCAGAACGCCAAGGCGCTTTACCCACCGGTGCAAAAGCCTTATCCACCGTTATATTTCGGCGGTTCCTCGGATGCCGCCCACGACCTCGCCGCCGAACAGGTGGATGTGTACCTGACCTGGGGCGAACCGCCCGCCGCCGTCGCCGAAAAACTCGCAGATGTACGTGAGCGCGCAGCCCGCCACGGGCGTACGGTGAAGTTCGGCATTCGTCTGCACGTGATCGTGCGCGAGACCGAAGAGGACGCGTGGAAAGCCGCCGACAAACTGATCGAGCACATCAGCGACGAAACCATTGCCGCCGCGCAAAAATCCTTCTCGCGCTTCGACTCCGAAGGCCAGCGCCGCATGGCCGCCCTGCATGACGGGCGCCGCGACAACCTGGAAATCGCCCCCAACCTGTGGGCCGGTGTCGGCCTGGTACGCGGCGGTGCCGGTACCGCGCTGGTGGGCAACCCCCGGCAAGTAGCCGAGCGCATCAAGGAATACGCCGACCTGGGCATCGAAAGCTTCATCTTCTCCGGCTACCCGCACCTGGAAGAAGCCTATCGCTTTGCCGAGCTGGTGTTCCCGCTGCTGCCGGAACCCTATGCCAGCCTGGCCGGACGCGGCATCACCAACCTCACTGGCCCGTTCGGCGAAATGATTGCCAACGATGTTCTGCCAGCCAAGGCCTGATCGGCGCAGCGGCGGGAGCGGCATTGGTCGTTCCCGCTTATAAAGAGGAAACCCCGTGACAGCCAAACCCCACAGCGTCCTGCCATCACCGTTGCAGACCGCCAGACTGCTGGCCGCCGAATTCGCCCTCACCGCCGTCGAACGCGACGAGCGCGGTGGCACCCCCAAGACCGAACGTGACGCCCTGCGCCAAAGCGGCCTGCTGGCCCTGAGCATTCCCACCCAATACGGCGGCCTCGGCGCCCGCTGGAGTGACACCCTGGCCATCGTGCGCGAGTTCGCCAAGGTCGACAGCTCCATTGCCCACGTCTTCGGCTTCCACCACCTGATGCTCGCCACCGTGCGCCTGTTCTCGCGGCCGGACCAATGGCAACCCTGGTTCGAACAGACCGCGCGCAAAAACTGGTTCTGGGGCAACGCCCTCAACCCATTGGACACACGCACCGTGGTCAAGGACTTCGGCGGCTGGCGCGAGTTCTCCGGCAAAAAGAGCTTCTGCTCCGGCGCCAGCGACTCGGAAATGCTGATTGCCTCGGCGGTGGATGAAAGCGCCGGCGGCAAGCTGCTGATCGCCGCCATCCCCAGCGGGCGCAGCGGCATCACCCTGCACAACGACTGGAACAATATCGGCCAGCGCCAGACCGACAGCGGCAGCGCCAGCTTCGAACGGGTGCGCGTCGAGGAGTCGGAATTGCTGCTCGACCCGGGCCCGCTGAGCACGCCTTTTGCCTGCCTGCGCCCGCTGATCGCCCAGTTGACCTTCACCCATATGTTCCTCGGCATCGCCGAAGGTGCCTTCGAAGAAGCGCGCAACTACACGCTCACCGAGACCCGTTCCTGGCACAAGTCTTCAACCGAAGACGTGCGCCAGGACCCTTACGTACTGCATCACTACGGCGAATTCTGGGTGGCCCTGGAGGGTGTGCGCCTGTTGGTGGAACGCGCTGCCGAGCTGCTCGACCAGGCATGGGCAAAAGGCCCCAACCTCAGCGAAAACGAACGCGGTCAACTGGCGATTGCCATTGCGACCGCCAAGGTCGCCGCCACCCGCCAAGGCCTGGACCTGTGCAGCCGCCTGTTTGAAGTCACCGGCGCGCGCTCCACCCACGCATCCCTGCGCCTGGATCGTCATTGGCGCAACCTGCGCACACAAACCCTGCACGACCCGGTGGATTACAAGCTCCACGAACTGGGGGACTGGGCGTTGAACCAATCCCTGCCGATTCCGACGTTTTACTCATAAAAAGAGGTGCCCATGCAGCTTCTAACCTTACCGCCCTCGCCCGCCCTTGCGACGTCGATCCGCGCCACGGCCCAGGTCTTCGAAGACCCGAAATCCAGGGCGCTGCTCGACCATATCCAGCAAGTGGCGCCCAGCGAAGCCAGCGTGCTGATCATCGGCGAGACCGGTACCGGTAAAGAGCTGGTGGCGCGCCACATCCACAACCTCAGCGCGCGGCGCAACCGGCCGTTCGTGGCGGTTAACTGCGGCGCGTTCTCCGAGTCCCTGGTGGAAGCCGAGCTGTTCGGCCATGAAAAAGGCGCGTTTACCGGCGCCCTCAGCGCCAAGGCCGGCTGGTTCGAAGAGGCCGATGGTGGCACCTTGTTCCTCGATGAAATCGGCGATTTGCCGATGCCCATCCAGGTCAAGCTGCTGCGCGTCCTACAGGAGCGCGAAGTGGTGCGCCTGGGCTCGCGCAAGAGCATTCCGATCGATGTGCGGGTACTGGCTGCGACCAACGTGCAACTGGAAAAGGCCATCAACGCCGGGCATTTCCGCGAAGACCTCTACTACCGCCTCGACGTCGTCAGCCTCGAGCTCAGCCCCCTGCGCGAGCGCCCCGGCGATATCCTGCCGCTGACCCGGCATTTTATCGAAGCCTACAGCCAGCGCCTGGGCTACGGCCCGATCACCATCAGCCGCGAGGCCGAACACAAGCTAAAGAGCTACAGCTGGCCGGGCAACATCCGCGAGCTGGAAAACGTGATTCACCACACCCTGCTGATCTGCCGTAACGGCGTGATCGAACGCGACGACCTGCGCCTGTCGAACATGCGCATCGAGCGCCAGGACGACAGTCAGCACGGCACCGACAACAGCGCCGAGGCCTTGCTGGAGCGCGCGTTTCAAAAGCTCTTCGAAGAACAGGCCGGCGCCCTGCACGAAAAGGTCGAAGACGCGCTATTGCGCGCCGCCTACCGCTTCAGCCATTACAACCAGGTGCACACCGCCAACTTGCTGGGCCTGAGCCGCAACGTCACGCGCACGCGCCTGATCAAGATCGGCGAGTTGGCGGTGAACAAGCGCCGGCCGGGGGAAAACGTGCAGGGCGAGCGCATGCTGCACCTATCCATTTAGGCGACAGTGCAACGCGTTGTCATGGCTGCGCTCGAAACTGCGCAGTACCTGGAACGAACCGAAGGTCACGGCCGTGGCCTGGTGGGCGCGAATCAGCGTCCAGAAATCTTCCTCGCCGTGCTCAAAGCATTGGAACGCCGCTTCGCCGTCCTCGCGGGAGCGCCATTGCAGGTAATTGAGCACACGCCGCCCGTCTTCGCTGACCTGTACACTCGCGTTGATAAAGCCGCCATGGCCCTGGGCCAGGCGTTCACTTTGGGTGGACAAGGCCGCCACCAGCGCCACTTGTTGCTGGGGTTCGATATGAAACTCGATCAGTTGAGTGAAACTGCGATTTTTCTCTGATACCTGCATGAACACTCCCCTTTCTCTGTAGGCAGAATCTTGTGATTCGATACCACGCAGGGTAAAACCTCTAGTTAAGTCAAGGTCAAGCGCTTAATTGGAGTGTTCATGGTTACCAAAGAGCTCACCGTCGGCCAACTGGCAGCCCGCAGCGGTGTGGCTGTTACGGCCCTGCACTTCTACGAAACCAAGGGGCTGATCAAGAGTCATCGCAATGCCGGCAATCAACGACGCTATCCCCGGGATGTACTGCGCCGGGTGGTGGTGATCAAGATCGCCCAGCGCCTGGGAATTCCACTGGCAACGATTGGCGAGGCGTTGCAGACGTTGCCGGAAGGACGCACGCCCAACGCTCAGGATTGGGAGCGGTTGTCCGCGCTGTGGCGGGAAGACCTCGATGAGCGCATCCATAAGCTGATGCTGCTGCGGGACAAACTCACCGGTTGTATTGGGTGTGGATGCTTGTCGCTGGACGCGTGCCCGTTGCGCAACCCGGATGACCAGCTCGGTGGGCGCGGGCCGGGGGCGCAATTGCTGGAGCCCGGCTGCCCCCCCCTCGTCGGGGCCCTCGGAGCCCTTGATGGGCGTGGCCTATAGTGAAGAGGCCGTGCCTCCACAACCACAATCAAGGAGAACGAAATGAGCGTTAAACCCATTCCCGAGGGTTATCACAGTGTCACGCCCTATATGGGCATCGACAAAGCCTCAGAGGCTATCGAGTTTTACAAAAAAGCCTTCGGCGCCACCCAGATCATGCGCCTGGACATGCCCGATGGCAGGGTCGGCCATGCCGAGCTGCGCATTGGTGATTCGGCGATCATGCTGGGCACGCCCTGCGATCAGATGTCCCTGAGCAATCCGACTGAAAGCACCAGTGTCGCCTTGCATCTGTACGTGAACGACGTAGACGCACAGTTCAAACAAGCCATCGCAGCGGGCGCCAGCGTGGTGTCCGAACCAGAGGACCGGTTCTATGGCGACCGTTCGGGCAGCGTGAAGGATCCATACGGTCACCTTTGGTACCTCGCCACCCGCAAGGAAGACCTCAGCGAAGAACAGATCCGTCAGCGCGCCATGGAAATGTTCAAGCAAGGCTGAGCATCGGGGCCGGTTCGCCGGCTCCTACCCCACTTCATGAATACCCCCACGCCGTAAAAACCCGCTGGATGTGAACCTGAAACATTTTCTTTCATATCCACCTTGGGGATTTCTCATTCTCATCCGTCTTAACTTAGATACAGCCTGTCGCGTCAGCAAAAGCTACGACTGGCCTTTTCCGGGCCTCCCTCGCCCTCCCCTGATCAAGACCCTCTTTCACATGTCGAAGAAGTCACGCTCAAAACTCTGGTTTCTCGTCCATAGCTGGCTGGCCTTGCCCATCTGGTTCTTTGTACTGATTGTCTGCGTCACCGGCACCCTGGCGGTGGTCAGCCAGGAAATCGTGTGGCTGGCCAATCCGGACATCCGTGCGAGCAAGCCGTCGGATGATGCCGAGCCGCTGAGCTACGACCAGGTGATCAGCGCCATCAAGCGGGCCGAACCCCAGGTCATCGTGCAGTCTCTCAGTCGTCCGGATGAATCGCACTTTGCCCTGAGTGTCGACCTCAGCTACCCGGACGGGCGCTCGGTAGAGGTCTACGTCAACCCGTACACCGGGGCGATCCAAGGCATCAGCCCGTCGTTCAACTTCCGTCAGTTCACCCGCGCCCTGCACGGCTGGTGGCTGGTGCCGTTTACCAATGGCTTCAGCTGGGGCTGGTACCTGGTGTCGCTGCTCGGCTTGCCGTTGCTGGCCTCACTGGTCACCGGCCTGGTGGTGTACAAGCGCTTCTGGAAAGGCTTTTTCAAGCCGACCCTGCGTATCCGCCACGGCGCGCGGATTTTCTGGGGCGACTTCCACCGCCTGAGCGGTATCTGGTCGATCTGGTTTATTGCGGTGATTTCCATCACTGGCACTTGGTTCCTGATCCAGGCAATCCTGGGTGACAACCAGATCTCCATCTCCAGCGAGCCCATCGTCCCGGTGATCGCCCGCGAAAAAGTCCCAACCTCAGCCCCCGGCGTGCCTGCGCCGATGATTCCCGTGGATGAGGCGATCGCGATCGCCACCCAACGTATCCCGGGGCTGGAGGCGAGCTTCGTGAGCCTGCCGCTCAATGCCTACAGCCACCTGCAAATCGGCGGGCGGGGCTGGTACCCGCTGATGTTCCAGACCGCTCAGATCAACCCATATGACGGTGAAATCGCCTCGTCGCACCTGCTGTCCGACCGCACCAAGCTGGAGTTCGTCACCGAATCCATGCGCCCCCTGCACACCGGCGACTTCGGTGGCATCTGGATCAAGCTGATCTGGGCGTTCTTCGGCCTGGTGCTGAGCATGATGGTCTTGAGCGGCCTGTTGATCTGGACCAAGCGCACGGCCCTGGCCACCCTCAACGCTCTCAAGCGCGAAGCCAAGGCACAACGTGCGCCGGCACCCATTCCGGCCATGCAGGCTGAAACCTCGGAGGCCAAGCCATGAGCAAGTCCGCCAACGCTACCCCGCCTTCGCCGTTGCGGGCCTTCTGGCTGAAATGGCGTTTCCACATCAACGTCCTGCTGTTGCTGGTACCGCTGGGCTTCATGCCCAAGTACTTCGCCGATGCCGCGCTGTTTCGCGGCGACACCGGCATCGGCGAGCGGGTGGCCGGGGACGTACAGGTCGGACCCTGGAGCCTCACGCTGGCCGAATTCCGCAATGAAGGCCCGCGCCCCGACCCGGCCGGCCCGATGAAGTTCTTCAACGCCGCCCTCTGCGCCACCTGCGCCGACCAGGTCAAGGCCACCTACCTGCGCATCGGCAAGCCGCGCAGCCTGCGTGCCGCCGGGGTGATCTTCTTCGGCACCCCGTACCGCATGGGTGCGGGCCTGCCCGTGCCGGAACGTACCCCCGTCGATGCCGAACTGTGGGTCACCATGGAAGGCTGGGACGGCACCATGCACCAGGGTTCCATCCCGCTGAGCCAGGCCTCGCCTGCCACCATTGCCTGGCTGAACAAGCAAGGAGTCAAACCATGACGTTCAAGCGCCTGTCCCGCGCCGCGCTGTTGCTGTGCGCCGGTTTCAGTACCACCGTCCTTGCCCACAACCCAATGTGCGAATGCAAGGAAATCCCCGGCGAGCAGATCCAGTGCAAAGGCGGTTTCTCCGACGGCAGCGGTGCCCCCGGCGTGACCCTGGATGTGATCGGCTATGACGAAACCATCCTGGTGCCCGGCAAGCTCGGCCAGGACTCCACCCTGACCTTCAAGAAGCCGTCCGCCGAGTTCTACGTGCTGTTTGATGCAGGCCCCGGTCACGTAGTGGAAATCGACCAAGCGGATATCCAGCCTCAATGAGTACGACACAGGTTGTTCGCCCCGCCGGTGCCGGCCACGAAACCCTCTACGTGCTGCTGCTGTGCCTGATCATCCTCGCGGTGGCCGGTACGGTGGTGGCGCTGCATGGTGAAACCCAGGCAGTCGCGGCGCTGCCCCGCCATCAACTGGATGCCCGCCGCGACCTGAGCGCCGCCGAACAAGGCATCTACGCCGACCTGCGGGTCACGCTGGATGAAATCCACTTGCTGCAGCAGGAGCAAAGCGCCCTGCCCACCCCCGAGCAACTGGCCGAAGAAGGCTTCGCGCCCTTTGCCCAGGACGCCAGTTCGGTCAGCCGCGGCGACCATCGCTGGCAGTTGTTGGGGAACTCGGCCTACTTGGGACTGAGCCAGACGCCGACCACCAGCGGTTCACTGCTGATGCGCGTACAGGGCAGCGAGCCGGATATCTGGCTCAACCGCAGCACACACCTGGCCGCCCCCTCCGACCTCACTGACCAGGCGCTGATCGCAGCCGGCTGGCAGCAGGTGGTCGCGCAATTCGACGCCGGCGTCACCCGCCAGCACCGTCACTGAACGAGAAGACCGATTGCCCATGTCTATTTCATCGCCCCTGTTGCGCGTGTTTCTGGTTGGCCTGTTCAGCCTGATACTCGCCCCCCTCGCGAATGCCGAAGCGGCCAAACGCCTGCGTATCGGCATCACCCTGCACCCTTATTACAGCTACGTGGCCAATATCGTCGGCGACAAGGCCGAAGTGGTGCCACTGATCCCGGCCGGCTTCAACCCCCACGCCTACGAGCCACGCGCCGAAGACATCAAACGCATCGGCACCCTGGATGTGATCGTGCTCAACGGCGTCGGCCATGACGATTTCGCCGACCGCATGATCGCCACCAGCGAGCGCCCGGACATTCCGGTGATCGAAGCCAACGCCAACGTGCCGCTGCTGGCGGCCACCGGCAACGCCGCACGCGGTGCCGGCAAGGTGGTCAACCCGCACACCTTCCTGTCGATCAGTGCATCGATTGCCCAGGTCAACAACATCGCCCGCGAGCTGGGCAAGCTCGACCCGGACAACGCCAAGACCTACACCCAGAACGCCCGCGCCTACGGCAAACGCCTGCGGCAGATGCGCGCCGATGCCCTGGCCAAGTTGACCGGCGCCCCCAATCCGGACCTGCGCGTCGCCACAGTGCACGCGGCCTACGATTACCTGCTGCGCGAGTTCGGCCTGGAAGTCACGGCCGTGGTCGAGCCGGCCCACGGGATCGAGCCGAGCCCCAGCCAGTTGAAGAAGACCATCGACGAACTGCGCGCCCTGGACGTGAAGGTGATCTTCTCGGAGATGGATTTCCCGTCGACTTATGTCGACACCATCCAGCGCGAATCCGGGGTCAAGCTGTACCCGCTGTCGCATATTTCCTACGGCGAATACAGCGCTGAAAAATACGAAGTGGAAATGACCGGCAACCTCAACACCGTGGTGCGGGCGATTCAGGAGTCAGGGGCATGACGGCGGCGGAACACTTGAAGGTCGCCAGCGTCGGCCCGACCCTCGACTTCGACAAGGTGTCCCTGACCCTGGGCCGCACCGTGATCCTCGACGGCGTAAGTTTCCAGGTGCAGCCGGGCAGCATCCATGCGCTGGTGGGCCCGAATGGCGGCGGCAAAAGCTCGCTGATCAAGACCCTGCTCGGGCAAACGCCGCATCAGGGCAGGTTAAGTCTGGAGTGGCCGAGCACACCTGGCACCATCGGCTATGTGCCCCAGGCGCTGGAGTTCGACCGTGGCTTGCCGATGACCGTGGATGATTTCATGGCTGCCATGTGCCAGCGGCGCCCGGCATTTCTGGGCTTGTCCAAACATTACGCCGCCGCGATTGGCGAGGCGCTGGAACGGGTCGGCATGCAGGACAAACGCACGCGGCGCATGGGCGCGCTGTCCGGCGGTGAGCGCCAGCGGGTGTTGTTGGCCCAGGGACTGATCCCGGCGCCGCAGTTGCTGGTGCTGGATGAACCGATGTCGGCCCTCGATGAGGCCGGTATCCAGGTGTTCGAACGCTTGCTCAATGACTGGCGCCTGGCCGGGATCACCGTGCTGTGGATCGAGCACGACCTGGAAGCCGTGGGCCGCCTGGCCGACCGCGTCACCGGCCTGAACCGCCGCCTGCTGTTCGACGCCACGCCGAAAGAGGCGCTGACCCCGGAGCGCCTGCTGACCCTGTTCTCTACCCATCCTCGGAGCCCGGCGCCATGAGTTATGAAGCGTTTCGCCTGATAGTCCAGGGCTGGGCCTCGTCCGGTTACCTGCCGGAGGCACTGGCCTATGGTTTTGTGGTCAACGCCCTGCTCGCCGGCCTGCTGATCGGCCCGGTGCTGGGCGGCCTGGGCACGCTGGTGGTGGTCAAGCGCTTTGCGTTTTTCTCCGAAGCGGTCGGCCATGCCGCACTGACCGGCGTGGCCGTGGGCATCCTCCTGGGTGAGCCCTACACCGGGCCCTATGGCAGCCTGTTCGGTTACTGCCTGTTGTTCGGCATCCTGCTCAACTACTTGCGCAACCGCACCGGCCTGGCGCCGGATACCTTGATCGGCGTGTTCCTGTCGGTGTCCTTGGCATTGGGCGCCAGCCTGCTGCTGATCCTGGCGGGCAAGATCAACGTGCATATCCTCGAAAACGTGCTGTTCGGCTCGGTGCTGACGGTCAACGGCAACGATTTGCTGGTACTGGCGATTGTCGGCGCCCTGGTGATGGCCCTCGCGCTGCCGCTGTACAACCGCATCATGCTCGCCAGCTTCAACCCGCAATTGGCGGCGGTGCGTGGTGTGGCGGTGAAGACCCTGGACTACCTGTTCGTGATCCTGGTGACGCTGATCACCGTGGCGGCAGTCAAGGTCATCGGCGCCATCCTGGTGGGCGCGCTGCTGGTGATCCCGGCTGCAGCGGCACGCCTGCTGAGCCAGTCGCTCAAAGGCTTCTTCTGGATCTCGGTGGTGATCGCCACCGTCAGCACCCTGTGCGGGATCCTGTTGCCGATCATCTTCGACCTGCCCATCCCCTCCGGTGCCGCGATCATCCTGATGGCCGGTATCGCTTTCGCCCTTGCCGCCGTCGCGCGGGGCACCGTGCCCAGCCTTAAAGGGAACCTTGGATAATGCGCTCCGTTCTTCAACCTCTGGCCCTGGCCATCGCTTGCCTGATCACCACGCCGCTGATGGCGGCCGACGTGGGCAAACCTGCTGCTCACGCGGCCAAACCGGTCAAAGTCCTGGCCTCGCTGCCGATCACCTATGGCCTGGCGCAGGTGCTGCTCAAGGGCACCGACGTGCAGCTCGAGCGCGCCGCGCCGGCCAACCTGCCGGGCTCGCGGCAGGTGTCGTACTTCACCGGCCGTGGCGCGCCGGCACTGAACAGCCTGGCCCAGGACGCCGACGCCGCCATCGGCGTGCGCTCGCTGTGGGCCGATGACCCGCTCTACCCCGTGGCACGGCGCAGCAATATCCGCATCGTCGAAATCGATGCGGCACGCCCGGTGGATGGCGGCCTGCCGGGCATCGCCGTGCAACCTGGCGTCGCCGATGGCTTGAACAGCCAGCCGTGGCAATCGAGCAACAACCTGGGGCGCATGGCCGATGTCCTGGCCGCCGACCTGAGCCGCCTGGCACCGGGCGCCAAGGCGAAGATCGACGCCAACCTGGCCGCCCTCAAGCAACGCCTGCTCAAGCTCAGCGCCGACAGCGAGGCGCGACTGGCCAAGGCGGACAACCTGAGCGTGGTCAGTTTGAGCGATCACTTTGCCTATCTGATCAGCAGTTTGAATCTGGAACTGCTCAGCACCGATGCCCGGCCCGACGCCGATTGGACGCCTGAGGCGTTACAGAAGCTCAGTGCCGAGCTGAAGGACAACGACGTGGCCGTGGTGCTGCATCATCGCCAGCCGAGTGATGCAGTGAAAGCCGCCATCACGGCAGGCGGTTCAACGCTGCTGGTGTTGAACGTCGACGGCGCGGACCCGGTATCGGAGCTGGAGATCAATGTGGACCAGGTGATCAAGGCAATCACGCTCCTACAGGAAGCCCCCCGATCACACCACATCGACGCCGACATGAATCGCATCATGCCGCCAGAATTCCAGATCGCAGTCGATCAAGCGCTGGTGCTGGTCATAATTGACCCGGGCGATCCGCAAGCCCGGGCTGCCCACCGACACGCGCAATGCCGCCGCCGCTTCCCCCGGCAAAGAGGTCGGCACGATCTCGAAGCGCACCCGCCCGTAATGCAAGTCGTACTTGCGCGCATACAACTCGGTCATCGACTGATTCAGGTCGCACTCAAGAATCCCCGGGAAATACTGCGGGTTCAGGTAGTGCTCCACATACAACACCAGCCGCCCGTCAATCCGCCGTCCCCGGCAAATCTGGATCACCCTGGACAACGCCGGCAGCTGCAACCACGCACACACCGCGGCCGAGGCCGGCTGCAGCCGCGCACTGATCACTTCGGTGGATGCCACCCGCCCCTGGTCGTTGACCATGGCGTGAAAGTGGCTGCGCTGCATCAGGTTGTAGGCCAGGCGTGGCGGCGAAACGAACCAGCCCCGGCGCTCCTCGCGATAAATCTGCCCTTGGGCCTCCAGTTGTAACAAGGCTTCCCGCACGGTAATTCGAGTGGTACCAAACAACTCGCTGAGCTTGCGCTCGGCGGGCAGCTTGCTTGCAGGCGGCAACAGGCCGTGGTCGATCTGCTCTTGCAGCGCGAGCCCGATGGATGTCACCGCCTTGATTGCCTCATCACGCATCAACGTTACCTATCTGGACTAGACCAGCACTGTTCAGGTGCACAAACCGCTGCATAAGTGGGCTTGCACGACTGCTTGCCAGCCTAGGCACTCCTGATGACCGACAGATGACAGTCCCTGCCCCGTCCCTGCACCACACCCTGCAATACATCGGCCAAGTCCAGTCGCTGCGGGCATTTGAGCATGGTCTACGCTAAGTCTGCGCCGAGCGACATCAAGGCTATGAAAACGACATCGACATGAAACTGTCATCCATCGCGTCTAGATTGGCTCAGGTATTGCTCTGACCTAGACCAACAACACCGTAGAAAACACCGCCGCGTTGAAAACGCCCAAAGGAGCTTCGGATGAAACAGCTTTTCCTGGCATCACTGTTAGGCTCGACCATTGCCATGTGCACCGCAGCCATGGCCGCTGATACCGATCTAAAAACCTTGGAAGCCGCCGCGAAGGCGGAAGGTGCCGTCAACAGCGTCGGCATGCCCGATGACTGGGCCAACTGGAAAGGCACCTGGGAAGACCTGGCCAAGACCTACGGCCTCAAGCACATCGACACCGACATGAGTTCGGCCCAGGAAATCGCCAAGTTCAAGGCCGAAAAAGACAACGCCAGCGCCGACATCGGCGACGTAGGCGCCGCCTTCGGCCCGATCGCGGTGAAGCAGGAAGTGACCCAGCCGTACAAGCCGTCCAACTGGGCTTCGGTGCCGGATTGGGCGAAAGACAAGGACGGTCATTGGGCCCTGGCCTACACCGGCACCATCGCGTTCATCGTCAACAAGAAGCTGCTGCACGGTTCCCAAGTCCCTACCAGTTGGGCTGACCTGCAAACCGGCAAATACAAAGTCTCGGTGGGTGACGTGAGCACTGCGGCCCAGGCCTCCAACGCCGTACTCGCCGCCGCCATCGCCAATAAAGGCGATGAAAAGAACATCGCCCCCGGCCTGCAATTCTTCACCAAGATCGCCCAGCAAGGTCGCCTCGGCCTGTCCAACCCGACCATCGCCACCATGGAAAAAGGCGAAGTCGAAGTGGGTATCGTCTGGGACTTCAACGGCCTGAGCTACAAAGCCAAGATGGCCAACCCGGATGACTACGTGGTGCTGATCCCATCGGACGGCTCGGTGAAATCCGGCTATACCACCATCATCAACAAATACGCCAAGCACCCGAACGCCGCCAAGCTGACCCGCGAATACATCTTCAGCGACGCCGGCCAACTCAACCTGGCCCGTGGCAACGCACGTCCGATCCGTGCCGAAACCGACCTGAAGCTGCCGGCCGACATCGCCAAGAACCTGATCCCGGGCGAGCAGTACACCAAGGCCAACCCGCAGCCGATCAAGGATGCCGATGCCTGGGAAGCGACTTCCAAGAAGCTGCCACAGTTGTGGAACGAGCAGGTCATCGTAGAAATGAAGTAAGCCTGTCGCCCACATTGGAAATCCACTGGAGATCCAATGTGGGAGGGGGCTTGCCCTAATGCCAGTCAGTTAAGGCTTTTTGTAGGAGCGAGCTTGCTCGCGAAAAACTCACAGGCGCCGCGTTCATTCAGGAAGCACGCGTTATCGTTGACGTTTTTCGCGAGCAAGCTCGCTCCTACAGGAGGCGATGTACGCTTAACTGACTGGCATTAGGGCTTGCCCCCTCCCACACTTTTGACCTCGCTCCTCCAGGGGAAGTGAGTCAAGTCTATTGCTGCGGAGCGCTCTCCCCCATGAAGCACACTGTCATCCTTGTCGTGCTCGACGGCCTGAACTTCGAGGTTGCCCGGCACGCCATGGGACACTTGCAGGCCTATGTCGGCGCAGGACGCGCGGCCCTCTACAAGCTGGAATGTGAACTGCCCGCCCTGTCCCGCCCGCTGTACGAATGCATCCTCACCGGCGTGCCACCGATCCACAGCGGTATCGTGCACAACAATGTCTCGCGCCTGTCCAACCAGCGCAGCATTTTCCATTACGCCACCGACGCCGGCCTTACCACCGCAGCGGCGGCTTACCATTGGGTCAGCGAGTTGTATAACCGCACGCCCTTTCTCGCCGCACGGGATCGTCATACCGACGACAAGACGCTGGCGATCCAGCACGGGCATTTCTACTGGAATGACCACTACCCGGATTCCCACCTGTTTGCCGACGCCGACAGCCTGCGGCTCAAGCACGCGCCGGACTTTATGGTGGTGCACCCGATGAACATCGACGACGCCGGCCACAAGCACGGCCTCGACACACCGCAGTACCGCAACAGTGCACGCTCGGCCGACATCATCCTGGCCGACTACCTGCAAGCCTGGCTCGATGCCGGTTACCAGGTGCTGGTGACCGCCGACCACGGCATGAACAACGACCGCTCCCACAACGGCCTGTTGCCGGAAGAACGGGAAGTGCCGCTGTTCGTCCTCGGCGATGCCTTCAGCCTGGACACCCAAGCCGCACCGAAACAAACCGAGCTGTGCGGCACCGTCTGCGAACTGCTGGGCGTACCCCACGACAAACCTGTGTGCCGGGAGTTACTGAAGTGAGTTCAATATCCCGCGGCAAATGGCTGGCACTCCTGTGCCTGGTGCCTTTCGCGCTGTTCTTTATCGTGTTCGAAATCGCCCCGCTGGTATGGGTGCTGATCAATAGCCTGCAGACCGAAGACACTGGCTGGGGCCTGGACAACTTCACGCGCATCTTCAGTTCGAAGTTCTACCTGCAAGCCATCCAGTTCAGCCTGGAGATCAGCTTCTACTCGAGCATCTTCGGCATCATCATCGCCACGCTGGGCAGTTATTCCCTGCGCCGGGTGGATTCGCCGCTGCGCAACTTCGTCACCGCCTTCGCCAACATGACCAGCAACTTTGCCGGCGTGCCCCTGGCCTTCGCGTTCATCATCCTGCTGGGGTTCAACGGCAGCATCACCATCATGCTCAAGCAAGCCGGGATCATTCAGGACTTCAACCTGTACTCCAAGACCGGCCTGATCATCCTCTATACCTACTTCCAGATCCCCCTCGGCGTGTTGCTGCTCTACCCAGCCTTCGACGCACTGCGTGAAGACTGGCGCGAGTCCGCTGCGTTGCTCGGCGCCAATGGCTGGCAGTTCTGGCGACATATCGGCTTGCCGGTGCTCACCCCGGCGCTACTGGGCACGTTCGTGATCCTGCTGGCCAATGCCCTGGGTGCCTACGCGACGGTCTACGCCCTGACCACCGGGAACTTCAACGTGCTGCCGATTCGTATCGCCGGCCTCGTGTCGGGGGATGTATCCCTCGATCCAAACATGGCCAGCGCACTGGCCGTGGTGCTGGTTGCGCTGATGACCGTGGTCACCGTGGTCCATCAACTGCTGCTCAAGAGGAGCTACCATGTCTCGCGCTGAAGCCGGCCCGGCCTCCCTCTACCACCGCGTGGTGGTGTACCTGTTGTTCGCGATCCTGGTGCTGCCGCTGATCGGCACGTTCGTCTACTCCATTGCGAGCAGTTGGTCGGCAACCATTCTGCCGGCGGGCTTCACGGTGAAGTGGTATGTGCAGCTGTGGAGCGACCCACGCTTCCTGATGGCCTTCGGGCAATCGTTGCTGGTGTGCGTGGGCGCGCTGATCCTGTCGGTGGTGTTGATTCTGCCGCTGTTGTTCGTGGTGCATTACCACTTTCCCAGGCTCGACGCCTTGATGAACATCCTGATCCTGCTGCCCTTCGCGGTACCGCCGGTGGTGTCGTCGGTGGGCCTTCTGCAACTGTACGGTTCCGGGCCGTTGGCGATGGTGGGCACGCCGTGGATCCTGATCGGCTGCTACTTCACCGTGGCGCTGCCATTCATGTACCGGGCGATCACCAACAACCTGCAAGCCATCAACCTGCGCGACCTGATGGACGCCTCGCAACTGCTCGGCGCCAGCACCTGGCAGGCCGCGCTCTTCGTGGTGCTGCCCAACCTGCGCAAAGGCCTGATGGTGGCGCTGCTGCTGTCGTTCTCGTTCCTGTTCGGTGAGTTCGTGTTCGCCAATATCCTCGTGGGTACCCGCTACGAGACCCTGCAGGTGTACCTGAACAACATGCGCAACAGCAGCGGCCACTTCACCAGCGCCGTCGTGATTTCCTATTTCTTCTTTGTGCTGGTGCTGACCTGGGCCGCCAATACCTTGAACAAGGACAAAAGCCAATGAGCTTCGTCAGCGTCCAACATCTGCAAAAAGGCTACGCCGGCACCCCGGTGTTCAGTGACATCAACTGCGAAATCGCCAAGGGTGAGTTCGTCACCCTGCTCGGCCCATCCGGTTGCGGCAAGTCCACCCTGCTGCGCTGCATCGCCGGCCTGACCGCAGTGGACAGTGGGAAAATCCTGCTGGACGGCCAGGACATCGTTCCGCTGAGCCCACAGAAACGCAACATCGGCATGGTGTTCCAGAGCTATGCGCTGTTCCCCAACATGACCGTGGAACAGAACGTCGCCTTCGGCCTGCGCATGCAAAAGGTCAACGCCGATGACAGCCACAAGCGCGTGCAGGAAGTGCTGCAACTGGTGGAACTCAAGGACCTGGCCGGCCGCTACCCGCACCAGATGTCCGGCGGCCAGTGCCAGCGGGTGGCCCTGGCCCGCTCCCTGGTCACCCGCCCGCGCCTGTTGCTGCTGGATGAGCCGCTGTCGGCGCTGGATGCACGGATTCGCAAGCACCTGCGCGAACAGATCCGCCAGATCCAGCGCGAACTGGGGTTGACCACGATCTTCGTGACCCATGACCAGGAAGAAGCCCTGACCATGTCGGACCGGATCTTCCTGATGAACCAGGGCAAGATCGTGCAAAGCGGCGATGCCGAGACCCTCTACACCGCACCGGTGGATGTATTCGCCGCCGGTTTCATCGGCAACTACAACCTGCTGGACGCCGACAAGGCCAGCCAACTGCTGCAACGCCCGATCAGCGGGCGCATCGCGATTCGCCCGGAGGCCATCGAACTGAGCCGCAGCGGCGAACTCGACGCGCTGGTGCGCAGCCACAGCCTGCTGGGCAACGTGATTCGCTACCGCATCGAAGCCCGTGGCGTGGAATTGGTGGTGGACGTGCTCAACCGCTCGGCGGACGATCTGCACCCGGACGGCCAGCGCCTGGCACTTTCCATCGACCCCAGTGCGCTGTGTGAAGTAGCCTGAGCAGCAGTGAATCTTGAGAGAGCGTAACGGATGGCATTGGTAATTTTTGATTTGGACGACACCCTGATCCATGGCGACTGCGCCACCCTCTGGAGCGAACAGATGGGGCGCCTGGGCTGGGTCGACCCGGCGTCGTTCATGGGCAGGAACAACGAGCTGATGGACGCCTACAGCCGCGGCGAGCTGGCCATGGAAGACTTCATGGACTTCAGCCTGGAGCCGATGATCGGCCGCACCCCGGAGGAAATCGAGCACCTGGTGGAGCCCTGGGTCGAGGATGTGATTGAACCGCTGATCTACAGCGACGCCACCAGGACCATCGCCCGCCATCGGGCGAATGGCGACCGGATCCTGGTAATCTCCGCCTCGGGGACCCACCTGGTGAAACCGATTGCGGCGCGTATCGGCATTGATGAGGTGCTGGGGATTGAGCTGGAAGTGAGTCATGGCGTGTACAGCGGCCGTACCGTGGGGGTACTGACCTACCGCGAAGGCAAGATCACGCGCTTGCTGGAATGGCTGGAACAGGAAGGTGAATCGCTGGACGGCGCGTATTTCTATTCGGATTCGCGCAATGACTTGCCGTTGTTGCTGAAGGTGGAGCACCCGCAGGTGGTGAACCCGGACCCGGTGTTGCGCGCCCACGCCGAAAAATCCGGCTGGCCAATCCACCACTGGGTCTGAGACCGCCTATCCCGACTTGAAATCCAATCAAAGGTGGGAGGGGCGGTGCGACGATTCGACTTGCCCCCTCCTACATCGACCCTATTCCAATCCGGGATCAGGTCAGGCTCTCGTCAATTACCAACACCAGCTTCCCGGCGATCTGGTTAGTCGCCAGCTCCGCAAACGCCGCCTCGGCATCCTTGATCGGGAACGTCCTGGCCAATTGCGGGCTCAGGCGACCTTCGGCAAACAACGGCCATACATGCTGGCTCAGGTCGCTGAACAGGTCGGCCTTGAACTGATCGTCACGGCTGCGCAGGGTCGAACCCAGCAGTTGCACACGCTTGGCCAGCACCTGGGCCAGGTCCAGTTGCGCCTCGCGGCCGCCCATCAAGCCGATCAACACCCAGCGACCGTCCAGCGCCAGCAGCTTGAGGTCCAGCGCGGCGTAGTTGCCGCCGACCGGATCGAGGATCACATCGAATGGCCCGAAATCCCGCAGCCCTTCGATACCGTCAGTGCGCACTACGCCGCCCTGGGCGCCCAGGTCTTCACAGTAGGCCAGGCGCTGCGCCGAGCCGACGCTGACCCAGCACGGGCTGCCAAATGCCTTGCACAGCTGGATGGCCGCCGAGCCCACGCCACTGGCGCCGGCGTGCAGCAACACTTTCTCACCGGGCTTGAGGCCCGCCAGTTGGAACAGATTCAGCCACGCAGTGCTGTACACCTCCGGCAGCGCCGCCGCTTCAATCAGCGACAAACCTTCTGGCACCGGCAGCACATGACGTGCATCCACCACCACTTCTTCGGCCATGCCGCCACCGGCCAGCAACGCACAGACGCGATCGCCCACCTGCCAGGACGAACCCGGGCCCACTTCACTGATCACCCCGGAACACTCAAGTCCCAGTACGGCACTGGCGCCAGGCGGTGGCGGATAGAGCCCTGCACGCTGCAATAAATCGGCGCGATTAAGGCCCGCAGCCGCCACACGAATGCGAACTTGGCCTACATCACATGTAGGACTTGGTTCGTCCAACCACTCCACATGACCTTCAACGCCTTGCAATGCTTTCACAGTGCCTCCATAGTGAGTCTGGACTGAGCCCGTAGCAGTAGCGCCGGGCTTTTTGCATTATGCGACCGGCCCCTATGGAACCGGCAACTTCAAAGACGGCCTAATATGCGTTATCAATTGCCCCCGCGTCGAATCAGCATGAAGCATCTGTTCCCCAGCACCGCCCTCGCTCTTTTCATTGGTATCGGCTTCGCGTCGATGTCGACCAATACGTTCGCAGCCAACAGCTGGGACAACCTTCAGCCGGACCGCGATGAGGTGATTGCCAGCCTTAACGTCGTCGAGTTGCTCAAGCGTCATCACTACAGCAAGCCGCCGCTGGACGACGCGCGCTCGGTGATCATCTATGACAGCTACCTCAAGCTGCTGGACCCGTCGCGCAGCTACTTCCTGGCCAGCGATATCGCTGAGTTCGACAAGTGGAAGACGCAGTTCGACGACTTCCTCAAGAGCGGCGACCTGCAGCCCGGCTTCACCATCTACAAGCGCTACCTGGATCGCGTGAAAGCGCGTCTGGACTTCGCCCTGGGTGAGTTGGACAAGGGTGTCGACAAGCTCGACTTCACCCAGAAGGAAACCCTTCTGGTGGACCGCAAGGACGCGCCTTGGCTGACCAGCACCGCCGCCCTCGACGACCTCTGGCGCAAACGCGTCAAGGACGAAGTGCTGCGCCTGAAGATCGCCGGCAAAGAGCCCAAGGCCATCCAGGAACTGTTGACCAAGCGCTACAAGAATCAACTGGCACGCCTGGACCAGACCCGTGCCGAAGATATCTTCCAGGCCTACATCAACACCTTCGCGATGTCCTACGATCCGCACACCAATTATCTGTCGCCAGATAACGCGGAAAACTTCGATATCAACATGAGTCTGTCCCTGGAAGGCATCGGTGCCGTCCTGCAAAGCGACAATGACCAGGTGAAGATCGTGCGCCTGGTGCCGGCCGGTCCGGCAGACAAGACCAAGCAGGTTGCGCCTGCCGACAAGATCATCGGTGTGGCCCAGGCCGACAAAGAGATGGTCGATGTGGTCGGTTGGCGCCTGGACGAAGTGGTCAAGCTGATCCGTGGGCCGAAAGGCAGCGTGGTGCGCCTGGAAGTGATTCCGCACACCAATGCACCGAACGACCAGACCAGCAAGATCGTGTCCATCACCCGTGAAGCGGTGAAGCTCGAAGACCAGGCCGTGCAGAAGAAAGTCCTCAACCTCAAGCAGGATGGCAAGGACTACAAGCTGGGGGTGATTGAAATCCCGGCCTTCTACCTGGACTTCAAGGCCTTCCGTGCCGGTGACCCGGACTACAAGTCCACCACCCGCGACGTGAAGAAGATCCTTACCGAGCTGCAGAAGGAAAAAGTCGACGGCGTGGTCATCGACCTGCGCAACAACGGCGGCGGTTCCCTGCAGGAAGCCACCGAGCTGACCAGCCTGTTTATCGACAAGGGCCCGACCGTGTTGGTACGCAACGCTGATGGCCGTGTCGACGTGCTCGAAGACGAGAACCCGGGTGCCTTCTACAAAGGCCCGATGGCGTTGCTGGTCAACCGTCTGTCGGCTTCGGCTTCGGAGATTTTCGCCGGTGCCATGCAGGACTACCACCGCGCGTTGATCATCGGCGGCCAGACCTTCGGCAAAGGCACCGTGCAGACCATCCAGCCGCTGAACCATGGCGAGCTCAAGCTGACGCTGGCCAAGTTCTACCGGGTTTCCGGGCAGAGCACCCAGCATCAGGGCGTACTGCCGGACATCGATTTCCCGTCGATCATCGACACCAAGGAAATCGGCGAAAGCGCCCTGCCGGAAGCCATGCCGTGGGACACCATCCGTCCTGCGATCAAGCCGGCCTCGGACCCGTTCAAGCCGTTCCTCGCGCAGTTGAAGGCTGACCACGATACCCGCTCCGCCAAGGATGCCGAGTTTGTGTTCATCCGCGACAAGCTGGCCCTGGCCAAGAAGTTGATGGAAGAAAAAACCGTAAGCCTCAATGAAGTGGACCGTCGTGCACAGCACTCCGACATCGAAAACAAGCAACTCGCCTTGGAAAACATCCGCCGCAAGGCCAAGGGCGAAGAACCCCTCAAGGAGCTGAAGAAAGAAGACGAGGATGCGCTGCCGACCGAAGCGGATAAAACCAAGCCGGAAGACGACGCTTACCTGGCCGAGAGCGGCCGGATCCTGCTGGACTACCTGAAAATCACCAAACAGGTGGCCAAGCAGTAAATGATGGCGATTTAATGTGATCGCTCCCTGGAGTGTCATCATATAGACATCATTCTGTCGTGAAATGAAGGACCGTCGGCGTAACGCCCACGGTCCTTTTTTTTCGATCGAGATCGCCATGACTATGACCGAACAGCTGAGTGCATTGGGCTCTATCCTGGCTCAAGGCAGTTTGCACAGCCTGTTCCAACCGATCATCTGCCTGTCAGAACGGCGCATCCTTGGCTACGAAGCCCTCAGCCGCGGCCCGTCGAACAGCCCGCTGCACTCCCCCATCGCGCTGTTCTCGGTGGCGCGCCATGCCGGTCGCCTCAGCGAACTGGAAATGGCCTGCCGCGAAAGCGCATGCCGCCGCTTCAGCGAGCAAAAGCTGCCGGGCAAGCTGTTCCTGAATGTCTCGCCCGAATCCTTGATGGAGACCGCTCATCAACCGGGCCGCACCCTGCAATTGCTGCGCGACTTCGGCATTCCGCCGAGCCAGGTGGTGATCGAACTCACCGAGCAGACCCCCACCGACGATTTCGACCTGCTGCAAACCGCCCTGCACCATTACCGCAACATGGGCTTTTCGATTGCCTTGGATGACTTGGGTGCCGGCTATTCCAGCCTGCGCTTGTGGTCGGAGCTGCGCCCGGATTACGTGAAGATCGACCGCCACTTTATCGACGGTATCCATCAGGATGCGCTCAAGCGTGAGTTTGTCGGCTCTATCCTGCAGATCGCCAGGGCCTCACGGGCCCAGGTGATCGCCGAGGGCATCGAATTGCCGGAAGAGCTGGCGGTATTGACCGAGATGGGCGTCGACCTGGTCCAGGGTTACCTGCTCTGCCGTCCACAGGAGCAGCCGCCACAGGAAGCGCGCCAGATGCTGCCCAAGCCCGACCAGGCCAATGTGGCCCTCAGCGAAGAAGCCGGCGACCTCAGCGCCCTGCTCAGCGAACAACCGGCAGTCGATCAGGACACCGCCACCGCCCAGGTGTTGGAGGCGTTCCGCCGCCAGGCCAACCTTAACTCCCTGGCGGTTCTGGATGGACGCGGCCACCCGGTGGGGATCGTGCACCGGCATTCACTCTCCGATGCGCTGCTCAAGCCGTTTGCCACCGACCTGTTTGCGCGCAAGCCCATCAGCCGGCTGATGAGTACGGATTTTCTGGCGGTAGAGTTGAGCCAGTCGCTGCAACAGGTCAGCCGCCTGCTGACCAGCCGCGCACGGCAACGTATCGAAGAAGATTTCATCATCACCCTCAATGGCGATTACCTCGGCCTGGGCCGGGTAATCGATGTACTCAAGCTGATCACCGAACTGAAAATCCAGCAGGCGCGCTATGCCAACCCGCTGACCCTGCTGCCCGGCAACGTGCCGATCCAGCAGTGTCTGACGCGACTGTTGCAGCAACAGCGGGAATCGGTGATCTGCTACGTGGATATCGACAGCTTCAAGCCGTTCAACGACATCTACGGCTACGGACGTGGGGATGAGGTGTTGCTGTGCCTGGCGCAGTGCCTGAACGACCGGGTCGACCCCAGCCGCGACTTTGTCGGGCATATCGGTGGCGATGACTTTCTGCTGGTATTGGGGCCACAGGATTGGCGCAAGCGGCTCAACCAGCTGCTGGACGATTTCCATACCCAGTGCCGGCGCTTCTACCGCGCCGAGCACCTCGACGCCGGCTGCTTCGTGGCACTGAACCGCCAGGGCGTACGCCAGGAGTTTGCGTTGCTGTCACTGTCGATCGGGGTGGTGCATTTGTATCCACAGGCCTGTGGACAACTCGATGCCAGCCAGTTGGCGGAACTGGCCTCGCAGGCCAAGCACCATGCCAAGGATATGACCGGCTACAGCATCCATGTGATCGACAGCATGGACATGTTGCCCCAGGCACTTTAAGCCTCGGCAGACTCCGGATACTCGTATTCGAACACCCGCACCACTTCCGAGGCATGCCAGGAGGCGGCGGCCACACCATCGGACGGCCCGCTGAAACGCCCCAGGCGCTCCACACACTCAAAGAACCCGGTACGCGGCAGGCGGCTGGCGCCCTGGCTGATCACCAGGGAGCTGCGCAACGGTTGCTCGGCCTTGGCGTCCAGCGCCGCCAGGTGCTCCAGGGCAGCGGCCAGGGTTTGCATCGCCGGCGTCGGAAATTGCAGGCGCTCCAACAGTGCTCGGTAGGTCAGCAGATGGCGCTGGCGGCGCGCCTGGTCCAGTTCGTTAAGTAACCCATCCCAATGTTGACGACTGATACGTAGGCTCAAGATTCATCCCTCCAACCTGCAACGCCTAATTCCCAGGCCAGGCTGCGGCGGATTGCGGCATCCGGCTGACGTTCACCACTTTCGATCAATCCTAGATACGAGGGGCTGATGCCCACGGTGCGGGCCAACGCTTCAATCGCCAGGCCCTTGGCTTCACGCAAGCCGCGCAGGTCTGCGAGCGGGCGCAAATCCTGGTCAGGTGCGGCGTGTGCAGTAGGAGAAGGCGTCGGTGAAGGCTGTTGCTGACCGGCGGCTTTTAGCAGCGCCTGGTACTGATCCCATGGCAACACCGCGTACTCGGGTTCGCCATTGCGTGAAATTATCTGAATATCCATGACCGCCCCGTAGGATAACTGCACTTACTGAGTAAGCTCTTTCCTTAGGAGTGTAATCCTAACAGCCACAAAGGTCGCAGGGGGATAGCCACGTCATCCGTTTTTTTGCGGGTTTTCCTTGGCCAGCAAGGCCGGGGTGGCAGGCAAACGCTCAACCACCGCGAGTTTTTCCGGGCGCTGTGCGTCACGCCAGGCGCGAAACGCGCTCAGTTCACCTTCCAGGGTCTTCATGACCCACGCCAGTACGGCGATGTCGTCGAGCATGCCGAACATGGGGATAAAGTCCGGGATCGCATCAATCGGGCTGAGGAAATACATCAACCCCGCCACCACAGAGATCAGCGCCTTGGGGCTGATGGCTCGGTACTCGCCACGCCAGTAGGCCAGGCACAGGGATTGAAGCAGCTTGAGATCATCCTTGAGCTTACCCAGGCGGTTGCCCTGGCTGGAGCCTTTGGCGGCGACAGCGAACAGCAGGGTCGGCAAACGTCCACGGCCCAGCAAGCGTGCCGCCATGGGCAGGAAACGGGTGAAATTGAAGGGTGGTTTCATCTGTCACTCCAGTTCCATCAAACAGAAAGGTTATCCACACAAATTGTGGATAACCTTGTGAACAGAGCCTGTTTTACCGGCTGAAAGCCACGGTCTACAAGGCTTCCAGTCAGATCGGGCGTTTTTTGCGCACATCAAAAAAACCCAAGAATTCATTGACTTGGCGCAGATGTGCCGATACCCGTACTCGAGTCTTACATCAGACTGTTACAGCGTACGGGCGTTCGATCGGATGTCTACAGGTACTGATTTTGAAAACCCCGAAAACAACAACGCCCCGTCAAGACGGGGCGTTGCGTGTTCAAGCGCCGATTACTTCTTGGCGGCAGGTGCAGCAGGGGCTTCAGCCTTGGCTGGGTCCTTGATGGCCAGCAGTTCCAGGTCGAATACCAGCACCGAGTTTGCCGGGATTGCCGGGCTCGGGCTCTGGGCGCCGTAGGCCAGGTCGGACGGGATGTACAACTCGACCTTCTCGCCTACGTGCATCAGTTGCAGGCCTTCGACCCAGCCAGGAATCACGCCGCTGACCGGCAGGTCAATCGGGCTGCCGCGATCCACGGAGCTGTCAAAGGTGGTGCCGTTGGTGAGCTTGCCGGTGTAGTGAACAGTCACCACGTCAGTTGGCTTAGGCTGTGGGCCGTCGGCTTTCTTGGTGATCTTGTACTGCAGGCCGGAAGCGGTGGTGACTACGCCGTCTTTCTTGGCGTTGTCTTCGAGGAATTTCTTGCCGGCGGCTGCCGACTCTTCGCTCATTTTGGTCATGCGTTCTTCAGCACGCTTCTGCAGTGCGGCAAACGCTTCAACCAGTTCGTCGTCTTTGAGCTTCTGCTCTTTCTTGCCGACGGCATCTTCGATGCCTTGGGCTACCGCTTTGGAATCCAGGTCATCCATGCCTTCCTGGGCAAGGCTTTTGCCCATGTTCAGGCCGATGCCGTAGGAAGCTTTCTGCGCCGGGGTTTTCAGCTCTACGCTGGTCTGCGAATCACAACCCGCAAGTACCAGGCTAACCAGGGCCACCGCCGCCGCCAACCGATGCTGTTTCATGCTATTTCCTTGTTCATGCGCCAAAAGGGCATTCGAATAAAGTCGCGAGCTTATCAGGCGGCCACGACCAATGGCTACCGGCATGTGAGCAGGAAACTTCCGATAAGTTCACGTGTTTAAAAGCATTTTCATTCATTATGGGAGCCCGTGACGGATCGCGGGACCGCCTCTCATCTGACTCATGGCCACTTGCCGCACCCGTGGCGTAGTGGCATAACAACGCGACCACTCGACAAGGCCGAGACAAGGATAGCCATCTTGCGCATTTTTTCCCGTGTTTTACTGCTGATACTCATCGCGCTGGGCCTGATCCTGGCCGTGGTGCTGTACTACACCGTCAACCCCAGGCTGCCCGACTACGTGCCGGTGGAACAGGTGCGCTACCAGGACCAATGGAGTGCCGCCGACCGCCAGACCTATTACTTCACGCCCCAGGGCACCCAAGTAAAAGGCCTGCACTACAACTGGTTCACCGCCCTGGAACTGCCGTTCTCCGAGCGGCGTTTTGCCACGCCGGAGTACCTGGCGCGCTTCGGTTTCCTGGTGGACCCCAAGCAGGTACCCACCACGCAAAACCCCGGCAACCTGCCCGTGGGCTTCGCCCGGCACAAAAACGCCGACAGCAACGTCGAGTACCTGGATATTACCTGCGCCGCCTGCCATACCGGCGAATTACACTTCAAGGGCCAGGCCCTGCGTATCGACGGCGGCTCGGCCCAACACGTACTGCCTTCCAGCGTACCCACCTTGCGCGGTGGCAGTTTCGGCCAGGCCCTGGTCGCCAGCCTCGCCGCCACCTACTACAACCCCTGGAAATTCGAGCGGTTTGCCCGCCAGGTGCTGGGGGATCGCTACGACGCCGAGCACAGCCAGTTGCGCGAGGACTTCAAACAGTCGCTGAACCAGTTCCTCAAAGTCGCCTGGAACGACACCCACCGCGGCCTCTACCCCACCGAAGAGGGACCAGGCCGCACCGACGCCTTTGGCCGAATCGCCAATGCCAGCTTTGGCGATGCCATTTCGCCAGACAACTACCGCGTCGCCAATGCGCCGGTGGACTACCCGCAGCTGTGGGACATCTGGACCTTCGACTGGGTGCAATGGAACGGCTCGGCCCAGCAACCCATGGCGCGCAATATCGGTGAAGCCCTCGGTGTAGGCGCGACATTGAGCTTTTTCGACGCCGCCGGCCAACCGCTTCAGGGCGATGCGCGCTACCCGTCGAGCGTCAGGGTGCGTGACCTCAACCGGATCGAAGAAACCCTGCAACGCCTCAAACCACCGACCTGGCCCGAGGACTTGTTCGGCCCCGTCGACAAGCCCCTCGCCGCCCAGGGCCGCGCGCTGTTCGCCGAGAACTGCGCCGGCTGCCATGTACCGGCCGTCACCGAGGAAAATGGCCGCCCGGTGCAGCAGCTGAAAATGCTGCCGGTGGAGTACATCGGCACCGACCCCGGCACCGCCAGCAACATTGCCGACCAGCGCTATGACCTCAGTGCCCTGCAGTGGGACCCGGCGGAACTGGCCAAGCTCAATGTCGAACTGCACCCCACCCCCACCGAGCCGCTGGACCTGAAGAAAATGTCCGTGGCCAAGGGCCTGGCCTACGTCACCGCCTTCGTCGAAGATCACGCCTACCGCGCCGCCGGCGTCACCGCGGCCGAGCGCCCGCGCCTGGATGGCTACGGCCTGCCCATTGGCGTGCGCGAGTTGCGTGCCTACAAGGCCCGCCCGCTGGCCGGTGTGTGGGCGACCCCGCCGTTCCTGCACAACGGCTCGGTGCCGACGATCTACCAGTTGCTCTCGCCTCAGGATGAACGCAGCACCACCTTCTATAAAGGCACCTTCAACTACGACCCGCGTCACCTGGGCTTTGAGACCGCAGCGTTCAAGAATGCCTTCCTGTTCGATACCAAACTCACCGGCAACCACAACAGCGGCCACGAATTCCGTGCCGGCAAGCGTGGCAATGGCGTTATCGGCCGCAGCTTGCTGCCGCAGGAACGCTGGGCACTGCTGGAATACCTCAAAGTGCTGGGCGGCCCGCTGGAGCAACAACTGCCATGATGATCCGATCTCGATACGACCAACCTTCCCTGCTCGCCCGCCTGTGGCTGGGCCTTGGCCGGTTTCTCGGCAAGACCCTGTTGTGGCTGGTGGGCCTCGGCCTGCTCGGCTGGCTGGCGAGCACGGCCTGGTTTGCCTGGCAGCACAGCGGACCGGTGTCGCCGGACGAGCAGATCCCTGCGGGTGAAGCGGCAATGACCCAGGGCATTATCCAGACCGCCGTGCGCATCGTTGACCAGCATCGCGAAGGCACGCGTTACCTGCGCGATGCCCACGCCAAGGCCCATGGTTGCGTGAAAGCCGAAGTCAGTGTGCTGGCCGATCTCGACCCGGCGTTGCGCCAGGGCGTATTTGCCGAACCAGGCAAGACCTGGCAGGCCATGATGCGCTTGTCCAACGGCAACGCCTACCCGCAGTTCGACAGCATCCGCGATGCCCGGGGCATGGCGCTCAAGCTGTTGGATGTGCCGGGCAAACAATTGCTCGCCGACCAGCAGGCCCGCACGGAACAGGACTTCGTGATGTTCAGCCACCCGAATTTCTTTGTCAGCGATGTGGCGGAGTACGCGCAGAACATCGGCGCCCAGGCGGATGGCAAGAAAGTCCTGGCGTTCTTCCCCAAGGCCGACCCGCGCAGTTGGCAGGTGCGTCACCTGTTTATCGCCCTGGCAACCCTGGCACCCGCACCGGCCAGCCCGACACAGACCACCTATTTTTCGGTATCGCCCTACAAGTTCGGCGCGGCCAATGCCAAGTTCCGTGTGGCGCCCGACCCACAGAGCTGCCCGGAATACGCCCTGCCCAAGCAGAACCAGGACCTGCCGAACTTCCTGCGCAGTGCCTTGAGCCAGCAGCTGTCCACCGACCGCGTGCCGGCATGTTTCGTGTTGCAGATCCAGCGGCAGAACCCGCAGAAATTCATGCCGATCGAAGACACCAGCATCGAGTGGAAGGAGAGCGATGCGCCCTACGAGGGCGTAGCCAAGGTGCGGATCCCGGCCCAGGATTTCGATACGCCCGAGCAGAACCTGGCGTGCGACAACCAGTCGTTCAACCCATGGTTTGGCGTAGCCGAGCATCGGCCCATCGGTGGCATCAATCGCTTGCGCAAGGCGGTGTATGAAGCGGTCAGCGATTACCGCCACAGCCGCAACGCCCCGTAAAGACTGCGTAACAATTGGCCCGGCGTCGTAAGGATTGCGTCGGGTCTATTGAGGCGCTTTCGCCGTAACTCTACCGTGGACGCCTACTCCATCACGTAGGAAGCCCATCGTGGAAAGCTCAACCCTAGGCATGATCGTCCTGAGCATAATCGCCGTGTTCGGCACTGCGTCTTTTTGCTTCGAGCACTTGGCCACGCGCCAGCCACGCAAGAAAAAGGTCAGGTAGCGTCAGCGCAAAGGCAAGGCGCAGAAAGGTCAAATCGCAGGCAAAAAAAACCCGCTCAATGAGCGGGATTTCTGTGGTGACCTGGCGTTCAGTGGGCCAGGTGACCGAATATGGCGCAGCGGACGGGACTCGAACCCGCGACCCCCGGCGTGACAGGCCGGTATTCTAACCGACTGAACTACCGCTGCGCGTAACACGTGAAGCGAATGGTGGGTGATGACGGGATCGAACCGCCGACCCTCTGCTTGTAAGGCAGATGCTCTCCCAGCTGAGCTAATCACCCTTCGTTTCGGTGTGGGCGCATCATACACCAAAAAATCGTAATGTCTTGATTTAAATGCAATTTATTCAAAAAAAGTTCATCGTACGATTTTTTGCCATATTCCGGACAGCAAAAAGCCCGCGATCAGGCGGGCTTTCTGTGGTGACCTGGCGTTCAGCGTTCCAGGCTACCGAATATGGCGCAGCGGACGGGACTCGAACCCGCGACCCCCGGCGTGACAGGCCGGTATTCTAACCGACTGAACTACCGCTGCGCGTAACACATGAAGCGAATGGTGGGTGATGACGGGATCGAACCGCCGACCCTCTGCTTGTAAGGCAGATGCTCTCCCAGCTGAGCTAATCACCCTTCGTCTCGGTGTGGCGCGCATTCTACGGAGCGACCTTGGGTCTGGCAAGCACTTTCTTAAATCTTTTTTTTGAGGCCTTCCAATGGCTTAGGCAGGGTTGGCCTGGGGCGCTATCAAGAGAATAATGCCCCCCTTTGTATAAAGGAGAGACTCACCCCATGTGGTTCAAGAACCTGCTTATCTATCGCCTGACCCAAGATCTGCCTGTTGATGCCGAGGCGTTGGAAGCGGCCATGGCCACCAAACTGGCGCGCCCTTGTGCAAGCCAGGAGTTGACCACCTACGGTTTCGTCGCGCCTTTCGGTAAAGGCGAGGACGCTCCCCTGGTTCACGTCAGCGGTGACTTCCTGCTGATCGCCGCCCGCAAGGAAGAACGCATCCTGCCGGGTAGCGTGGTGCGTGACGCACTGAAAGAGAAAGTCGAAGAGATCGAAGCCGAGCAAATGCGCAAGGTCTATAAAAAGGAACGCGACCAGATCAAGGATGAAATCATCCAGGCCTTCCTGCCCCGCGCCTTTATTCGTCGTTCGTCGACCTTTGCCGCCATCGCGCCGAAACAGGGCCTGATCCTGGTGAACTCCGCCAGCCCGAAACGCGCCGAAGACCTGCTCTCCACCCTGCGGGAAGTGATCGGCACCCTGCCGGTTCGCCCACTCACCGTGAAGACCGCGCCCACGGCCATCATGACCGACTGGGTCACCACCCAGAAACCGGCCGCTGACTTCTTCGTCCTCGACGAATGCGAACTGCGCGACACCCACGAAGACGGCGGCATTGTGCGTTGCAAGCGCCAGGACCTGACCGGCGAAGAAATCCAGTTGCACCTGACCACCGGCAAAGTCGTGACCCAATTGTCCCTGGCCTGGCAGGACAAGCTGTCCTTCATGCTCGACGACAAGATGACCGTCAAGCGCCTGAAGTTCGAAGACCTGCTGCAAGACCAGGCGGAACAGGACGGTGGTGAAGAGGCCCTGGGTCAACTGGACGCCAGCTTCACGCTGATGATGCTGACCTTCGGTGACTTCCTGCCGGCGCTGATCGAAGCCCTTGGCGGCGAAGAAACCCCGCAAGGTATCTAAGCCGTTTGAAGATCAAATTGTGGGAGGGGAATTACCCCTCACACATTTGATCGCATTTGCACTTCAAGAATCTAATAACAAGGACACCCCCATGCGCGCACTCGCCGCCTTGAGCCGCTTCGTCGGCAATACCTTCGCCTACTGGGTGTTGATCTTCGCCGTTGTCGCGTTCCTCGAGCCCAGCTGGTTCATCGGCCTGAAAAGCGCCATCGTCCCGCTGCTGGGCCTGGTGATGTTCGGCATGGGGCTGACCCTCAAACTTGAAGACTTCGCCGAAGTCGCTCGCCACCCGTGGCGCGTGGCTCTGGGCGTGGTCGCGCATTTCGTGATCATGCCGGGGGTGGCCTGGCTGCTGTGCCAGGCCTTTCACCTGCCGCCGGAAATTGCCGTCGGCGTGATCCTGGTCGGTTGCTGCCCAAGCGGCACCTCCTCCAACGTGATGACCTGGCTGGCCCGTGGCGACCTGGCGCTGTCGGTGGCCATCGCTGCCGTCACCACCCTCCTCGCCCCGCTGCTCACCCCGGCGCTGATCTGGCTGTTGGCCTCGGCCTGGTTGCCGGTGTCGTTCATGGAGTTGTTCTGGTCGATCCTGCAAGTGGTGCTGCTGCCGATCGTGCTCGGCGTGGTCGCGCAACGCGTGCTCGGCGAGCGGGTCCGCCATGCGGTGGACGTGCTGCCCCTGGTGTCGGTGGTCAGCATTGTGATCATCGTCGCCGCGGTAGTGGCTGCCAGCCAGGCGAAAATTGCCGAATCGGGCCTGCTGATCATGGCTGTGGTGATGCTGCACAACAGCTTCGGCTACCTGCTGGGCTACTTCACCGGCCGCGTGTTCAAGTTGCCATTGGCCCAACGCAAGTCGTTGGCGCTGGAAGTGGGCATGCAGAACTCAGGGCTGGGCGCCGCCTTGGCCAGTGCGCACTTTTCGCCGTTGGCGGCAGTGCCCAGTGCGTTGTTCAGTGTCTGGCACAATATTTCCGGGGCATTGCTGTCGACGTATTTCCGCCGCATGAGCGAGAAGGAAGACCGCCGCGTAATGGAGAACACGCCGCAAACTTGATCGCATGATCAATTTTCGGCACTCTACCGAGCTTCGCGGGGACGACCTCGCGACGCTGTCGAGGCGCACAATCCGGGGACGACCCCGCCTATGGAAGCGAGGTCATCATGTCCTGGATCATTCTGTTTTTTGCCGGCTTGTTCGAAGTCGGCTGGGCCGTCGGCCTGAAGTACACCGACGGTTTCAGCAAGCCACTGCCCACGGCCCTGACGATTGCAGCCATGGCTATCAGCCTCGGCCTGCTGGGGCTGGCCATGAAAGAACTGCCCCTGGGCACCGCCTATGCCATCTGGACCGGCGTGGGTGCGGTGGGCACCGTGATTGCCGGGATTGTCCTGTTCGGGGAGTCCATGGCGTTGTTTCGATTGGCCAGTGTGGCGTTGATCATTTGCGGGCTTGTTGGGCTTAAGATCAGCGCTTAGGCCGCTACCGCCATCGGGGGCAAGCCCCCGATGAGTCCGGAACATCCAGCACAGAACTACCTGACACTCCCCCGCAAAACACCCACCACCGCCTGCAACTGCGCAGGCGTAGCCGCCCCCACGGCAACAGGCTCACCCGCTACCAATACCACCCGCGACCAGATCCGATGAAAGAAGCCCTTGTGCGGATCGCGGCTGAAGAAACTCCCCCACAGCCCCTGCAACGCCATCGGAATCACCGGCACCGGTGTCTCTTCCAGGATGCGCGTCACCCCACCACGGAACTCATTCATCTCGCCATCCGCCGTCAATTTGCCTTCCGGGAAGATACACACCAACTCCCCGTCCTTCAGGTACTGGGCAATGCGCGTGAAGGCCTTTTCGTAGATCTGGATATCTTCATTGCGCCCGGCAATCGGAATCGCCCCGGCGGTGCGGAAGATAAAGTTCAGCACCGGCAAACGGTAGATCTTGTAGTACATGACAAAGCGAATCGGCCGACGCACCGCGCCACCGATCAACAACGCATCGACAAACGACACGTGATTGCACACCAGCAACGCTGCGCCTTCGTCCGGGATCAGGTCGAGGTTGCGATGCTCCACGCGGTACATGGAGTGGCTGAGCAGCCAAATCATGAAGCGCATGGTGAACTCGGGGACGATCTTGAAGATGTAGGCGTTGACCGCGATGTTGAGCAGCGACACCACCAAGAACAACTCCGGGATCGACAGCTTGGCCGCGCTCAGCAGCAGGATCGACACGATCGCCGATACCACCATGAACAGCGCATTGAGAATGTTGTTGGCGGCGATCACCCGCGCCCGCTCGTTCTCGGCGGTACGCGACTGGATCAGCGCGTACAGCGGCACGATATAGAAGCCGCCGAACACACCCAGGCCAAGGATATCGAACAACACCCACCAGGCTTGGCCGTAGCTGAGCACCGCGAGCCAATCGTTGGCTTGAACGTTCTGCGGGAAGCCCCCGGAATGCCACCACAACAGCAGGCCGAACACCGTCAGGCCGAACGAGCCAAACGGTACCAGGCCGATTTCCACCTTACGCCCGGAGAGTTTTTCGCAGAGCATCGAGCCCAGGGCGATGCCCACCGAGAACACCGTGAGGATCAGGGTGACCACGGTTTCATCGCCGTACAACCATTCCTTGGCGTAGGCCGGGATCTGCGTCAGGTAGATCGCGCCGACAAACCAGAACCACGAGTTACCGACAATCGAGCGCGACACCGCGGGCGTCTGCCCCAGGCCCATGCGCAGCGTGGCCCAGGACTGGGTGAAGATATTCCAATCCAGGCGCAGTTGCGGCGTGGATGCGGCCGCCCGTGGAATGCTGCGGCTGGCCAGGTAACCCAGCACCGCCACGCCGACAATCGCCACCGCCACGATCGGCGCGTAATGGGTGGACGACATCATGATACCGGCGCCAATGGTGCCGGCCAGGATGGCCAGGAACGTACCCATCTCCACCAGGCCGTTGCCACCTACCAGCTCATCTTCGTGCAGGGCCTGGGGCATGATCGAGTACTTCACCGGACCGAACAGCGCCGAATGGGTACCCATGGCAAACAACGCCAGCAGCATCAATTCCAAATGGTTGAACAGGAAGCCTGTGGCACCGACGGCCATGATCACGATCTCGCCGATCTTGATCGCACGGATCAACGCATCCTTGTTGAATTTTTCGCCAAACTGCCCGGCCAGCGCCGAAAACAGGAAGAACGGCAGGATAAACAGCAAGGCGCACAGGTTGACCCAAATGCTGCGGTCACCGTCGATGGTGAGCTTGTAGAGAATCGCCAGGATCAGCGATTGCTTGAAGATGTTGTCGTTGAAAGCGCCCAGCAACTGGGTGATGAAAAACGGCAGGAAGCGCCGTGTGCGCAGCAAGGTGAATTGTGAGGGGTGGCTCATCGTCCGTGTTCCTGCGTGGCCTAATAGTTATCAGGCCACGACTTTACCTAACTCCGCTTACTTATTCCCTAGTCCTGCAATGCACGGCGAAACAAAAAGCTCTCCCTTATAGGCGCCCTGCACGGTGCGCTTGGCCACGATCAGCCACATCAGCGCCAACGCCACCACCAGCAGGCTACCGAAGGCGCTGAAGAAGCCCAGGTGCAGCAGGCTCGCCAACTTCAGCGTGGCCAGGGCGTACACCCCCAATGGGAAGGTAAAGCCCCACCAACCTAGGTTGAACGGGATACCGCCGCGCAGGTAACGCAGGGTGATCAATACCGCGATCAGCATCCACCACAAGCCGAAGCCCCACAGGGTGATGCCTGCGACCAGGCCGAGCCCATTGGCTATTTCACCCACGCCGGACAAGCCATTGGCGGCAAAGATCGCCGGAGCATCGCCGCCCAGCAACAACATGCCCAGGGCACCGGTACCGATCGGGCCCAGCGCCAGCCAGCTCGACGCCGCCATGTTGGCGTGGGGCAGTTTGTGCAGGGCCATGCGCAACATCAGGATGGTCAGGATGCTGAACGCCACCGGCAGGGAAAACGCCCACAACACGTAGCTGGTCACCAGCATCACCAGTTGCGAATGAGCGTCCGCCAGGTGCGGCGCGAGCAAGCCGCCGCTGGCTGCGGCGACTTCGGCCGCCACCACCGGCAGCAACCAGACCGCAGTCATCTGATCGATGCTGTGTTCCTGGCGGGTGAACATCATGAAGGGAATCAGCACACCGCAGGCCAGGGCCATCGCCACATCCAGCCACCACAGGGCTTCGGCCAACGCAATCAC
Organism: Pseudomonas sp. AM8; assembly: GCF_036346475.1. Taxonomy (NCBI): domain Bacteria; kingdom Pseudomonadati; phylum Pseudomonadota; class Gammaproteobacteria; order Pseudomonadales; family Pseudomonadaceae; genus Pseudomonas; species Pseudomonas sp. AM8. Next base: position 40,841 of record NZ_JAOTNX010000023.1, read on the forward strand.
ATCGGCGCCCCAACGCGGCAGGCCAAACAGCAGCAAGCCATTGAGAATGGTCGCCAGGCCCATGGGGATGGTGCCGAAGAACATCGAGACCGTGGAGTGCCCGAAAATCCGCCGCGCCTCGTGGAAAAACATCACCCAGCGCGCGGTATACAGGGCACTGAACAGAATGAACAGACCAATGGTGAACCACCACAGTGCTTCGGCAATGACCTGCACACCTGGCAGGTTGACCGGCCATTGCGCCAGGGCCAGCGCCAGCACGCCGGTGCCCATGGTCGCGGCGAACCAGTTGGGGGTGAATTGGCGAATCACTTCCCGAGGCCGGGTCAGGTGACTGAAGGGTTTGTAGCTGATGGTCGTCGAGCTGTTCATGATGGCAATCCTCTTCCTCGCATGAGGTTGAGGCCATGGTAGAACCTGTTCGAATATCTATATAACGGGTAATATCTCTAACTGTTATCTACTTTACAGATATGCAGGCCGCCTTGGATTTTGCCGAATCCTGCAGCAGCAAGGCGACCAACGCCCCGAGGGCCAGCAGGATCAGTACAGCGCCGTAACCGTCGGTGGTGACGATCAGGCCAAAGCTGCGAATCAGGGTGCCCGCCAGCAGCGAAGGTAAGCAGAACGCCAAATAACTCAGCACATAGAATGCCGACATCAAGCCTGCCCGTTCATGGGGCAAAGCCAGCGGCACCACACTGCGCAATGCGCCGAGAAAGCCGGCGCCGAAGCCGCTGCCGGCGATCAATGTGGCGATAAAAAACAGCGGCAGGCTGGCGCTGTGCACCGCAGTAAGGATCAGCGCCACCCCCACCGCCAACAGCGTCGCGCCCAGGCGCAGCACCTTGCTGGCCGGGCGATTGCGCAGGGTGAAGATCATCAGCGCGCCACTCAACGTCAGCACCGCCACCAGGCCGCCACCGATAAGGTTCGATGTAGAGCCTGTCGCCGCCCGTACCAGCGACGGCGCCAGGGACAGGTAAAAGCCCCCCATCGCCCACACCGCCACGTCCACCGGCAATGACAGCCACAACGCGCGACGCGCCTGGGGCGGCACATGCAGCGTGGGGCGCAGCGAGGCCAGTGCACCGGGAATACGATCAACGGTTTCCGGCAGGCGCCACACATACAGCGCCTGCATCAGCATCAGCGCCAGCAGCGTCCAGTAGATCAACTGCGTCGGCAGTGGCGCGAACTCCGCCAGCACGCTGCTGCCCATCGCACCGCACGCCATGCCCAGCAGCGGTGCCACGCTGTTGACCAGCGGGCCCTGCTGGCGGTCGGTGTCGAGCAAGGCCGCGCCCAGCACCGCCGTGGCCATGCCGGTGGCAAACCCCTGTACGGTACGCGCAGCGATCAGCCAGGCCACGCTGTCTTCATTGATAAACAGCAGCATCGCCAACATATTCAGGACCAACGCCGTAAAAATCACGGGCCTGCGTCCCAGGTGGTCCGACAGCGAGCCCACGGTCAACAGCGCCGCCAACAGGCTCAGGGCGTACACGCCAAAGATCAGCGTGAGCGTGCCCGCCGAAAAATGCAGCCCCTCCTGATACAGGTGATACAACGGTGTCGGCGCACTGGAAGCGGCGAGAAACGTCAGCAACGTGACCGCGAGGAACACCAGGCTGGAACGATGAGAAGTGAGGCTGGACATGGGCACGCTCCGCTAAAGCTAATTTTTTGCTTTTGCGGAGTGTGCTACTCGCCGGCGCTTAAAGCAAATTCTTTGTGTTAAGGTCACACGTATGGCGATAAAAGAAGGCCTCCGCCCGGGGGGCCGCAGTGCCCGGGTACAGGAATCGGTCCATTCGGCCGTGCGTGAATTGCTCGAAACCCATGAGCGCTCCAGTGTCACGGTGCCGATGATTGCCGCGCGCGCAGGCGTAACGCCCTCGACCATCTATCGGCGCTGGGGCGACCTCTCGGTGCTGCTGGCGGATGTGGCCCTGGCGCGTATGCGCCCCGACAGCGAGCCCGCCAACACCGGCAGCCTGCGTGGCGACTTGCGGGCGTGGGCCGAGCAATACCTGGATGAGATGAGTTCGGAGCCGGGCCGCAACATGATGCGCGACCTGCAATGCAGGGGGACGCCGGGCTACTGCGTGAGCATCTTGAGTGGGCAGCTGCAGGCGATTGTCGACCGTTATCCGCACCAGTCGCCACCGAGCGTGGACCACTTGATCAATCTGCTGGCAGCGCCGACGGTGTTTCGTATTCTGTTCTCAAGCGCGCCGCTGACGGTTGAAGAGCTGCACGCGCTGATCGAGCTGGCACTGAAAGCCTGAAGACCTGACACAGAAACCAAATGTGGGAGGGGGCTTGCTCCCGATAGCGGTATGTCAGTCAGCTTATCTGTAGCTGACACATCGCAATCGGGAGCAAGCCCCCTCCCACATTTTTTGACCGCGCTTTATCAGGTACGCATCCCGCGCCCGCTCACCAGCAGCTTCGCGCAACCGATATACAACACCACAGTCGCCACCAGCATGAAGGTGATCGCCACGCTGATCCTGATATCCGACACGCCCAGGATGCCGTAGCGGAAGGCGTTGACCATGTGCAGCACCGGGTTGGCCAGCGACACGGTCTGCCAGAACGGCGGCAGCAAGGTGATGGAGTAGAACACCCCGCCCAGGTAGGTCAGCGGCGTCAGCACGAAAGTCGGGATGATCGAGATGTCATCGAAGTTGCGTGCAAACACGGCGTTGATAAACCCCAGCAGCGAGAAGATGGTCGCCGTCAGCACCACCACCAGAATGGTGACGCCGAGGTGATGCACCTGCAGGTGGGTGAAGAACAGTGATAGCAGCGTCACGATCACGCCCACCATCAAGCCGCGCAGTACGCCACCCAGGGTGTAGCCGATCAAAATGGTATGCGGCGACACCGGCGAGACCATCAGCTCTTCGATGGAGCGCTGGAACTTACTGCCGAAGAAACTGGAGACCACGTTGCCGTAGGAGTTGGTGATCACCGACATCATGATCAGGCCCGGCACGATGTACTCCATATAGGTGAAACCACCCATGTCGCCGATCTGCCGGCCGATCAGGTTACCGAAGATCACAAAGTACAACACCATGGTGATCGCCGGCGGCAGCAGGGTCTGCGGCCAGATCCGGGTAAAGCGCTTCACTTCGCGGTAGACGATGGTCTGCAGTGCGACGAGGTTGGGTTGCAGCTCAGAACTCATACCGCCACCTTCGTCAGATTTTTCTCCACCAGGGACACGAACAACTCCTCAAGGCGATTGGTTTTATTACGCAGGCTCAGCACGTCGATGTTCTGCGCCGCCAACTGGGTGAACAACGCAGTGATGCCCATGGCTTTATCCACCTGGACTTCCAGGGTGTGGCTGTCCACCAGGCGGCTGGGGTAGCCGAGCAGTTGCGGCGGTGCCGACAGGTTGTTCTTCAGGTCGAGCAGGAAGGTTTCCACATGCAGTTGGCCCAGCAGGTTACGCATGCTGGTGTTCTCGACGATGGTACCGTGGTCGATGATGCCGATGTTGCGGCACAGCTGCTCAGCCTCCTCCAGGTAATGGGTGGTGAGGATGATGGTGATGCCCTTCTCGTTCAGCTCGGTGAGGAAGGTCCACATCGAACGACGCAGTTCGATATCCACGCCGGCGGTGGGCTCATCGAGGATCAACAGGCGCGGCTCATGCACCAGTGCACGGGCAATCATCAGGCGACGCTTCATGCCACCGGACAGCGACCGGGACGGCACGTCGCGCTTGTCCCAAAGGCCCAACTGGGTCAGGTATTGCTCGGCGCGCTCCTTGGCAACTTTCGCCGGGATGCCGTAGTAACCAGCCTGGGTCACGACAATGTCGAAAGTCTTTTCAAACTGGTTGAAGTTGAATTCCTGGGGCACCACGCCGATGGAACGCTTGAGCGCCGCCGGGGATTTGTCCAGGTCATGGCCGAAGATATTCACCGTGCCGCTGGTCTTGTTGACCAGGGTGGAGAGGATACCGATGGTGGTGGATTTGCCGGCGCCGTTGGGGCCGAGCAAGGCGAAGAAGTCACCTTCGGCAACGTCCAGATCGATACCACTCAGGGCCTGGAAACCGTTGCCGTAGGTTTTGGTTAGCTGCCGGATGGACAGAGCGGAACTCATATCGGAATACGCACCAAAGAAGGGAATAGAAAGAGTAGATGAGGGCGCAGCGCACGTAGTTCAACGGCGGCGCATGACAGGCATGGTGCTTGCCCGCGCCGCACAAGTACAGTCACCTGTATTAATAGTCAGTATTAAGTCAACGCGGTCATGACCGCCTTGCGGTAGGCCGGGCGCTGTTGCAGACGCTGGTACCAGGCCTCTAGGTTGGGCATCGCAGGGCGTTCGATGGGCATCTCGAACCAGGCGTAGATAAAGCAGCCCAGGGGAATATCACCTACGCCGAAGGTGTCGCCCGACAGGTAAGGCTGCTCGGCCAATGCATTGTCCACGGTGCTCAGTGCATCGATACAGGCCTGACGCCCGGCGTTGATGCTGTCCCAGTCCTGCTTCTGCGCCGGGGTGCGCACAACGCCCCAGAACACGGCCTTGAACGGCTCGGCGAGGGTCGAGGTGGTCCAGTCCATCCATTTCTCGGCGCTGGCACGCGCCTGCAGGTCGCTCGGGTACAGCGCCGACGCGTGTTTGGCGCAGAGGTAGCGCACGATGGTGTTGGATTCCCACAGCACAAAGTCGCCATCCTCGATCATCGGCACCCGGCCATTCGGGTTCAATGCCCGGTATTGCGGCGTGTCCACCACGCCAAAAGCCCCGCCCGCATCAATTGCCTCATAGTCCAGGCCGAGTTCCTCGGCGCACCACAGTGCTTTCCTGACGTTTGATGAATTTTTACGACCCCAGATTTTCAGCATGACCGCGCCTTTTTGTTGATGAACATGGCTGGATGAACGCAGCAGCATACGCCGGTTCACCCGCGGCTCAAATCGCTCTGCATGTCGCCCAACAAGGCCGGCATCTGTTCGGCAAACAGGTGCGGGTAACATTTCTCCAGATGGGCGAAGAAGAAATCCTCGGGCACATCGGGAAACTGCCCATGGTCCACCACGTACTCCATCGAGCGCTGCCCCTGGCGGTTGAATGCATGGAACACGCTGTCGTTGATCCCGTCGAAGTCCAGTGGTGGCACGTCGAACACCTCACAGAGTTGGCGGTTGAACGCCGGCGTCGCCTTGACCCAGCGGCCATCCAGGTAAAGCTCGGTGTAGCCGTGCATCGCGAACACATCGCTTTTGAGCAACGCGATCAGGCGCGGTGTCGACAGATGATTGCGCACATCCGCAAGACCGATGCGCGCCGGGATGCCGCAGTGGCGAGCGCAGGCGGCGAGCAAGGTGGCCTTGGGCACGCAATAGCTTTCGCCGGCGGCCAGGGCAAAGCTGGCGCTGAGGCTGCCGGGGTCGCGGCTGAAGGTGTAGGGGTTGTAGCGAATCGCCTCACGCACGGCGTAATAGAGACTGACCGCCTGGTCACGTAAATTCGCGCTGGCGCCGCGGTGTTTTTCGGCGAACTCCACCACCGCAGGGTGGTCACTATCGATGAAGCGGCTGGGGCTCAGGTACGTATCCATGAGTTTGATCTCCGAAGGAAGCCTGGAGTTTAACGACAGGTCCGCAACGGAGATAACGACGATTCGGCCAAATGTCGGCGCCTGATGCCAGGTGTTCCCAGTACAACTTGTAACACCCTGATCACCCCGCTTGTTCGGATGCCGACTAAGCTCCCTGGTGGTTTCGCCCCTGGTTTCACGGAGGATTGAATATGCTGTTGTTGTGGATACTGGTTCTGGTGGTCGGCATTGCCTACCTGGCACATCGCCGCGTCGCCCCCCTGCCCGCCCTGGGCGTGGTCGCCGTTTACCTGCTGGCGATGGGCGCCTGGAGCCATGCACCGGGTTGGCTGCTGCTGATTTTCTGGGTATTGATCGCTGTGGTGGCCGCGCCCTTGCTGCTGCCGGACCTGCGCCGCCAATACTTCACCAAGCCGCTGTTCAGCTGGTTCCAGAAAGTCCTGCCGCCGATGTCCGAGACCGAGCGCGACGCCATCGACGCCGGCACCGTGTGGTGGGACGGCGAACTGTTCAGCGGTCGTCCCGACTGGGACAAATTGCTGGCCTACCCCAAGGTCCAACTGACCGAGGAAGAACAGGCCTTTATCGACGGCCCCACCGAAGAACTCTGCGCCATGGTCAGCGACTGGGAAATCGGCCAGGCCATGGACCTGCCGCCGGCCGCGTGGGAGCACATCAAGACCCACGGTTTCTTCGCCCTGATCATTCCCAAGGAATATGGCGGCAAGGGCTTCTCCGCTTATGCCCACTCCCAGGTCGCGATGAAACTCGCCACCCGCAGCGGCGACCTGGCCTCCACCGTGATGGTGCCCAACTCCCTCGGCCCGGCCGAATTGCTGTTGCATTACGGCACCGACGAACAACGCAACCACTACCTGCCACGCCTGGCGCGTGGCGATGACATCCCCTGCTTCGCCCTCACCGGCCCGCTGGCGGGCTCCGATGCCGGCGCCATGCCTGACACGGGGGTGATCTGCAAAGGCGAATGGGAAGGCAAGGAAACCCTCGGCCTGCGCCTGAACTGGGAAAAACGCTACATCACCCTTGGCCCGGTCGCGACCCTGCTGGGCCTGGCCTTCAAGGCCCACGATCCAGACCACCTGCTGGGTGAAGAAGAAGACCTGGGCATCAGCCTCGCACTGATCCCTACCGACACCCCCGGTGTGGAAATCGGCCGTCGCCACCTGCCCCTCGGCGCCGCGTTCATGAACGGTCCGAACTCCGGCAAGGACGTGTTCATCCCCTTGGAATACCTCATCGGCGGCCAGGAAATGCTCGGCAAAGGCTGGATGATGCTGATGAACTGCCTGTCGGTCGGCCGTTCGATCTCCCTGCCCGCCGTGGGCACCGGTGCTGCCAAGTTCACCAGCCTGGTCACCGGCCAGTACGCCCAGGTGCGCGAGCAGTTCAACGTACCGCTGTCAGCCTTCGAAGGTATCCAGGAAGCCCTGGCGCGCATCGGCGGCAACGCCTGGCTGATGGACAGCGCACGCATGCTCACCGCCAATGCCGTGGACCTTGGGGAAAAACCCTCGGTGCTGTCGGCGATCCTCAAGTACCACCTGACCGAACGCGGCCGTGAGTGCATCAGCCACGCCATGGACGTACACGGCGGCAAGGGCATCATCATGGGCCCGAACAACTACCTGGGCCGCAGCTGGCAGGGCGCGCCGATCTTCATCACCGTGGAAGGCGCGAACATCCTCTCGCGCAACCTGATGATCTTCGGCCAGGGTGCCATCCGCTGCCATCCGTTCGTGCTCAAGGAAATGGCGCTGGCCGGGCGTGAGGACCACGATCAGGCGCTGAAGGAGTTCGACGGGCTGCTGATGCAACACATTGGTTTTGCCGTGAGCAATGCCGCCAGCACCCTGGTGCTGAACCTCGGCGTGGGGCACTTCGAGAAAGCCCCGGGCAACCGTTTGAGCCAGGGTTATTTCCGCGCATTGAACCGCCAGGCTGCCGCGTTCGCGCTGCTGGCGGACCTGAGCATGATGCTGCTGGGTGGCGAGTTGAAACGCCGCGAACGCCTGTCGGCACGCCTCGGTGACGTGCTAAGCCATATGTACCTGGCGTCGGCGGCACTCAAGCGTTACCACGACCTGGATTCGCCGGATCACTTGGAACCGCTGTTCGCCTGGGCCATGGAAGAAAGCCTCGGCGAGTCCGAGCGTGCGTTGGATGAGCTGCTGAGCAACTTCCCGAATAAAGTGCTGGGCTGCCTGCTGCGGGTGATTGTATTCCCGTTCGGACGTCGCCATACCGGTCCGTCCGATGCACTGGATGCCGAAGTGGCCGCGGTGATTGGCCGCGCCAAAGGCGACCCGACCCTGGAAGAATTGCTGGCCGGCTGCTACCGCCCACAATCGGCAGAAGATCCAGTGGGCGCTCTGCAACACGCCTACGATCTATTGGGTGCCAGCCATCCATTGCAGAAAAAACTGCACACCGCGCTCAAAAGTGGCCAGGTCAAACCCGCTGCCGGCGAACATGCGATCGATGCCGCCCTGCACGCCGGTGTGCTGCAACCGGCGGAAGCGCAGAGCTTGCGCGACGCCGAAGCGGCACGGCGCAAGGTGATCGACGTGGATGATTTCAGCAAGGAAGAGCTGGTACACGCTGAAGGTAAAGTCCGCTGAGTCCGGCGGTCATATAAAAACGGGCGCGAGAGGCATATACTCGCGCGCCCGTTTTTGCTTTAGAGGACTTATCTCGTGTCCAACGTCGTTGCCGATCATCTCGTCTTGCTCGACCACCTGCGCAGCATCCTGGTTGCCGTCGGCGAAGCCGAACAGGTGCCCGAGGAAAGCCACACCCTGTTCCTGGAGCGCTTCGACGAACTGCGCGCCCTGCTGCCGATCGACCCGATCGAAAGCCAGTACCTGGGCCAGGACCTGATGAGCCAGGTCATCCTGCGCTACCCGCAGATCGCCCACCTGGTCCCGCGCGACCTGCTGTGGTTCTTCGGCGGCGATTGCCTGCACTTCATGCCCGACGAAGAACTGGACCTGTACCAGGCCCTGGAAGAGCGTCGCTTTGAAGCCGAACAAAACGACGAACCCTTCGACTGGAACCAGGAAAAGCAACTGCTGGCCATGCCGCAGGACCAAAGCAAACACTGATTGTTCAAGACACTGCATAACTGAATGCGGGAGGGAGCAAGCCCTCCTCCCACATTTTCGACCGTGCGCCTATCGCCGGCGCAATGTCGGCTCCCTCGCCATGCACTCCACCAGATAATCGATAAACACCCGAAGCTTCGGCGGCAGGTAACGCGTGGGCGAATGCAACAACCACGCTTCGCCATGGTAGGACGCAATAAAGTCCCACCCGGGCAGCACCTGTACCAACCGCCCCTCCTCCAACGCATGCCGCGCGGTGAAATACGGCAAGCTGCCAATTCCCACGTGCTGCAACACCGCATCCAGCCGAACGCCGGTGTGGTTCGCCGCATAACGTCCACGCACGCCGACCGTCACCGCCTTGCCGCCCTGGCGGAATTTCCAGCGTGAATCCCCCGGGGTTTCACCGAGATAGATGCAACTGTGCGCCAGCAAATCATGGGGATGCTCCGGCGCACCATGCTCGGCTAGATACTGCGGCGTGGCACAGAGTAAATGCTCAATCGGCAATAACTGCCGCCCCACCAGGCCCGGCGGCGGGCTGTCGGTGATGCGGATGCTGAGGTCGACATTGTCATCGATCAGGTCCACATGCCGGTCCTCGAGGATCAATTGCACATCCACCCTGGGATAACGCCGCAGGAACTCCGGCATATGCGGGTGCACCACAAACCGCCCCACCGCCTTCGGCACACTGACCCGCACCAGGCCCTCGGCCTCGTGGGTGAACTGGCCACTGATTTCCATCACTGAGCGCGCCGCGCTGACCATTTCCTGGCAGCGCTTGAAAACCTCCTCACCGGCTTCACTCAGGCGCAATTTGCGCGTGGTGCGTTGCAGCAAACGGGTGGACAGGGCCTTTTCCAGGCGCGAAATACTGCGGCTTACCGCCGACGGCGAAACGCTCAACTGCCGCGCCGCTTCGGAGAAGCTGCCGGTCTCTACTACCTTGACGAAAATCGCCATTTCGCCCAGCAGCGGCAAAGGAAGATTGATGCTCATGACGCACAGGTCCATTGATATTTGAGCGGATTATCACCTATCCAGGCACTATTTATACTGCCCGCAGAACCCTGATGCGGATGTAGAAAATGACCGAGCGCCTGTTTTTCACCCATGACCACCTGACCGCCGAGCTTGAAGTACTCAGTTGCACCCCCTGCGAGGGCCAGTTTGCGGTCGTTTTGCAGTCGACGATTTTCCATCCCCAAGGCGGTGGCCAGCCGTTCGATACCGGCTGGCTGGGCGACAGCCAGGTGCTGCGAGTCACCCAGGAAACCGATCGCGTGGTGCACTATGTCAACCAACCGGTGGAACCGGGCCCCATCACCGCGCGGGTCGACGAACCACGCCGCGCCCTGCACACCCGCCTGCACTCCGCCGGGCATTTGATCGGCAACGCTGGCGAAACCCTGGGTTGGATGCCGATCAAGGCGCACCACTGGCCAGGTGAAGGCAAGATCACTTTTATCCGTGGCGAAACCGCGCAAGCCATGGACGCCGAGATCATTCAACAGCAGATCAACCAATGGATCGCCGCCGACTACCCGCGCCATATGGCCCTGGACGACGGCACCCGCGAAGTGGGCTTCGGTGATCTGCCCACCTACGCTTGCGGCGGTACCCATGTGCAAACGCTGGGCGAGTTGGGTCAGGTAACGATCCTGGCGCTTTCGGAGAAAAAGGGTGCGTTGTCGGTGCGTTACAGCCTGGACTAGAGAGCAGAGTCGGGTGCTATCGAGTTTTTAGATAAGCCTCCCAGTGGTCTCCCGGGCACACCTTGGCAGTGGTAGTGTGTCGAAATATTTCTGACATATTGATCAGGAATCCCCCATTTCCCTTTGCAAAGGAATGCCCCTGACCATGCACTTTCGACTCAAGCAATTAGCGGCTGCCACCCTGTTCGCGGCCGGCCTTTCGGTGATGACCACACCTGCCTTTGCCAACATCACCCCAGAGCAAAGCACGGCGATCCTGACGAGCTTCAGCGAAACGTCGGTCACGGATTTCCGTGGTTTCCTCGGCACCCTGGCCAAAGGCGACTTGGGCAAGGCCAACGACGTAGGCCCGGCGATCGGTGCCTTCCTCGATAACAAAACCCTGACCGCCGACCAGCAGAACGAAATCCATCGCCTTTTGGGTATTTACACCCGAGTGAAATACGGCAAAGCCGCCCTCGATACCTTGCGCGAACTGGTGGAAATTCCGACCTTCAACGTGGACGGCATGCCGCAGTACAAAAATCCGGAATTCATCCGGATTGCCGCCAAGATCCAGACCCTGGCCAAGACCTTCAACCTGAACTTCCGCAACGTCGACAACCGCGTGTACGAGATTTCCCTGGAAGGCAACGGCGACGAAGTGGTGGGTATCCACGCCCACGCCGACGTGGTGCCGGTGACGCCGGAGAACTGGGTGTTGAAAGACGGCACCAGGCTCGACCCGTTCAAGGTCACGCTGATCGGCGACCGCATGTATGGCCGTGGCACCGAGGATGACAAAAACGGCATCGTGGTGGCGATGTACGCCATGAAGGTGATCAAGGAAGAGAAGTTGCCGCTGGCGCGCAATTTCAAGCTGCTGGTGGACACCACCGAAGAAACTTCCGGCGACGCGATCCCCTATTACTTCGAACGCAACCCGACGCCGCAGTACAACCTGGCGCTGGATGGCGGCTACCCGGTGGTGATTGCCGAAAAAGGTTATGGCACTGTCATGGCCACCTTCCCGCGCCGCAAAGGGGAAGGCCAAGGCGCGGAAATCATCGCGATGACCGGCGGCATGGCCACCAACCAGATTCCCTCGGCCTCGGTTGCCACGTTGATCAGCGACACACCTGCCGAACTGGCCGCCAGCCTGCAAAAAGCCGGTACGGAGTATGCCAAACGCAACGGCGGTGACTTCGAAGTAACAGCCAAGGTGGTTGGCAAAGAGGTCAAGCTGACAGTGACCGGGGTTTCCGCGCACTCCTCCGAGCCCGAATCCGGTATCAACCCGGTGTCGCGCATGCTGGAGCTGATCCACAGCATCGACGGCAAGATCGCCCTCAAGCACAACCACATCACCGACGCGGCCCGTTATGCCTCGGACAACTGGGGTCTGGATTATCTGGGCGGCAAATTGGGCGTGGGTTTCTCCGATGATTTCATGGGGCCGCTGACCACCTCGCTGACCTTTGTCGGCCTGGATGACAAAGCCTTCAAGCTGGCGGTGAACCTGCGTGTACCAAAGGGCAAATCGCCGGAGAAACTGAAAGCCGAGATTTCCGACAAGTTGAGCGCCTGGGACAAGCAAACCAAGGTCAACGTGGACTTCACCTACTCGGTCGCCGAACCGATGTACCGCAACCCGGAAGGTGAGTGGGTGAAGGCCTTGTTGGCCGTGGCCAGCGAAAACCTCGGTATGGAGCACAAATTCGGCACCTCGGCCGGCGCGACGTCCGTGCATGAACTGCCCAATGGCGTGCAATTCGGCCTGGCGCGGCCGGAAGTGAAATACACCGGGCACACCGACAATGAGTTCAAGACGGTCGACCAGTTCTTGCTGGATCTGCAGATCGTCACCGAAATGATGGGGCGTATCGGACAGTTGCCGAAGCTCTGACAGCGATTGAAGTGTGCGCAAAAAAACGCCGATCAGTGATGATCGGCATTTTTACTCAGGTTCTTCATGCGCCCTGGTATCGCTTGCGCTCCTGCTCCCGCTGCAACATGTCCAGGGGTGGGTAGTAGATATACAGGGAAGACTCGATGGCAAACCATGCCGACGCCAACATTACCCCGCCCGCTACCACGACCATGCTGGCCAGAAACAGCCCCGTATCACCCAGTACATGCATGGCCGAGAAAATCAGCGAACCAGTGCCGAATCCAAAATATGGCACCGCCCAATCCACGACGGACAGCACCAAACAACCAAACACCAAGTGCGCGACTTTGTTCATCATCAACCGGTGCTGTTCTCGCAACTGCACATGCCGCTGATACCAGCTAAGCAGGAAATCACTGTTTTCCTTCAGTGCCAGGTCCAGAAGGTCGTTGGCCCACACATAACCGATCCCCCTTGAAGGAGGTGTATAGGCATCACCCAAGAGCTTTGGAAAGGCCATTCGCAACCTTGTGCCGATCCCACGAACGATTTCCGTCAACAGCGGCAGAACGAAAGACACCACCAGCGCAAAAGAGGCCGCGGTGACCGCCAGGAACCCCAAGTCAGCGAGCAATGCATCGCTGCTGGTCGTCCACTCCACCAAGGGCGTCCGGGTACGGATTAGCAAAGCGATATCGAGAAACAGCACAACGCTGACAAAGCGCATTGCCCAATGGAAATCCCATGCTTTTTCCAAGGCGCTGATACCCAATGGGGCGACCTTGGTTTCACCGGACGATTGAGAAGTTTCTGCCATCACGCGTGCTCCTTGAACTCAAACGCCAGACTATATCTCGAACACGCCAGGAACTGAGTCAGGAAGATGACAGGTTCAGGCAGATGAACAAATAACGCACAAACAAAAACGCCGATCATCACTGATCGGCGTTTTTGTTGAATATGGAGCGGGAAACGAGTCATGCACTAGAGCGCTAAGTCGTTGATTCCCAATTACTTTCTTCGCCTCTGTTATTAGCGAAGGCCTGAATTATAGCCTTGTTTTTCAGCCCAGGCAACAAAGTTCGTCCAAAGACTTCCATCAATGCTCAAGGACTGCCACCCACGCCATCGCAACGGGCGCAGAGCACATCCTCCTACAAAAGCTATGACCGCAACGCAGCGGCTCGTAGTCGAGGGTTGGTCGCCTTCCTCCTGAACAGGCGTACCGGACATGCCAGCTGGCGCACTTGAAACGCAATGTATTCGCCGCGGTGTTCAACGAGCAGATCGCGGTCGATGAGCATGCGTGTTCCTCGAGCCTGGCGTGATCGATGCGCTGCAGGCGATGATGGAGCGAACGACGGATTGATCGCCGCTGAAACCATTCGATGCGTCGCCTCATTTACGCGGGTGCGGCGGACCTTCTTTTTGCTGTGTCAGTATCAAACAATCTGCGCCTTCGGCGCTGCGCTTGCGCTTACCTTTCGGTGGAAGAGCAAGGTCCCTTAATCCGTGCTGCAGAGGGGACGTGTAGCCAGACGGCGTGACGGCTCGGTCCGATGGAGATATACCGCGAAGGTGTCCCACGGTAGAGGAAGAGATAACCTCAACACAATGCGCCCGGCTTCGCCACGATGGTAACCGCTGTGCGTGACAAGGTGGATCAACATCTCCTCTCTCGACATGCGCCCCTTTCGCCATCCGTGAACACGAAGGGGATCGACTCTGACAGCTGCTCCGTCGTCACCGTTACCAAGTAGTTCCGGTACCACTGATCGGATGCCGTCAGAGCTACACGTAGATCCTGCAATAAGGGCGTTTCCGTTGTGTTGTCCGCAGTCAATCCGTGATCGATGCCAACGAGGTGCGCCGCAAAGATCTGATCGACGACGAGGGTATGGTTCAACAACCGCAACGCTGTCTTTCGATCCAGTTCGTGAAGGTCGGCATCGAAGCCCTCCATTTTCTCTAGGAGTTCAGCGTTGGCCCAAGCGCGGTAGTTGAACAAGGTGCGCAGCAGTGCAAGGGAACTCATCTGTGGGGTAACCTTTTCCTGTTCGAAAATGTGAGTACGATGTACACATTCTTGTGAGGATCGTTCGACATGTCTACTCGCGTTCCAGCGCCACGGTCTTCGATGCGTAAAGAGCCGCGCCAGGCGCACTCCCGGGCCACCGTCGAGATCATCGTTCGCGCCGGGGCTCGCGTTTTGGGCGACCGTGGTTGGGCGGGCTTCACCACCAACGAGGTCGCTGAAGTGGCGGGCGTCAGTATCGGGTCTATCTACCAATACTTCCCCGACAAGCTTGCACTTGTCGACGCCATCCGCCACCGGCACCTCGACGACGTGCTGGCCGTTATGCGAGGCCTTGGCCAAGACGAGCGGCCGCTGGATCAGCTCGTCGACGAACTCGTGAACGGCATGATCGCGGCACACAGCGTTCACTCTGCCCTACATCGTGTGCTGCTCGATGAAATGCCGGGAGGTGCTGGGCCGCGTTCGGCGCATCGCACGTTCGAAGCCGAGTATCTGGAACGGTACCGCGCAGTCATTGCGCGCTCTAGTCGTCGAGACGATCCGTCGTTGGTGGTGGTACAGGTGCTTTCCGCGGCAGTGGAGGGCGTAATTCACAAAGCTGCCCGGACCAAGGTATTGAAGTCTGCAGAGTTGAGGCGTGAACTTGTGGCGATGATCCACTCGTATCTGTCTCAAGCTCATCCCTGATGAAAGTGCCATGCGTGATACCAGCCCATCCCCATCCATTTTTTGTGGACGATGAGCAGCATCAGGGCAGCGGTATTGAAGGTCATGCTCGGTCCTCCGATGGGGTTCGGGAGGCGAGTTTTATCAACACCTATCAAGGTGACGCGGCCTTGAACTGCATCGTGCGGCCCGATCAGCAGGCCGTAGGCAGATTTTCGATGACTATCACCTGCATATCGCCCAAGTAGTTCGAGATTATAGTCTTGAGGATCGTGATCAAGCGCCGAGCGATAGCAAACAAGCTCATGAATAAAAAAACTGATTCGTGATCTTTTCAATTTCAACGACAGCGTGGCCGAGGGCAGTTATACGGCCGCTGTCTGTATTTAAATTGCGTTTCTGGTAGATTTGGGTTTGCCTAAACTCATGAAGAGGTTTTCATGTCTTTTATAGACAGATACATCCAAGAGATTCTCAGACTCGAAGTCGCGCTCTTCCACTCTAGGGCCAGGCTAGAGCACCAAACAGATCCCGAGGCTCTTCATGACCTGCGAATTGCTATCAGGCGAATCCGTAGTCTATTGATGCCTTTGAAAAACCTGCAAGGGATGAATGGACTCCGAGAGGCATCAGCAGATCTCGGTCGCCTTACGACGCCAGCGCGAGATCTCGAGGTAATGGTGGGCGAGCTTGATAAACAAGGTTTTTCTCACGCGGCAACTGAACGACGTGTTCGGCTTAAGGCCGTTCACAAAGTGATAGCGAGGCACCAGACGCTAAACCAGTTTTTTGAGGAATTGGATCAGTGGCCGTCAATATTCAGGGCCTCCACACTGGGCAATGACTCAACAGTGCTTAAGAAAATTATCGAAAAGTCGCTAACCAAACAAATCGACCGACTTCATCTCGCGCTAGATGATGATCAGTACGACCGGCATGAACTGAGAATTCTGGTCAAGCGCACGCGATATCTGACTGAAGCTTTTTCTGATCTATCCCCCCTTTCAAAGCAGGCAGCTAAATCCTTGAAAGCTGTGCAGTCGGCTTTAGGCTCCTGGCATGACCATTTCCAGTGGCGCCTGACAGCCCAGCGCGAGCGCGACCTTATCCCCCTGGTTCTCCGGTGGGAGGAAGCATCGACTGAAAAACTCATTCAGGCCGAATACGAAATGAAGAAGCTAAGGGCGCTACTTCCCAAGATCGTAGACAAAAAGAAAGCTGCTGCTTGGGAAGCTAGGCAAAGAAAAGTCTCAGCAGAACAGTGAATCATTCTTGGGAGGGGGAAATCGAAGCGTTGGCTCCCGCCTTGAATTTACAGAATTAAAACTGTCGCAGCCGGTCCACGGAATTCGCGGCTTTCAGCTTCCTTTAGATAACGCGCAAAACTGTCGCAATCAACCAATACGCCGGTTTAGGCTGATGCGCTAGAGAATTAAAACTGTCGCACCTAGGGAATCTCCGAACAAGCCCCCAAATGTGATGAAATACGCCTGACCACCTGATCCGAGCCGCCCATGAGTCAAATGAGCTTTTCCGATTTCGAATATGCCGGCAAGCGCAAGCAGACACGCCGCGAACGCTTCCTCGCCGAGATGGATCAGGTCGTGCCTTGGACAGGTCTGTTGGGCCTGATCGAGCCGTTCTACCCCAAGGCCGGCAGCGGCAGAAAACCCTATCCTCTGGAAACCATGCTGCGCATTCATCTGCTCCAAAACTGGTTCTCCCTGAGCGATCCGGCCATGGAAGAAGCGCTCTACGAAATCACGCCCATGCGCCAGTTTGCACGCCTGACCTTGAGCGCCCCTATACCTGAAGACACCACGATCATGAACTTCCGGCACCTGCTGGAAAAACATCAACTGGCCCCTGCAATCCTCGCGGTCATCAACGGTTATCTGCAAGAAAAAGGCCTGTCGCTGCGCCAAGGCACCATCGTCGATGCCACCATTATTCATGCCCCCAGTTCGACCAAGAACGAGGAAGGAAAGCGCGATCCCGAGATGCATTAGACCAAGAAAGGGAACCAATATTTCTTCGGGATGAAAGCTCATATCGGCACTGACGTTGAGTCCGGGCTGGTTCATCACGTCCCTGGCACCGCCGCCAATGTAGCCGATGTCACGCAGGTCGCTGAACTACTCCACGGCGAAGAAAATGCGGTGTATGCAGACGCTGGATACACCGGTGTCGAGAAGCGTGAAGAGCATGAAAACCGTGAGGTCATCTGGCAAATCGCGGCGCGGCGCAGCACGTATTCCAGGCTCAATAAACGCAGCGTGCTCTACCAGGCCAAGCGCAAAATCGAGTACTGCAAAGCTCAGACACGCGCCAAGGTCGAGCATCCGTTTCGGGTGATCAAGCGCCAGTTTGGATACGTGAAAGTACGCTTTCGCGGGCTGATGAAAAACACGGCTCAATTGACCACGCTGTTTGCTCTGTCGTAAGCGTCCAGCCAACACACCTTTCAAAACTCTACGCTTAAGGTCGTTTGGCAATGGTTCTAGGTGGCGGAGCCTATATTCACTTGCTGGGTTTATCCCCTAGTGCGACGATCCTGCTTTACGACAAAAACATGGAGTTTCGCCGTGCTGGCCCACTCGTCAATCTGGTTCTTTGTGGTTCCGTTTGCTATCGCAGCTGCTATTCCTGGGCCTGCCCAAGGTGCTCTACTGGGGCAAGTGGTGTCTCGGGGCGCCAAATCGACCTTGCCGTTCATCGTAGGCATGGTCTTAGGTAATGCCGTCTGGTTGCTAGTTGCGACTCTTGGCCTTGCTGCACTAGCACTCCAGTTTGAGCAGGTCTTCGTCGCCATCAAGTGGCTTGGGGTTGTCTTCATTCTATTTATCGCATGGAACCTTTGGTCGAAAAATGCCGATCAGCCTGAAGCTCCTGCCCAGCGATCAGCAAGCCGTGGTTTGCTATCGGGTGCTCTGTTGACGCTGGGCAATCCAAAAGCAGTCGTTTTCTTCGGTGCAGTCCTGCCTCACGCATTTGATCTCACTGCTCTTTCTGTCCCAGAGGTTGTCTTCATAACCGCGCTAGGAGTTGGCATTGATGTCACTGTCCAGATGGCTTATCTCCTAATGGCTTCACGTATTAAACGCGCCATTCGATCACCTAAAGCCATGAAACGCCTGAATCGTACCTCTGCAGGTGTCATGACTGGATGCGCCGGGTGGATGGCGATATCGCGGTAATCGTCTGGCAAAAGTATTTTGCACTGGTCAGGCAGGAAGCCACTGATGGGGTAGCAGTTGACCGATTTCACTGGCTCGCTCCGTCGGCAGGCGCGTCAGCACATCTTTGAGATAGGCATAGGGATCGTGCCCGTTCATGCGCGCCGATTGGATCAGGCTCATGATTGCAGCCGCCCGTTTCCCGCTGCGTAGCGACCCGGCAAATAACCAGTTCGAGCGTCCGAGCGCCCATGGACGTATCTGGTTCTCAACCTGGTTGTTGTCGATGGGCACAGCCCCATCGCCCAGGTAGCGCGTCAGCTCTACCCAGCGATTCAGGCTGTAATCGAGGGCTTTGGCCGTGGCTGATCCGTCGGGCACTAGGTCGCGCTGGGCCAACATCCACTCATGTAATGTTTTGCTGATCGGCACCGCCATTTCCTGACGTATTCGCCAACGATCATCATCACTCATGTCACGCGCTTGGCGCTCGACCTCGTACAAGCCGCTGATCGAGTGCAGTGCTTGTTCGGCAAGCTGACTTTTGTTCGCCACGTGCAGATCGAAAAACTTGCGACGGGCATGAGCCATGCAACCGATTTCAGTGATGCCTTGCTCAAACCCGGCTTTGTAGCCAGCGAAGTCGTCGCAGACCAGCTTGCCGTTCCAGTCGCCCAGGAAGTTGCGCGCGTGTTCACCAGCACGGCTTGGGCTGAAGTCGTATACCACCGCTTTGAGCGCCGAAAACGGGGTCGTGCTGTAGGCCCAGACATAAGCCCGGTGGGTTTTCTTCTCGCCTGGCGCAAGCATTTGCACGGGTGTTTCATCTGCGTGGATCACGTCCTGGTTCAACACGGCTTCACGCAGCGCATCGACCAGTGGCTGAAGCCGCATGCCGGTTTGCCCGACCCACTGCGCCAGGGTCGAGCGGGCAATTGGCAGCCCGGCGCGGCCAAAAATCTTCTCCTGCCGGTACAACGGCAAATGATCGGCAAACTTGGCCACCATCACGTGGGCCAGCAAGCCTGCGGTCGGAATACCTTTGTCGATAACCTGGGCCGGTACCGGCGCCTGGATCAGGGTTTCGCACTGACGGCAGGCCCATTTTCCCCGCACATGTTGCTCGACGGTAAACACGCCCGGCGTGTAATCCAGCTTCTCGCTGACGTCTTCGCCGATGCGTTGAAGTTGGCAGCCGCAGGCGCACTGGGTATTTTCAGGCTCGTGGCGAATCACCGTGCGCGGGAACTGCGGCGGCAATGGCGAACGTTTCGGGGATTGCCGTGGCTCGGCTAGTGGCGGAACCGGAAGGAGCTGCTTCAGCTCGGCCTCTATAGCTTCAAGGTCGGTATCGAGCAGGTCATCCAGCAAGCTGCCTTGCGCCGGGCTGATTTGCTCACTGCGCTTGGCAAACTTGTGGCGTTTGAGCAGGGCGATCTCGTAAGTCAGCTGCTCGATGATGATTTCATCGTTCTGGATCTTCTTGCTCATCGCCTCAACCTGGGATTGCAACTGCAATGCCTGTGCCGCCAAGGCACGAAGCTGTTCCGGGGCCATCTGGTCGAGGTTGGGCGAGAAAATCATGTCGCCGATTGTGCCAGAGCAGACGCGGGACGACGACAAGTAGACCGGCCAAATAGCCGGCGTTTACAGCATGCTAATCACACCGCCGGAGCCAACGCGCTGCCACGGCAGGCCCAGTACCAACGCTTGGAGTTGCTCGCTGTCGAGTTCGACCTCGCAGCCATGGCGAATGCTGGGCCAGTGGAACTTGCCTTGGTTCAGTCGACGCGCTGCAAGCCAGACGCCGACGCCATCGTGCACCAGCACTTTCATCCGGTTAGCCCGGCGATTGGCGAACAGATAAGCGCAGTGCGGCTTCGCCGCACCGAACACCGCGATCACTCGGGCTAATGCGGTTTCGGTACCGGCGCGCATGTCCATCGGCTCGGTGGCCAGCCTGATGGCATCGATACGGATCATCGAGTGACAGCCCGAATAAACTGCGCGCAGCCTTCAGGGTCTGAGGTTGGCCATTTCACCGTGATCACTTGCCCGGCCATGGGCAACTCGATGATCACTGGCGCTTCGGCTGGCCGTTTAGGTGCGGCTTTAAGCGGGACGAATGCAGGTAGTGAAGCCGCTGCGGGCTGATCTCGATAGAGCGGCATCCATTTGCGGATAACGTTGGCATTGATGCCATGGCTGATCGCGACACTGGAAATGGATGCGCCAAGTTGCAGGCACTCCTGAACGACCTGGGCTTTGAACGGTTTCGGATAAGAGCTTCGTTGGCGCATGGAAATCCTGGCGATAAGGGTGATCGCGTCCGCTTAAGAATACGCGGACACCATCGCCCTTAAAGCTGGAGTTCGGAAGGTGAGTTCGCCGGACGCTTACGCTCTGTCGAACCTGTGGATGGCTCGAAAACGGCTGATGGGTATGGGTGAGGTGCGCTCTTAACACTGAAGAGCGGGCGGAAACGCCCTCCCTGTACGAGGCATCGTTCGATTTTCAGCGAATAATGCTGTTTGCCGTGTTGATTTTCGACTTGCCGCTGACGCGCGGCAAGTTGATCGGAGCATCCCTAAGACATGTTCATCCGCACCAAAATTTTTACTAGACATTTCGCCTACACAGTAAGAGAGCCCGCACTAAGTGCGGGTAAGACAAGAGACTGTATGAGTGAACAGCCTCACTACTGAGAAGCGCAGAACTTGGTGTCAATTTTATTTTCTTGTGTACGTTGCCGACCAACGGCTGAATAAATCGGCGAGACAAAGACTTATACGGAGCGGCGAAATTTGTACAAAAAAATCTGAACTTTCTTTCTGACTCAACCACAAAAAAATCAGGAGGAGCTAACATGAGCGCGCTATATATCATCGAGTATGATCTGCACCACATCCCTAAGTCTTTCATCATAAGAAGCGAGGTGATGAACAATACCGAGGCATGGCACTGGGCTTGCTGCGATGCGGGAATAGGCGTCATCCCGAGATCACGTAATGACAAGCTTAAACGAATAAGCAAGCCGGTTGCTGAGCGTTACGGGCTTGAAAACGTGAGATGGCGGCCGTTCATCAAGCTAACTATTTACATTGTCCTGGTGATGCGTGGATCACATCGACACCTATTGCAGCCAATCGGACGAGATATAAAGCATTGGAACTGCACAACCCCTGCTCATATTTCCCTGAGCATTCACCAAAACCCCGCCCACTGCAGGAAAAGCAGCCTGGGTGTTGCTGAGCCAAACACCCCTCCTAA
>NZ_JAOTNX010000024.1:0-54613 GCF_036346475.1 Pseudomonas sp. AM8
CTAGGGTTTGTCTGAAAAGTCGCTTTGGCTAAAACGATGCCCTCTGGTTGCCAGGAGCGTCGTCATGACAGGCCGTTATGAAATTTCATCTGAGCGTTGGACGTTTCAGACAATGGCGTGACAACGGCACGTTCGAGCAGGTTCTGCGTCACCTTCATCTTCGATTGAGGGAAGACGGTGTCATCGATCTGGATACCTGGATGGTCGATTCCACGTCAATCCGAGCAACCCGAGCTGCCAGCGGTGCTGCAAAAAAGGGGCCTGCAGGAACCGCAACACCACTGTCTCCGCCGAAGCCGGGGCGGACTGACCACCAAAATACACCTTGCCTGCGACAGCCATAGCGTCCCGCTGGCCATCATGCTCTCGCCCGGCGAGCAAGCTGACTCGCGCTACTTCATGCCGTTGCTGGATCAGATCAGCCTTCCTGGCAGCTGGCCTGCATCGAGAGATGTTTGCGGGCTGACTTTTCATACAAGCCCTAGGTCGCCTGCACTCATTTGTGCCATATTCATTTCCGAAAACTGCAGAGTAATCTTTCAAATCGGCAGCGCCGTACGTGTGCGGATGGCTAAGGCTGGCTACGTTACCGCTTAGAATGAGCCCTTCCATCAGCCAACGAGCACGCCATGAAGCCGGACAATCTGAGTTGGGATGATCTGCGGATCTTCATGCACGTCGCCAGGTGCCAGAACCTCTCCCGAGCGGGAAAACAGCTGAAGATCGACCAGTCGACGGTAAGCCGCCGGATCAACCAGCTGGAATACGCCCTTGGCTTTAGCGTATTCGAGCGCAGCAGTTCCGGCTTGCAGTTGAATGACCAAGGCGCTCGCTTGCTGGCGCAGGTGGAAGTGATGGGCAACGGTTTTTCCGGGCTGCTTGAGCAGTTGTCCTCGGGCACCAACACGGTTTCCGGCAGGGTCCGGGTCGGTACCATGGAAGGCCTGGCCTCGCTCTACCTGACCCAGCAGGTGCCAAAGCTGCAATTGCTGCACCCCAACGTCACCCTGGAGTTGGTCACTTCGACCCACCAATTGCAGGTGACCCGCCGCGAGGCAGATATCTTCCTGGGCTTCTTCGAGCCCTCGGGCCAGGGCTTTCACACCGAACGAGTCGGGCAGTTCGAATTGAACCTGTACGGTAGCGACGACTACTTGCTATCTCACGGCACCCCTTCGCTGCAGACATTGGAGAACCACTTGTTCGTCGGCTACATCGAAGAGTTGGTGCAGATCGAGGCGGTCAAATGGCTCGATGAACTGATTTCAACGCCTAAACTGGTATTCCATTCCAACAGCATGCTCGCGCAGATGTTTGCCGCCAGCGCCGGCGCAGGGCTGGTAATGCTGCCCTCCTTTGCCCATGCAGAACGCTTTGGTCTGCGGAAAATCCCGCTGAATGGGCCCAAGGTCACCCGTGATCTATGGCTGAGCGTCCATCAGGACCTGCGTTATGTGCCGCGAATCAAGACCATGCTGGAGCACCTGTCGCGGCTGTTTCGTAACGACGAGCTATTCACCATCAACTAATACCACGCGACATCCAAAATTGATAATTGCGCACTTTTGCACCATATCGCAGCACTTCTTCATTTCAAGCACCGTTTCGGCGATGCAGCTTTGCAATAGACGTTGTTGCATTACGGCTTGGCAGTCTGGGCCCGTACTTTAAACTGAGTTCGCCACCTACCCGACCGAGGCGCACTCAATGAAACAAGACTCCATCTGGAGTGCCATATTCGAGCACCCAAACTTTGCAATACTGGTTAAACGACGGCGCCGGCTGGTCTCCGCGTTGATGCTGATCAGCATGGCGGTGTACTTCGCCATTCCATTGTTCTCTGCATACTTCCCCGAATTTCTTTCTTATAAGATTTATGGCGCCATCAATGTTGGC
Source organism: Pseudomonas sp. AM8 (assembly GCF_036346475.1). NCBI lineage: Bacteria > Pseudomonadati > Pseudomonadota > Gammaproteobacteria > Pseudomonadales > Pseudomonadaceae > Pseudomonas > Pseudomonas sp. AM8. The sequence goes on from NZ_JAOTNX010000024.1 coordinate 1,897, forward strand.
CTGGTGTATCTGGTCGGGCAATATTTCTTCGGTGCTGCGATTGCCATTTTTTATGCCTGCCGCTTGAAGAACATCGACGCGATGTCCGTCGCCCTGGTTTCCGAAGCTTCCGTGAGCGTCAATCATGACCCGAACCAACCGCACTAACCGCTTGGCCACCCTGCGCGGCTCGACAGCATTCAAAGCCTGCATGGGGCTGGCCGCCTTGCTCACGGCGAGCCAAGGCAACGCCGCCACGCTGGTCTCCGAAGCCAACCGGCCACTGACCTTCGGCGTGTTTGCCGTGCTGTTCTTGATCACCCTTGGGATTACCTTCTGGGCCGCGCGCAAGAACAGTTCGGTGAAGGATTTCTATACCGCGGGCGGTGCATTGTCCGGCCGGATCAACGGCCTCGCCATTGCCGGTGATTACCTGTCAGCAGCCGCATTTCTAGGGGTCTCCGGCCTTATCGCCATCTATGGGTTGGACGGTATAACCTACGTCATTGGCTTCTTTGTATCTTTCATACCGGTGCTACTACTGATCGCCGAGCCTTGCCGCAACTTGGGTAAATATACCTTGGGCGATGTGTTGGCGTTTCGTAATAACTTCCGCGCCTCGAAGTTCGCCGTAGCGATTTCCAGTGTATTGGTCGCGCTCTTTTATATGGTGCCGCAGATCGTTGGCGGCGCCGTGATCATCGCTGCACTTATCGGTATCCCATTCGAAATATCAGTGGTGTCGGTGGGCGTGCTGATGCTGGTCTACGTGCTGTTTGGAGGCATGCGTGCCACCACCTCAGTGCAGATCCTCAAGGCCACCTTGCTGATTGCCTTCTGCTTCCTGTTGGTGGTACTGAGCTGGGCCCCTTATGGCTTCAACATCAGTGCCTTTTTCAGCGACCTGGCAGGCAGCTCGGCCGTGCAGGAACACGTGCTCGGCACCTTGCTCAACGGCGTGTCCCAACTCTCGGCGGAACAAGCCGGGCAACGCTTCATGGAGCCTGGGCTGTACCTGAAGAATCCGCTGGAACAGATCTCCCTGAGCCTGGCGCTGGTGCTCGGCACGGCGGCCATGCCCCATATCCTGATGCGCTTCTTTACCGTGCGCGACGCACAAAGTGCCCGTACTTCGGCGCTGACCGCCATGCTGCTGATCGGCCTGTGCCATCTGTTCATCATCGTCATCGGTTTCTCCGCCGCGCTCCATCTGGGGCCCTTCGAGATTACCGCCATGGACAAGGGTGGCAACCTCGCCGCCCCGATGCTGGCCCAGTTCTTGGGCGGTGGCGCCGATAGCCTGCTCGGCAACCTGATGCTCGCGTTCGTCGCAGCCGTGTCCTTCGCAACCATCGTCGCAGTGGTCGCCGGTCTGACGCTGGCAGCAGCCTCCACACTCGCCCATGACGTGTATGTAGGCGCAGTGCGCCAGGGCAAGGCCACCGAGGGCGAGCAGGCCACCGCAGCCCGCCTGGCGACATTGGCGATCGCCGTCATCGCCATCTGCGTGGGCATTTCGGCCAAGGGCCAGAACGTCGCGCAACTGGTCGGGCTGGGCTATGCGGTCGCCGCGTCGGCCAACCTTCCAGCACTGCTGCTGACCCTGTACTGGCGTCGCTGCAGCACCGCTGGCGTGGTCGCGGGCTTGCTGGGCGGCACGGTGCTGTCCATTGGCCTGGTGCTGGTGTCGCCGAATATGAGCTACCCGCTGCAGCAAAAACAGGTGGCACTGGCCGCAGCCGCTAAATCCCAAGCCAAAATCGAATTGATCGACAAGGGCGCATTGGTTGCCACCGCCACGGAGCGCGAGCAATTACTCAGCGATGTGACCAAGCAACAGGCAACCGCCAGCCTGATCCCGGACTCCGCCACCAGCCTCATCGGCCTACGTGAGCCATGGGTGCAGCTGCGCAACCCGGGGTTGATCTCTATCCCGCTCGGCTTTGCCCTGGTCATTCTGTTTTCGCTGCTGTTCCCCAGCCAGCTGTCGCTGTCGCGCTGGGTGGAGTTTTCCGTGCGCCGCGAGACCGGCCTGGGCGTCGCACAAGCGGCTCAACACTAATTTATCAAGGTTTCCATCATGTCCCTGCCTACTGTAAAAGTCGCCGCCACCCACGCCGCGTCCGTGTATATGAACAAGGCCGCCTGCGTAGACAAGGCCTGTTCCTTCATTGCCGAAGCGGCCGCCAATGGCGCCGAACTGGTGGTGTTTCCCGAGTCCTTCATCCCAGGTTTTCCGGTCTGGGCGGCGCTGTGGGCGCCCATCTATAACCATGATTGGTTCAAGCTGATGGTCGAGAACAGCGTGATGATTGACGGCCCGGAGATCACCGCCATCCGCTCCGCCGCACGGCGCCATGGCATCCTCGTTTCCTTGGGGTTCAGTGAAGCGACGCCGGCCAGTGTCGGCTGCATCTGGAACTCGAACGTACTGATCAGCGAACAAGGTACCGTGCTCAACCACCATCGCAAACTGGTGCCTACCTTCTATGAAAAGATGGTGTGGGCGCCCGGCGATGGTCACGGCCTGCGTGTGTCCGATACCCGCATCGGCAAAATAGGCACCCTGATCTGTGGCGAAAACACCAACCCCCTGGCCAAGTACAGCTTGGCGGCGCAAGGCGAGCAGATCCACATCTCCGCTTGGCCGGCGATCTGGCCGACGCGCAAACCCGGCGGCCAGAATTTCGACAACCTCGCGGCCAACAGAATTCGCGCAGGGGCGCAGTGCTTTGAAGCCAAGGTATTCGGCATCTTGAATGCAGGCTTCATGGATGACTCGATGCTCGACATGCTCTCTGCCAGCGGTGATGAGCAAGCCATCGAAGTGCTGCGCAACAGTCCACGTGCCGCTACGCAATTTCTCGACCCGGCGGGGGCCTCCATTGGCGACCTGTTGCAGAACGAGGAAGGCCTGGCTTACGCCACTTTCGATTTGAACGAATGCGTGGAGCCCAAGCAGTTTCATGACATCGCCGGTTATTACAATCGCTTCGACGTATTTGACTTGACGATAGACCGGCGCCGGATTACCCCTGCCACCTTCAACGACCCTGTGGACTCTAACCGCAACCGGGAATTACAGGCGTTGCCTGAGCTGGACTGATTGCTGGAAAACGCAATGAGCTTCTGCTGAAGGCCGGTGTGGCAGTTGTGGGGCAGACAGTATGCACTGCCTATTCGCCACTATCGAGAAGGCGGTAGGAATGGCTTATCCTTCAGCCAGCTGAAACCGCAGGGTATGGGGATAGCCCTCCTGATTGGTGCCTCAAGGTATCCAGTATTCGAGCGTTAAAATCCATTGCCGGAGCAACATCGTGGCCCTGCGACTCACCTTGTTGGCTCATGCTCGTGCAGCTTTTCTAGTGACGAGCCCCTCGAAATGGATGGGCAGTCTAAACAGATTACGCTTTACCAAACCGTAGGCCGTACCACCCGCTATCTCCATGTATCGGAGCGTCGAACCGCGCAGACCGCGGCGATGCTGTCAGCAAGATCGGCGGTCGATGTCCACTTGAGAGACTGGGATAATGCCGGTGGATGGGCAAAAGGATTGACGACTTGATTCAATCGGAGCCTGAGTTCGTACACCTTTGGATGACCGATCCAAGTTCGGCGCCTCACGGGGGTGAATCGGTCCAGGCGCTGTGCGAGCGTATCGGCCTATGGATGGATTCACTGGACGGTAGGGGGAGAGTCATCGCGATCACCCAGTGGACTGACCACCAAAATACACCTCGCCTGCGACACCCATGGCTTCCCGTTGGCCATCATCCTCTCGCCCGGCGAGAACATTATTGAGCGGCTGTTCAGATGGCCCAAAGAAAAACGTCGGATCTGTACGCGTTACGACAAACTGGTCAGCAGCTTTAAAGCCATGGCCACACTTGTCTGCATCGAGAGATGCCTGCGGGCTGACTTTTCAGACAAACCCTAGTACATCACCCAAAATCGAACTCAGGATGTACTAGAAAAATGTTGGGGTGAAGTGAGTGTGAGGGACAAATGTTGGCAACAAAAAACCTGCACAAGGCAGGTTCTATGTGGGTTTCAGCGACTTCTTGGGAGGTCGTGGAACGTAATGATGGTGCCCGAACCCGGAATCGAACCGGGACGCCCTTACGAGCGGGGGATTTTAAGTCCCATGCGTCTACCAGTTTCGCCATTCGGGCGGTAGCGCGTTGTTACAGGGTTGGGAATATATAGATCCAGGCGCTTCGACGCAAGGTCGGTCTGCCGCTTTCTTGAATGGACGGCGCCTGAAAAAGCTTGGCAGATCAGTGATCTACATCGGCTTTAACAGGCGAACCGGAGGATTCCTACAGTACGGGAACAAGCGGTATAAATGACAGTCATAGCAATATGCCATCTCGGCAGTCTGGAAAGGAATCGGTTGATGCTCAGTGTTCGCAGGCGCTATTGGATGGTTATTGCAGGTGTCGTGGGACTGTTGGCCGGTACGGCACAGGCTGGGAGTGCGGTGAAGTGGGGGGATTTCAGCGCGTCAGGCGGTGATCGGTTGACGGGGACTTCGCTGGAGGCGGGCAATCAGTATGTGTTGAAGGCGTCGAGCATTTCGGTGGGGGATATTGAACAGCTGCAGGCTGCGCAGAAACGTACCGAGAGTGAGGTGCAAGGCCTGAAAGGCAAGCTGGAGGGGCAGGACCGCGCGTTCGATGAGTTCAAGCGCAGGGACGGTTCGAGCGCCAGTTCCAGTGACAGCCAGTTGGCGAGCCTCAAGCGCACGGTCGAGGATCAGAACAGCACGATCGAACGGCAGAAAAGCGATATCGAAGGTTTGAAGCGCAGCCTGGATGATCTCAAGCGCAGCGTGGATACCTTGAGCAGCAAGGTCAAGTAGCCTGGCCGCATGCGACATGCGGTCGGTCATGAGCCTGGATGCGGGTGTAAGGTAGGGCGTGCAACGCTGGGAAATCTCAGGAAAGCGAGGTGACTATGAGCGCTCCACTGCTGAAGAAGCTGCATCTGAATGGGTACGACATCGTGCAGGTCAATTTCGGGCCATGGCGGGTGTGTACGCCCCAGGATCGGCTGGCGTCCTTCAATTCCCGTGAACAGGCACTGGCGTATGCCGCCACGTTGCCGGGTTACCAGGCACGCAACAGGCCGGTGTCCAATGATGATTGATTGAAAACGAAGCCCCGGTTTGTCCGGGGCTTCTGCGTTTCTGCTTATACGAAAGGCTGTGCGCCGAAGCCGCGGGGCAGGCGCTGTCGCCCTGGCAGATCGGTCAGGCGCTGCGTCCAGGCACTGCGCCAGTCGGTGCTGGTGTGGGTCTTGGCCTGGCGCGAAGCACGGCGTGCGGCGTTGCGCTGGTTGCGGCGCGCTTCCTTGTAGGCATCGGTGTTGCGGCAGGTGCGGCACTTGACCCGATTCAGCTCGGTGCTGGAGGGCAGGTTATTGCCGTGATGGCCGCAGGCCAGATGCCCGGCAACCTTGAAGTGAATGACCATGTAAGCGTCTCCTTCTTATAGGGTACGCACATCGGTAAACCCACAATGCACGCGGGGAGGGCGGGGGTAAGAAATCCCGGCACCTGAGGTTACGACCCCATGGGCGCAGCAGCGTTCGGTTTTGCCCCTGGACCTGTTCAACACCCCCGCCTCGGCGCTACCCTGCCATGCCACTGATCATGAAAAGGAGTGTGTGATGAGCGTCGAGCCCCTGCCCCTGGAAGGCAGTTGCCGTTGTAACCGGGTGCGCTTCAGCGTGAGCCAGGCGCCGGTGATTACCATGGCGTGCCACTGCACCGGCTGCCAGAAGATGACCGCCAGTGCGTTCTCCCTCAGTGCACTGATTCCCGCCAGCGCGTTCACGGTGACCCAGGGTTGCCCGGTGGTCGGCGGCCTGCACGGGGTCGATCGTCACTATTGCTGCCCGCACTGCATGAGCTGGCTGTTTACCCGCCCCCATGGCATCGATGAGTTCGTCAACGTGCGTGCGACGCTGTTGGATAATGCTGCGGAGTACGTGCCCTTTATGGAAACCTGGACCCGCGAAAAACTGGCCTGGGCTACCACGCCGGCAGTCGAAAGCTTCGAGCAGTTGCCGCAACCCGAGGACTTTGCACGGTTGCTGCAGGCCTATGCCGAATTCAGCGCTCGCTGAGTTCAGTCAATCAAGGCGAGCAGGTCCGTATCGCCCACGTCCTGCCCGGCCTGGGTCAGCAGCGTGGTGACCTGGCCTCGATGGTGGGTCTGGTGATTGAAAAAATGCACCAGCAGGGCGCCGAATGTCTTGCTGGCCGCCGCGCCGCGCATGTTGTGGTAGTGCAGGCGATGGTCGAGGTCGGGTTCGCGCAGGGTGTGCACCCAATCGATGATCAGTTGGTCCAGCCAACGCCGCCGGGCGGCGAGTTCACCCAGGTCGGCGAACGCCAGTTGCTTGAGGTCCGACGGCGCGGCGATGCTGTTCAGCGGCGCCAGCGTCGCGTAGCCGGCGGGGTGCAGGGCAAAGCGTTTGAGCCAGACGGTGTCGCCCAACGTGAGATGGTTGAGCGTGCCGAAGACCGAGCCGAAAAACGCTTGGCGGTCCACGCGCAACTCATCGTCCGTAAGCCTGGCAGCCGCGTCATAGACCTTGCGGTTCATCCACTGGTTGTAGGTCGCCAGCAGCGTCATTTGTTCGATACGGTCCACGTGCTCTACCCCTCGTTGGCAATGGTGCCGCCATCATAAGGTAATTACCTGGACGACCCGCCACGGCAACTGCACCGGGAGCAGCAGGCCAGGCCTAAAACCTGAGCGTCGCACCGGTGGTCAGCCATTGATTGCGTTCACCGCCCAGGTCGCGCCCGAGCACCAGGTCGACGTCGACAAACTCCCCGAAGTGCAGGCGCGGCCCTGCTTGCCAGGCCTGGTCACCGCCTTCCTGGCCGTAACGTTCAGCGATCAACGTGAGGGCATCCATCAGTTGATACTCGACGCCGGTGCCCCAGCTCAGGCGCTGGGTTTGCTCGCCGTCGTTGTAGGCATGGGCCCAGCCGGCATTCAGGTTCAAGCGCAGGGGCGCCAGCGGTTGCCAGGTCAAGGGGAGGGTGAAGTCGGCGCCGTCGAACCCGTGTCGTCGATCAAGGGCAAGATGCGCCCCGGCGGAGATCGCCATTTCCAGCCCCAGGTCTTGCCGTGACAGCACCTGCGCCTTGAGTTGCGGACTCACCTGGGTCTCGCCCCGGCCTGCGCTGTCGGCCCGTGACAGCGCCGCGCCCCACTGCACCGAAGGCAGTACGCTGAACGTGCACGCGGGAGACAGCGTTGCCGTGTGCGTGTTGCCGGCGTGCCGGTCGGCGCTGTACCAGGCGTCGAGATTGCAGGCACCCGGTGCGTTGATTGCGCCGTCATCGACCACATAGGCGCCACCGGCGGCATGGGCCTTGGACACCAGGGCAATTAACAGGATCGAACCCAGGGTGATACCGATAAACAGCAGGTTGCGCCGCAGCGCCCGCTGTTTTGCCGGCGGCAACAGCAGCAGGGTCTGGCGCGCGCCGCGATAGTGCCGCGCACGGTATTTGGCAAACCCGTCCGGGCGCTTCGGGGTGTGTTTGTTGTGCATGATGCACCTCGCTTGAATGTCAGTTCTCTACGGTCAGCACCGAAATGCCGCTGGCCCTGGCCTGGCAGACCAGCTCCGACGTGTCGTCACCACCTGGCAGCGCGATGACCACATCCGCGCGGCTGTCGGTCAGCATGAAATGGTTGCGCTGGCGCTCCGCCTGCTTGCCGTGGCGTTGCCAGTTGGGCGGGTAGCGCACCACGTCGATGCCGAGTTCCCGCGCCCAGTCCTCGATGGCGCTGCCGAGGAACTGGTTGCCGCCGTGAATCAGCACCTGCACGGGGCGCAGGCGGTGGTAAGCGTCCAGCACTTGGCGGGACTTTTTGCAGTCGGCGTAATGACGACCGGCACAGATCAAGACGCGCATGATCCTATTCCTTGTAATGCACGGTGGCGGCCGGGCGACCGCCACCGTTTAAACGGCGGGGGAACTCAGTACCACTGCTTGAAGCGGCGGATGTAGAGGGTTTTCATCAGTTGGGCCACGCAGCAATAGCTGAGCAGCGTGCCGACCAGCCACGGGAAGTACGCCAGCGGTAGCGGTTGCAGGCCCACCAGGGTGCCCAGGGGCGAGAACGGTACGTAGATGCCCAGCGCAATCACCACGCCGGTCATCATCAGCACCGGCCATGCCGCCGTGCTCTGGAAGAACGGAATCTTGCGGGTGCGCAGCATGTGCACCACCAGGGTTTGCGAGAGCAGGCCCTCGATAAACCAGCCGGACTGGAACAGGGTCTGCATTTCCACGCTGTTGGCGGCGAACACGTACCACATCAGGGCAAAGGTGGTGATGTCGAAGATCGACGAGGTCGGCCCGATCCAGATCATGAAGCGACCGATGTTCCTGGCGTCCCACTTGCGCGGTTTGGCCAGGTACTCCTTGTCCATCTTGTCCCACGGCAGGGCCAGTTGGGAGATGTCGTACATCAGGTTCTGCAGCAGCAGGTGAATCGACAGCATCGGTAGGAACGGGATGAATGCACTGGCCACCAGCACCGAAAACACGTTGCCGAAGTTGGAACTGGCGGTCATGTTCAGGTACTTCATGATATTGCCGAAGGTTTCGCGGCCTTTGAGCACGCCTTCTTCCAGCACCATCAGGCTCTTTTCGAGCAGGATGATGTCGGCCGATTCCTTGGCGATGTCCGTGCCGCTGTCCACCGAGATACCCACGTCGGCATCCCGCAATGCCGGTGCGTCGTTGATGCCGTCGCCGAGGAAGCCGACGGTGTGGCCGTTGGCTTGCAGGGCCTTGAGCACCCGGGATTTCTGCAGCGGCGTGAGCTTGGCAAATACCGTGCGCTCCTCCACATGGCGCGCCAGGGTGGCGTCGTCCATAAGCTCGATCTCCCCCCCCAACAGCGGCCGGCCTGGCTCGAGGCCGACCTGGCGGCAGATCTTGCTGGTGACCACGGCGTTGTCGCCGGTAAGGACTTTGACCGCCACGCCGATCTGCTGCAGGGCTGCAATCGCCGGGCCGGCGGTTTCCTTGGGCGGATCGAGGAAGGTCAGAAAACCCTGGATCACCAGGTTGCGCTCATCGGCGGTGGTGTACCGCTGGCGGGCCAGGGCCTTGGAAATGTTGCGCGTGGCCACCACCAACACGCGGAAGCCGTCTTCGTTGTAGTCATTGGCTATGGCCAGCAACTCCTCGCGGCGGCGCTCATCCAGAGGCACTGCACTGCCGGACTCCATCACGTGAGTGGCAATGTCCAGCATCTCCTCGACGGCGCCTTTGCACACCAGCAGATGGTCGTGGGCAGCGTCCTTGACCACGATGGACAGGCGACGGCGCACAAAGTCGAAGGGCAATTCATCGACCTTGCTGTAGGCAAACGGCAGCTGGAACCTCGGGTTCTGCTCCGAGAACTGCACCACGGCCTGGTCCATCAGGTTTTTCATGCCGCTCTGGTGGTAGCTGTTGAGCCAGGCCAGGGACAGCACCGCATCATCGCGCTGGCCGAAGGCGTTGACGTGATGCTCGAGGATGATCTTGTCCTGGGTCAGGGTGCCGGTCTTGTCGGTGCACAGCACGTCCATCGAGCCGAAGTTCTGGATCGCGTTGAGGCGCTTGACCACTACTTTGCGCTTGGCCATCGCCGTGGCGCCCTTGGCCAGGTTGGCGCTGACGATCATCGGCAGCATTTCCGGGGTCAGGCCCACGGCAACCGCCAGGGCGAACAGGAACGCATCGCCCCAGTCACCCTTGGAGAAGCCGTTGAGGAAGAACACGATCGGTACCATCACCAGCATGAAGCGGATCAGCAGCCAGCTGACGCTGTTCACCCCGCGATCGAATGCGGTCTGTACCCGGGAGCCGACAATCGCCTTGGCCAGGGAGCCAAAGTAGGTGCGCGGCCCGGTCGCCACCACCACAGCTTTGGCGCGGCCGCTGACCACATTGGTGCCCATGAAGCAGATGTTCGGCAGGTCCAGCAGGTTGCCCTGGTCGGCGGCGACCGGCCCGGCGGATTTTTGCGTGACGTCGCCGAGGGTGTCGTACTTCTCCACCGGCAAGGCTTCGCCGGTGAGCAACGCCTGGCTGATAAACAGGTCCCGGGACTCGATCAGGCGGATGTCGGCAGGGATCATGTCACCGGCCGACAACTGCACGATATCGCCGGCCACCAACTCGCGCATCGGCACTTCGCGCAGGGTGGGCTGGCAGCCCACTTGCTCACGGCGCAGCACCGTGGCAGTGGTGCGGACCATGGCTTTCAAGGCTTCGGCGGACTTGGCCGAACGGTGCTCCTGCCAGAAGCGCAGCAGGCTGCTGAGCAGGACCATGGTCATGATGATGACGACCTTGGTGGGGTCGGCTTCTTCACCGTCCCGCATCGGCAGCCAGCAGTCGGTGAAAAAGCTGATGCCGCCCAGGGTCAGCAACACGTAGATGAACGGGTTGTTCAGGGCCTGCAGGAATTGCACGATGGCGTGAGGCGGTTTGTCATGGGCCACTTCGTTGTGGCCTTCCCGTTGCAGGCGGGCAGTGGCGTCCAGTTCGGTCAGGCCATCCTGGGTGGCGCGTACGTTGGCCAGGGTGGCCGACAGGCCGTTGTGGGCTTCGCGGGCGGCACGCATCGACAGTCTGGTGTCGCTGGCGGTGCCGGTTTTCTTCTGCAGTGGCGTGTTTTTTACGGCGCTCATTGTCTGTGCTCCTGTCGCCAATTCTCGACAAAACATACCCGGTACTTACCTGAATACAGGCGAGCGAAAGCATGCCGAGTCGCTGACTTCGCGATCGGTTTAAATAAGGTGCTTGGATAACTTCTACTGGCGCGTTAGTTATAAGGCGCGCAGCGAACTACAACTGGAAAGTTTCATAAAGAACTCCAGGGACTTAATCAGGAAGTTATTGTTTCAGCGGATTGAACGGCGCGGGCGCTCAGCACTATCCCAGGCTGAAAAGCGGCGGTCTCTGCGGGTCTTTGGGGGAGGGGGCAAAGCAGGGCGTGCGTCGTGGCAGAAAAACCACGCGGGCATGGCAACGCTTGGCTCGCAAGGCTGCGGCCAGTGTGGGTACATCGGGCAAAGCAAGGGTTGGGAAGGTCATAACACACCTCGGGACCGGACGGGCGACCGGCGAGGCAGTTACGGCGGAGCATCAAGCTCTAGCGCAGCTTACCGGACCGGGGAGGCGAGTCCTGTCATGTTCGGGATTGGGCGCCCGATGCCCGCCAGGGCGGTGCTCGGACAGCGACTGGATACTGTGTCCATTGGCTTCTTTTGTGAGGGTTAAAAAAGGCCCCAGTTGCGGGCAGGGGCAATCTACTCAGGCAGTTACAAAATGTCAACGCATGATTAATTAAATAGCCCGGCGTTCAGAGTTCATTCAGACAAGAGGCTCTCGAAAGTTGCTCGATATATAACTTCATACACCCTGTGCGGCGAGAACGGCCAAATAGATCAATACCAAACCGCAGGCGCCATAACTGATGCGTTGCCACGTGGGCGATGCATTCTTGCGCAGCAGGTTCACCAGTGCGGCGATCAGAAAGCATGACAGCACCGAAGCCAGCATGAAGCCGGCGAAAAACATCAGCGTCTGCCCATGGCTGGGCGTAGCGCCGACGATGCCTGACAGCGCGCTGCCCAGCGCCCCCCAGTAGACGATGTTTTTCGGGTTGGCCAGGGAAATCGCCGCGCCCACGGCCAGCGCATTTTGTCGGGTGCTGGCCGGTGCATCATCGGCTTCGGGCAAGTGCCAGGCGTCGATCAGGCTGCGTACGCCCAGCCACGCCAGGTACAGCGCGCAGATGATCGTCAGCGGCACGCGCACGGCGTCATGCTGGATCAGCAGTGCGATGCCGGTGAGGCCGATCACTGCCCACACGGCATCGCCTACCAGCGAGCCAAACTGCACCAGCAAGGCGGGTGTGAAACCGTGGAGCAAGCCACGGCGCAACGTCTCCGCCAGCACCGCACCGGGGGAGAGGCAAAACACAAAGCCGAATACCAGTGCGTAAAAAAAGATCGTCAGCATGCCCGCGTCCTTTCAGGAAAGTGCGAGAGCATACGCTGGCAGAGGGATGGGAATCCATATCGCCGCAGCGGATTCATCCAGCCGTCAGGAGGTGGCCATTTCCAGCAGCGCTATGCGCTCGAGTTCGACCTTGAGCTCGCCAGGGCTGAGGCGGGCAAAGGGCAGGGCGAAAAACGCCCGGCAACGGCTGGCGATGGTCTCCAGCGTGGCATCGAATGCCGCCTGGATGCTGGCCTGGTCACCTTGAACCTCCGAGGGATCTGCCAAGCCCCAATGCGCCTTCACCGCCGGCCCGAAATACACCGGGCAGGCTTCGCCCGCCGCCTTGTCGCAGACGGTGATGACCACATCCGGCGGGCTGCCTTCAAACGCATCATTGCCCTTGCTGTACAAGCCTTCGGTGCGGATACCCGCTGCCTGCAACGTGCTCAGGCTGCGCGGCAGGACCTGGCCCTTGGGAAAGCTGCCGGAGCTGATCGCGGCAAAACCCTGGGGGGCCAGGTGGTTGAACATCGCCTCGGACAAGATGCTGCGACAGCTGTTGGCGGTGCACATGAACAGGACTTTCATTGCGGTTTCTCCGTTAGATGCTCAGGCGCAACGCGAGGGCGGCGAGGGTGATCAGCAGCACCGGCAAGGTCAGCACAATCCCGACCTTGAAGTAGTAGCCCCAGGTGATGGTGATGCCCTTGCGCGCCAGGATATGCAGCCACAACAGGGTGGCCAGGCTGCCGATGGGGGTGATTTTCGGGCCCAGGTCGCTGCCGATCACGTTGGCGTAGATCATCGCGTCCTTGACCACGCCCACGGCATGGCTGGATTCGATGGACAACGCACCGATCAGTACCGTCGGCAGGTTGTTCATCGCCGAGGACAACAAGGCCGTCAGCACGCCGGTGCCCATGGCCGCACCCCATACGCCGTAAGTGGCAAAGGTATCGAGCCAGGTCGCCAGGTAGGTGGTGAGGCCGGCGTTACGCAAGCCGTAGACCACCAGGTACATCCCCAGGGAAAACACCACGATCTGCCACGGGGCTTCCTTCAGCACCTTGCGCGTGGAGATCTTGTGGCCCTTGGCGGCGATCACCAGCAGGAGCACGGCGCACACCGCGGAAATCGCGCTGATGGGAATGCCCAGGGGTTCCAGGGCAAAGCAGCCGATCAGCAGGATGCCGAGCACCCACCAACCGGCGCGGAAGGTGGCGCGGTCGTGGATCGCGCTGGCGGGGTCTGCCAGGTCGGCGGGGTCGTAGGCCTGGGGAATATCGCGGCGGAAGAACCACAGCAGTACCGCCAGGGTGGCGGCGACACTGACGACGTTGACCGGCACCATGACCGCGGCATATTCGTTGAAGCCGATCTTGAAATAGTCCGCCGAGACGATGTTCACCAGGTTCGACACCACCAGCGGCAGGCTCGCCGTGTCGGCGATAAACCCCGCGCCCATCACAAACGCCAAGGTCGCCGCCGGCGAAAAGCGCAGTGCCAGCAGCATTGACATCACGATGGGGGTGAGGATCAGCGCCGCGCCGTCGTTGGCAAACAGCGCCGACACCAGGGCGCCGAGCAGCACCATATAGGCAAACAAGCGCCGGCCACGCCCGCGCCCCCAGCGCGCCACATGCAGTGCCGTCCAGGCAAAGAACCCGGCTTCGTCCAACAGCAGGCTGATGATGATCAGTGCGACAAACGTCCCGGTGGCATTCCAGATGATGTGCCAGACCGCCGGGATATCCGCCAGGCTGATCACGCCACAGGCCAGTGCCAGGATCGCGCCCATCGTGGCGCTCCAGCCCACTCCGAGACCCTTGGGCTGCCAGATGACCAGGACGATGGTGAAAATAAAAATGGCGACTGCGACAAGCATGAATTAACGCTCCGGTGGCTCAGCAGCAGGTGCTGGCTCGTTGTGGTCTGTCGCCCATGGCATCCAGACGCTGTGTGTCGTTGTGCAGCCATGGCTGGTTGGCTTGCAGGGTGACGTCCAGCACCTGGTTCACCCAATCGGGCAGTGCCGGGTTGACGCGGTAGTAGATCCATTGGCCCTGGCGACGATCCAGCAGCACACCGCAACTGCGCAGTTGCGCCAGGTGGCGGGAGATTTTGGGCTGGCTGTCGTCCAAGGCATGGATCAGTTCGCACACGCAAAGTTCGCCTTCACGCTGAATCAATAGCGTCAGGCGTGCGCGAGTGGCGTCGGCCAGGCATTTGAACAGGGTGGGCGGTGTAAGGGGATCCGACATGACCATTGCCTACATACATATGGAAATTCGAATATACGTATGTCCATATGTTTCGGTCAAATCCTGTTTCAATTGATATGGATCAAACCTCGGGAAAACTGCCACAAGTGATTGAAATTAAAATGAAACACGAATGTCCTAAAGTGCCTCCCCATTGCTGATGAAGGAAGACCCGCGTGACCCGTGCCACTCGCAACCTGCGCAAAACCCTGGATTCCGTCGCGGAAAATAACGAAACCGCGGCATTCGACCTGATGCGTGCCGTTGAAAAGCTCGGCGATGAAGTGCTGCGCCAGCGCTTGCTCAACACCATTCACCGGCTCAACCAGGACGCTCACGAACTGCGTGAAGCGCGGGACTCGGTGGAGCAGGTGTCGGTCAGGCTCGCCTGAGCAAGATCGTTCAAGACAAGCCCCATCCTACGCTGGCATGCTTGTGGACTGTCTGTCGATGAGCCGTTTCCATGCCTGCTGCCTTACCTCATTACGCCTTCGCTCGTGGTGCAATCGCCGTCATTCCCCTGTCCCTGGCCTGTGCACCCTGGGGGCTGCTGGCCGGTTCCATGGCCATCGATGCGCAATTCACGCCACTGCAAGCCCAGGGCTTGTCCGCCATTGTGTTTGCCGGCGCTGCGCAGTTGGTCGCCATTGGCATGGTCAAGAGCGGTGCCAGCCTGATTTCCATCGTGTTGACCACCTTGCTGCTGACCTCCCAGCACCTGCTGTATGGCATGCACCTGCGCCCGATTCTTTCGCCGCTCAAGACCCGCTGGCGCATGAGCCTGGGCTTTCTGCTGACCGATGAGTTCTTTGCTCTGGTCAACCACTATGACCGTGAAACCTTCAATCGCTGGTACGCCCTGGGCGTTGGCCTGACGTTTTACATCGCCTGGAACCTGTTCACCCTGGCCGGCATCGTGCTTGGCAAAAGCATCCCAGGCCTTGATCAGTTGGGCCTGGAGTTCTCCATCGCCGCCACCTTTATCGCGCTGATCACCCCGGTGGTGCGCGATGTGCCGACGGTGGTCTGCGTGGCGGTGTCGTTGTTGTTTTCCGTATGGTTGAGCTTCCTGCACTGGGAGTCGGCCGTGGTGGTGTCGGGTGTGCTCGGCATGAGCGCAGGGTTTTTCTGTAAACGCCTGGGGGTTGGGCAGCGATGATTTACCTGATGATTGTGGCCATGGGCCTGGTGGTTTTTTTCAACCGTTATCTGTTTATCGAGCCGCGCCTGCCGGTGCGCCTCAACCGTGGGGCACGGGAGTTTCTCGGGTTTGCGGTGCCGGGCATGCTCACGGCGATCTGCGGGCCGATTATTTTCCTGGCTGATCACCAGCTCAACCTGAGCCCGGCCAATCCGTATTTGCTGGCCGGTATCTGCGCCGTGGCGCTGATGTTCTGGACGCGTAACGTATTGATGACCGTGCTGCTGAGCATGGGGTTGTTCTACCTGTTTCGCGGGTGGCTCTGAAGCGCAGGCGAAAAAAAACCCGCGGGAGGGCGGGCAGAAGGACACTTCTAAAAATGAGCCAGGCCACTATAGGCGGCATATTCTCCCTCCACAGTGAAACAAAATTCATGGGGGCGTCAGTCAGCCTTGCGGCAATGGTACAGTCGCGTTTTTTCCAACGAGGCAATGGCATGCACAAGGTGGTAATGGGCGCATTGGTATTGACGGCACTGGCCGGTTGCGCGGGCTCGAAGATGAACGAGGCGCGCCTGGGGGCTCCCTACAAGGCCATGGCATCGGACAAGGCCACGCTGGTGGTTGCCGAGTGCATCCAGTTTGGCTGGCAGGATGAAAGCGTGTTTGGCGTCGACGCCGGTGGCTTCAAAGAGCCGAACGGGGCCGGTGGTTTCACCGTCTACACCACCGGTGGCGATTACTTCGTCGACGTGCAAAGCGCCGGTGCCGGTTCGTCCGTCAAGTACTACGCCGTTGAAGACACGATGCCGGCCAAGCGTCGCTTGGCGGCACTCGCGACCTGTCTGTAATACGTTGCCTTAGTCATTTCAGGAAACGCCCGGCGGGACAGCCGCCGGACATTCGCTTATGATTCAATCCGCCCGCCCGACATAATGGCTCTTTACCAGTACACGGACGTCGAGGCCTTACCGTCGGGCGGGCACCTTTAGTCTTTATCGCGGCATAAAACCCAAATGCCAGCGCCGGGGAATCTTCAGCGACACCAGCCCCAACACGCCCGCCAATACACCGCTGACCACCAGCGCCCTCAGCCCCATGTGCTGCTCCAGCAGCGCGCCAATCACCGCGCCGACAAACATCCCCGCCCACGGAATCAGTTGCACCCGCCAGCCGTTGCGGCGTTCCCCCAGCATCCAGCGTCCCAGCCCGCGCCCAAAGCGTGACAGTGCCCCGGTCACGTAGGTCAGCCCCATCGGCAAGCCGTTGACCTCTTCCACGGCTGCGTTGAGCATGCCCATCGCAATGATCGCCGCCAGCAGCGCCGGCAAGGTGTCGGCGAAGGGCAGCAAGGCTGCGCCGCAGAGCAAGGTGGCGATACACAGCAATAGGGGCAGGGCATGGCGCCGGCTAAGACGGCCGACCACTACGCCCAAGGCGTTACCGGCGACAAATGTGGCGACCAGCAACAGCAGGCGTGCGGTCAAGCCGAGATCCCCCACACTGATGGCCACGGCCAGGCGCGTGGTGTTGCCGCTCATGAACGAAACAAAGTCGCCGCTGGCCATGAAGCCGATGGCGTCAGTCATGCCCGCCAATACCGAAAGGCTGGCCACCAGCATCAGGCCGACGCGGCCGCGCCAGCGCTTTTGATGGGCCAGTGCGGCATTGGCATAAGGCTTGTTGGGCGAAGGCAGCATAGGGCCGGGTTCCTCGGTGAGATTATCCGGCCACTACCCTAGGACGCTTTGATTGCGCGCGCAATGACCTCAGACACACTCCAGGCGCCAACCCTCAGGTTGCCAGAGCAAGCGGTGGGTTGGCCCGAGCGCCTGGATGAACGCCTCATCATGGGATACAACCATCATTGCCCCGCTGAAGCCCTGCAGCGCCTGTTCAAAGGCGATCACCGATTCCAGGTCCAGGTGGTTGGTGGGCTCATCAAGCAACAGCAGTTGCGCGGGTGTTTCACCCCACAGGGCAATCGCCATCGCGGCTTTCAACCGCTCGCCGCCGCTGAGGTGCACGGTCGGTTGGGTGACCCGCCGGGCATCCAGTTGCAGCAAGGCCAGGCGCGTACGCAGTTCGGCTTCGGGCAGCGGTGTGTCGAGCAGGTTGAGCTGTTCGACGAGGGAGCGTCGGTCATCCAGCAGCGCCTGGTGCTGGTCGATATACGCGCAGGGCACCGGCACCGAGCACTCACCGCTGGCGGGCTGGCAGTGGCCGGCCAGTACCTTGAGCAGGGTGGATTTGCCGCAACCATTCGGTCCTTGCACAGCCACGCGCACCGGCCCTGTGAGGTTGAGTGTGAGGGCGGGATGCTCCAGCCAGGGCAACCGGACCTCCGTCAAGGCCACGACCTGTCGGCCATTGGGCACGACCGACCCCGGCAAGGCCAACAGGGTCGGCGTTTCATCCACCACGCGCTCGTAGGCTTGGCGCACCTGCTCATCCAGCGCGTGTTTGTAGGCGTGATGGGCACTGCGCACCGTGCCGACGACTTCGGTGGCGGCGCTTTTCCAGCGCGCCTTGGTAAACCGGTCCACATTGGCTGTCTCTGCGTGCTTGCGGGAGCGCGCCGCCTGGCGTTGCAGGCTGTCATGGTCTTTCTGCACGCGCCGGCGTTCGCGGTTGCGTTCAAGGCGTGCGTGCTCCAGCGCCGCGACGGCGGCGTGTTGTTCGGTGTCGCGCTGCAGGCGATAGGCATCATAGTTGCCGCCGTAGACGTGAGGGCCGAGTGGGGACAGTTCAATGATGCGCCCGAGGGTGTTGAGTATTTGTCGGTCGTGGCTCACCACCACCAGGCCGCCACGCCATTCCTGCAACAGGTGCAGCAGCCACCGGCGGCCGGCGCTGTCGAGGTGGTTGGTGGGCTCATCGAGCACCAGCAGTTGCGGTGCGGCCAGCACGGCGCCGATCAGCCTGAGCCGCGCCAGTTGTCCTCCACTGAGTTGATCGGCCGGCGTATCGACACCCAGCTGCGCAAGGCCTGCCGTATCGAGTGCGGCGCGCAAGCTTTCGGCAAGGTCCCAGCGATTGTCGATCAACTCAAGGTCATCGACCTGCGCCGTCCCTGCCGCCATGCGTGCCAGTGCCGCCAGCACGGGCGTGGTGCCCGTCAGGTCAGAGAGGGTGTCTCCCGCTGCAACCGCCATGTCCTGGGGGACATAGGCCACGCTGGCCGAGCGCTTGAGCGAGCCGGAGGAGGGGGACAACACGCCGGCGATCAATTGGGCGAGGATACTTTTGCCCCGTCCATTACGTCCCACAATCCCGGTGGGCGTGTGGTCGATGGACAGGTTCAGGTCGTCCAGCAATGTCTCGCCATTGGCGAACTGGAAGCACAGGTGTTGCAGGGAAACCAATACGGGTAGCCGGTTGACGTCAGTCATCAGCACCTCCAAAAAATGTCGGACAGGCCAACAAGCGCGCCAGGCGGCTCGTTGCAGGTACATTCTGGAAGGCTTAGTGATTCACGTCGGCGGTCGTCCCGGAAGTCAGAGGGGGGCCAAGAGCCTAACCCGCCTTGGCATTGCCGGGCAAGTCGGCGGCCAGTTGTTCAAGGAACATCGCCAAGGCGACTTCCTCGGCCTTCAGGCCTTTGCGCCCCCGTGGCTTGGGCAATCTGGACAATTCGCCCAGGCTGAAATGCTCCAGCACGGCCGGGTGGATATAACACTTGCGGCACACCGCAGGCGTATTGCCCAGTTGCCTGGCAACATCCTTGACCATCGCCACCACATGTCGCTTGGCGTCGGATTCCGGTTGCCATTCCAACTCCCGCAGCACCGCCAGCGCCATGGCGGTGCCGGCCCAGGTGCGGTAATCCTTGGCAGTGAAGTCGGCACCGGTAAGATCGTGCAGGTAGGCGTTGACGTCATGGGAGCTGACGGTGTGCCGCTCGCCGTCTTCGTCCAGATACTGGAACAGGTTCTGCCCCGGTAACTCCAGGCAGCGCTTGACCACCGTGGCCAGGCGCCGGTCCTTGACGCTGACCTGGTGCTCCACGCCACTCTTGCCGCGAAACTGGAACTGGATCTCGCTGCCTTTGACATCCACATGGCGGTTGCGCAGGGTGGTCAGCCCGTAGGATTTGTTGTCTCGCGCATATTGGGTATTGCCGACGCGGATCAGCGTGGCGTCCAGCAGCATCACCACCGTGGCCAGGACTTTTTCGCGCGTGAAGCCGGGTTCGGCGATTTGCGCTTCGAGCTGTTTGCGCAGTTTCGGCAGGGCGTTGCCGAACTCCTGCAGCCGCGCGTACTTGTCGCTGTCACGCACCTCACGCCAGCGCGCGTGATAGCGGTATTGCTTGCGTCCACGGGCATCGCGGCCGGTGGCTTGCAGGTGCCCGCGCGGGTCGGCGCAGATCCACACGTCGGTATACGCCGGAGGGACGGCGAGGGCGTTCAGGCGCTTGATCTCATCGGCATCCCGGATGCGCTCGCCCTTGGCGTCGAAGTACTGGAACTTGCCGCGCACTCGCTTGCGGCGGATGCCGGGCTGGGTGTCGTCAACGTAATGCAGGTCGCGGGGCAGGTCGGCGGGCAGCGCGGAGTCGGGCATGGTGCGGGTTCCTTGGCAACGGATCAGGCCGGTATTCCTGATTGACCGCAGCCGTGTGCGGTCGTGCCAAAAGGTTTCTTATGCCAGCACGGCCACCGCCTTGATCTGCGCCCACAGCGCCTGGCCGGGGTGCAATTGCAACTGGTCGCGGGAGAACCGCGTGATCCGCGCCAGCAACGGCGTGCCATCCGCGTCCAGGCGCACCAGCACATGGGCGCTGTTATCCGCCGCGATCTCCTGGGTAACCGTCACCGGCAGGCGGTTGAGGATGCTGCTGTGCTCTCCGGCTTGCAGGCTGAGGCTGACGTCGCGCGCCTGTACCTTGACCCGTAATGCCTTGCCCAACGCCAGCGGTGCATGGGCCACGCGCAGGTGCTGGGCACTGTCGGGCAGTTGCAGCGTGAGCAGATGGTAGTGATCGTCGTAGGCGCTGACGCTGCCGTTGATCACCACGCCCGCGTCGTCCCCCAACGCCAGGGGCAGGTCGAGCCGCGCCAGGGTGTCGCCGATGGGACCACTGGCCAGGGCCTTGCCGTCGCTGAGCAACACGATGTGATCGGCCAGGCGCGCCACCTCATCCTGGGCATGGCTGACGTATAGCACGGGGATGTCCAGTTCGTCGTGCAGGCGTTCCAGGTAGGGCAGGATTTCGCTTTTACGCTTGCTGTCGAGGGCGGCCAGGGGTTCATCCATCAACAGGAGTCTTGGGCTGGTGAGCAGGGCCCGGGCGATACCGATGCGCTGACGTTCACCGCCGGACAAGTGTTGGGGGTGACGCTCCAGCAGATGGCCGATCCCCAGCAACTCCGTGGCCTGGAGCATATCCACCCGGCGTTGCGAGCGCGGGATGCGCTTGAGGCCGAACTCCAGGTTGGCCCGCACCGATAGATGGGGGAACAGGCTGGGCTCCTGGAACACGTAGCCGAGCGCGCGCTTGTGCGGGGGCACGAACAGGCCGTTGCGGCTGTCTTGCCAGACTTCATCGTTGATCTGGATAAACCCATCTTCGGCCCGCTCCAGCCCGGCAATGCAGCGCAGGCAGGTGGTCTTGCCGGAGCCGGAATGCCCGTACAGCGCAGTCACCCCTCGGCCGGGCACATGCAGGTCCACGTCCAGGGCAAAGCCTGTGTACTTCAAGTTCAGGCGCACATTGATCATCGGCATCAACTCCAGCCCATCCTGGTTTTACGGCTGGAGTAGAGCGCCAGCAACACGAGGAACGCGAACACCACCATGGCGCCGGCCAGCCAATGGGCCTGGGCATACTCCATGGCTTCGACATGATCGTAGATCTGCACCGAGACCACGCGGGTCTTGTCGGGGATATTGCCGCCGATCATCAGCACTACGCCGAATTCTCCGACGGTATGGGCAAAACCCAGGATGGACGCGGTGATAAACCCCGGGCGCGCCAGGGGCAGGATCACCGTGAAGAAGGTATCCCACGGATTGGCGCGCAGGGTCGCGGCCACCTCCAATGGGCGTGTGCCGATGGCGGAAAAGGCGTTCTGCAACGGCTGCACCACGAACGGCATGGAATAGATCACCGAACCGATCACCAACCCGGCGAAGCTGAAGGTGAGGGTGCCCAGGCCCAGCCATTGGGTGAACTGGCCGAAGTAGCCGTGGGGGCCCATGGTCAACAGCAGGTAGAAACCGATGACGGTGGGTGGCAGCACCAATGGCAAGGCCACCACCGCGCCAATGGGACCGCGCCACCATGAACGGGTGCGCGACAGCCACAGGGCAATCGGAGTGCCGATGACCAGCAGGATCACGGTGGTCAGTGACGCCAGTTTGAGGGTCAACCAGATTGCGGAAAAATCGGCACTCGACAGGGGCATTTACTTGCTCAGTTCATAACCGTAGGACTGGATGACGGCGGCGGCTTTCGGCCCTTTGAGGTAGTCGACCAGTGCCTTGGCTGCAGCGCTGTCCTTGCCCTTGTTGAGGATCACCGCGTCCTGTTTGATCGGGTCGTGCAGGGCGGCCGGGACGATCCAGGCCGAGCCGCTGGTGACTTTGCCGTCTTTATAGATCTGCGACAAGGCCACAAAACCCAACTCAGCGTTGCCGGTGGAAACGAACTGAAAGGCCTGGGTGATGTTCTGGCCTTCGACGAGCTTGTCCTTGACCTGCTCGGTCAACCCTTCCTTGGCCAATACCTGGGTGGCGGCGAGGCCGTAAGGCGCGGCTTTCGGGTTGGCGATGGACAGGTGCTTGAATTCATTCCTCTTCAACACCTCGCCCTTGGCGTCTACATAACCTTCCTTGGCCGACCACAGCGCCAGGGTGCCCACGGCGTAGGTGAAGCGCGAGCCCTTGACCGTGTCGCCTTCGCTTTCGAGCTTTTGCGGGGTGGTGTCGTCGGCACTCAGGAACACTTCGAACGGCGCGCCGTTCTTGATCTGGGTGTAGAACTGCCCGGTGGCGCCGTAGGCTGCGACCAGTTTGTGGCCGGTGTCTTTTTCAAAGTCGGCGGCAATCGCCTGGATCGGTGCGGTGAAGTTGGCCGCTACGGCCACCTGGACTTCATCGGCGTGGGCCGCTGCGGTCGCGAGCAACGCAACCAATGCCGCCAGGCACGTGGGTACAAAGCGAGGGGTATTGAAAGTCATGAACGGCTCCGTTTGAGAAGGTGCAGAACCTGGTGCCGATTATAAGGGACGGGCGCTGCCAGGCGCTGTATGTATAGGTATATAGCGTAAAAATGGCAAGGGAAATCCATCCTTGGAATCGATGTCGGCGTGCGGTCGAGATTTCCTCCCGTCGACACCCCCATGGCTGACAGCCGGGCGCTGGTCGCAACGCGATAGTGAGCGGCGTATTGATCTGAAACGGAAGCACATCATGGGCAAGGAATACGCTTACATCGACGTGGGCGCGACAAACACCGAGAGCAGCGAGGCTTACACGCAAGCATGGATAGAGCGGGTATTGGCTCAATCCACGCTGGAACCTCAGGCCAAGGCACTGATCCGGGCGGACGCCCTGATCCCCGTCGAATTCTCGGTATTCGATACCGATGACAGCCAGCGACAGCCGATCATTGTCGAGAACGAGTCGTTGCCGCTGTGGCACATCCTCAACGATCGGTTTCCCTGGCAGGCATATGCCGGCAAGCAGCAAAACACCGACAGCGTACAAACCAAAGTCCTGATGCCGTATTTCTACGGTGAGGTGGCACGGGAGCTGAATTTCACGCGATTTTTCCTCGGTCGCATCCGCGTCGGTGGGCAGATCCACGCGGGCTTTTGGGTGCAGCATGAGTTGATGATGCCTTACCAGGCGGTACTCAAGACCGAGGTGGTGGTGCTATCGGTGTGGAACACCCACGCCGAAATGATGGCGGAAATCTGGTTCGACCTGCCTCCCACATCCCGGGGGGCCAACCAATGGCCCAAGGCGATCAGCCTGGAGTGGCCGGGCATGCGCATGGGTGTGCAGTCGGGCAGCCGCTTCGAGTATTCAGCCGATACGAGCCAGAACCGGCTGTGGCTCAAACCCTTCGAAGAGCCGGTGGGGGTTGCGATCTTGAGTATCCTTGCGCGGTGGACACTCAAGGACGTGCAGCTGCCAGACACTCACATAGAGCCCAATCAATTGCTCAAGGTGACCCTTGGCAATCTTCCAGGCGGTGCGCCAGCGCTGGAATACTCGATCACCGTCGCCCAGGAATATCGAGCGTCAGGACGCTGGCAATATTATCTTGCGGTCTATTTGAATCACCGTTGTCCTTGGGTGAACTGCGGGGTGATGGATGAAGAGGGCGTGATCCGCGCACAAAGTGACCAGCAGAATGTCTGGTTCGTGCGCAGCGACGCCTCCCAGGCGTCTTTTTCGATACAGATATTGCCTGGGGACCTGGCGCAGTGGCTGGAGGGCGTGCCGACGTCGATACAGCCGGTTACGCCCCCCAAGGCCTGGCAAAAATGGGACAACCTGCTGAGCAGTGTGTGGAACGCCGAACTCTCCAAGGACTATATCCAGAACCTTATCGAGCGCTGCCTGAACAAGTCCGGGCTGCCGCAACGGACGCAGGATCGGTTCAGGGACGAAAAACGGTTTCGCTATAAATACCAGGTGGGCTACCCGGTCTATTCGGCGGGCATGACCGCCTATGCGCCACCGCGCTACAAGCATTTTTCTTTCTTGCAGGTGCTGACGGGCGAGCCGCAGCGCACGGCGTATTTCCAGGAAACCATCGCCAACATCCATGTCAGCGGGGAACCGCTGTCGAGCGTGGAAGTGCGCACCCTGGGCCGCTTGCGCGACATCTTGTATGAAACCTTTGTCGCCGATATCGACGAACTGGCGCGCAACACCGACTACAAACAACTGTTTGGCGAAACCTGCGAGGCCTTGGCCAAGGTCCGCGCGGCACAGTTCCTGGTCGATGATGCTGAGCAGGATGTGTCCCTGCGTGAACTCGCCCATCGTTTTCTGAAAGGGGAAGTCAAGCCGCGCCTGCTGCTGTTCCGGGAAAAAGTGGTGCCCAATGCGTTGGTGCTCAAGCTCAGTTCACAGAAGGCGCTCCTCATCTCACTGAACATGGCAGAGCTCACTTGGGCGGTGTGGCAGCCCAGCGGCGTGGCGGGGCACCCCAGTGACGACTTGATGCGGTTTATCACGCACCACCTGCCATTTCCGGAAAAACTCAGTGTGGAGCGCTCGGATTTCTATCCGCAGAAAAAGCGCTACGGCTATCACTACCGCCGCGTGCCACCGCAGCCGGTGGCTTTCCGGGAGGTGACGAACATCAACGATGCGCTGTATGAGATCGGTATCGGCGAACTCAAGCACATGATGAATTACGCGGTATTTTCCTCCGATGAAGAGCGGCGCCTGGCGAAATGGGGCCTGTTCAAGGTCGCTACCCGCGCGGTGTCCAGCCTGGTGATAGCGGCGGTCGGTCCCGCTTCGGGCGTCGGGGCTTTGCTGTTGTCCGGCGGTGTCGGCCTGATCGCCAATGTCGCGGACGCAAGCTTCTCCTACCAACTGGCGCGCAGCATGGACCGACCCGAGGATTACGCCGCCTATGTGTATGAGTGCAAGTTGGGCGTCTTGCTGGGCGTGGTGGAGCTGGTCGCCGACGTTACCCTGGCCAGGGGGCAACTGCGCACGCTGTTGAAACGGTCGGCCCAGACCGGGAAGTTGCTGTTGCCGGCCTTGAGATCCCGTGAGCGCCCGGACCCCCCTGTTTCCCTGGAACAGGCGAGCGCCTCCACGTTATTCCTGCCCACATCAGCGGACCTGCTGGGCATGCGCGGTCGTCTGGAAAAGCTTTATCGCGACGCCAATAAGCTGGCCGAATTGGCGGGCGACTCCGAGGCTTCGAGTACAGGCGGCTTCGTTGAGTCCAAGCGCTGTGCGGACTACCTGTCAAGCCAGTCCTGGGACGTACAGGCTATCGGCGTCTTGCTGTTCGCCGAACCGGACGACCCGCGTCCCCAGTGCCATTTCGCCCTGTCGGTTCGCAATGAAAGTGATGCGGCGGTGCTGGACACGGGGTTGGGGCGCCTGGACCCTTCGGCGCAGCAACTGGCCTATTTTGATTCCATCGCCGGTTGGGAGCAGCGCGTGCAGCAAGCACCGGCGTCGAGCGGCAAATTGGTGGTCTACAAGCTCTACGCCAACGTCATCGAGGCCAGCCATGAGCTCAACACGGTGTTCCGGCTGGGAGTGAGTTGGGGGCGTTTCTTCAATACCGGCAGCTATTCGGTCCTCGCGTGTCCGCAGCGATTTATCACCGCCATCCAACGCCAACTGCCCAGGTTATGGGATGTGCTTTCCCGGGAGCTGCCAGGGGGCGCGTCGCAGCTGACGACGGCGTTGCAAAATACGCCGCAGCCGTTCGATCACGCCGGCCTGTTGCTGCAGGTCAGTAACCTGCGGGGCTTGATCGATGAATCCGAGGATATGTTGCGCCGTACCGTTGGGGTGCCTGTGGTTGGCAACCTCAGGGCGCAACTGCTGGGGGCTTTCCGGAGCTGGCGCCACGAGTCGCTGGAAGAGTATGTGGAGCTGATGGACAGCGTTATCGCAGAAGAGGCGGAGTTGGTGCGCGGAGCATTGGCTCACCTGGACCAGTTGCAATCGGGCCTCGCCAGCCCGATTGCCACGGCGGAGAACGCCCTGGTCGATTGCGTCGACTGGATCGCACTGCGGGCCGGCCAGGAAGACGACGACTGGCGCAGTTTGCTGCGCAGCGAAATCGAACGCTATGTCAAGGGGGACCGCGCCAGTGCGGACCTGTGTACAAGGGCGCAACTCGACTACCTGCACCAGACGCTGGCCGCCCATCGCGAAGTGCAGATACACCACGTACTGGGGGCCAGCTACGAACGACTCTCCATGAGCACCGGCCAGGCGCTGTTTGCTATCGGGCTGAAGTTGATCAACGCCATGGCCACCCATCGGCAGTCCGATTGCTTCTTCGCCTTGATCATGACCTGCCAGCCCTACAAGAACAGTAACGAGCACTTCGCCCGCATCATCTACGGTATCCACGCCCTGCGGCAAAAGCGCTTCATGGTACTGACCCAGGCCCACGAAAACCGCCTGAGCGGGCTACGACCTGCGGAACCTGTACCGCTCTAATCCGGCGTGCGGGTAAGCGTCTTGAGGGCTTGCGCGGCGAGCAGCGTGGTCAGTTCGCGCGTCGACAGTGCGTGCTTGAGCCCGACGGCCTGCCCGGCCCACTGAGAGCCAAAACCGGCTTCCTCCCTGGCCTTCAATGGCATCAGCGCGCCGCCTGCCAGAGGAAAGGCCGGCGCCGCCGGGTTCACCGGGCCCAGCTCACGCATCAGGCGATTCAAGAGGCCACGGGCAGGGCGTCCGGTGAACAGGTTGGTCAGCGCTGTGCCACTGGCCTGGGCCGTCAGCAAGGCCAGATGGTGGGCCCGGCTGAGCGTCGCCTCCGGGGTGAACAGGTACGCGGTGCCGATCTGCACCGCCGAGGCTCCGAGGACGAAGGCCGCAGCAATACCGCGCGCATCGCCGATTCCGCCGGCGGCGATTACCGGGACGCTCACTGCGTCCACCACTTGCGGGACCAGGGCCAGCGTGCCGATCTGGCTGCTCAGGTCCGAAGCCAGGAACATTCCCCGATGCCCGCCGGCCTCATACCCCATGGCGATAATCGCGTCGCAACCGTGCCGCTCCAACCAGATCGCTTCCTCGACCGTGGTGGCCGAGGACAGCACCTTGGCCCCGGTCGCCTTGACACGTTCCAGCAGGTTTTTTTCCGGCAGGCCGAAATGAAAGCTCACGACCTCGGGGCGGTGTTGCTCCACCACTTCGCAACTGGCGACGTTGAACGGGGCGCGATTGGAGACCGGAGTCGGCGCATCAAAATCGGCGCCCAGTTCGCGGTAGTAGGGTTCCAGCAAGGCCTTCCAGTGGCGATTGCACTCCTCATCCGGCTCCGGCGGCTGATGGCAGAAGAAATTGACGTTGATAGGCCCGGTACTGGCATGGCGCACGGTGGCCAGGGTTTCATGCAGTTGCTCGATGCTCAGCATCGCCGCGGGGATCGAACCCAGCGCACCGGCCTGGTTGGCGGCAATCACCATGGCGGCGCTGGTCGCACCGGCCATCGGTGCCTGGATGATGGGCACGTCGATGCCCAGCAGGTCGAGAATACGGGTGTCTGGCCAGGTGCTCATGGGACGTGTCTCCAGTATCAGTGAGGCTTGTCGCTGTTTTAACAGGGCCCTTGGCACCCGGCCAGTCTGTTTTATTCACTGGACGAGGGACGCTTTTCGTGCGCGTCAGTGGTCTCTTTCCCGCTCCAGCAGCTGCCGCTTGCGTTCAACCCCCCAGCGATAGCCGGATAGATCGCCATTGCTGCGCACCACCCGATGACAGGGGATCGCTACCGCCAGGCTGTTCGCCCCGCAGGCTTGGGCCACCGCGCGAAAGGCCTTGGGCGCGCCGATGCGTTGGGCGATCTGCCCATAGCTGGCCGTGCTGCCCACCGGAATCTCGCGCAGGGCCTGCCACACCCGTTCCTGGAACGCGGTGCCACGCAAGTCCAGTGGCAAGTCCAGGCCCAGGGCCGGCGCCTCGATAAAGCCCACCACCTGCGCGATCAGTTGTTCGAAACGGCGGTCGGCCCCCACCAGGTTGGCCCTGGGGAATTGATCCTGCAGGTTGCGCACCAGTTTGTCCGGGTCATCCCCGAGCAGAATCGCACACACGCCACGGGCGCTCTGCGCCACCAGGATTGCACCCAGCGAGCATTGCCCGACGGCGAACAGAATATCGTTGTTGGTGCCGCCGGCCTTGTAGTCGCTGGGCGTCATGCCGAGCCGTTGGTTGGCCGACTCATAGAAGCGGCTGTTGGAGTTGAAGCCGGCTTCATACAACGCATCGGTTACCGAATGCGCACCCTTGAGCCCCTCGCGAACCTTGCGTGAGCGATGGGCGCTGGCGTAACCCTTGGGCGTCAGGCCGGTCACGCCTTTGAACACCCGGTGGAAATGGAACGGGCTCAGGCCGGCCCGGCTCGCCAGCGTGCTGAGGCTGGGCGCGGTGTCGGCGTGTTCGATCTGCCGGCACGCGTCAGCCACCAATTGCGCATGCTGCGCAGCCAGTTGTGTCTGGTCACCGGCTGCGCGTTTGCTGGCGCGATAACCGGCGGCCTCGGCCTGTGCCGGGGTGTCGAAAAACTCGATATTTTCCGGGCGGGGCAATCGCGAGGCGCTGCTCGGGCGGCAATACACACCGGTGGTTTTCACGCCGTAGACGAACAGCCCATCGGCTTTCGGATCGCGGGCAAGAATCGCAGCCCAGCGCGGATCTTGTTCGGTAGTCATGGTTGGCACTCTTGACGGATCCTGGCCAGATTAGCCGTGCTGCAGTGGCCTGGCACTCCGAAGCTTGCGGTCAAATCAGCCGGCGGTGCGAAAAGTGAGGTTGATACGTTGCGGGCCCATGATCGGGTGCACGCCTTCCTTGATCGGCATCACCCCATGAAAGCGCAGCCGATCGACCCCGCCCCAGACCACCACATCACCATGGAGCAGCGAGACCTTGCGGGTCTTGTCACTGCGGGCGTGGCCACCGAACAGGAAAACTGCCGGCAGTCCAAGGGAGATCGACACGACGGGCTCGCTGTAGCGACGTTCATTCCTGTCCTGGTGCAAGGACATTTTCGCGCCCGGAACATAACGGTTGATCAGGCAGGCGTCGGGGGCAAAGTCGACAAACCCGGCGTCTGCCGCGGCTTCTATGGCCAGTTGGCGCAAGGTGTCCGGCAGCGCTGGCCAGGGTTGCCGGGTGCGAGGGTCCAGGGGCGTGTAGCGGTAGCCGCTGGCGTCGCTGGTCCAGCCCAGCGAGCCGCAACTGCTCAAGGCCGCCGACATGGTAAAGCCACCGGGCGTAACCATTTGCCGAAATGGCGATTGCGCCAGCACACGGCGCAGTTCTGGCAGAAGGCGCTCAGTCCAGGGCAGGGCATAGCCCCTTAACACGTAGGACTGTTCGCCGATCTGCTCACGTGCTGCGGGTTGTTGCAGGGCGTCATTGGCGAACAGGTCATCAGTGGGGCCGGGCATTGCCTTACAGCGCCTTGCTCACGTTGATGTCGCTGATGACATCGCTGGCATCGTGGATTTTCGCCAGGGCTTGCAGGGCCTCTTCCACGCTGTTGCTCGTAAGTTGGGCGAACTCAAAGCGGCGTTCGCCGTTGAGCTTGTACTTGATCACGTATTTGGTGGTAGCAGTCACGGTGATTTCCTCTGGCGTCTTCGAGTCAGCTCAGCTTGGTGCTGGTGCGACGTACGATGCGAATCTTGTGGGACAGCGCCGGCTTGCGGGTGACGCTGATCGCGCGACGCGTCACCACGTCCAGGGTGATGTTCCAGAACCCGGTGCTGGGTGCGGTGATCTTGGCGGGGAACTTGTCGAAGGCGCCGCCGTGGTATGTGTGGCGACCGCCATTCTTGAAGCTGCGAAAGTTCGCGTCGCTCATCAGGCGAATATTGCAAGTCTGCGAGCATTCGATGACGACAATGTCTCCCTCGTTGAGGTGCTCGCGCTGGTGGATGAATTTCATGAGGGTGTCTCCAGAAGGGCTTTTTCTGAAAAAATCAGAACGATACGTAGGTTAAGATAGAGTTTATCAGCCCCAGCGCGTTTATTATCGGCTCGTCTTCAACGACGTCGACAATTTAAAACAGTTATTTACCGAGTTATCAGGGATAAATCCTACGTGGGCGGGAGAAAATTACCATCCCCGCTGTCGTAGGGTCTTTATTGGAGGTTTTGTATGAAGTGGAGTGTGTTGGTTCTGGCCTTGGCGATAGGTGGGTGTGCTTCGGTTGCAGATATCAAGCAGACCCCGCCGACGTTGGCCGTCATCTCCGGGAAAAAACCCCAGGAGTACGCCGCGTGTGTGGTAAGAAAATTATCGGCCACCCGTCGGCCGCCGCAGATTGAACCGCATAAAGACGGTGTACAGGTCATCGTGCCGCAGAAATTTTCCGCCGACCCTTCGGCTATTTTCGAAATTGAAGAGCGCTCCAGCGGTAGCAGCATCAAGCTCTACGAGAGCATGTCCAACGTGCCGATCCGCCCGGGTGATGTGAAAAAAGCCGGGGAAGAGTGCATTTCCGGTTGAGGCCGCTGGGGAAAGCCGATATGAAGCGTGAACACGTCAAGGCCCGCCATGCCGAGGGTGAAATCTCGGCCACCCATGTCATCCAGAACCCCGCCGACCTGGGCGAGTGGATCGTCTTCTTCAAGAAAAGTGGCGGTCGCAGCTTTTTTCTGGTGGATGATCAGGATGAAGTCGAATCCTTTGCCAGTCTTGACGAACTGAGCGAAATCCTTCGGGAACTGGGGATCAAATTCGCCGAGATCCACCTGTAACCCGCGGGGTTACTTGCAGACTACCACCACACTGCGACTTTTGTAGTTGCCCACATCCTGGCCCAGGGTCTTGTCGCTTTCCTTCAGCGATGGCGTGCCTTCAGTGCCGACAATGCGATAGCCGGTGCCTGCGCAGGAGGCATCGGCTTTTTCGTAGCAACTGGCCCAGGAGTTGGCTTCGCCTGAACAGTCGATGGTCAGGCCTTGCTCGCCGTTCTTGAGGTAGACATCGGATGTGGTGGTGCAGCCGGCGAGTGCCAGTACCGCAGTCAGTGCCAGAAATTTGTTCATGTGTGTTCGTCGTCGAGGGTGTGGGAGGGGCGCTGACACTGTCGTGGGGCGTTTTTGGAAGATTATAGCGAACTGCCATCTAGGTACAGGCAAAACCAAAAAAGCCCCGTAAGTCGGGGCTTTTTGCATAGGCATGGAGGCTTACTTGCCCTTCGGCCTTTTGCTCGACGCGTGGCCTGCTTCATCCACAAACACTTCGGCGACTGCGATTGCCATGCTTTCGGTCTCGAAAACACCGGCGACGCTGTCTCCGTGGAAGTTGATCAGGTGCCAGCCGTCCGCTCGCTTGGTGATCAGGTAGCCGTTCACGCCTTTTGGTTCTGACATCTATTAACAATCTCATGGTCTGATTCAAGGGTGCAATGATAGCGCCAAATGTTCCAGGACCGCGCAAGTTATTCCAGGTCAGTGTTCCAGCCTGAAAAGCGTGCTAAAAGGGTTGCAGCCCCTTTAAGCATGAGCAGGCGGCTTTTTTTAGCGTGCCGGCAGAGCCGCTCTTTGTAAGATCAGCGGAACTTACGCCGACATTTTTTCTCTAGATGACATCGCAACGCCAGCAGGACCCATTGTAAGGTGACTGCGGCCTGATTAGACTGCGCCGAATTCCGTACGCACAGCCCTTTGTAAGGACTTATATGATCAAGAAATGCTTGTTCCCAGCAGCCGGTTACGGCACTCGCTTCTTGCCAGCGACCAAGGCCATGCCCAAAGAGATGCTGCCGGTGGTAAACAAGCCACTGATTCAGTACGGCGTCGAAGAGGCATTGGATGCCGGTCTGAACGAAATCTCTATCGTCACCGGTCGCGGTAAACGCGCACTGGAAGACCATTTCGACATCAGCTACGAGTTGGAAAACCAAATCAAGGGCACCGACAAGGAAAAATATCTGGTCGGTATCCGCAAGCTGCTGGACGAGTGCTCTTTCTCCTACACCCGCCAGACTCAGATGAAAGGCCTCGGCCACGCCATCCTGACCGGTCGCCCATTGATCGGTGACGAGCCGTTCGCCGTAGTACTCGCGGATGACCTGTGTGTAAACCTGGAAGGCGACGGCGTACTGACCCAGATGGTCAAGCTGTATCAGAAATACCGTTGCACCATCGTTGCGGTTCAAGAGGTCGATCCTCAAGAGACCAACAAGTACGGCGTGATTGCCGGTGACGACATTGGTGATGGCCTGATCCGCGTACGCGACATGGTCGAGAAGCCGGCGCCTGAAGATGCACCGTCGAACCTGGCGATCATCGGTCGTTACATTCTAACCCCGGACATCTTCAAGCTGATCGAAGAAACCGAGCCAGGCAAGGGTGGCGAGATCCAGATCACCGACGCCCTGTTGAAACAGGCCAAAGACGGTTGTGTGATCGCCTACAAGTTCAAGGGGCGTCGTTTTGACTGCGGTGGCGCCGAAGGCTACATCGAAGCCACCAACTTCTGCTACGAGCACTTCTACAAGACTGGCAAGGCTTACTGATTCACGCAGGCCTGCCTTTGAAAAAGCCACCTTCGGGTGGCTTTTTCGTTTTTCAGCCCCATGTAAGTCGGTATGCTGATGTCCTGCCGAGGAGAATGAAATGGCCTACGATTTTGACCTGTATGTAATTGGCGCCGGTTCCGGCGGTGTTCGCGCGGCGCGCTTTGCTGCGGGCTTTGGGGCCAAGGTGGCCGTGGCGGAAAGTCGCTACCTGGGCGGCACCTGCGTGAACGTTGGCTGCGTGCCGAAGAAACTGCTGGTGTACGGTGCGCATTTTGCCGAGGACTTCGAGCAAGCCAGTGGCTTTGGCTGGTCCCTGGGTGAAGCGAATTTTGATTGGCCGACCCTGATCGCCAACAAGGATCGCGAGATCAACCGCCTCAATGGCATCTACCGCAACCTGCTGGTCAACAGCGGCGTGACCCTGCATGAGGGGCATGCGCGCCTGGTTGACCCGCACCAGGTGGAAATCAATGGCGAGCGCTTTACGGCCAGGCACATCCTGATCGCTACCGGGGGCTGGCCGCAGATTCCGGATATTCCGGGGCGTGAGCATGCGATTGGCTCCAATGAGGCGTTCTTCCTCAAGGCGTTGCCCAAGCGTGTGCTGGTGGTGGGCGGTGGTTATATCGCGGTTGAGTTCGCCGGGATTTTCCATGGCCTGGGCGCGCAGACCTCGTTGCTCTATCGCGGCGATCTGTTCCTGCGCGGCTTTGATGGTTCGGTGCGCACGCATCTGAAGGAAGAATTGACCAAGCGCGGCCTCGACCTGCAGTTCAATGCCGATATCGAGCGCATTGAAAAGCAAGCCGATGGCAGCCTCAAGGCCACCTTGAAAGATGGTCGCGTGCTGGAGGCCGATTGCGTGTTCTATGCCACTGGCCGACGTCCGATGCTGGATAACCTGGGCTTGGAAAATACCAGCGTCAAACTGGATGAACGCGGTTTCGTCCAGGTGAACGACCAGTACGAGACCACCGAAGCGTCGATCCTGGCGATCGGTGATGTGATCGGCCGTGTGCAACTGACGCCGGTGGCTCTCGCCGAAGGCATGGCCGTAGCGCGTCGCTTGTTCAAGCCCGAGCATTACCGCCCGGTGGATTACGCAATGATCCCGACAGCGGTATTCAGCCTGCCGAATATCGGCACGGTCGGCCTGACGGAGGAGGAGGCGAAGAAAAACGGGCACAGGGTGCAGATCTTCGAAAGCCGGTTCCGCCCGATGAAGCTGACCTTGACCGAGTGCCAGGAAAAAACCTTGATGAAACTGGTGGTCGACGCGGACACCGACAAGGTGTTGGGCTGCCACATGGTCGGTCCGGACGCGGGCGAGATCGTCCAGGGCCTGGCGATCGCGCTCAAGGCCGGCGCGACCAAGCAGCACTTCGATGAAACCATCGGTGTGCATCCCACGGCGGCGGAAGAGTTCGTCACCATGCGCACGCCTGTGTCCGACTGATCAGGCTGGCGGTGTTGCCTCTGGCGCCGTTGCAACGGCGGCGGCCAGGCGCAAGGCTTCGATAGTGGCGTGGGCCTTCATAAGCTCCAGTTCCAGGCGCTTGTTGGTGTGCCCGTGCTCAGCCAGCGCTTGTTGGCGTGACTCACTTTCAAGCAAGGCCACCCGCAGGCGCTCCTGAAGGAGAGTGCGCTCGCTGTCGATCTGGCTCACGTGTTCGCTCAGCTTCAGTTGCTGGGCCTGGTCTTTGCGGGTTTGCTCCTGCAGCGCAGCCAGTTCCTTTGCCGTCACTCGGTGCTCGATCAGCAGGCGCTCGTTGTCACGGTGCAGCTGGGTGATTTCGTCCTGGCGAACCATTGCGCTTTGCTGGGCTTGGCGCAGCTCTGCCTGTACTTGCTGCAGCTGGCCTTCGTGGCGCCGTTGCTCCTGCTCGCGCTGCTCCTTGATCGCATTGCGGTAGTGCTCCAGCGCCTCGCGGGCGTGCAGGTGCTTTTCTTCCAGCGAGCGAATCTGTTCGTCCTTGTCGTTGATCCTTAGCTCGTAATCGCTGCAGGCCTGGCTGAGCCCGGCGTTGCGCGTTTGCTCGGTTTGCAGACTGGTACTGGTGGTTTGCAGGGCAGCGCTTTCTTCTGCCAGTGCAGCCGCCTGAATATCGAATTGTTGCTTGAGTTCGCCGTGAGCTTCTTCAAGCGCCTCGATCTGGGCGAGCAGGGCGGATTTTTGCTGTTCGAACTGCGCAAGGGCCAGGTCAATCGGCTCTTGAGCCTTGTCCTTCAAGCGCTGCGCCAACCGTGCAACCAGCTCACCCAGCTCGTCGTCGATCGGCGCTTCGGTGATAGTCAGGCGGGCTTCGCTGTCGTCCAGCTCCTTCAAATAGCGGTGGATCGTGGTTTTCGAGCCGGTATTGCCCATCTCGATGCGTACCGCGTCGATGCTGGGGTTCTCGCCACGGGCAAGGATCGCCAGGCGTGCCGTTTGAACTACTGCTTTATTAATGCCGCCGCGAGCCATGGGGTCTCCGTTGATTTAGTACTGTGGTATGTATTATGTAGATACATACTATAACACGAATAAAAACTCGTTAAAATTCATGATTTAACAGATGGGATATTGGCGTATTATCCCGTGTCATGAGCGACTGGAGCGCTTATACCTCTGCCAGCAGTACGAATAGGCCTCCCATGAGCGATCTGGACCGTTACCTCAACGCCGCCACCCGCGATAACACGCGCCGCAGCTATCGTGCGGCGATCGAACACTTCGAAGTCAGTTGGGGCGGATTTCTGCCGGCCACCAGCGACAGCGTGGCGCGTTACCTGGTGGCGCATGCCGGCGTGTTGGCAGTCAACACCTTGAAGTTGCGGCTCTCGGCATTGGCGCAATGGCATACCAGCCAGGGCTTTCCCGATCCGACGAAAGCGCCGGTGGTGCGCAAGGTGCTCAAGGGGATTCGCGCCGTGCACCCGGCGCAGGAGAAGCAGGCCGAGCCGTTGCAACTCAGGCATCTGGAGCAGGTCGCGGCCTCCCTTGAGGCTGAAGCGCGAGAGGCCAGTGAGGCGCATGACCCACCGCGGTTGCTGCGCGCCAAACGTGACACTGCGCTCATCCTGCTGGGCTTCTGGCGCGGTTTCCGTAGCGATGAGTTGTGCCGATTAAGTATCGAACACGTGCAGGCAACACCCGGTGCAGGCATCAGTCTGTACCTGCCGCGCAGCAAAAGTGACCGCGACAACCTCGGCAAGACCTATCACACCCCGGCGCTGCTGCGCCTCTGTCCGGTGCAGGCCTACAGCGAATGGCTCAGCGCCTCGGCTCTGGTGCGCGGTCCGGTATTTCGCGGTATCGATCGCTGGGGAAACCTGGGGGAGGAGGGCTTGCACCCCAACAGCGTGATACCGCTGCTGCGCCAGGCGCTTGAGCGTGCGGGCATCGCCGCCGAGCAGTACACCAGTCACTCGCTGCGTCGGGGCTTTGCCACCTGGGCCCATTCCAGCGGGTGGGACTTGAAGTCGTTGATGAGTTACGTCGGCTGGAGCGACATGAAATCCGCCATGCGCTATGTTGAAGCGACGCCCTTTCTCGGCATGACATTGGCCACTCAACCGTTGCTTTGAGATTTCTTCTATTAATACCGTCACCTGATAGGGAAAACCAATCGTCAGCATCAGGTTTGCCAATGAGCCATCTGCCGAGAGAGTGGGTAGGATTCACCTCATCAACTTCTTAACCCCTGACGGAGAGTCAACGATGCCTATCATCAACAGCCAAGTAAAACCGTTCAAAGCAACTGCATACAAAAACGGCAACTTCGTAGATGTGACCGACGCTGACCTGAAAGGCAAATGGTCGGTAGTGTTCTTCTACCCAGCCGACTTCACCTTCGTTTGCCCAACCGAGCTGGAAGACCTGGCCGACAACTACGCCGAATTCCAGAAGCTGGGCGTGGAAATCTACAGCGTTTCCACCGACACCCACTTTGCCCACGCTGCCTGGCACAACACCTCGCCAGCCATCGGCAAAATCCAGTACACCATGATCGGCGACCCGACCCTGACCATCTCCCGCAACTTCGACGTCCTGATCGAAGAAGCTGGCCTGGCTGACCGCGGTACCTTCGTGATCAACCCGGAAGGTCAGATCAAGATCGTTGAACTGAACGACGGCGGTGTTGGCCGTGACGCTTCCGAGCTGCTGCGCAAAATCAAGGCCGCTCAATACGTTGCTGCCCACCCAGGCGAAGTGTGCCCAGCCAAGTGGAAAGAAGGCGAGGCTACTCTGGCTCCGTCCCTGGACCTGGTCGGCAAGATCTAAGTCTGTGAAGACGTATCAAGGGCGGAACTCCGCACTTAAGTAAGCTGCATCCGCCCTCAAAACGCCCGGGCGAGAGTCGCTCGGGCGTTTTTTTGTCTGCAATAAACCGAATTAATAGGAAATCGCCCGTATGTTGGACGCCAATCTTAAAGCTCAGTTGAAGTCATACCTGGAACGGGTCACCCAGCCGATCGAGATCGTCGCCTCCCTCGACGACGGCGCGAAATCCCAGGAAATGCTTGCCCTTCTGCAGGACGTAGCCAGCCTCACCACGCTGATTACCCTGAAGACCGATGGTGATGATGCACGTAAGCCATCGTTCTCCATCAACCGCCCGGGTGCCGAGATCAGCCTGCGTTTCGCCGGCATCCCCATGGGCCATGAATTCACTTCGTTGGTGCTGGCCCTGCTGCAAGTCGGTGGCCACCCGTCGAAGGCCAGTGTCGAAGTCATCGAACAGATCCGCGCCCTTAAGGGCGAGTTCAGCTTCGAGACTTACTTCTCGCTGTCCTGCCAGAACTGCCCGGACGTGGTCCAGGCATTGAACCTGATGGCCGTGCTCAACCCGAATATCCGCCACGTCGCCATCGACGGCGCGCTGTTCCAGGCTGAAGTCGACGAGCGTCAGATCATGGCGGTGCCGAGCGTCTACTTGAATGGCGTGAACTTCGGCCAGGGCCGCATGGGCCTGGAAGAAATCCTCGCCAAGCTCGACACCAGCGGCATTGAAAAAGCCGCCGAGAAAATCAGCGCCAAGGAGGCCTTTGATGTGCTGGTCGTCGGCGGTGGCCCAGCCGGTTCCGCAGCTGCCATCTACGCCGCACGTAAAGGTATTCGCACCGGTGTTGCCGCCGAACGCTTTGGCGGCCAGGTGCTGGACACCATGTCCATCGAGAACTTTATCTCGGTACAGGAAACCGAAGGGCCGAAACTGGCCAGCGCCCTGGAAGCCCACGTGCGTCAATACGACGTGGACATCATGAACCTGCAGCGCGCCAGCAGCCTGGTGCCGGCGAAGAATCCCGGTGACCTGCACGAAATTCGCTTTGAAAGCGGTGCGACCCTCAAGTCCAAGACCGTGATCCTGGCCACCGGCGCCCGCTGGCGCGAAATGGGTGTACCGGGCGAGCAGGAATACAAGGCCAAGGGCGTGTGCTTCTGCCCGCACTGCGATGGTCCGCTATTCAAGGGCAAGCGTGTGGCGGTGATCGGCGGCGGCAACTCCGGCGTTGAAGCGGCCATCGACCTGGCCGGTATCGTCAGCCATGTGACCTTGCTGGAGTTCGACAGCAAGTTGCGCGCCGATGCGGTATTGCAGCGCAAGCTGTACAGCCTGCCTAACGTTGACGTGATCACCAGCGCGCTGACCAGTGAAGTCAAAGGCGATGGCCAGAAAGTGACAGGCCTGGCGTACAAGGACCGCGATACCGGTGAGTTCAAGACCCTCGACCTGGAAGGCATCTTTGTACAGATCGGCTTGCTGCCCAACACCGACTGGCTTAAAGGCACTGTGGAACTGACCCCCCGTGGCGAGATCATTGTCGATGCCCGTGGCGAAACTTCACTGCCAGGGGTATTCGCCGCCGGTGACGTGACGACCGTGCCGTACAAGCAGATCGTGATTGCAGTAGGCGAGGGCGCCAAGGCTTCCCTGAGTGCTTTCGATCACCTGATCCGTACCTCCGCTCCGGCGTAAGCCCAGGTCAGGAAACGAAAAACCCCATGAGTGATCATGGGGTTTTTTGTTGTGTGTTGAAACTTACAGCGGCGCTGGCTGGATGATCTCGACCCAGTACCCATCCGGGTCCTTGATGAACGCCAGGCTTTTCATGCGGCCATCGGTCAGGCGCTTCTGGAAATCGCAGCCCAATGCCTCGAAGCGTTCGCACGCGGCAACAATATCGGGCACCGAGATGCAGATATGGCCAAAGCCGCGTGGATCGGTGTTGCCGTTGTGGTAGGCGAAGTCGGCATCGTTTTCGGTGCCGTGGTTGTGGGTCAGTTCCAGGATGCCTGGAATCGACTTCATCCATTGGGTACGCGCGGCGGCGTCGGCCGGGATCTGGGATTTGTCCACCAGGGCCAGGAAGTACAGGCTGAATTCGGCTTCCGGGAAGTCGCGCTTTTCAACCAGGGAAAAACCCAGGACGCGGGTGTAGAAGTCCAGGGACTTGGTGATGTCCTTGACCCGCAGCATGGTGTGGTTGAACACGAAGTTCGAGGTGGCGGTGTCAGGTTGGGCGGTGACGCCCGGGAAGGTGTTCAGTTCGTGCAGGCTCATGGGCCCTCCAGAAAAAAATGGGGCAAACGCGGCTCCAGGTAAGAGGAGCGTTCCCTTGGCTTGCGGCTGGCGTCCGTGCAGCCGGGCCATGATACGCAAGGCCCGCTTGCTGCGCCAAATGAAAAAGCGCGCGCAGGTCTTGCGACCGGCCGGTGGCGGGGCTCACACTTTGTCGCTTGAACCTTGGGTGTCTTTTGCAATGATCGAATGTCGTATACCGCTGTTGAGCGCTCTGTGTTTGCTGTTGGCCAGCCCCTGGGTGTGGGCGGGCGACCCGGAAATTCACTGGCCCAGCGGCTGGCAGGTAGAAGAGGTGGTGCCCGACGGCGACGCGCCGGCCACGCGGCAGCCGGTCTCGCGGCAGCGTGCGATCAAGAACGACGAAAATGGCAACACATTGATGGTGATGGAGTTGACGGGGACGCCGATCGAGGCCGGGCATAACGTTAATCTCCAGGGCGTATTGCTGGAGATGCGCAAGTCCATCCAGAAAGATTTTGCCCAGGGCGGTTATCAAAGTGTATGCAGCAAGATGCACTCGACAACACTGAGTCGCCTTGAGGCCGTGGAAACTACCTGTGTGATTACCGAGAATGGACGGCACGTCCTTTCGCAAACATTGGTGGGGGCTGTAGATACCGATAAAGCGTATGTTTTTTCATACGCGGGTCAAGCCGATGCCTACGAAGCCAGCAAGGATGAAGTCAGTTCGGTGCGCGCCAGCCTCAAACTTTAAGTGGGTTTCGCCCGTCGATTCTCAACAAGGTGAAATGTTATTTAAGTTCGGTTTCGAACCCTTGAATAAAAAAGCCCCGCATGTGCGGGGCTCTTTGTTAGTGCGCTGCGATCAGCCGCGAAGCCAGGAGTCTACAGTGGCTGCGCCATACTGTTCTTTCCAGGCCTTGAGGCCACGGTGGTTACCGCCCTTGGTTTCGATCAGTTCGCCAGTGTGCGGGTTGTGGTAAACCTTGACCACGCGTGCACGGCGCTGTTTGGGTGCGCTGGCGGCGGCAGCGCTGGTCTTGCCCGGGTTTGGATCAAGGATCAGGATAATGTCGCGCAGGCCTTTGCCGTAGGTTTTCATCAGTCCTTGAAGCTTTTCTTCGAATTCGATTTCTTTCTTCAGGCCGGCGTCGTTCTTCAGGGACTCCAGCTGGGCGAGCTGCTCTTGAAGGGCTTTTTCTGCTGCGCGAAATTCGGCGAGTCTGGACAAAATCTGTACTCCAATAGTGTATTTGGCTGATGTCAACTACAGACAAAGCTATAAGCCAATAGCGTTAAGGCGACTCACAGAAGAAGTCGTCCTGCGAGTTCTGCACAGGCAAGAAAAATTGTAGTAGTTAATCCGCCACGAGTAAATCACGTCTTTTGTCGTATTAACATTATTTCAACGCCGCTAGTGCATGGCTATTCAATGGCTGGCCAGGTTTTTAATGAATTCATCGCTGGGTAATGGCTTTCCAAACAGGTAGCCCTGGAGGAAATCCACGCCGTGAGCGGCCAGGTATTCGCACTGCTCGGCA
This sequence comes from Pseudomonas sp. AM8, assembly GCF_036346475.1. Lineage (NCBI taxonomy): Bacteria > Pseudomonadati > Pseudomonadota > Gammaproteobacteria > Pseudomonadales > Pseudomonadaceae > Pseudomonas > Pseudomonas sp. AM8. The sequence continues at coordinate 42,595 of NZ_JAOTNX010000024.1, forward strand.
GTCTCTACACCCTCGGCAACGATGCCCAGGTCCAGCTTGCCGGACAATTCGATGATGCTGTCCAGAATATGCCGCGATAGTGCATCGGCACCGATCATGGCGACAAAACTCTGGTCGATCTTCAAGTAATCCACATTGAAGTTGCGCAAATAGCCCAGACTGGAATGGCCGGTACCAAAGTCATCGATGGCAATCATCACCCCTAGTTGATGCAGGGCGTCGAACAGTCGGCGGGTAATATCCGTGGGCTCGATCAGCTCGCGCTCGGTCAGCTCCAGCACCAAGGTCACCTGGCCCGGTGCAAAGGCGGCGAGAAACTCACGGCAATCCTCCACCAGTGCAAGGTCGTGGCAATGGCGCGCGGTGATATTCACGCCGATATGGAAGCCCGGGCTGAACTGCGTCGCATGGGGCGCCAGTTGGGTGGCGGTCTGGCGCAGCAGGGCACGGGTCATTGGCACTATCAGGCCGGAATGTTCGGCCAGCGGGATAAACAGATCGGGCCGGACCAGGCCTTCCTTGGGGTGCTGCCAGCGCATCAGCACTTCGCAGCCGGCCCATTCGCGGGTGTCACCGCGCACCACCGGCTGGAAGTACGGGATGAACTCATTGGCCCCCAGCGCCCGTTGCAGCTCATGGGTGGGCGCCGAGGAGCGCTTTTGCAGCCAGTGCGCAAGCAGGCCCGCGAGGACGCCAAAGAACACCACCAGGCTGAACAGCGCCGGGTAACGTGCCTGCATATAGCGCCACACTTCACCGGCCGGCATGCCGGCGTCGACGCTGTAGCGATAACGCTCGGACGCCAGGTGATGATGGGCCACGGCAAATACCGGGACTGCAGTGTCGTGCACGTTGCCATCGGCGCCGAGCCAGTGAGGGCCGACTTGCAGCACAAGCTGCGCATAGCGGCTGATCAGGCGCAGGGCGTTGGTCAGGTGATAGCCGTCGATGGAGGCAAACGCCGCTTTGTCGCCGTCGACCAGGCGGTAGACCAGCAGCGCGGTATCCGGCGTAACCGGGTTGCCGTTCATCAGCCACAGGCGGCCATCGACGTAGTCATCCGGGTTTACCGGTGACTCGTAGTTGCTGCCGAACAGGGAGCTGCAATAAATGTTTCTCTGCCAGGACAAGGTCGTCGCCCGCACAAACGGCCGGCGCGTGACCTGTTCACGCAGCGCCAGTTGCGCGCCACTGTCACACGGCTGTCCGGCCAGGGGCAGCAAGGCCTGGGCGGCGAGGGCGGTATTGTCGAGCATCAGGTCGAATTGACGTACGGCTTCCTGGGCGGTTTGCGCGGTGCTTTGTTCGAGGGTGCGTTCGGCTTGCCAATACAGGATGGCCGCACCGAGCAGGATCGGCAGCACACCCGCCAACAGGCTGATCGCATAGCGGGTGAGAAGTCTTCGCGGGCCTTTGACAGTGAGGGGCATGGGTTCAGGCCTGTTGCGCAGGGGGAGGGCTTTACCGGCAGGCCGGCGGGGAATGTTCCGATGATAGATGGCCCGCTTGGAGTTTGCTCGCCCTGACAAGGCTTTGCGCAATCTCGATAAAGGCCACGGTGGCCGGTGACGACTGCCGACGATCCAGCACCGCCAGGCCGATCTGGCGCGGCACACGGGGCGAAAGGGGTCGCTTCACATAGCGCGGATCAAGTGCCTGGGGCAGCGACGCTTCGGCGACGATGCTCAGGCCATCGCCACGGCTGACCGCTTCCAGGGTGCTCAGCAGTTGTGCACAGCGGTAACGAATCCTTGGTCGCAGTTGTCTGGCGTCGAACAGGCGGGTGACCAGTTCCGAGGAGCCGGCTTCGGTCAGGATAAAGGCATCGTCGCACAGGTCCTGCAGGGCCAGCGTGTCCCGCGCAGCCAATGGATGATCTGCCGGCAGCAGCGCCACCAGCTCGTCCTCGAACACGGTAAAGGTGTCGTAGCGCTCCTGTTCCAGCACCACAAAGCCCACATCGATCCGTCGCTCATCCAGCCACTGCAGCACCTGGCGGTCGGGGCCTTCGTCCACATGCACCTCAATCCCCGGATGGGCGCTGCGAAACTCGCTGAGGATGGTGGGCAGCAGGCGAATCGACGCGGTCGGCCCGAACGAGCCGATGCGCAAGGTACCGCGCCGCATGCCCCGGGCATCGGCCGCTTCTTGTTGCAGGGTGTTGGCCAGGCCGAGCATGGCACGGGCACGTCCGAGTAATTGCCGGCCGATGTCGCTGGGTTCTACCAGTGACTGGTGGCGCCGAAACAGCTCCACACCCAGTTCCTGCTCCAGGGCCTTGATGGCATGGGACACCGCCGACTGGCTGATGCCCAGGCGGTGGGCCGCACTGGTAAAACCCTGCAGCTCGGCGACCAGCGAGAAGATTTCCAATTGGGTCAGGGTCATGAGTGAAAGCTCATTTTACGATGAATAGTTATTAGCTGAAGAATACGCCAATTCTCCCCGTACCTAGAGCCATCCCCATGCATCCCGCCTCCGACTACCTGACTTATTGCAAACTCGCCGCCGTCACCATGATCTGGGGCGGTACCTTTGTCGCCGGGCGCTTCCTGGCCGACCACCTCAATCCGCTGCTGGCCGCCAGCCTGCGTTTTATCCTCGCCAGCCTGGCGTTGTTGCTGTTCATGGCCTGCGCGCGTATTCGACTGTTACGCCCGAACCTTCGGCAGTTTGCGCAGCTGGCGGTGCTGGGCTTCTGCGGGATTTTTTTCTACAACCTGTGCTTCTTCTATGGGTTGCAGTACATCAATGCGTCGCGGGCTTCGTTGATCGTGGCGTTGAACCCGGCGGTGATCGGCCTGGCGAGCTGGCTGTTATTCAAGGAGCGGCTGAGTCGGATCAAGCTGCTGGGGATCCTGTTGTGCCTGGTCGGTGCCGGGACGGTCATTGTCAGCCGTAACCCGCAGTTGCTGCAGGCCACCGCCGATGCCTGGATCGGCGACCTGCTGATCCTTGGCTGCGTGGCAGGGTGGGGCGTTTATTCGTTGTGTGCCCGTGGGCTCAACCAAAGCCTGGGGCCATTGCAGACGGTCACCTGGTCGGTGCTGCTGGGCACGTTGATGTTGATCAGCACCGCGTTTGTCACCGCAAGCGTCAGCGTAGAAGCGCTCGGCCGCTTGCAACTCACCCAGTGGCTCAGCCTGGCCTACCTCGGCGTGTTGGGCTCGGCGCTGGCGTATATCGGTTACTACGACGGCATCCGGCGTATCGGCGCGACGCGCTCCGGCGTGTTTATCGCACTCAACCCACTGACGGCGGTGATCTGCGGTGCCTTGCTGCTGGGGGAGCAACTGACGGCGCCCATGCTGGCGGGCGGGGCCATCATCCTGCTGGGCATCTACCTGTGCAACAAACCCCTTGCACAGGCCAGGGCAATGGGGATTTGATAAGAGTACGGACAAACGCAGTTACGCTGTGTAGAATCGATTTACGCATACAAGAATATGGACTTGCGCTCACGCAAGCCTCGGCCGTCAGAGACTGATGTAACCATGAAGCTACTCGGCTCCCCCCTCATCTTTGGTGACTTCCTCGCCCGCAGTGTGCGAGGCCTTTCCTGCGCGCCGCCCTCCGACCTCATCCTTGCTCGCAAATAACCAATTGCTACCCACAAGAATGATGAGGCGCCGGCCATGACCGACCACTATGAAAACCCAATGGGCCTGATGGGCTTTGAATTTATCGAATTCGCATCGCCGACCCCGGGCACCCTGGAGCCGATCTTCGAGATCATGGGCTTCACCAAAGTCGCGAATCACCGCTCCAAGAACGTCCAGCTGTTCCGCCAGGGCGAGATCAACCTGATCCTCAACAACGAGCCCAACAGCATCGCCTCCTACTTCGCCGCCGAGCATGGCCCGTCGGTGTGCGGCATGGCGTTCCGCGTCAAGGACTCGCAAAAAGCCTACAACCGCGCCCTGGAGCTGGGTGCCCAGCCCATCCATATCGAAACCGGCCCGATGGAGCTGAACCTGCCGGCCATCAAGGGCATCGGCGGCGCGCCGCTGTACCTGATCGACCGTTTTGGTGAGGGCAGCTCGATCTATGACATCGACTTCGTCTACCTCGACGGCGTCGAGCGCAACCCCCAAGGTGCCGGCCTCAAGGTCATCGACCACCTGACCCACAACGTCTATCGCGGGCGCATGGCCTACTGGGCCGGCTTCTACGAGAAACTGTTCAACTTCCGTGAAGCGCGCTACTTCGATATCAAGGGCGAATACACCGGCCTGACCTCCAAGGCCATGAGCGCCCCGGACGGCATGATCCGCATCCCGCTGAACGAAGAGTCGTCCAAGGGCGCCGGGCAGATCGAAGAGTTCCTGATGCAGTTCAATGGCGAGGGCATCCAGCACGTGGCGTTCCTCACCGACGACCTGGTCAAGACCTGGGACGCACTCAAGAAGATCGGCATGCGCTTCATGACCGCACCGCCGGACACCTACTACGAAATGCTCGAAGGTCGCCTGCCGAACCACGGCGAACCGGTGGATCAACTGCAGGCACGTGGCATCCTGCTGGACGGCTCATCCATCGAAGGCGACAAGCGCCTGTTGCTGCAGATCTTCTCGGAAACCCTGATGGGCCCGGTGTTCTTCGAGTTCATCCAGCGCAAGGGCGATGACGGGTTTGGCGAGGGCAACTTCAAGGCGCTGTTCGAGTCCATCGAGCGCGATCAGGTTCGCCGAGGTGTGTTGACCGCCGACTGATCCATGTGGGGCCTGGCAGACTGCCCAGGTGCTTGACGAACATGCTCCGTATCCCAAGGTACGGAGCATTTTTTTTGCCTGCCCATTCAGAACCAGCTTGAAACAAACGCCTTTTCCTGGCCTGGGAACCCGATTGATCGCGATTTCCACACATGGGGGGCGCAAGAGCTGATGTTCTCCTGTGTCGCAACCGTGCATTCCGCGAACCCAACTTTAAGGAAAGACTGACTATGACAAAACAAACTCTGGCGGCTGCAGTGCTGGCTTTTTGCGGCTTTGCCGCCAGCTCCGCTTATGCGGCAGACGGTACCATCACCATCACAGGCTCGGTCAGTGGCACCACCTGCACCATCAGTGGCGGTACCGGGGCCTCGCCAGGTTCGGGCGCCAACTTCCCGGTAGTGCTTGACCGAGTGCAAACCTCGGCCCTCAAGGCCGCAGGCGATACGGCCGGCGCCAAGCGCTACTTTGTCTATGTTGGCGGCTCGGGTGGGTGCCCGGACGGTACCAAGGTCGCCGTACGTTATGAGCCGACCAGCCCTGGCATCAACCCGGCAACCGGCAACTTGCGTAACACGGCCACGGCAACGCCGGCCTCGCGGGTGGAGGTACAAATCCTCGATGGTGCGACCTCCACGCCAATGGACTTGCGCACCGGCAACAACTCGACCGTTGCCACCGTTACCAATGGCCTGGCGACCTTGCCGTTCTACGCACGCTATATCGCCAACGGTGGCGCGGCGGGCGCGGGTAATGTCACCAGCAGTGTGCAGTACTCGGTCACCTTTCCTTGATGCAGCCACGCAGATGACCATCGCCTGAGATCCTCGCTCGACCCGGCGGTCGGGCGCAGGACAACTGTTATCAAGGATTACCCGATGCAGGATTTACTGATGATCTTAAGTCGTCGAGCGATGTGCGTGGCGATGAGCCTGTCCTTGGGGATGGCCTCGCACATGGCGCACGCGGGCGTGGTTATCGACGGTACGCGACAGATTTACCCCGAGCAGCGACGCGAGGTCACCCTACGAGTGACCAATGATGACAAACATGCACCCCGCCTGGTCCAGGCATGGCTGGACGCCGGTGACCCAGAGGCAGCGCCGTCGCTGAGCGATGTGCCTTTCGTCCTGTCTCCGCCGGTATTTCGCCTGGACTCAGGCAAAAGCCAGTCCATGCGCCTGTCCTACACCAAGGCACCGCTGCCTGCGGATAGAGAGTCGCTGTTCTGGTTGAATGTACTTGAGGTCCCTGGTGCGACCAGTGAGTTTGATCCCACGCTTGAAGACGACCAGCGGAACCACTTCAAGTTCGCGTTCCGTATCCGCACCAAAGTGTTTTTTCGTCCGGCGCAATTATCCGGAACACCCGAGGAGGCGCCCGGGCTGTTGCGCTGGTCCCTGGCGCGGGTCGCCCAGGGCAACGAGATACAGGTGCATAACCCATCGGCGTATCACGTCACCTTCAACGACATTGCCCTGCTCATGGGCGCTGATCCCAACGCGAAAAAACTGATCCTGCCGGAAGGAATGGTGGAACCAGGAGGCACATTGAAGGTACCGGTGCCGAAAGCCGCGAAGGCAATACCTGCTGATGCGCGGGTGAGTTTCACCTACATCAACGATTTCGGTGGCTTTTCATCGGTGCAGCCTGCTGTGTTGCACCGCTGAACGCGTCCCCGGAACGTTGACGATGGCAAGCAAACGTACATTTCCCAGCGGCCACTGAAGTCATAACTATGCCTAGTCACATCCAGGTAAGGGTGCATCGTTGCGCCCCGATTTTGCCATTCCAGCCTCGCACGATGATGTTGGGTGGTTTGATGAGTGCGGCCGTGATGGCAAGCGATGCCGCGCTTGCGTCTGAGTTGAGCTTTGATCTGAACGCATTCTCCAGTGGCCTGGCGTCGTCGGTCGACACGTCACGGTTCAACACCGGCAACCCGATGAGCCCCGGCCTGTACCGCGTAGATATCGTGGTCAACGGCCAGGCATTGGGCCGCAGGGAGGTGGAGTTCGTCGCAGCCCAGGCAAAGGCCGGTGCGCAGCCGTGCTTGAGTCGCGAAGTGTTGGAAAAGATCGGTATCGCGATGGATAAAGTCGATACCGAGGCCCATGGGCGCGAGGTCGGCAACCCTGCCGCAGCCGGCCAGTATTGCGGCGACCTGGGGCAGTGGATTCCGATGGCGTCCAGCACTTTCGACCCGGGTGCGCTCGAGTTGGCCGCCAGCGTGCCGCAGGCCTATATGAAGCGCTCCATGCGTGGCTACATTGACCCCGAGTCGCTGGATGAGGGGATTGCCGCAGGGTTACTCAATTACAACTTCAGCACCAGCGCAGTCACCGCCGGTGAAGGTGACGGTCGTACTTACCTGGGCCTCAATGCGGGGATCAATCTGGGCGCCTGGCGCTTGCGGCACCAGGGCGCCCAGGCCTGGAGCAATCGCACAGGCTTCGAGACTTATCAGAACACGTCCACGTATGTGCAGCGCAGTATCATCCCCTGGCAGTCACAACTGACCCTGGGAGACACCTTCAGCAACGGACAGATCGTCGACGGGGTCCGCCTGCGGGGCGTGACCCTGGCCACCGATGACCGCATGCGCCCGCAGACGCAGCAAGGCTATGCACCGCAGGTACGGGGTGTCGCCGACAGTAATGCAACGGTCACGGTCAGCCAGAACGGCTACACCATTTATGAGACCACGGTGGCGCCTGGCCCCTTTGTCATCAGTGACCTGCATGCCACCGGTTACGGCGGTGATTTGATCGTCAGCGTGACCGAAGTCGACGGGCGTCGGAACACCTTCGTCGTGCCGTACTCAGTGGCCCCGCAACTGCTGCGGGCCGACACGACAAAATACAGCGCCACCCTGGGTGAGGTGCAGCAAAAGGGCATCGATGCCAAGGGGGCGAGCGTCTTTCAAGGCACTCTGCAACACGGCTTGACCGATGACCTGACGGTGTACGGCGGCGGCAGTCTTTCCAAAGGTTATGAGCAGGGAAAGGTTGGTGTTGCGTTGAATACGCCCGTCGGCGCGTTTTCGCTGGACACCGCCACCTCACGTACCGCGGTGCCTGACCATGGGCGCCTGACCGGGCAAAGCCTCGGGCTTGGCTACAACAAAAGCCTGCCGGCATCGGGTACGCATTTTGCGCTGGGCGCGTATCGATTCTCCACAGAGGGATACCTGAACCTTCCGGATGCCCTGAATGTGCGTGAGATCGCGAGCCGCTCCGGTGATGTCAACGGCTATGCCCGGCAAAAAAGCCGGCTCGACCTGACCATCAGCCAGCAACTGGGCATCGGCACCCTGAGCCTGTACGGCAGCTCTGTCGACTATTGGGGCGAGAACGAGGGCCGCCAGGTTTCATTCACCGCCAGCTACGGCTCGACCTGGAACAAGCTCAACTGGAACCTTTCGGCACAACGTTCCAGGGTCCAGGACACGCGACAACTGACCCAAAGCGAGCTCAGTGACGATGTGTTCTTCGGGCGTATCGGTCAACCCGGGCGCATTGATAACCGCTACATGCTCACGCTATCGATGCCCCTGGGGAGTGAGTCGAGGTCGCCGACGATCAATACTTCGCTGTCCCGGGATACCGGCGATACACGGGGTAGCCAGCAACAGGTGGGCATCAACGGCTTCCTGGGCGAGAACGCCGAGGTCAACTACGGTGTTTCCGCCCACCGTGCGACCAGTGAAGACACACGCTCCAGCCAGTTCAACACCTATGCGGGTTATCGCACCGATGCCACCCACCTGCGCGCCGGATATGGCCAGAGCCGCGATAGCTCGCAGCTTTCGTTCGGCGCCGACGGCGGAGTAGTCGTGCACGCCGACGGTGTGGCGTTCTCGCAAAGCCTGGGCGAAGCCTCGGCGCTGGTCCATGTGCCGGGAGCCGAAGGCGCCCGGCTTGGCGGCGGCGGCGGTACACGGGTCAACAGCAAGGGATACGCCGTCGTGCCCAATCTGACGGCGTTCCAGAACAATACGGTGGAGATCGATCCGGAAGGCATGTCGCTGGATGTGGAGCTTCAGGAATCGACCCGCAACGTCGTACCGACCTCGGGTGCGGTATCGCTGGTCAAGTTCGACACGGTCAACGGCCGGGCAGTGGTGGTCAAGGGCGTTCGCGAGAATGGCAGCCCGCTGCCATTTGCCGCACAGGTATTCGATGGGCAAGGGCGTGAGGTCGGTGTGGTGGGGCAGGCCAGTAAAGCCTTCGTCCGGGACATCCCGCAGGAAGGCCGCCTGACCGTCAAGTGGGGCAGCAAAATCGCCGAGCAGTGCGATATCCACTATCACATGCCGCCGGCGACCGCCGGCCAGCGACAGGTCACTACCGACTTCATGCAAGGGGTATGCGTGGCGAGCCAGGCTCGCCAGGTGGCGGGCCAGCCATGAGCGAGCGCCGATTCATGATTGATGCGATGCATGACTTATCCGATATGACAGAGGTGTTGTTTTCATGACTAGGTTTTCGCTTGTCAGCGTGGTGCTGGGAGGATGGATGGTGGCGCTGGAAGCTCAAGCGATCACCTGCGCCCCCGGCCCGTCGGTGAATATTACTATTCCCCCGATCACCGTTGCGGCCGGGCAACAGGTAGGACAAGTGATAGGGTCCGCCAGCGGCTATCGCTTTGATAGCCTTCCATCGTCCGCGCTTCGGTGTACCGAACGCATTGCTTTCGGGGCTCAGGCCAGGCTGGCGCTGGTCAATAGCCCGCCGACGGGCCGGACATTTTCCGCCAACGGGCTTTCAATGCCAGTGCATGCCACCAATGTACCTGGGGTCGGGTTTGCCTTGATGGCGAGGGACCCGAATCGGCCGTTCATGCCTATCAACACGGCAGGTGTCACACTGATTGTTGGAGATATCAGGGCAAGGCCCATCGTCCTCGGGCTTGATACCCGTATCTACTTTGTAGCCACGGGCCCCATCACCGGCGGCACGATCGCCGCCAGGAACCTTGCACGGTATACGATCACCGGCACGCCCATCAGCGGCGCCGGTTATTACGCGGTGAACTTCTCCAATATCACGATCAATGCGCCCCGCAAACCCACCTGCAGCGTCACCACGCCTTCGGTTGCAATGCCCATGCCGGCCGTGGCTGCACGTGACTTTCGCGGGGTGGGCAGCTTCGCCGGCAGCGTGACCCGCAACATCACACTGTCATGTGCGGGCGGCACCAGCGGCGCTACGCGTGACGTATTTATCACGGTGACAGACCAGACCACGCCGGCCAATCGCAGCGATGTGTTGTCCCTGACCCCGACCTCCGTGGCCAGCGGCGTCGCACTGCAATTACTGCGGGGGAGCACACTGGTGCGTTACGGCGCTGACTCCACGACCATTGGCAACCCGAACCAGTGGCTGGTCGGCACAACCGGCAATGCAACCGTGCAGATTCCTTTGACCGCACGTTATATCCAGACGGGCTCATCGATCCGGCCCGGCAGCGCGAACGGGTTGGCGTCCTTCACAATGAGCTACCGATGAGCATCGCGCTGTGGAGCAGGGGCCTTGGCGTGCTGATGAGCCTGCAGGCGATCGTCGCGCAGGGTGAAATCGTGATTGACCGCACACGTGTCATCTATCCGGGCGCCGCGCGCGCGGTGGTGATCAACCTGCACAACGAGGCTGACAGTCCGCGCCTGGTGCAGGCGTGGATCGATGACGGCGATGCGGCGGCGGCGCCCGAAAACAGTGATGTGCCGTTCACGATTACGCCACCCATCGTTCGCATGAATGCAAGCACCGGACGCGCCTTGCGGATCATGCATTATCAAACGCCGAAGCCGATGGCTGGCCGGGAGTCGGTGTACTGGCTGAACGTGCTGGCAATCAGGCCGAGCGTTGAGGCCTCGGCTGAAACCAACGTCCTGCAATTTGCCTTTCGTACGCGGATCAAGCTTTTCCTCCGGCCCGCCGAACTGCCGGGGCAGGTGCAGGACGCGGCTCATGCGCTGCAATGGTCCGTAAGCGGTGGAGGCGAGGCGGGGTTGGAGGTGCTTAACCCCACGCCCTATCACGTGACCTTGTCCGGGGTGGTACTGACACTCAGCGCAGTGGAGCATCGCAGCGAAGATCCGCCGATGGTCGCGCCCTATGGGACTGCACGGATTGCGATGCCCGGGCTGCCTCACGAGGGCCTGACCGGTACGCAAGTACAGTTCACCACCCTGGACGATGAGGGTGCCATTCAGCACCATCAGGCGCTGTTGCGGCCTGTCGCCTGTTCGTCGCTCAAGCCCTGCGCTGACGCACCAGGTGCTTGACCCCTTCGAACACCAGGACCATGACCGCGATCCAGATCGGGATGTAGGTCAACCATTCGCCGGCCTTGATGCCTTCACCCAGCAGCAGCGCCACCACCAGCAACAGCACCGGCTCGACATAACTGAGCAGTCCGAACAGGCTGAACGCCAGCAGGCGGCTGGCGATGATATAGCTCACGAGCGCCGAGGCGCTGATCAGGCCCAGCATCGGGATCAACCCGTACAGCTTGGGGTGGGCATCCATCACCGCAAAGCCCTGTTCGCCGCTTTGCACAAACCACCAGGCCACCGGCAGCATGAGCGCCATGTCCAGCCACAGTCCGCCCAGGTGGTCGGTCTTGAGGTATCTGCGCGCAATGAAATACAGCGGGTAACCGATGATCACCACCAGCGTCGCCCAGGAGAACCCGCCGGCCTGGAACAACTCGTTGAGTACCCCGAGGCCGGCAAAAAACACCGCGATCTTTTGCAGGTAGGACAACTGTTCGCCCCATACCAGGCGCCCGGTCAGCACCATGGTCAGCGGCAGCAGGAAGTAACCCACCGATACATCCAGGCTGCGCCCGTTCAGCGGCGCCCACATGAACAACCACAACTGCACGCCCAGCAACGCCGACGACAACACCACACCGCCGATCAGCCGAGGCTTGGCCGCCAGCACTCGCAGCAATTCCCAGACCCGCCGCCATTCGCCGCTGACGATCATGAACACCGTCATGCACGGTACGGTCAGCAACATGCGCCAGCCGAAAATTTCCAGGCCGCTCAATGGCGTCAGCAATGACGTGAAGTAATACATCACGGCAAACAACACCGAGGCCGACACCGATAACACAACACCTTTAGACACGCTGTCCTCGCGAAAACCGATTTCAAACAAGTAGGGGGAATTTCAACAGGGGATTATGGTGCTTTTGAAGCGGGAAGGGCGCGCTGTTTTGGGGCGTTTTTCAGGAAAATGTCTCGCGGCCGCTGTCTGGGTCTGCTTGGTAGGGGCAGTCGGGGTGTTGTTGTTGTT
>NZ_JAOTNX010000025.1:0-49974 GCF_036346475.1 Pseudomonas sp. AM8
GATCTATGTGATGCCAATTATATTTTGAACCGAGTAACCACCGCATTCATTTCTATTGCCAGTCTCGACAGCTCTGTACTCGCAAGGGATGTCTGGTGCGCCCCTTCATTACTTTGTACCGAGAGATCGCGAATACTGACCAGATTATGATCGATCGAACGCGCGACTTGCGCCTGTTCTTCAGATGCGGTGGCGATCAACATATTCATACCGTTAATCTCTTGAATACCTCGCGCAATTTCAGTGAGTGCGGCGCCTGCCTCGTGAGCCACGCGGAGCGTGTCTTGTGCTCCCAGGCAGCTATCTTGCATTGATTTGGTGGCTAGCTCCGATCCTTGCAGGATGGCACCAATCATCTGTTCAATCTCCTGCGTCGATTGCTGGGTGCGATGTGCTAAAGCCCTTACTTCATCAGCCACAACTGCAAAACCTCGACCCTGTTCACCAGCGCGGGCAGCTTCAATTGCCGCATTGAGGGCCAGCAAGTTGGTCTGCTCAGCAATTGTCCTGATCACTGCCAGAACCTTGCTGATGTCATTAGATTGACCTGCCAGACGCTTTACGTCGGCGCTAGTGGCGAGGACTGTAGCGCTAAGCTTTTCGATTGCATTTACCGTACTGTTGACCCGCTGAGACCCAAGCAACGTGGATGCATTTGAATCCCTAGCTGCATCAGATGCAGCGGCAGCATTGCGTGCGACCTCGTCAACTGCCGCGGTCATTTCATTAACGGCAGTCGCTGCTTGTTCGATTTCCTGATTTTGACGACCCAACCCGTAGCTAGATTGTGCAGTAATGGTGTTCATCTCTTCAGCAGCTGAGGCCAATTGCAGTGAAGAATTACTAATTAATCCAATGGTCTGCCTTAAATTCTGTTGCATAGAAAGCGTTGACCTCTGCAGGTCGGAAAACTCGTCTTTACCTGAAATTAAGACTTCACTTCGGAGGTCTCCAGAAGCAATTCTGTCATTCGTAGCCAGCAGCTCCTTGAGTGGCCTTACTATACTACGGGTGAGCAAGATCGCCAGAACGACCGTAACAAATATTGAGATAATAATTATCATCAAAGTGAAGTTAAAGCCAGTCTCATAAGATGCCGCTGCACTTTTCTCTAACGCTTCAGCCTGATCTGAATTCATCTGAATAAGGGTATCAACCGCCGTCTGCAACGTCTGCGATACCGGAACCAAATTGGTGTCTGCGAACGCAACAGCCTCGCTATTAGCGCTTTTATTACTGAGATCAATAAGCGTCTCGCTAAGCGCAGCGAGTTTTGGAATAGTAGAGCTAACAGATTGATATATCACCCCTTCTTCTGTGCTACCCACAAATGAAGCATATGCATCGGACTGCTTTAGCAAATCATCTCTAGTATTTCTGAGGCGCTCAATAGTGACGGCCTTGGCTTGCGGATCAGTTTGCGCAATTAAACGCCTTATGTCGAGGCGCAAGCGCAAGGTGGCAATGCTAATCTTATTCGCAAGTGAGACGCTCGCCATGGCATCGGACTGAAGAGTGACCATATCATCCCGGAGTCTTTCCATTTTCCATAACGATATCGCTCCAAGCGCAATGAGCAAGCACGTGATCAGCATGAAGCTTGCGCCTGCTCGAACCGAGACCTTAAAGTTTCTCATTATCTTACCTCTGGAGGTGAGTGTTTCACGGGCTTACACCGCGCTATCGGCCACACTACGAGTAAGATTAACAAATAGTTCAATTGATTCTGTTCTGCGAGCCACAGCAGCCCCTCTAATAGTCCCTCACTCTCTCAAAGTTCGTCTGCGGCACTGCCCTGACGTTCTCATTGCAGGGGGCACTACCTGCTGGAGCGTTGCTTCTCCGGCATCGGCGCCTGCGCGCTGGCGGATTATCTTGGGAGATTAGTCGCAGTGCGGCGACTCTGCCGGGTTTGGTATTACCGCTACTTCACGCGGAAGTGTTTTTTTGAACTCCGGATGACCTTAGCCACCCGGAAAAGCCCTTGTTATAATCTCCATCTTCCATTGCGGCGTAATAGAAAAGTCGCAGGTGATGATCCTCATCTATTGTCAATTTTGAATACTCGAATGCGACGTGTCCAAGCTCCTCAATCCGTAAGCGTCGCCACCCGTGATCCGGGCCGTGAATGTCCTGCTGCTGCCACCACTCCTTAAAGTCTGGAGATACTTTTTCCAGGTCCTTGATCAAGGCGCAGATATCGGGTTCCTGCGTCGCATTGACGAAATCTCTCCTGAAGTGAGAAAGCATCTGGAGTGCTTGATCCTCCCAGGGATCGAAAAGCTCCTGGGTGAAGGGATCAGCAAACAGCATCCACAACAAATTGCGCCGCTCCGGCGTGTGCGAGGAAAAGCGGAACACCTTGTCGGCGGCCAGGTTCCAAGCCAACACGTCCCATCGTAGGTTGATCACATAAGCGGGACGTAACGCCAGATCACCCATGAGCCGATGGACCACCTGTGGGACGACACACCACGTCTTGCCGGGCTCAGCCGGTGGGCGCTGTTGAGTAAGAAGGTAGAGATAGCGTCGCTCGGCCGCATCCAGCTTCAGAACCCGGGCAAGGTTGTCCAAAAAAGTCGCTGACACACTGATGTCTCGCCCCTGCTCCAGCCACGTGTACCAGGTCAGCCCTACGCCGGCCAATGCTGCCACCTCCTCGCGGCGCAGCCCCGGCGTGCGACGGCGCGCTCCAGACGGGAGTCCGACCTCTGAGGGCGCTAGACGCTCGCGGCGACTCCGGAGGAACTCGGCCAATTCCTTCCTGACACGCTCCATATTACGAATAACACTCATCCAATCACTTTTAGTAACAGCATAAATAGTTAAATTGTAATAGATAAAAAGGCTGCACACAATCACTTCGGCTCGCCATCTCGGCCGTTCTTGGCCGGCAGTAGACAGCTGCCAAAACGCATATGAGGTGTAAAAAATAAGGAGAAATGAGCATGTACCAAAGTTTGCTGAGTGAAAAACTGAGTGAATTGAAGGCTTCCGGGCAGTACCGGACTTTCGTGACCTTGAATCGGATCCGTGGAAAATATCCGCTGGCGTGGCTCGAAGGCGAAGACAACCGTCCCGTCGTCATTTGGTGCAGCAATGACTATCTCGGGATGTCACAGCACCCGAGCGTGTGCAAAGCGATGCACGAGGCGATCGACATCTATGGCGCCGGCTCGGGCGGTTCGCGCAATATCGGCGGAACTCACGGGATCTACTGCCAGCTGGAGCGCAGCTTGGCCGACTGGCATGGCAAGGAGGCGGCGCTGGTATTCCCGACCGGCTTCAGCTCCAACGATACGACATTGCAATGCCTGCTGCGGCAGATTCCCGACTGCGTGGTGTTCAGCGATGAGAAGAACCATGCGTCCATCATCAGTGGCATTTGCGCGACCCGTGCCGAGCGCCAAGTGTTCCGCCACAACGATGTGGCCCACCTGGAGGAGCTACTGGCGCGCTACCCGCGCGAGCGGCCGAAGATCGTGGTGTTTGAGTCGGTGTATTCCATGGACGGCGATGTGGCCCCCATCGTAGAGATCGTGGCGCTGGTCCGTCACCACAACGCGCTGACCTTTCTCGATGAGGTGCATGCGGTGGGCATGTACGGCCCGTGCGGCACCGGGCTAGCGGCGCACTTGGGGGTCGCCGATCAGGTGGACTTGATCCAGGGCACTATGGCCAAGGCGATCGGCGTGATTGGTGGTTACATCGTCGGCGCTCAATGGCTGGTTGACGCCATTCGCTCGTTCGCCACCGGCTTCATCTTCACCACGTCGCTGCCGCCGGCCGTAGCGGCCGGTTGCCTGGCCAGCGTCGAACACCTGAAGGAGCAAACCGCCGAGCGTGACCGGCTGCATGCACAAACCCAGCGCCTGCGCCAAGCACTGGCCGAGAGGCGGATTCCGGTGATGGCGTGCTCCACCACGCACGTGCTGCCGGTGCTGGTCGGCGACGCCGGCAAGTGCAAGGCTGCGGCGGAGCGCCTGCTGCGCGTGCATGGCATCTACCTGCAACCAATCAATTTCCCTTCGGTGGCAGTGGGCACCGAGCGCTTCCGCGTCAATGCCACGCCTAACCACAGCGATGCGCAGATCGACCAGCTCGCCGAGGCGCTGGAAGAGGTCTTCGCGCATTTCGACATTCCGCTGCTAGCACACGGCGCCGCCGACGCCCTGCAGGAGGCGTCGTGAAATGTCGAAGGCATCCTGGAAGATTCGCCCAGCCACGCCATCCGATATCGAGGTGCTGGTAGCGCTACGAGCTCATCTGCTGGATGGCGCATCAACGGCAAGCTATGCGAGCCGCACGTCTGAGGAACGTTTGCGCTGGAAGGCCGCCTATCGGGACTGGCTGGAGCCGGTGCTAGCAGATGGCGAGCACACGAGAATCGCCGTCGCTGACCGGGACGGCGAAGTGGTGGCCTGCGCCACCGGCCTCATCGATTCACGCCCGCCCGCGCCAGACTGCCTGAGCGGCTGGTGCGGCTGGGTCCAGTCGGTGGTGGTGTCGCCGCCGTGCCGACGCCAGGGCATTGCCGAGAGGTTGATGCACGAGTTGTTGCAATGGTTCGCCGAGCGCGGCGTGACCAAGGTGCTGCTGGAGACCACCCCGGCCGCCGAGGCGTTGTACCGCAAGCTGGGTTTCGTGCGCAGCGTGGAAGGACTACTGAGTCTGTCGGGAGACCGGCCATGAAGCTGCTGATCGTCGGACTAGGCTATGCCGGCAAGCGCTACCACCGTGCCTTCCGCCATCTTGCTGGCACGCTGGACCTGCCGCTCGACATAGCCTATGTGGCACGCCAGCAGCGCATCAGCGAAGCCCTGCCCTACTACCCGGACGTTCCTCGGGCGCTGGCCGAATTCCACCCCGACGTGGTGGTGGTCAGCGTCAACGATCATGCGCACGTTGGCATCCTGCGCGACCTGGCCGGCTTCACGGGCTTCGTGCTCTGCGAGAAGCCGCTGGCCGCGCCGGGGGATGGCTGGCCTGACGCTTGCGCCGGAATGGCGAGTGCCCAGGGCTTCGCTTTGGATCTGGTGGAGCGCTATTCAGAGGCCAGCCAGCGGCTGAGGGACCGGGTGGCCGAGCAGGCGTGGTCGCTGATCCGCGCCAGCTTCCATTGGGGCAAAGACCGGCTGAACGACTATCGGCCCACATGCGGCGTGAGCAGCGAGGTCATCCATGCCCTGGACTTGGTGCAGTGGATCGGCGCGCCTGGCGAAACGTTGCGCCTACGGCAGGCGATCGGCATCGGCTCGGACTTTTCCCTTTCCGGCCCCGATGTTCCGGACACCGTGTTGCTCACAGCGACCCTGGGCGACGCGGTGGTGGCCGGCTACAGCAGCTTCGTCAACATCCAACGACAGCGCACCGTGGACTTCTCGTTCGTCGATCCGGCCGGCCGGATCTTCCACGCGCGCATCGTCTACGACACCCCGGCCTGGGACCACGACGAGTTGCGCATCTGGACCCGCGACGGCGAAGGACGGGAGGTGCTGGTGGATGCCTTCCGGACCGCACCGAGCGAGGTCGGACTCGAAACACTGCTCAAGCTGTCGCGCCTGTGCGAGGACGTTACGCGCGTGACTGCGCTGGGTGGAGCACCTAGGCGCCCCTTCGCCGGCCTCGATGAGGCGATCCGCCTTCAGGCTCTGCTCGACGGCATCGGCCGGCAGATCGGCACGCTGCCGCTTGCCCGATATGTACGCGGCGCGGCGCGGCTGCTCATACCCCAGAGCGCAGACCTTGAGAGCTTGGGCTAAGGCTTAACAACTATTTCAGGAGTGATTTATGTGTGGAATGACCGGCTGGCTTGCGTTCAGCCATCACCTGACGACGCACCGCGAGACTTTGCAACGAATGACAGACACCCTTGCACCGCGAGGCCCCGATGCAGAGGGCGTATGGATCGACGGCCCGATCGGGCTGGGGCACCGGCGTCTGTCGATCATCGACTTGGAGGGCGGCCGCCAACCGATGGTCGCCGAGCATAGTGGTCAGCATGCCGCCGCGGTCATCAGCTACACGGGAGAGGTCTATAACTTCCCGGAGTTACGCCGCGAATTGCTGGAGTGCGGCCACCGCTTCGAGACCCGCAGCGACACTGAGGTGGTGCTGCGCGCTTACCTGGAATGGGGCACGGCCTTCGTTGAACGGCTCAACGGCATGTACGCCTTCGCCCTCTGGGATCGGCTGGCCCAGCAACTGCTGCTGGTGCGCGACCGGATGGGCGTGAAGCCGCTGTACTACTTCCAGACCGACGACGGTGTGGTGTTCGGCTCCGAACCCAAGGCCCTGCTCGCCAACCCTAGAGTGCCTCGTAAGGTGAATGCCGATGGGCTGCGCGAAGTGCTGGAGATGGTCAAGACTCCGGGCCATGCGATCTTCGCCGGCATGCACGAGGTGCTGCCGGGCGAGCTGGTCAAGGTCAGCCGCGCGGGCCTGTCGCGCCATCGCTATTGGGCGCTGCAGGCCCATGAGCATGAACACACGCTGGAACAGACCGTCCGCCACACCCGCGACCTGCTGGAGGACATCATTGATCGGCAGATCGTCGCCGACGTGCCGTTGTGCAGCCTACTGTCCGGCGGCTTGGATTCCTCGATCATCACCGCCCTGGCGTCCAAGAAGCTGCTGGCCGCAGGCAAGGACAACATCCGCTCGTTCTCAGTGGACTTCGCCGATCACGGAGGAGGCTTTACCGGCGATGCGGTGCGCGGCACCCCCGACGCGCCCTTCGTGCGTGACCTGGTACGGCGCATCGGTTCTACCCATGGTGAAATCGTTCTGGACAGCAGCGAGCTGGCCGATCCGGCGCTGCGGGCCAAGATCGCTCAGGCGCTGGACCTGCCACCTGCATTCTGGGGCGACATGTGGCCCTCGCTGTACCGCCTGTTCCAGGAGATCCGCCGACATTCGACCGTGGCCTTGTCAGGCGAGTCGGCCGATGAAGTGTTCGGCGGATATCGCTGGTTTCATGATCCAGAGGCGATCGCTGCTCAGACTTTTCCGTGGCTGACCTCTGCGACTGGCAAGTATTTCGACGGCAAGACGCTGTTCGCGCAAGACCTGCTGGACACCCTGCAGATGGACGATTTCCTGCGCGACAGCTACAGCCAGGCGCTGGCCGAGACCCCGGTACTGCCCGGGGAGGATGCGACCAACCGGCGCATGCGACAGATGAGCTACGTGAATCTGACACGCTTCGTACAGACGCTGCTCGACCGCAAAGATCGCATGAGCATGGCGGTGGGCCTGGAGGTGCGCGTACCATTCTGCGACCACCGCCTGGTTGAGTACGCCTTCAACATCCCTTGGGAAATGAAGTCCTTCGACGGCAGGGAGAAAAGCATCCTGCGCGCCGCCACGCGCGACCTGCTGCCGGACAGCATCGCCGAGCGGATCAAGAGTCCGTACCCCTCGACGCAGGATCCGGCCTATGAGCGGGGAGTGCGTGAGTCGCTGGTCGCGATCCTGGCCGATCCGGCAGCGCCAGTGTTGCCGCTGCTCGATCGGCAACGTATCGCAAACACCCTTGCGAAACCCCTCAGGAATCTGTCTCCCATGCACGACCGAATGGGGATGGAGCTGGCCATCGGCTTGAACACCTGGCTCGCCGAATACCGCGTCGAACTCACTCTTTGATCCATCGCTGTGAAGCGCGTCGCACCGTGACGCGCCTCCACGCTCTTTTCTCTTAGGAGCCTCCCAATGTCACGTTCTGCGCAATCTCCAGTCTATCTTGTCGCCCTCGGTGCTTTCGCCTTGGGCATGGCGTCGTACGTTACCGCTGGCCTGATCCCCATGATCGAAACAGCCTTCGCGGTGCCCGTCGCCCTCGCGGCGCAACTGGTGACCGCTTTCACCCTGGCCTACGGTCTGGGCTCGCCTCTGTTCGTCGCGCTGCTGCCTGCTCCTCGGCAGCGAGGGGGTTTGCTGTTCGCGCTCGGATTGTTCGTGCTCGCCAACGCAGCCAGCGCCTTGGCGACCGACTTCAATGCGCTGCTGGTCTTCCGCGCTCTGGCCGGTATTGGCGCCGGCGTCTATCTTGCAATGGGTATTGCCGCCTCGGCGGCGCTGTCGCCGCCAGACCAGCGGGGCAAGGCGATCGCAGTGATCATGGGAGGTATGGCCAGTGGCACCGTGCTGGGTGTGCCGCTGAGCCTGCTGTTGGCCGAACGTCTCGGCTGGGCCTCGGCCCTGTGGCTGGTCACCGCATTGGGCGCTATCTCTCTGGTGGGGCTGGCGCTACGGCTACCTGTGTTCCCAGCCCCAGCGGCCACGCCACTCAAGGCCAAGCTGACTCTGCTGACGGATGGTCACGTGGCCTCGCTCTTGTCGGTATCGCTGCTGGCGGCAGTCGCCAGCCTGGGCATGTACACCTTCATCTCACCGTTGCTGGCTGCAAGCCAGGGCGCGGCTCGATCGGTGACATCTTACCTGTGGGTATGGGGTGTTGGTGGTGTGCTCGGCAGCTTTCTCATCGGCCCGTTGGTGGATCGCGTCAGGGGTCCGGTATTGACCCTGTGGATCATGGTAATCCTGGCTGCGGCGCTGTTCCTGCTTCCAGTGACGGCATCGATGGGGACTTGGTTGGTGATGCTTCCGATCGCTGCCTGGGGCGCGGTGGGATGGGCACTGCAGGTGCCGCAGAACAACGAACTGATCAACGCGCGCGAGCGCCAAGGCGACGGCAATCTGGCCGTGGCACTCAACGAGTCGGCGTTGTACTTGGGCAGCGCCATCGGTGCGGCGCTGGGCGGAATGTTGCTGCTCCAGCAATGGACTGCGGTAGCCTTGGCCAGTAGTGCAGGAGCAGTAGCCGTGCTCGGTGTCCTGGTGCAGTGGCTTAACCTACGTCGGACCCCGGAGGCGCCGCACAACCGGGTCAACTCTCATTGAAGGCCTAGACGCACTTGACTTTATGCAGCTTGGTAATTTTTAAACCGTGGGCATCATATGTCGTGTAGGTAAGATCTTTCCGTATTAGATCTTGGAACGGAATTGTCGGTGCCAACGACTGACAGCAAGGTCATGCAATGTGCTGCTCCGGAACGCGCTGGCATTGCATCAGAGAGACGATGAACGCTTTGCGCCAGACCGGACTTGCTTTGCGAATAGCCATTTGGGGTCCTGTTTAGTACGAACCTTCGCCCCCTGGGAGAGGTTTCGGCCCTGACGGCAAAATCCGTCGAGGCTGAGGCCCCTCCATAACGGCCTGTTCTCCGAAGCAGGCTTCCGTCCCAATCGCCTGATTACTGAAGAACAGTGCTAATCAGGCTTCGGGTAGCGCTATGAGCCTTTGTACTGTCAACAGCCCAGCCCTTACAAGTCGCTGCTTGAATAACGCAGCTAATTTGGCTCGGAGCGTGATAGTGGACCATGCGTTTTCGACAAATCCACCATTGCTCACCGATCTGTACAGACCGGCCATGGCCAACGACTTTGCGCTCGCAACGACTTGTGCAAGGCTGCAATCCCAGGTGGTATCAGGCCTTTTTTCTTCTTTTTACGTCTCGCCAAGGGAATGCTAAAGCTGATGGAGCGTGAGGGTGAATTTTCGGGTTATTAAAAATGCATTAGGAGCAGGTCATTGATGGAATTGCGGCACCTTCGCTGCTTCGGTGTCTTGGCCGAGGAACTGCACTTCACACGGGCCGCCGAACGTCTCCATATCGAGCAGCCACCCCTTTCGCGGACTATCAAGGAGCTTGAGGATGAGTTGGGGGTGATGCTCTTCGATCGAGATCGCAGAGGAACCCGGCTGACCGCGGCCGGCGCTGCATTCTTGCAAGACACTCGAAGGCTATTCACCGTCCTGGAACAAGCCCGAGAAAATGCCAAGGCCGTTGCGGCCGGCTTACGAGGTAGTCTGCGCATCGCGATATCCGATGGCGCAGTCGACCGGAGACTGTCCGCGTTCCTGGCCCATTGCCGTGAAAAGGAGCCGGAGATTGAAATAAAGCTGTCCGAGGTTCCGTTGTCCGAGCAGTTGCGCGGCCTACGGTCAGGCGACTTCGCGGCTGGGTTCGCGTACACGGCCGAGATCGATGAAGACATTGTTGCCGAACCACTTTGGCAGGACTCGCTGGTGATTGCAGTACCAGCCCGGCATGAATTGTTAGCCCACAGGGAGGTCCCTCTTCATGAACTCGGGAGCCACCCGCTCGTCTTGTGCGATCCGCAGGTGTTCGAGGGCTACTGCCGCGAACTAGCGAGGATCCTTCGACCGTTGGATCGTGAGCCCAATGTCGTTGAGCATGTGTCTTCGCTGGACATCATGCTGACCCTGGTCGGCGCAGGCTTCGGCCTGGGTTTCACCACGCAGACCAGGTCCGCAGTCTGCCAACGGCCAGATGTGGTCATCCGTCCCTTGGCGGCGGAGTCAGCAGTGATCACCACCTACTTGCTTCGGCCCGGCAGTGGCAGTTTGTCGGCTCCGCTGGAGCGATTCATCTCTCGCCTACGCGCCCATATGTGCGATTAGCGGGGCCACCCACAGACGGCCAATCGAGAATAGATGCCGCAGTCAATGTTGCGTTGCGTTCCCGATTGGCCCCAGCAGCCCGTGCTGGACAGGTATTCCCAAGGCAGGTCCCGGCCGGCCTTGAGGAGGCGCATAGCCTACCCCCAGTGCCCGCCTGGCAGTGACGATGGCTCACAAATTGGCGCCGGCACGCAGATTACTTTCAGTGGCAGTCATCAGGTCGGCTGCACTTATCCTAAGCGCCAAGGCGATTTTCAGTATCAGCGCCAGTGTGGGCATGTGCTCCCCACGCTCGATCTTACCCATGTGCGAACGCTCGACCTTGGCCAAGGCAGCCAACTCTTCCTGAGCGATTCCTTGTTCTGTGCGGGCGGCACGCACCGCTTGACCGAACGCCAGTGCCGGCTCGGCTTCATAAGTGGTTGTGCCAGGGGGACGGCCCCGTTGAACGCTACGCTTCTGCATCGCCAGAAGCGTCAAGCAATCAATGAAATTTAACCACGTTAAAGTTAACTCTTAGCTATCATATCGGCTCGCCTTTTCTGATCCGATCGTTTCTTGGGGGCTCTCAATGCACGACGCCACCAGACAGGTTTCTAATCTCCGGCTTGCTATCGCGCAAGGCGTGCCATCCTCACATCTCTCGGCGCTGCTTGCGCTGCAGCGCGCGGAAGAGCCCGAAGTCACTATCGCTTTTTTTGAGGTCACGAGTGATGCCCTGATTGCGGGACTTCGCGAGGATCGCTACGACGCAGGGCTACTACTTCAGGGATTGAGCGACCCTGCCCTGAAGAGCCAGCGCCTTTGGATCGAAAACAGGGCCGTTGCCGTACCGCTGCGGCTCCCATCGCTCAGCCAAGCAGCACTTACGATCGCAGAACTGGTGGACTATCCCCTGTTTCGCTGGCCGGCAGAGGCTTGTCCTTTGCTAGATGAGCGGCTGTCCTCCGTCACGCCGACAGACGAGCAGTGCATTCAGCGTGTGACATCCTTCGAGATGATGGCGATATGGGTGGCGGCCGGCTACGGCATCGGGATATGTGCGCAATCCCGCGTTCAGCAAGCGAATGCATTGGGGATCGACATGCGGCCTTTGTCCAACGGCCCCTACGAGATCGTGACGCACCTGCTGCGACCTAGCGGGCAAGCCAACTCGGCTGCTGAGCAGTTTGAACGCAGAGCGCTACAGATCGCCAGAGCTGGAGCAGCCTGACCCGATACCTGTTGCCCGAAGCAGTCCCGCTCCGGTCAACAGGCCGCAGCGTTGGCTTTCAAACATCTTCAAACACCGCCTCGCCATCCATGTTCCGGCGAATGCTCTCGGGGATAGACCGCATTGAGACGGTCTCGGAGGCAGTTGGATGGTGATGGTCCCCTATGATGGCCCGAACGATCGCGACCACATTGGTCGGCGTGACTACATCGATCGCTGCGCGCTCACCTAGATCTGGGTGCGGTCGGGTCAGCGATCAAAGCAGCCAATGCGAGGTGAAGCATATGCCGCCATTGCGGCGGCATGATAGCTGTCGTATTACTTGCTCAGCCACGACTCAACGGTGTCAGCACCGAACTCACTTTTCCATTCTTTCAATTGACGGTGGTTGCCACCTTTCGTTTCAATGGTTTCGCCAGTATGAGGATTCTTGTAGATCTTCACAACGCGATGACGGCGAGTTGCCTTCGGAGCCACTGGAGCAGCAGCACCTTTATGGTTAAGCGAAGCTGGATCGAGGATAGCGATCACGTCACGCAGACTCTTGCCGTATTGGCCCAGCAGGTTCCGCAGCTTCTCTTCAAATTTGATTTCTTCAGCTAAACCGGCATCACCTTTCAAAGCTTCCAGTTGAGCCATTTGCTCTGCAAGGTTTTTTTCAAGCTGACGGAATTCTGCAAGCTTAGACATAACGCAAACCTTAAATATTGGTGATGACTGATAATACATGAATTCATTCAAGTCTGAAAAGGTCAATCCGTCTTCAAGAAAAGGCTCGGATTGGCTTCATCAACTTTCTAGTTTTTTTTCATTCCACAGAACTATGCCGTCATATTGCATCATGTCCGGGCTACCGGGTTGAGGTAACGCAAATCATGAAAATGGCGTTCACATCTACACAGACCGTGGCTCGGCATCCCATACCACGGCCGTAGGTAGCCACCACAAAATGCCCTGCAAAGTCAGACTTTTGACCTACAGCACCTTCAAAATGACTCTTTGATACGCCATTGGCCTAAAAGAGCTACCTGTACCATTCGACGTCCGCGAGCGCCTTCCTAGACGCACTTGCGCGCAAACCTGCCGCAAAAAAAACAGACTGATTGCTGCATCGTGAGCCACCAGACGAATGTTGCGCGTCACGAGCAACCCCTCCGCCAGGTGCCGATGTTCATATCGAACGGCAGCGCCATGGTCGCTGTCGATGAGCTGAACAAATAGCTCTGCCGGCGCTGAACTGTTGGTTGCGCAGGTGCAGCACTCAGTTGAACGCTTGCCTAATTAGGGTGACAGCGGCCGCTGCGTCGACTCAAGATGTTATCCACTGGCTCCGCTTTGAAGACGGCAAACACCGGTAGAGGCAAGGCAGATGAAAAAGTGGGTGCATTTAATATCATGGTAGATAACGTTAGGTTAACTTCGATAAGCGTACATGGTCTAGCTGAAATGACTGCAGGATATCAATAAAGCTCTGGACGCCATTCGCAAAATTGCCCAGCAAATTAATTTATTAGCGCTTAATGCGACAATAAGGCAGCAGGTGCCGGAGAGGCTGGACGTGGATTTGCTGCAGTAGCCGATGAGGGTAAGAGCGCTCGCCCATCATATACAGCTAAATCTGCACCGCGTTGCTCTCTCCCAACCGCCAGAATGCTTTTGGTTTGTTGCGGCTATTCATATGGAATGATTTAATCAGTTTTGGACCAATTATAAATATGGGTAAACTCAATACAATGTTGGCGCTCGACGCAAAGCTTCCCACGCTGTTGACAATATGATTAAAGCGATAGCGGAGGTCGTGAAGCCTATCTCTTATAACCTTCACCTCGCGAATGTTACACATATCGTGCTAAGACGCATTCATAGGCAAACCAAGAAACATAATATCGGCAAAAGATACGAGTACCATATATCAGTGACAAACAAAATTCGACCTCTCATTTTAGATGGAGAAATCTTCGCGCTTAGCCAGAAACCGGACAGTTGCCTCCACCTTCATAGCGACTTCCCTTTTATACGTTGTTTTTTTGCAGTTATAGCAAAAAAACCCTATCGGTATCGGCTCTCTCCAGCGTCGCGAACAACTGAAGATTAACCAACCCATTCTAAAGGGCGCCAGGCTATATATTGTTAACTATTTTACATGCACTAGAATGCGATTGAGAACCACTAACAAGGATAAGCATTTAAATGACTATGCTTTATTGTGGGCAACTCATAATTTATCAGCCGCGATTGAGATTTAACATTTTTTTCAAGTGCACATCTTCAACGACCCAGCAAAAAGATAAAAGCATCGTTCAACTTCTAAATTGAGCCAAGCCATCGACAAAACTTAATCTTCAGAAGCAGAAAATATATTATTAAATCGCCGACGCGGCAAGATTTTCAGCCTCTAGAAAATATGCCCAACATCACATACAAGATCAAAAATAAAACAAAAAAAAATATATAGAATGCATTCAATTAATTTATTCACATAAACCCTCGCATTCTTATCGATTGATATCTCGTCTCAGGTCTTCGATTTGACACTTTAGATTTACAAGCTGCAATGAGCATTGAGAAAACAGCGCAAAAATCCGCCCTCCCTCCTCATCATTATTTTCATCCATGCTGATTTGACTGGATAGCACCGAGAGCCCAGCGTCAAGTTTCGCCGAAAGAAAATCCAGCTGTTTACACGCAACCTCTTTAATAGTTTCGACCTCGACAGCACAAATATAAAGCCTACCCTGTAGACTCTCTACACCTAAACTATCGATATTGCGCACGCTTTGACCCACAAATAGCATTTTTTGTTCAGTCCATCTTAAAGACTGTATAAGCCCAGCAATCGCTCTAACGACGACTTCTTGGTTATACGCTAGCAAATGAACAACCTCCACCAATCTATTTCCAGGCAACATAATATTCACCCTTATATTTCATTGCGACTTTCATTGAACAGAGATTCGTATATGATTAAGATAACTGGACATGTCCTTTCTCCAAGCGGCCATCTTGCCAGCCTTTAAACGCGCATATATATCATTTACAGCAAGTACATACTTATAATCATATGCAGGTCTTCGTTTGATAGCGCAAACAATATATATGATCCAACATAGAGAAAAAGCCTGGGCATCTGCAGCAAAAACCTCTATTAAACATATCACCGTCTTCGAGGAATCTTAAATTGATATGAGGAGCGCACATACCCTTGGCGCTTTTGGGATGCATAATATACCCGGACTTTTATATGCCTCGTCAAGCAATGGCGGCTCGTTTTGAGCATCTACAAGATTAGTAACCAAGCTTGTGATCATTGATTAAGCCTACCAACCGCCTTAACAACAACTTATTGATCATTTTTTAACTTACTTTAACTACTTCAACAGACTGCTTTTTTAGCCATATATTTACTTTTGTATTTTGATGCGACTCTTATTCGCCGGAATTTAATCATTAAAATGACGAATAGGCGTTCGCTCCAGACGGCTATCCTTCCAATCTTTAAGCGCACACACCATATCATTGACAGCAACGCACATATCTATAAGGTTTTTTAGATCCTTATGAGGCGGAGCAACTAATAAATATGAGTCGATATAACGAACAAGCTTAGATGCATCTGCGACAAACGCCTCCACCAAAAATATCGACCCCTCTAAGGAATCTTGCAAATTCTTTTGGAGAGCGTACGCATCCTTGGTACTGTCGTGATATATCACAAGTCCAGGAGATTTTAGATCATTAAGCGACGGAGATTCATTTCGGACCATGACCAAGTTAGTGATCATTTGTATCGAAAAATGCAATACTCTAATTTGATTCAATAGTTCTTTACCGACCCGGTTTTTTTCTTCAAGTACGGTCAACCAATAACTGCAAAGCGTAGGCATATTATTTTTCGCTCAGTTAATCTGTTAATAAGCTAGACTTCGTTGCCAAGTTTAGCTTGCTAAAAGCTCCAATCAATGGCATGAAGCAAGTCATAGCACGCATTGAAATCAACAATCTTCTCAACCAAAAAATTTCACTATTTTCGCTTTGTTGCGCTTATTACGTCCCTAACGAATAAAGGCTGATTAATGCTCCGAGGCAGCCCCCCTTGTTGTACTTAGCTTGTACAAGCCCTAAAAGATAATTCTACTCATGAATTGGCTAGCTGAAAGGTACGAAACAGCTGTTCCATATGTTCCCTCAAAGCAAATAATGCCACGCCTCCGATTCTTACGAGCCGCAACGCCCATACAACACAACTGAATTCGCCTGCGCGCACTGCTAACAGTTCGGAGCCCGCTAGCAAGCGCGAGTAAAATTCGGTTCCGCCCGATTGTGGTGGTACCCAGAGCTCGGACTTAATTGCGTTATAACACCAGGCAAAAATCTTCGGCGTCGCTGGCGAACCGATGGGAACTCGGGTGCTGCACTGAACCAGGTAGCGACGATCGCCGTCGTCGCCAACATTGCGATGACATGACGGCCTCAGGAATATTCGGCATGTAAGCGACCACACGGTCGCCCGGTTTTACGCCCATATCCCTCAGTCTGGATGCCAGACAGCGAACCTGAGATGCAACCTCTGTCCAACTCAGGGACTGCAGAGGACGAAGCTCGGAGCAATGCTGCAGGAAAGGCCGTGCTGGATCGCCCTTAAGCTCGTTTCGCAAAATATGTTCGGCGTAGTTGAGGCGCGTGCCTGTGAACCAACGAGTTTTCGGCATTGGATCTGCGGTGCGCACCTCATTGATCTGCCCGTCATAAATGAGGTCGAAATGGTCCCAAATCGACTGCCAAAAAGCGTCGGAATCGGCGATCGACCACCTCCACAGATCGCTGTAGCTATCGAAGTCGTGTCCCCGATGCGTACTCAGCCAAGACATATAACGACTAATATTGGCCTTACCGAGACGTTCCCGGTCCGCCTGCCATAGAAAGTGTCCTTCTTCGATCATTTCCTAAATCTCCTCCCATATTTTCAGCCTTGTCACTCAAGCGAGCTAGGGCTCCTAAACGAACAGAAGTTCGTATGGGTCTCGGCGACCAATCCCTCGGGCCAACTCATGACTGCTACCTTTTCGTTGGCTACAGACTATGCTTAAAGTACCTTTCTTGAAATGTATTGAGGGATCCGATGCTGGGACTTTTGAAACATGGTGGTCAGGGCCCCTCCGATCAGGTCGTGCCGAACTACATGCTCTATGGCAGCCATCAGGCGCTGGAGGATATTCTACATTGCGAACGCATTTCCGACCGCGCCGCGCCCAATGGCTGGGTGATCCCACGCCATCGCCATGTTGCCTTGCATCAATTCATTGCCGTCGTTGCCGGCGGTGGGGCGGTCGTAATAGAGGGAGATGCCTTCGCATTCGAAGCAGGTATGATGGTCAATATACCCAGTGCCTCAATACATGAATTTCATTTCCGGCCAGATACGGATGGATTTGTCATCACGGTTGCAGTCCAGGAACTGCCGGAAGTCATGCGGATGACTGTTGCCAATCCCACCCGCTTGGCCAGGCCCTTCGTCATAACGATGAACGAAAGAATTGCCGGGCTATTTCCTGCCATCGAATTAGAGCTTAACGGCAATGACGTTTATCGCACTCCAGCCTTACGAGCGCTCGCTATGCAACTCTCAATCGAGGCAGTACGAATGAATCGAAAAATGCCATTGAACGGGACAGAGATTACTAGACCGCCCCATCTTTCTCGATTCCTGCTGATGATCCGCCAACATCTGAGCGATCGATGGACGGTCACCAGATATGCTAACCAGACGGGGGTATCACGGGTCCATCTGAATAGGCTTTGCCAACAGATAATGCGTTGCAGCACCCAGGAAGTGATTGAGAATATTCGTTTTCAAGAGGCGTGCCGCCTGCTGACATACAGCGAACTCACGATTGCCCAGGTTGCCTTCGAACTCGGTTTCGATGACCCGTCCTATTTTTCACGCGCCTTCCGACGCAAGCTCAGAGAAACGCCTTCGAGATACAGGTCGCAGCGGCGTGACAACGATAGGTCGAGCGAAGATAGCATTGATAAAAATATATGACTGGTAAACTGTATAGCGGAGGAATTCTCTTTTCCGGCGCTACTTTATAGTTTTGAGGGGTGATAGATTTGGCGCAATTTGGTCGCGCTATTATACATTTAGAATGGTAAGCATTCGCGAGGGCTTCAGATTCTGCCTTTTCTTTCGACCGTGTCCCAGGAAGTGGTGTAACTCATCACGGTTCTGACCACTGAGTTTACCGTTTGATTGATCACGGCCGACAGCCTGGCTTGTGGGTTATCGCTGACCGCCTCAAAGGCCTGCAATTGCATATAATGCCGTTGCGGGCAATACTCGTCGTTCTGCTCGATCAACATCGCACCCACGAGCCTCTTGATCGCCGGATTATTAGGGAAGATAACATGGGTGCGGCGTTTGATTTCCGCGTTCAGCCGCTCAAGTCATCCCGCGTAAAACACAGCGCATCAGACTGCGCAAGAAGTCCGCCCAGAACGGCTCAGCCTCGGAATGGCCAACCCGCATGCCGAGGATTTCCCGTCCGCTATGGGTGCTCACGGCCACGGCGATTGTTACCGCAACCAAAACGATACGGCCTGCCTCCCCGCCAAGGCTATCAAGGCACGGACCAGCGGTGGCCCGACAAAGCGACCAGCATTAATTAACATGGCGTTAAGTACGATAGCGTTGGGCAGATCGACGGGATCAGGAACAAAGCTTGCGATCAACGCCTGACGAAGCGGAGTCTCCACGGCATTGAGCAACCCGAGCAGCAACGCCATGAGCGCAATGGTCAAGCCGCTCATCCAGTGCCCTTAGGCGAGAATCGCCAAGGCCAAAGACCGCAGAGCAAAAGAACCGTCTGAACGATCAGCAGCAGGCGACGCTTGTCGTGCCTATCCGTCCAAGCTCCGTCCAAAGGGCCACTCAGCAGCTGTGGCGCAAGGCTGAGGAAAGTAATAGCGTTGAAACACCACCCCCGAGCCAGTCAAATGATAGGTCAACCACGATAATGCGACTCGTTGAACAACTTGCTCAGGGTGGAAACGGCTTCCCTGCAAATAGATTTGAAAATTTGGATATGCCAGCGCCTTAACGGATGCGGGCCACTGACTAAGGTGCGTCGTGAGGGAGCCAGGCAAGTCATGGCTCCTGATTGACAAGTAAGAGTAACGCCCGCCCCGTCCCCTCCAATGGCACATTACGGAAGCAGGCAACCTTTTCTCTTCAGCGACTCCAGCACCCAGGTGCGGTCGTTGGTGCCCTGAGCAATTTGCTCCATCTGCTCGCTCTCGGCTGCATGCTTGGCAGCTGCGCGATCATAGACTTCGCCAACCTGATCGAATGGCACACATAGAAGTCCGTCGTCATCACCAATAATCAGATCGCCTGGCTCGATCACCATACCATCGATTGCAACGGGCACGTTGATCTCGCCCGGGCCATCCTTGTAAGGGCCACGATGTGAAATTCCTGCCGCGAACAGGGGAAAATCATCCGCGCCGATGACTGCCGAATCTCGAATGGCACCGTTGATAACGATACCCGCGATTCCGCGCTTGACGGCATAGGCAACCATCATTTCTCCGATCAGGGCGTTGGACAGATCACCCCCGGCATCGACGACCACCACGTCGCCCGGCTCCGCAATATCCAGTGCGTAATGCAGCATGAGGTTGTCACCCGGACGGGCCTTGACCGTGAGCGCCGGTCCAGCGAGCACGCCGGCACGATGCAAAGGACGCAGCTTGGGGCCACCGGCGGTCATGCGGTTCATTGAGTCGCTGACATTCGCCACTGGAATTTCCCGGTAACGTGCAACCCACTCGGCATCAACCTTGCGTGCACGCTCCAAAACTCTGAATCCAATGCTCATGTGACGTACCTCTATTGACGTTGTTTTATTGAATTTATTGGCAGTCGTTGGCTAAGCAGCCAATCCTTAATTTCAGAATTACATTTCATTTCTTCAAAATCAATACCAATTTTTATCCTACCCATCCGCGTATCAGTGCATTTCACTCTACCATATTGCAACGCCATTTCATTATGGTAGTGTTGATCTACTGCGATGCATTATTTTCGACCGTCAGCCACAACCATAAAAACAAGGTACCTGTCATGACCCGAACCATCCTGCTTACCGGGCCCGAACTCGCCGATGACGCCATGAACCTGGCCGCGAGCCATGGCGTCAGGGTAATCCCCACAATTCCCTACATTTCTTCTGAAGAATTGGAAGCGATAATCCGCGCGGAGCAACCCGATGCAATCATTGTCCGCCAAGGGCAATTGACCCGCTCCATGATTGAGGCGTCTTCCAAACTCAAATCCATTGCCAAGCACGGTGTGGGCTACAACACCATTGACATCCAGGCGGCGGCGGAGCGCGGTATTCCAGTGAGCATCGCTGCCGGCGCCAACGCGCAGTCCGTAGCAGAGCACGCCTTTGCGCTGATGTTCAGCGTGGCGCGCCAGACCGCATTGCTGGACGCGCGCATGCGCGACGGTCATTGGGACAAGTCCTCGGCGAACGGTATTGAATTGTTTGGCAAGACGCTAGGGCTGGTTGGCCTGGGCTCGATCGGCAGCATCCTGATGGACTTGGTTGCGCCTTTGAACATGAAGGTAAAGGTCTACGACCCCTACCTGAAGCAGCTACCGGAACGCGGCCATGTGGAGCGCGAAGACGATTTCGATCGACTCCTGGCCGAAAGCGATATCATCAGCCTGCATTGCCCACTGACCGACGCCAACTACAACCTGATCGGTGCTGCGCAGTTGGCGCGCATGCGCCCGGGAAGCATCCTGATCAATACCGCCCGGGGCGAGTTGATCGATACCGAGGCACTGGTCGAGGCATTGAGCGAACGCAAGATAGCGGGCGCCGGCCTGGACACCTTCAATCCGGAGCCGCCACCTTCCGACAGTCCACTCTGGGGCCTGCCGACACTCGTCGCCACTCCCCATGTCGGCGCAAATACCTCCGAGGCACGTGACCGCGTAGGCCTTGTTTCCCTTCAACAGATTTTCGATGTATGGGCGGGCAAACCTCTGGATCCACGCTGCGTTGTCAACCGACATCTATTCGATTTCTGTTCAGCGATCGAGTAATGCCCAGCCCACTGTCGTCCCTGAAAAACGGGAACCTCAAAATGAAACGCGACACTCCAGAAAAAATAATAATCGGAGAGCCTCATGACTTCAGCAACTTCCACGGTAAGCGAGCTAGAGCGCAGTACGATGCACCGAGTCGCCTGGCGCATCCTTCCATTCCTGATTATCTGCTATTTGATTGCGATCATTGACCGCGGGAATATCGGCATGGCTTCGCTGCAGATGAACGGAGACCTGGGCCTGACGGCGAAAGTGTTTGGTTTCGCGAGCAGCCTGTTTTTCGTATCCTATTTCCTCCTCGAAGTACCCAGCAACCTGGCCATGCAAAAATATGGCGCGCGTATCTGGATCGCCAGGATCATGATCACGTGGGGGCTCATCTCCGCGGGCACAGCGTTCGTGCAGGGCGCAAATTCACTTTATGTGATGCGCTTTCTGCTCGGGGCTGCCGAGGCGGGCTTCTTCCCCGGCGTACTCCTTTACCTCACCTACTGGCTGCCCTCCGCTTATCGTGCACGGATGGTCGCGATCTTCATGGTG
Source organism: Pseudomonas sp. AM8 (assembly GCF_036346475.1). Lineage (NCBI taxonomy): Bacteria > Pseudomonadati > Pseudomonadota > Gammaproteobacteria > Pseudomonadales > Pseudomonadaceae > Pseudomonas > Pseudomonas sp. AM8. The sequence goes on from NZ_JAOTNX010000025.1 coordinate 21,358, forward strand.
GCTATTCCCGCGGCCAACTTCATTGGCTCGCCACTGTCCGGCCTTTTGCTCAGCCTGGATGGCTGGATGGGGATGCGCGGATGGCATTGGCTATTCATTCTAGAAGGTATACCCGCTGTATTGCTGGGACTTGCCTGCCTGTTCGTGCTGACTGATCGCCCCGAGCAAGCCAAGTGGCTCACTGATGAACAACGCAACTGGTTGGCTAAACGCCTGGCTGAAGAAGCCTCGAAAAAAACTGCAATCGGGCATATCTCCTTGTGGAAGCTGCTGCGCCATAAAGACATCTGGGTGCTCGCACTGATTTACTCGGGCGCGTCTGCCGCTGGCAGCACCATGAGCGTATGGGCCCCTCAGTTGCTCAAAACCTTCGGACTGAGCTCCCTGGAGATTGGCCTGGTGAATGCCATTCCCTACGGCATCGCCTCGGCACTCATGATCGTGTGGGGACGCAGCTCGGATCGCACAGGGGAACGTCGCTGGCACACAGCAATGACCTTATTGCTGATTGCGGCAGGGCTACTCATGACTCTATTCACCTCCTCGCTGATCGCCACCGTCATTATGCTGACCATGGTTTTGGTCGGAGCCTATTCAATGAAGGGTCCATTCTGGGCATTAGTTTCTAGCTGGCTATCGTCCTCCACAGCAGCCGCAGGGCTCGCAGCGGTAGGCGCGATGGCAAATCTGATAGGGGGCGGCCTGATGGTGAACGCCTACGGCGCGATCCACGATGCAACCGGTAGTTATGCACTGGCGCTCATGCCATTGGCAGCCCTCTGCACACTGGCCGGGGTCATGGTTTTGGTTGTAGGTCGCAAGCGTCAGCGGGAACAAGCCGAGCTGGGCGCATCCATGACCGCCAAATAAGCACATCTTAACCAAGGCTACGATGCCAAAATTCCCATATCGGAGCGTTGGCATAGCTATGTAAAAACAATAACAAGAGGTTTTGCGATGCTTCTATCTCGTCGCCGCTTTCTGCAAGCAGGCAGCGCACTAGGCGCTGTTGCGTCCATGGGCGCGTTTGCCAACATTCCTTTCAGCCAAGGGGAAGAAAAACCGAAGCTTACGCCATCGGCCGGCAGCGTGGATTGCCACATGCACTTATATGACGGCCACTACCCCGCCGCACCCAATGCAACCTTGTTCCCGCCCGATGCTTCACTTGATGATTATCGTCAACTGCAAAAACGCCTGGGCATGAAAAGGATGGTTATCGTAACGCCATCCACGTACGGCACCGACAACCGTATTTTGCTCGATGGATTGCTTCGCAGCCGAGGCGATGCGCGCGGCGTCGCGGTTGTCGATGGCTCAATCACCGACAAGGAGTTGGCGAGCCTGCACAGTGCCGGCGTGCGAGGCATACGCTTTAATCTGAGTGTTGGCGGTGCGTCACTCGATGACCTCGAACAGCTTGCCTCACGCGTGAATGAACTGGGCTGGAACGTTCAGATCGCACCCGGCCCATTCCTGGTGGATCTGGAGCCACGACTGGCAAAGCTTGCGGCAAAGGTGGTTATCGATCACATGGGACATGTGCCACAACCGGAGGGATTGAACTCTGCCGCCTTCGCCTCGATCACCCGACTGCTGGATAATGAAAAAACCTGGGTCAAACTGTCCGCCCCTTACTTGCGCTCAAAAACAGGGGCACCAATGTATGACGACGTCGGCAAGGTAGCCAGCGCCCTGATCAAGCATAATGCTGAGCGTATGCTGTGGGGGAGCGACTGGCCCCACCCGACACTTGCAATAGACCAGAAACCTGATGACGCCAATATCCTGGATCTTCTGGCGCTCTGGGCTACGGATGCAGGTACGCGCGAATTGGTTCTGCGCGACAACCCCACCTCACTTTACGGCTTCTGACTCCACTCCGGCGGTTTGTCCGTCCGCCGGCTTGAGCCCCAGGCTACGCATCAGTTCACGCGCAGCCTCGAAAAAAACGTCCTTCAAGTTATCCGCGCACTCCTGCGTCAGTCGGCTGGCAGGCCCTGAAATGACGAGCGCGCCCATCAACTCTTGCTGCCCCCCGTAGATCGGCAGCGCGATAGAGGACGCATGTGGATCCGTCGCACCACGAGAGTAGTAAGGTTTTTCCAGCGCAATGCCGACATGAAAAGGCGCTCGCAACGCCTGGGCTCCAGCCGCCTCGTCCATGGGGCGCATATCGCCAGGCTGCATATTGAGTCGCAGGCGATGTGAAGAATTCACACGGTACTGGCACATCCGATAGGCACCGTGGCGAACATAGAAAGAAACGGTTTCACCTGTTTGATCGGAGAGGTACTGCAGTCGAGGCATTACATGACGCTCAAGATCGAGCGACTCCTGATATACGGCATTAAGTCGCATGACTTCGCTGGCCAACTGATAACGTCCATCGGTCATCCGCGTGATGTAACCCTGGTTTTCAAGCGAAACCATCAACCGCATGATCGTGCTCTTGATGAGCCCCGTGCGTGTCACCAGTTCAACTAGACTCAACGCAGAATCGCCGATTCGAAATGCAGACAGAACGGTCAAGACCCGGTCAGCCGAAGCCACACCGTTCACCGCTGGACGCGGCCGCGCCTTTACCATCGAATATACCTCTATTGCTGGGCCCGTCTGAAAAACTATCAGGGCAGGAAAATCCATTATCTTACAACGATAGCCTCCTCGCCATCCCCGTGACTATTGCGTAGCCAAGGTTGGGTTTGGTCGTGCTGGGAATAGTCGTTTGGGGAGAACACTCTACTGCTGACCACAGCATTTTTTCGAACCCGCCCGCTCATAAATCGATGCTCCAATATGCCAAGCCATCAATTTGTGAAAATACAGACGGGATAAGGTTTAAGCCGTGCATCCGGTCTTGAAGTGCAGCCGGGCCTCTGCCCCCGATGGAATTCGCTGATCGGGCTCTTATCACTACAACGCCCGCGAGCGCTGTGAGAGGAGCAGAGTTACCTGATCCCGATCCTACCTGTCTTGTCATCGCGTCATGATTGCCTGAGTAACCTTGAAAGTACTCCTCTAAGGTATCTTTTTTTTAACCGCCGAGCCGACTATGCCCCCTGTTACTTCCGGGGTGTAGTCGGCTCGGAAGTTGGTGTCGTGGCCCAATGATGCTCAGGCTATCCGGGCTGTTCTATTCGCCTGTGCAATGGCCGGTATGACAACGAGCCAATAACCCTCTAGCCAGTCCGTCGACGGGCCATTTTTTCCTTCTACCACTAGAACCATCGAGCGTGCACCGTGAACCAGCTGGGCGTAAATAATCATCGCTCCGTTTACTGATTCCCAACAACGTGGGCTTTCCTCCGCTGCAATTTTGTCGTGGCACTAACTCCAGCCAGGCTGCCACTTGTCCCCCATTATGAAGCCCTTCGCATCACCTAATGATGCCACAGCGCGGTTCCAGTGAGCGAGCCAATGCCTGGTATTTGATCGTGCCCCGGAAGCGGTGTAACTGAACCAACCGAAGGCGCCTGCGGGCGAATGAGGATGGTCATCGTGGTTCTACCTATTGTTGTCACGCCGCTGCGACCTTTGTCTCGAAGGCGTTTCTCTGAGCTTGCATCGGAAGGTGTGTGAAAAATAGGACGGGGCATGATGGTTGCCATAGAGCATGTAGTTCGCCACGACCTGATCGGAGGGCCCTGACCATCATGTTTCAAAAGTCCCAGCATCGGATCCCTCAATACATTTCAAGAAAGGTACTTTAAGCATAGTCTGTAACCAGGGAAAAGGTAGCAGTCATGAGTTCGTCTGCGGGTTTGGACGCCGAGACCCATACGAACTTCGGTTCATTTAAGAGTCTTAGCTCGCTTGAGTGAAAAGGCCGCAAATATGGAGGAGATTTGGGAAATGATCGAAGAAGGACACTTTCTATGGCAGGCGGACCGGGAACGTCTCGGTAAGGCCAATATTAGTCGTTATATGTCTTGGCTGAGTACGCATCGGGGACACGACTTCGATAGCTACAGCGATCTGTGGAAGTGGTCGATCGCCGACCCCGACGCTTTTTGGCAGTCGATTTGGGACCATTTCGACCTCATTTATGACGGGCAGATCAATGAGGTGCGCACCGCAGATCCAATGCCGAAAACTCGTTGGTTCACAGGCACGCGCCTCAACTACGCCGAACATATTTTGCGAAACGAGCTTAAGGGTGATCCAGCACGGCCTTTCCTGCAGCATTGCTCCGAGCTTCGTCCTCTGCAGTCCCTGAGTTGGACAGAGGTTGCATCTCAGGTTCGCCGTCTGGCATCCAGACTGAGGGATATGGGCGTAAAACCGGGCGACCGTGTGGTCGCTTATATGCCGAATATTCCTGAGGCCGTCATCGCAATGTTGGCGACGACGGCGATCGGCGCTACCTGGTCCAGTGCAGCACCGGAATTCGGAGCGCAGACTGTCATCGACCGTTTCAGCCAGATAGGCCCGAAAATCGTCTTCGCCGCGAACGGATATCGTTATGGCGGTAAGGACTTTGATCGATCCGGGCAGATAGCCAATATCGTCGCCCTTTTGCCTACGGTGGAACAAGTTATCTGGCTCGACTACCTCGATGGTGCCGGAGATGGTTCGAACCTGTCCGTTCCCCTCATTTCGTGGGAGGGAACGATTGGTGGGCCGGAGGTTCGGGCGGAGGACTTCAGTTATGAGCGCGTTGCCTCGGATCATCCGCTTTGGGTGCTGTTTTCTTCAGGCACGACGGGCTTGCCCAAGGCGATCGTGCATTCGCATCAAGGCATCCTCCTGGAGCACTACAAATCCGCTGCCTTTCATTTCGAAATCCAGGAGGGCGACTGTCTCTGCTTCTATTCCACTACAGGCTGGATGATGTGGAACACATTGATGCAGGGCCCGATGATGAATGCGCAGGTCGTGCTTTACGATGGACATCCTACTCATCCTTCGCCCGACTTTCTATGGGAACTGGTTGATGCCTCTGGCGCTACATTGTTTGGAACCAATCCGACATTCCTGCAGATCCTGCGGGACAGCGGGTATTTTCCAAAAGCGCATCACATCCTAACGCGACTGAAGTCGCTTACTCTCATCGGTTCGCCGGCGACGCCGGAGATTTTTGCCTGGTGTTATGACGCAATTAAGTCCGAGCTCTGGGTGTCATCGCAATCGGGTGGAACCGAATTTTGCTCGGGCTTGCTAGGGGGCACCGAACTGTTAGCAGTGCGTGCAGGCGAAATTCAGTCGCGTTGTTTAGGCGTTGCAGCTTATGCATACGACGACCAGGGGCGCCAAGTGATCGACCAGTCGGGCGAGCTGGTCATCAAACAGGCGATGCCCTCCATGCCGATTTTCCTTTGGGGAGATGAAGATGGCACACGTTACAACGACAGCTATTTCACCCTCTATCCCGGCATTTGGCAGCACGGCGATCTTGTGAAGTTTAAACAACATGGGGGCTGTTTCGTTTATGGACGCTCGGACGCAACACTCAACCGCTTTGGAGTGCGCATTGGGTCGGCCGAGATCTATCGCACGCTGGAGACATTTCAGGAGATCGTCGACAGCCTAATCGTCTGCATCGAGACCGGAAAGGGAGGATATTATATGCCTCTCTTCGTCGTCCTTCGCGAGGGGTATACCTTGGATGAGGCTATGGTAAGCGATATCAAAACGCGGCTGAGAAATGAGCGCAGTCCGCGCCATGTCCCAGATGAAATCCATGCCGTACCGGCGATCCCAATGACCCTGACCGGCAAGAAAATGGAAATCCCGGTGCGCAAACTTCTTATGGGTGAACGGTTACAGGCAGTAATCAGTCCAGGTGCGATGCGTGATCCTGCGATCCTAGAGTGGTACGTCGATTTCGGCCGGTGTTATAGGCAAAAAAAGTCCTAGCAGTGGCCTGATTTAATATAAGGATAAGACCGATGGTAGATTTTTCTCGAGTTCGCGCGATCGATTTCCATACCCATGCCGAAGAGCCGTGCGGCTGTCATGCCGATGATGGATACGATGATCTCCAGGTATCGATGGCGAAGTATTTCGGCGCGCCGTGGGATCACCCTCCGACAATCGATCAGACCGCAGAACACTACAGAAATATAAATATAGCAGCAGTGATCTTTCCCGTCGATGCCGAGCGGGAAACAGGTTATAGGCGCTATTCGAATTACGAGGTTGCCGAGGCTTGCGCGCGACACGATGACATCCTTATTCCGTTTGCATCGATTGACCCTCATAAGGGCAAACTTGGTGCGCGCGAGGCTAAAGATTTGGTCGATAACCACGGTGTTCAAGGTTTTAAGCTGCATCCGACCATGCAGGGTTTCTATCCGAACGACAGGCTTGCCTATCCACTTTACGAAGCTATCGCGGCAACAGGCAAACCTGTTCTATTCCACACCGGGCAAACGGGCGTCGGCTCCGGTATGCGCGGCGGGAACGGCATGAAACTTAAATATTCCAATCCGATGTTCATCGACGATGTTGCTGTCGATTTTCCCGACATGCCCATCATTCTCGCTCACCCTTCTTTCCCCTGGCAGGAAGAGGCGCTTAGCGTCGCAACACACAAACCCAACGTCTACATCGATCTTTCAGGCTGGTCGCCGAAGTATTTTCCCGAAATACTGGTGCGCTACGCCAATACGCTGCTGAAGGATCGGATGCTCTTTGGCTCGGATTGGCCGATGATTGCCCCGGAAAAGTGGCTTGCGGCGTTTGATAAAGCACCTTTTCGCGATGAGGTGCGAATGAAAATACTGAAAGACAACGCCATTGGGCTTTTAGGCAGGATTTAAAGCGAGTTCTTCGCCAGTGAAAATGGCACAGTCCAGGCGCGCGGATCGCGCGTCTTTCACGACTTAATTTCGAGAAGCGTGTAGATCATGTCTTACATCGCCAATGTCCCCGACATCCAGGCGCGGTCCGAAGAGGATCGCGTTTATTCGAAGATAACCCGAAGAATTATACCCATTATTCTAGTCGCCTACATTTTTGCGTTCCTAGACCGCATCAATATCGGCTACGTGAAGCTCGAGATGCAACAGTCCCTTCATCTATCGGACGCGGTTTATGGCCTCGGTGCAGGCCTGTTCTTCCTCACTTATTTGCTGTTCGAAATGCCAAGTAATCTGCTTATGGCTCGGATCGGTGGACGCAAGACGTTCCTTCGAATCATGGTGCTCTGGGGCTTGACGTCCGCAGCCACGATGTTCGTGACTTCGCCTTTTCAGTTCTACGTCATCAGACTGTTGCTCGGAATGTTCGAGGCCGGTTTTTTCCCGGGTATTATCCTCTACCTTTCGTATTGGTATCCGAGCCATCGGCGGGGGCGCGTTACCGGACTGTTTCTACTTGGTATTCCGGTAGCCGGCGTCATTGGAGGCCCTCTTACGGGCGCGATCATGAGCTATTTCGAGGGAATTGGCGGCTTGCAGGGCTGGCAGTGGGTGTTTCTTCTGGAGGGTCTACCAGCCGTTCTGGTGGGAGTAGGCGTCTACCTATTGTTGGCCGACCGGCCGAGCGAGGCTTCATGGCTGACGACGGGAGAAAAGAAGCTGGTCGAAGATTTGCTGGCAACCGACCGTGGGTCGACATCGAAACACGGCAATCTGCGCGATGTTTTGCGGGATCCTCGCATCTATATGCTAGCGTTCATTTATTTCTCCTGTACGTGCGGCGCCTACACGCTGGCATTCTGGCTGCCCACGATCATCCGCTCTTTAGGAGTTCAATCGCTGGCCACGCTCGGTTGGCTGAGCGCGGTGCCTTACGTATTCGGCGCTGCGGGGGTTTTGATCATGAGCTGGAGTTCGGACCGCTTGCGCGAGCGTCGTTGGCACATAGCGATGGCATTGATATTTGGAGCTGGGGCGCTTTATCTCACCACGATGACCGCCGGTGCTTTTTTGCCGACAATGGTGCTCTTGTGCATCGCCGCGTTCTTTACCTTTTCGCAAGCATTGTTCTGGACCCTTCCGCCGACGTACCTAGGTCAGTCGTCTGCGGCAGGCGGGATCGCTGCAATAAGCTCGCTTGGAATTCTAGGTGGTTTCGTGAGTCCAACGCTGATCGGCTATTTGAACGTATTGACCGGCGACGTCACCTTGGGCTTAGGTATTATGGCGTTGCTAATCGCTCTTGGCGGTTTGATGACGCTGGCACTACCGATTAGTGCCACGCGCGTGGGAAGTTCGCCCTAAAAAATGCGTCTCCATTGGGCAAATATCCGGCGATAGAGCTATCGCCGGACGCAGAATGAGAACCGGAGTGATGTGCTGTTAAAGCGCTCCCTTCCAAGCCATGTCGGGTTGCGATTACACCACCGAAATCGGTGCGCGCAAGTGACTATCGAAGCAACCGCCGAGGTGAATCCGATATTCTCCACATTGCAGGGCTCCGGATGATCTTTCGTTGCTCCGCCCATTGAAGGTGAGGCGGAAGCATCGCCGCCGAGGGTCATCATCTTGGGGGTGGCCTGGATCGAAAATGAACAGTGATGCCGCGCGTCCTTGCATAACCGACGGGAAGTGAAGTTTTTGAACCGGTGTATCAATAGCTGACGGGAGAGTAGGCCATGTTCCGTAATATAAGCTTAAATTCGCTCGTGCACCAGAAATGTGAAATCCTACGGCGTGAAGCGTTTACCGCCATTACATGCTCAGAAAGAGGGCTGTTTTTCTCCAGAAGTACTCCGAGCTTGTCCTTATTATAGGACGCTCGCGGTTCAGTTTCCTTTACCAATTAGTCGTTAATAGGTAGTCACTGATTCGGGAATTTTGCATATCGTAAGGACTAATCGGTCAACTTTCTCACAATGCGAAGTAAGGAGGTTCTCGATGCCTGATATTACCCCGAACCTAGAACAATAGTAGAAGGCCTTTGCCATTTTTCCTGATACCAGTCGCCGTCTGGCGGGTTTTGCAAACTCCTCGACGGATCGAGTTATTTCAAGCTTGATAGTTCAGTGGCTACGCTAAGCTGACACCAACAGTAGCTTGATTCCAGTTGCTACCTGCACCAAAAACTGTCGCACCCAAACAAAAACAATAAAAGAGCGCGCGTCATGACACCTCAGGAAATAGAACTCATTCGCCAGCACCCGGAATTCATCCAGTTGGTTCGTCGTAAACAGAAACTGTACTGGTCACTGAGCCTGGCCATGCTGGTGATCTATTACGGCTTTGTGCTACTGGTGGCTTTCCCCCCTTCTTTCTACTCTGGCCAATTCGGCGGCGTGGCCGCCGTGGGCATGCAGGTGGGTGTCGTAATCGTCGGGCAAGCCTTCGCGCTGAACGGCTTCTATGTCTATCGCGCCAACAACGTGATCGATCCCCTGAATGAACAACTCAAGCAGCAGTGCGCCCGATGAGACGCCTTCTGGCCTTGTTCCTGCTGCCGCTGGCAGCTGTCGCTTATTTTGCGATGGCAGCCGAAGGCGCGTCCCGTCCCCTGAACTGGACCACCATCGGCATGTTCCTGGTGTTCGTGCTGTCCACCCTCGGCGTGACACGCTGGGCGGCACTTCGCACCCGCACCACCAGCGATTTCTATACCGCCAGTGGCGGCATGACCGGGCTCCAGAACAGTCTGGCGATTGCCGGCGACATGTCTCGGCCGCTTCGCTCCTCGGCATTTCCGCGATGATGTTCCTTAATGGCTACGACGGTTTGCTCTACGCCCTGGGCGTGGCGGCCGGCTGGCCGATCATGCTGTTCCTGATCGGCGAACGCCTGCGTAACCTGGGCAAGTACACCTTTGACGACGTGGTCTTCTATCGCCTGGAACAGACGCCGGTGCGCCTGACCTTGGCCTTCGGCAACCTGATCGTGGCGCTTATGTACCGGGTGGCGCAAATGGTCGTTGCCGGCAAGCTGATCGAACTGCCGTTTGGCATCGACTACCTCCATGCAGCAATGCCGGTTGGCGTGTTGATGGTGTTCTACGTGACCTTCGGCGGCATGCTCGCCACCACCTGGGTGCAGATCATAAAAGCGGTGATGCTGTTATTCGGCACCAGCTTCATGGCGTTCATGGTGTTCCAGCATTTCGGCTACAGCACTGAGGTAATATTTGCCGGCGCCACTGCCATACATGTCAAGGGCGGCGCGATCATGGCCCACGGCGGCTTGCTGTCCAACCCGATCGATGCGATTTCCCTGGGTTTGGGCTTGACGTTCGGCACCACCGGACTTCCGCACATTTTGATGCGTTTCTTCATCGTCAACGATGCCAAGGAAGCGTGTAAAAGCTTGTTTTACGCCACTGGCTTAATCGACTCCTTCTACTTGCTGATGATCATCGTCAGCTTCGGCGCCATCGTCATGGTCGGCACCGATCCAGCGTTCCGTGATGCCAGCGGCGCGATCATTGGCGACGGCAACATGGTTGGTATGCACCTAGCCCACGCGGTAGGCGGCAATGTGTTGCTTGGCTTTATTTCAGCGGTGGCGTTCGCGACTATCCTGGCGGTAGTCGTCGGGCTCGAGCTATCCGGTGCCTCGGCGGCGTCCCACGACCTGTACGCCTGCGTTATCCGCAAAGGTCAGGCCAGCAGGCAGCAAGAGATGCGCGTGTCGCGAATCGCCACCCCTGTGCATCGATGTGCTTGCGATCATCCTCGGTTTGCTGTTCGAGTCACAGAACATCGCCTTCCTGACGGGACTGGTTTTGGCTATCACCGCCTCGGTGAATTTCCCGATGCTGTTTCTTTCGATGTACTGGAAAGGCCTGACCAGCCGCGGCGCCGTCGTCGGCGGCCTGTCCGGACTGGTTTCGGCAATTGTCTTACGGGTGCTGAGCCCGGCGGTATGGGTCAACTTGATGCATCACGACAAGGCGCTGTTTTCCTATTCAACCCGGCGCTGTTTTCCATGAGCCTAGCGTTCTTTGGTGCATGGCTGTTTTCCGTCACTGACACCGCGCCCCGTGCGGCCCTTGAGCGCGGTCATTCTCTGGCGCAGTTCACCGTTCGATGACCGGCATCGGTGCCTCCGGCGCCAGCGAACACTAATAACAACCGATCAGTTGGCAGGGAATAAAAATCATGAAATACGCACGTACAACCTCTTACAAATCACTGTTTTCGCTTGCTGCCACATTGAGTCTGCCCATGATTGCGCCTTGCGCCATGGCCGATTTCATCGGCGACAGCAAGGCCCGTATCGAAATGCGTAACTTCTACCTAAATCGCGATTTCCGTCAGGACAACGCCCCGCAATCCAAGGCCGATGAATGGGCTCAGGGGTTCACTGCGCATGTCGAATCCGGGTTCACCGACGGCACTTTCGGTTTCGGCCTCGACGCCCTCGGGGAACTGGGGCTCAAGCTCGACTCCAGCCCGGATCGCCGTGGCACCGGCCTGCTGCCGTTCGGCACGCAGAGCCATGAGCCCGACGACGAGTACAGCGAACTAGGCCTGAACGGCAAATTGCGGGTTTCCAAAAGCGTGTTGAAACTCGGCACCCTACAACCCTCCTTGCCCGTGGCGACTTACAACGACATACGCTTGCTGAGCTCGACCTTTGAAGGTGGCTTGCTGACCAGCCAGGAAATCGACGGCCTGACGGTGAATGCCGGACGCCTGACCAAGGCCAACCTGCGGGACTCCTCCAGCAACGATGACATCGGCTTCGGCGCTGTCACCAGCGATCACTTCGACTTCGGCGGTGGCAGCTACGCGTTCAGTCCGCAACTGAACCTGAGCTACTACTACGGCAAGCTCGACCAGATCTATCGCCAGCAATTCGCCGGCCTGGTGCATACGCAACCACTGAGCAACGGTTTCAGCCTACGCAGCGACCTGCGTTATTTCGACAGCCGGGGCGACGGTGTCGAACGGGCCGGGCGCATCGACAACCGCAACTTCAATAGCATGTTCACCCTGTCCCATGGTACCCACAAGATCAGTGCCGCCTACCAGCAACTGTCTGGCGACAGCGCCTTTCCGTTCCTCAACGGTGGCACGCCTTACGTGGTCAACCTGGTGACGTTCAACACCTTTACCCGCGCCGACGAGAATTCCTGGCAACTGCGTTACGACTATGATTTCGCGGCGCAAGATATTCCCGGTCTGACCTTCATGACCCGCTACATCAACGGCAGTCATGTCAAGGTCGGCAAGGTCGACAACGGTCGCGAATGGGAGCGCGACACCGACATCAGCTACGTGATACAGAGCGGTGTGTTCAAGAACGTCAGCCTGCGCTGGCGCAACGTGACCTTCCGTTCCGGCGATGGCTTGACTACCGCCCTCGATGAAAACCGGCTGATCATCGGTTACACCCTGGCGCTTTGGTAATTCCAAAAGGGCGCGGTCGCGACCGCGCCATAACCCTTCATAATCAGGAACAATTGTGATGCCCCCTTCACCGACACTGCATGCCCTACCGTGCAAAGTTCCTCGTCGGTCGCTGGATCGGCCAACACGGCACGGCGCACAAATGCAGGGCAGCGACGTCGACGGACACTAAATCGCCCGCACTCACGAAGAACATCCGGACTTCGCCGAAGCCATCAAACACGGCCGTCGCCAGGACATTAGTGGTTTGATGGCGCGAGACTTCCAGCAGCGCGCCTTGTACCGGAGCGAGCGCTGATACAGCACTTCAGGAAAGGCAGTGCGAAGCACCTGAGACATCTTACAGCATGACCCAATGCTTGGCAGTTCCTTGCCCAGTAGTGCGCTCCGCCAAAGGCCTCCTTGTCTACCAGGCACGGTTCTAAATGGCAAAAAAAGTTACACCGTGCTCAGGTTTAAGCTGCTTTCTCAACAAGCTTTCTCATGTTCGTCGATCGCGTGAAGCTGAAACAGGTTTTTTGCCAAATCAAACGAAGCAGTCGCGACCTTCATGAGACTCTCCCTTCCATTAAGTGTGGGTAACACTTTAAATTCGGCAAATAGATGCCGTTAGGAAGGGGGGCGTCCATACCATTACTACCGAGGAATTTTTCAGCCTTTGAACGCTGTGTAGATACCTATGCCGTGATGCGTGGGGTAGGTCTAATCTTCTTCATCGGTGCGATTGCGAGGAGTCACGAACGCATGACCGAACATTTAAGTGGAATACCGGCGTCAGTTGCCCTCCACCATATACACCTCCGCAGCCGTCCCACTGAATAACCTGTCCTTCTGATCGTCCGTAAAGTCAAAGACGACCCGCTTGAAGGCATTCCACAGTACTCGGTAGCTGAACATTCCCTTATCCACCGGAAAATTACTCTCGAACATGCAGCGCTCAACACCGAACGTTTCGATTGCGTGGATAAGGTAGGGCCTCCAGAGCTGAGCAAGTTCAGAGGAGCCAGGAGGATCAGGCCGCGTGTCCAGATCGAAACCTGCCACTCTCATGCCCATACCGCCGAGCTTCATCCTTATGTTCGGATACCGCGCCAGCCGCACCAGCATAGAAGCCCAGGAAACAAAGACCTCGTCTCGTCTTCCGGCATAGGGGCCCGCGCCCAGTGGTCCGCCCAAGTGATCAACAATAATGACGAGCTCAGGGAAAGCCTTCGCCAACTCCACGACCTCATCCAACTGAGTGTGATAAGCCCATACATCGAGGCTGAGACCGTGTCGCGCCAAATGAGCGACTCCCCGCCGAAACGCTGGCGCTTGCAGCAAGCCGGGAGGCGCAGGTTTCGGATTCGATACAAGACGCTGATCAGCATGCCAGGCGGTGGCATTACGTATACCCCGAAATCGATTTCCTGCTCTGTGCCGCATTAGTTCCAGGACTGGCGCAACTTCATCACCCAATAGAAGATTTGCTCCGCCGACAATAGCAGTACACATCCGCAAACTCCCCATCAGCCCACTCGCACTGTGCGCCGCAACGCCATTGGCGTACTCAACTTCCCCCAAAGGCTGCACAGGTTCAGCCGCATCGACAGACAGCATCGAACGACACTGAACGTAAACCGACGCAACCACTCGATGTCCGCCGGTTACATCGACCAAATAGTCTTCGGCCAAGTATCGCTGCCCAGGTCGATCCCACAAATGATGGTGTGCGTCGACAATTGAACGGCCAGGGTCGACAACTGGCTCTTGCACCCGCGCAAGCCAATCCGGTCGTATAGGTGCATGGGGAGATTGCATGATCACTCCAGGACTGAAAGTCTAGAACAGCGCCAGCGTGTAGCTGACGATCAGGCGATTCTGATCACCATTGCGCGTGGCCTCGCTACGCGCCATACCGTTGCGCCAGGCGAACCCGACACCTTTGAAGGTGCCCGTCTGCACAACATAGTCCAGCGACAGGTCTCGCTCCCACTCTGACTGCTCCGCTCCACTTCTGGTTTGGATATGGTCACCCTTGAGGTACATCACAGAGGCCTTAAGTCCCGGAACACCAGCAGCCGCAAAGTCGTAAGCGTATTGTGCAAATCCGGTGCGCTCACCCGCACGTGTAAAGCTGAGCAACATTTTGTCGGTCCACAGGTACAGGCTGCTGCCTCCGGCGCCTTTATCGATGGAACCCTGGTTTATCTGAACGAAATTGCTGTTATCGGATACATCCTGATAGCCCAGCGTGACGGCGTGGCCACCCAAGCGATAGGTGAATGCCGCGCTCCACAAACTGTTATCGATCTTGCCGTCCCCATCCGCCGTGTAGCCGCTGGCCACATAGCCTTGAGAACGGCCGGCAGCACTGCCATTGGCCCCGTCGGAACGAGTACGAAAATAGCGCAGATCAGTGGCTAGGGAACCTACATCGCCAAGACTCCAACTGTGGTTGAGCCCCATAAAACTCTGCGTGTAATAGTCTTTGAGCTGCCCGGTGTAGTACTGAAGCGTGAGCGATTTATCAACGCGATAATCGACCCCGGCGAAGTAAAAACGATTGCTTTGCCGGGTACCGCCATTCACCGCCAGCCCCGTGCGATCAGTAGAGGCTCGCCCCGTTGCACGATCCAGCGCGCCCCCCATCAATGTGAAGTCCTTGAACTCTCTGGACTGCATCTGTACGCCCTGGAACGCTTGCGGCAACAGACGGCCGTCCGACGCCACAAGGACCGGAATCTTTGGCATCAACTGACCGTACCGAAGCTCGGTTTCGCTCATTTTCACCTTGGCCGTCGCGCCAAACCGACTCCACTCACTTGCAGCCCCGTCGCCATCGGACGGAATCATCGAACTCCCCGGATGACGCCCACGGCCGCTATCCAATGTAACGCCGAGCATACCCATGGCATCCACACCGAACCCTACAACGCCAGGTGTGTAGCCGGAGCGATAGTCAAGCAGAAAGCCCTGGGCCCATTCCTCGGTCATGGAAGGCTTGGCCGTTCCGTCCCGGTTGTCGCTATTGAAGTAAAAGTTACGCATCGACAGATCGGCATGACTATCCTTCAGAAAATCAGCGTGTGCGTGCACGCCAGCAAGACCACAACCCAACGCTACCGTCAGTCGGGAGAAGGTAAATACGGTTTTCAAGACAAACGCTCCCAACGAGCGCCCAGTGGGCGCCCGGTTCTAATTATTATGGAGTTATTGTTGATTAGCCCTGCATGCCCCAACGCCGCACGGTAAGGACTTCGATACTGCGGAACACCAACCCTTCAACCACCAGGCCGATGACAATCACCATCAGCAAACCCGCGAATACATTGGGGGTTTCCAAGGCATTGCGATGCTGGAAAACATACCAGCCCAACCCACCTGAATTGCCCGACACACCAAACACCAATTCCGCGGCAATCAGCGTACGCCAGGCAAACGCCCAGCCAATTTTCAAGCCTGCAAGGATTGAAGGCACGGCCGCGGGAATCAGAATCCTGAGTACAAGACCCAGACCACGCAGGCCGTAATTACGCCCAGCCATGCGCTGCGTTTGACTCACCGACTGGAACCCTGAATACGTATTGAGTGAGACGGCCCAGAGGACGGAGTGGACGATCACCAACATCAAGCTCTGAACCCCCAGGCCAAACCACAACATGGCCAATGGCAGAATGGCGATGGCTGGTAAAGGGTTGAACATGGCCGTCAGTGTCGCAAGCACATCAGTACCCAGCCGCGTGGAGACCGCCAATGTGGTGAGCACCGCCGCCAGGGCAATAGCCAGCGCGTAGCTGATCAGCAGCACCTTGAGCGAACTGGCCACCGCCTGGGGCAAAACGCCACTCACCAGATCCTGCGCCATTGCGACAGCGGTCTCGCTGAATGTGGGAAACATGAGCGAGTTACCCAGGTAGCGCGCGTAGACCTCCCAAATCAACGCCAGCACCACCAACACCAGTGATCGTCGTACTCCAGCGTTGGCGTAAAGACGCTCAACCAGTCCCAGGCGACGGGCAATATCACCGACCTGCCCGGTTCTGACGGGGGCATACTCGATATCCGGACGCGCTTGCACCACTTGCTTATTCATGAGCAGTCTCGCTGTGACCAAAGAGCATTTGATTGATGCGCTGATGAAATGCCCCGAAGGCTGCCGATCCCTGCTCGGCAAAGCCGAAGGGACTTGCGTCGAGTTCGGCACGCACCTGTCCGGGGTGCGGGGTAAGCACTAAAATACGTGAGCCCAGCACGATGGCCTCGTCGATAGAATGGGTAACGAACATCAGCGTGAAGGGCGCCTGTTCCCATAACTCCAAGAGTTCCTCCTGCATGCGCCGTCGAGTGAGCGCATCGAGCGCTGCAAACGGCTCGTCCATCAACAAGACGGCGGGCTCCATCGCCAGAGCTCGGGCGATAGCCACCCGCTGCTTCATGCCCCCGGAGAGCTGATGCGGGTAGGCATCCTTGAATTTTTCGAGACCCACTTTTACCGCAGCACGAGTAGCGCGCTCTACAATCTCATTGCGGGGAAAGCGGCCGGATACCCGGAGCGGGAACACGATGTTGCCAAGGACAGTCTTCCATGGCATCAGTTGATCGAACTCTTGAAACACCATCATCCTATCCGGGCCAGGTTCGCGCACAACCTGCCCATCAAGGCAGATCTGCCCGGCGGCAGGCTCGATGAACCCACCCACACTCTTGAGCAGGCTCGACTTACCGCAGCCCGACGGCCCCAGCAGCACAAAACGATCATTGCGCTGCACATTGAAAGACACCCCATGAGTAGCCGTGATCAACTGTTCGCGGGTCTTGTACTGCAGCGTTACGTTCTCGACGGTGAGCAGCGCGCGGGTCGTGACCTCAGGACGCGAAAGGGATGAGAGAGCGCCCATATCAGCTTCCCTCCCCTTCGGATACTGGCGCGAAGAACACCTGTCGCCAGTCACTCGGTGCGACTTTGAGCGCTCCCGAACGCACCATGAAATCCGCCAGCGCCATGACGCCGCGCGGTTGCACCGACCACTCGCCACTCACTTGACGCAGCATCGCTTCCACTTGGTCAACGGAAAGACTTGAAGACTCACTGGCCAAAAACAGCTCTGCTGCCTTACGCGGCTCTTTCCGGATGTAGTCGTTAGCCTCGCTGATGGCGTCCACTACCGCAGCGCTAAGCTCAGGGTTTTTCTTGACGAAACGTCCGGTGCTGGTCAGCACGCCACTGGTCATTTGCAGGTTCAATTCGGTGGAAAAGTCGAAAAGCTTGCTGACACGCGGGTCCTGGGAAAGCTGATAGCTGTAAGGGTTGGGCCCAATGTAAGCCTTGACCCCGGTTTTATTGAGCAAGCTGGAGGTCGCATCGGGGTGCGGCAGACTCACCATCAGGTTGTCCAATCGGTGTACCCCGTCGGGGCCGAATTGGCGCTCCGCAGCCATTTGCAGCAACAGTGCCTGCTGACCGCTCGGAGAGCTGACCGCGATCTTGTCGTTGGGCTTGAAGTCTGCAATGGACTTGATAGAAGAATCATTGACGAAAAGACCATTGTCACCCGCCACGAGGCCACAAAGCGCTCGGACATCCAGTGAGGTACGAGTCTTGCTCCAAGCCACCAGAGTCCCTGAAAGGCCATAACCTCCGATGTCCACATTGCCGCTGAGCAAGGCATCGTTGATCGCTGGAGAGCCGCTGATGCGTTTTATTTCAAAGGTGGTTTGCGCTTGGCCATGGGCTTTGGCATGGGTCTGGAACATACCCAACTTGTCGGCGACCGTGACCGGGAGGTAGGCATAGCCGTACTGGATGGCGAGCGTGACTTTATCCTGCTCGGTTTGAGCGCATGCGGGGCCAGCTAAAAGCGCGAAAGCGATAGAGGCGAAGCAAACGGATAACGCAGGGCGACAGCCTTTTTTCCGGAGAGAACTGAGCATACGGATAACCTCATTATTTTTATTTTTGAAACGCCATTTCCTTTTATAGCAAGTCATAAAGCATGCCCTGCGTCAAGCATGTCGATTCATCCAATCAATAAATCTGTTTTCAAACCATAGATGGATCGCCTTTTGTCAGAATTTGCTTTATTTTGAAACGTCATTGCATTAAATAAAATAAATAATAATGCATGGGTAACCACGCCCATATCGCCGCCAGGAGCGAAAATGAGCTTTTTTGCCGCCCCGCCGACCCTCAAGACTAGCGTTTTCACGCGTCTGCCGGACCACTTTCGCAAACTACGCCCAACGGTCTGGGCGAATGCCAACCGCCAAGGCCGAGTAATAGATTCGTTTCTGGAAGGGCCATCTTTTGACCGAGAGGGTCGCTTGTACGTAACCGACATCCCCAACGGGCGCATCTTCAGGATTTCCCATCTCGGCGAATGGGAACTGATATGCACGTATGAGGGCTGGCCGAATGGCCTGAAGATCCACCAGGACGGACGCATCTTCGTGACCGATTACAAGCGCGGGATCATGGTGCTCGATCCAGCAACCGGCGATATTCAGCCACTTCTGGATTCGGCGGGCTCTGAGGGTTTCAAGGGCGTGAATGACCTCGTCTTCTCTCCCAATGGCGACCTGTACTTCACCGATCAGGGCCAGACCGGCCTGCAAGATGCGAGCGGCCGCGTCTACAAGCTCGACATCAATGGCAACCTGACTTGCCTGCTCAATACCGTCCCCAGCCCCAACGGCATCGTCTACGACCCCAACCTTAATCACCTGCTGGTTGCCGTCACCCGCGCCCAACAGATTTGGCGTATCCCGCTGGGCAACGGATCGATCGTTGGCAAGGTTGGGGTTTTCGCCCAACTGCACGGAGGCCTCGGTGGCCCCGATGGGCTGGCGCTTGACGCAGAGAGCAACCTCTACATTGCGCACACAGGCTTCGGTTCCGTCTGGAAATTGTCGAAAGTGGCGGAGCCGCTGCAGCGCATCGTTTCGTGTGCGGGCATCAGCAATACCAACCTGGCTTTCGGTGGCGAGGACGGTCGAACGTTGTTCATTGTCGAGTCCGAAACCGGGAGCATTCTGCAAGTCAAAACCGCCACACCTGGGTTGCCGATGTATTCCCATAGCTAAATCCGCAGTGCAGTTCACACTACAACTATAAGAGACGTGACCCTATGACTTACGATCCGATCCCCTCTGCGCCGCTTGACGACGCCGAGGGTGAGCGCCTGATGCGCCGCATCCTGTGGCGCGTCGTTCCGTTCATTTTCATCTGCTACGTCGTCAGCTACCTCGACCGCACAAACGTCGGGTTCGCGGCGATCAGTATGAACAAGGATTTAGGGCTGACCGCAACCATGTTCGGCTGGGCCGCAGGCCTGTTCTTCTTTGGCTATTTCATCTTTGAAATCCCCAGCAACCTCCTGATGCAACGCTTTGGTGCGCGGATATGGATCGCTCGCATCATGATTACTTGGGGCCTGATTTCCATGGCCACGGCGTTCGCTACCGGCCCAATCAGCTTCAGCATTGCACGCTTTCTGCTAGGGGTTGCCGAGGCCGGATTCACCCCAGGGGTCTATCTGTACTTCACCTACTGGTTCCCGGGTAAATGGCGCGCCAAGGCGACTGCCGCATTCTTACTCGGCATCCCGGTGGCGAACATCGTCGGTTCACCATTGTCGGGTTGGTTGCTCGAACAACACGGCGTTTTGGGGTTACAGAACTGGCAGCTACTACTCATTATTGAAGCGCTGCCCGCTGTACTTCTGGGCATCGCATGTCTCTTTTTGCTGGTAGACACCCCCCTGAAGGCTCGGTGGTTATCGGATCGCGAAAAAACTTGGCTCAACAATCGCCTTTCTGAAGAGCAAAAAGCGATTGGCGCCTCCCATGGCAACACGTTGCGGGCGGCCCTGACCAATCCGAAAGTATTCACGCTCGCGGTCATTAACTTCTGCTGCATCGTGGGCTCGGTGGGTATCGGTATCTGGCTGCCGCAAATCGTCAAGAGCCTGGGAATCGCCAGTGGAACCCTGGGTTTTGTCGTCGCCCTGCCCTATTTGGTAGGCGCAATCGCCATGACACTCTGGGCTCGCCTGGCCAACCGAAGCACCCACCGACTACCCTATGTCGTGAGTGCGTTGGCAATGGCCGCGGCAGCGCTTGTGGCAGCGGCGTTGACGGAACACCCCGTACTAAAAATTGCCGCTCTTTGCATTGCAGTGGGCAGTATCCTCTCCTTCCAGGCAACGTTCTGGGCAATCCCGTCCACTTTTCTTACCGGTCGTGCTGCAGCGGGTGGTCTGGCCATGATTGTCTCGATCGGCAACTTGGGTGGTTTTACCGGCCCGTTCATGATCGGACTGATTAAAGACTCTACCCATAGTTACTCCATGCCTTTCTTTGCGGTAGCAGCCATCCTCCTGGCAGGCATGTGCCTAATGCTCTGGTTGGGAGATCCTGCTCGCAAAAACCAAGTCGGTGACGCCAGGCTAGCGGGTAAACAGAGTTAGTGGTGCTCCCTCCATTTAGCCACTCTGAGTGGCCCTTTAAGGTCTTTCACAGCGGGGTTTAAGTGGGCGGCGCAGACGTTTTCTGGCATTTGGGTGGCTTCCGACCCGATTCAAAAATCGCAAGATCTTTTCAAGACAGCGTCACGACAAACCCGGTCCTTGCCGACAGCAAGGATGGCGTCGGGGGGGGGGGTACCGCGTCAGGCTGCGTCGCAGCGGCGCTGCCTTTTGTCGACTAACTCCTCTGACTTGTAAAGTCTATGCACTCATGAGTAGCGCTAGATGGTCCGACGCAAGCAGCGATGTCCGTTAAACAGCGCGTATGTTAATTCAGCTCAAACCTAGGGAGCTGCAAGCGATGTGAGCCTTCACGTCAAAATTCGCCAGAATGAATACATCGAAGCCAAGTCTTTGTAGAAATCGTAAAACTTGCGCGGGGCGTGAATCCAGCAGGCGGCTTCCTAAATAGTGCCCATCGCATGCAACTGAGCAAAACCGGCGTAGCCGTCAAAAGCCCTTGAGATAAGGGCGAGGATGTTGCCCCTTGCAATTCGGCGAGTAGGCAAACCAAACCGCCGCCGGTGTACAGTCACCCGCAGGTCGGTCGTCCCGTACGTATGTCCACAGGCGAGCCGTTTGGGTCTTGCCGTTTCCCAGTGCAAGTACGCCAATCGGCGTGTCGTCGCCATGGACTTTGTGACCGCTCATGAGGGATGCTCAAACGCGCACAAAGATAGGCCATCACGATCAAAGATCGCGATGGCCGATAAGGTTAGTAGGATTACAGTGAGTCACAGGGTCGCGGCCTACATCAAGATCACAGCAGTCATCATTTTTTCTCTCTGTGAAATATAAATCAGTTGCTGTGATGAACTGCCGTCGACTGTAAAAAACCATGAGGCCGAGTCGTAAAGCGGAACAATTTCCTTGACAGCTTCTTCGAGCTCCTTCGAACCGAAGTGGAGCGTCAATTGGATAGTGCAATCCACTTTCAGACTAGCCTCCAGGCCGCTTTGCAGCCTAGCCTTCTATGTTTGAAGCAGGATTGAGCCAGTCGAAGCATTCCCATAGCGCTGACTCTTGAATAAATATCACATACTCCAAAGACGAAGAAGAACGTTCTATTTGCGACCTTTTGTCACGATTACGGAGCAAGCCCTTAAGTCAATGCTACCCCAGTCGATGTAAAAAGGGCCGATAAATATCCTGTGCGTGGTTTCTTAATGAAATTCAAGTCGATTCAGTTTTCTATTGCGGCACTGGCCGGGGCCATTGTCCTCAGCGTGGTCGCCGTGCTGGTTCTCTACGCCTTGTTTAGCGGCGCGCGAACCCAAGCGATGGTGCAACAACGCACGCAAGTACAGTCCGAGCAGATGATCGAAAAACGGCTCACGGCGCTTGCACAAACACAGGTCACCTTGATTCAGCGTGAGCTGGAGGGCCCGCTAGTGACGGCTAAAGGCTTGGCCACCACCAACGCCCTGCTTGCGATGAAAGATGCTAAGGGCGAACCGGCCCTGCAGGTGGACCGCGAACAACTCATCAACTTGCTACACGAAACTGTGGTGCGCAACCCGAAAATTCTCGGTGCCTATATTGGCTGGGAACCTAACGCGATCGATCACAACGACGCAGCTTATGTGAACCGTTCCATCTTAGGCGTGGGCGCCGACGGACGCTTTCTCCCCTGGTGGTATCGAAACGCGGATGGCAGCTTGAATCTGAGTAAACTAGAAAAAGTGGACGACCGCAGCATCCTTTCGACTGGAGTGCGTGCCAGTGAGTACTACTTGTGCTCCATGGAGAGCAATAAGTCCTGCATCATCGACCCCGCGCCTTATAAAGTGGGTAATGCGATGGTGATGTTGGCGTCGTTTGTCGAGCCGATCATCGTCGATGGTGCATTTCAGGGCATCGTCGGAGCGGACCTGTCGGTGAACTTCATACAAGATATGCTCTCCAGCGCCGATCACCAGCTCTACAACGGTGCCGGTGAATTGGCACTTATCTCCACCAACGGACGGCTGGTGGCTTACACGAAGGACGTCAGCAAGCTGGGCGAAACAGCCAGCGACCTGCTCGACGGTAATGAACTAAACAATCTGGATCAGCTTAAAGTTGGTGAAGTGCGCTACGACATCGACCGAAAACGGGGAGTCATCACGCTGTTCCTGCCGTTCGCCATCGGCCAGGCTGACGCTCGCTGGACCTTGATGATTCAACTGCCCCTTCAGGCAGTCATGGCCGACTCGCAAAAACTGCAAAGCGATCTGGAGACTCAATATAGGACTGACATCTTAGGTATGACCGTTGCCGGTCTTCTGATTGCCGGTATCGGCTTGCTGGTCATCTGGCTGGTCGGCCATGGAATCGCCCGCCCGCTCAGACAAATGGTAGCCATGCTAAATGACATCGCCCAAGGCGAAGGCGATCTTACGCGGCGCCTGACCAGTGATCGTGCCGACGAACTTGGGGCGATTGCAAACGGATTTAACACGTTCCTGATGAAACTGCAGGGTATGATCACTCAAGTTGTGGGTTCGGTGCAGAAAATCAATGACTCTTCGAAACAGACCGCCGATATTGCGACTCGCACCAACCAAGGTGTGCATAAACAAATGGTGGAGATCGACCAAGTGGCCACCGCCGTACATGAGATGACAGCAACTGCGCAAGACGTGGCGCGTAACGCTACACAGGCTGCACAGGCCGCCAGTCATGCCGATCAGGCCGCTAGCCAAGGCATGCGCGTTGTGCATGATACTTCCACAGCCATTGGCGCACTTGCCGAGGAAATAAGAAAGGCCGTGGACGTGGTGCAGACGCTGGCCAAAGACAGCGAGCACATCAACATAATCCTGATTGTTATTCGCGGGATTGCCGAGCAGACCAACCTACTGGCACTCAATGCTGCTATTGAAGCGGCACGGGCCGGCGAGCAAGGCCGTGGTTTTGCTGTGGTGGCTGATGAAGTGCGCAACCTCGCGCAGAAAACCCAGAAGGCTACAGAAGAAATCCAGACCATGATTCAGCAACTGCAACAGGGCACACGGGATGTGGTTCGCGTGATGGAGGACAGCCAGAACTGCACTAATCAAAGTGTGCAACACGCCGCCAAGGCCGCTGAAGCGCTAGTGACGATTACCCAAGCTGTATCAGTGATCAACGACATGAACACCCAGATCGCCAGCGCGGCCGAAGAACAGAGCGCGGTAGCCGAAGATATCAATCGTAATGTGATCAATATCGGAAAAGTTGCCAATGAAGTAGCGGAAGGAGCGGATGAGTCCACCTCCGCCAGTGCAGAATTGACCAAACTGGCGGAGCAGCAAAGGCATCTGATCAATCAGTTCAAGGTTTAATACGGGTGTGCACTTCGGCCCGATGGGCTTCAGATCATATTGCTCGGTACTACCTAACCAAAAAGGGGTGGGGGCGCTGATAAAACTGCCCCCCGAAGGTTGCTGATTTCTGTAATAGGAACTGCTTATAATTTGAAATGCCCAACAAGCTTGTTGAAGGATATTGCCAATTTTGATAGTTCCTGACTTGAGACGCTGGTTTGATTCGCGCCGGCTGCGGTCTGCGAAGATAGGTCCTGTATGTTAATTAGATTGCGATCAATCTCTCTAGCTACTTGTGCTTGCTCTTCGGCAGCGCTTGCAATTACTAAGTTCTGCTCATTGATTCTATTCACACCTTCGCTTATTCGCTCCAGCGCCAACCCAGCTTCAGTCGCTAAAGACTGAGTGTTCAATACAAGACTCCGGCTTTTACCCATAGCGCTTACAGCCTCATCGGCACCGTCACGTACCCGACTAATCATAAGCTCAATCTCTCCAGTTGATGCCTGAGTCCGATGGGCGAGTGCGCGGACCTCATCGGCAACTACTGCAAAACCTCTGCCCTGCTCACCGGCACGAGCTGCTTCGATAGCAGCATTCAAGGCGAGCAGATTGGTTTGCTCAGCTATACCTCGGATAACCTCTAAAACTTTAGTGATCTCATGAATCTGAGAGGCCAAATCTTCTACTAGTTTTGTGGAGTCCGTAATTACGATAGTAACGCTATCAATCCCGGCAACTGCTTGTTGAACCTGCTTTTGGCCCTTGATAGCTTCATCAGCTGTCTGAGTTGAAATCATAGAGGCACTTACAGCGTTGCGAGCCACCTCTTCGACTGCGGCAGTCATCTCTGTCACCGCAGTTGCTGCTTGTTGGATCTCACCGTTCTGAGTCGCCAAACCTCGAGTACTGTCGTCTGTAACAGCTGTTAGCTCCTCAGCCGCAGATGCCAACTGAGAGGCAGCATCCGCAATCTGGCGGACAGTTCCAATAAGGTTATCTTGCATATTTGAAAGTGACTGCAAAAGCTGGCCGGTTTCATCTGTACCGCTATACTCGATAACTTGTGTCAGATCCCCCTTCGCTACTCGACTCGCGCCAGCTACAGACTTATATATTGGACCTGTAATTAATTTCGTCATAAATATGCCTAGTGCGATGGCAAGCATAACTGCAATCAGGCAACCTATAGCTAATGTCCAAGTTAGATCCGAATAAACGTCTTTGATAGCCTCACTAGATTGATCCATCTGCCGGGAGTTTGACTCGAATATAGCAACAAGATCTTTGCTTACTTTTACATAATTCGACGAAACATCTGATAGAGCGATCTTTCTAGCCTGTTCAATATCGCCCTTTCGTAGGGCTGCAAAACTACTCTCAATAGCGGCGGTATAAGCTGGCCAGTCGCTATCGAAATTCGCTGCAGCTATCTGCTCATCTTCCTCCATAGGAGTAGTTCGGTATTTTTTATATGATTCTTCAGCTTGCGCTTTATTATTCTTATAAGTTTGAAATAGCGACTCAAGCTCATCGGCGCCTGAGCCCGTTGATGCTAAAGCAATCGCTTTATAAACATCGCGGTTGGTGGAAACAGTTTTTTTATTGGTTTGTTGGACGAGCCCTACGGATAGCACAAGATTCCAACGACATTGTCTACTTGAGCATTTAGCTTGGAGAGGCCAGACTGGCCCAAAATAGCTATTACAATCGTAATGATTGCACATATGCCAAATGCTGATAGCAACTTCGACTTTAATTTCATATCTCTTATTACTGACATATATGTGTCACTCTTTTAAAGCCTTATAGGCTATGAGTTTGTAATGAATGAGCCTGCATTATGGAATCTATGGCCTAAATCGATCGGTTTTACGCATATCTCGCTCCACATCTTTCAAAACGTTAAGTTTCGCAACAAGCTCAGCCTTAGCAACGTTAAGCTCAGTAGCTTCATAACCTTTCAAATCTTCAAAGCAGATTACCGCAGCCTCACCGTTCTGAATCAAAAGCTTAATGCTTTTCGCTAACAGCTTTTCCATTCGCAAAGTTTGTTCCAGCATTAGGCTCATATCTCTGCGTGCAATTTTTTGCATTAGCCCACGTCTAACTACGTTGTCGATTTCGATATCTTCACGAGTTTTCGATACCGCTGACTCAATCTCGTGATACGCCATCTCTAGTCGTTTTACAGTAATCAACGCCTTGTTTACCTGCGTGGAAAATTCTCCAGACAAATCAATAAACCGCTGAACCGTATCTTGATAACGCGTAACATTCACAGTAAAATCCTCTCTAAACAAACTTACATACTCAAATCATTTTCTGCGCAGAGGTAGTAGTTTAATGACCGTGAGCAATTAAATAGAAAAATTCTAGCGCGACAATGACTGCATCTAAAATCTTATGTCGGCAAATTAGAAAACATCCCACCCGCGACATTTATCTGCACAAAGCATGATCTTTGGAAGAACTGCTCAGGTTGGGAGACAGTAGCCCCGAACGCCGATCCCCTCCTAGCACGAGCCCATCGCAGCACCTTGTGTCTTGATTCGCCTGGGCTTTCCATTTTGCGACGGACATTGGCTTCCTGACCTCACCGATAGCTATTCTAGAAACACTCACTGAACGCTCTGCCGTTTCACTGCGCAACTCTGCGATCACATTCGCGATTGCGCGACTTGAGTTCATGCCGCTGGTTGTCATTGACGTGTCTAGAAAGTCAACATGACCAGAGGTCGGCTCGATCCATTTCCCAAGGCGCCTTTATGCCAGGGATTGGACAGCCCGAAAATTCCGTCCTGAGAGCCCTTGTAAAAAGCGATCCATTCAAGGCAGACAAGTTAGCCAACCGCTACTCCCTGAAAAGCTACAGCTATACGCAACACCCCAAATTGTTTGCATTCAGTGAGATGCCCATGTTGCAACGCCCAATTTCCTGCACCGTCAACTTGTAGCCCCGCCCTAGAAGCACGTATACACATGCTGTTGGAAAAGCACATGGCCGCGAATGAGAACGATTGCAAAGCGATGCTGACAGCGGCGCAACGCTCGAATGCAAAGTTCATGATTGTTGATGCTAACCCCAGGTTGATACACTTGCCGACGCAAGAATGACCCATCTCCAAAATAGCGACAATCGATCAAAATCAATGATTCACAACGATTCCGACAGGGTCAGTGACTTCGCGGCAACTGGGTCAACTCGGCATCGGAGTCAACAGCCAGCGAGCAAAATCCGTACTTTCCCCATAGTAAATGTAATCGCACTTAGTGTCCCAATGGGGCCTAGCCGCACAGCCATCTTAAAATCCTGTGACAAACAGGCCTACCTCGATTAAACATCGTAAGCCAGCTGTGAAGCATTGGACGGAGTTTCTCTATTGGCAACTCCACTGACCGCTGACACCGCTTCTAACGTAGCTGTACGAACGGAGTGCATAGCCTTGTCCGCCGCGTAAGCTAGTTCAACCCCACGCAGAGCTGAAGCTTTGGCAAAACTTATGCTTTTGATCGTGTCCTGTGTCTCTTCCAAGATTACTTTAATCATTTGAGCGATTTCAGTGGTGGATTGGGCCGTTCGGCTAGCCAAGGATCTGACCTCATCGGCTACTACGGCAAACCCACGACCTTGCTCACCCGCCCTCGCTGCTTCAATCGCCGCATTTAGGGCTAATAAATTCGTTTGCTCAGCGATGCTCCTGATCGTATTTACGATCTTTGTAATCTGCTCAGACCGGCTGCCTAACCGTACAACCATCTCGGAAGAAATCTCGACACTAGTTGAGATTGATTTTATCTCTCCAAGCGTTTGCTCGAGAATGGCTGAGCCGGATTCAACCAAGCGCTCAGTCTTCTTGCAAATTTTGTAAGCTTGAGTTGCTCCCTGATGCTCAAGATCAGCAGCATTTATTCTTTCGCTCACGTCGCTGGCAAACTTTACAATTTTTATAATGTTATCATGACCATCATAAACAGGCGCATAAGATGCCTCTAGCCAAACGACGTTGCCTTTTTTACCTATCCTTTTAAATAAACCCTTGGAACTTATTCCGCTACTTAAGTTTTTCCAAAACACGTGATAATCCTTACTCGCAACAAAACTGCTTTCACAAAATATTTTGTGATGGTTGCCGATAAGTTCTGACTCAACATAACCCATCACCTTTAAAAAATTGTCATTGCACCCGATGATGTTTCCGATAGGGTCAAACTCGATCATAGCAATAACTCTGCCTACGGCATCAAGCACATTGCGCGCTTCCTGCGCGGCTACAATTTTGGCACTGATATCTACTGCATAAAAGGTTATAGATGCAATATTCCCCAAGACGTCCACTATTGGTGTGTAAGAACCCTCGAACCACACGGATGTGTTGTCCTTTGCTTTTCGCTCAAATGCACCGGACAGACTATCTTTGATTGTCAATGGCTTGCCGAAGTCGTACCCGTCATTTAGAACTTGATACAGCTTGCTCTCGTGCATGCCGATAAGCTCATCGGCCCGGAAACCTAGCGAGGAGGCAAATTTTGAGTTAGCATAAGTGATCACACCCTCTAG
>NZ_JAOTNX010000026.1:0-49623 GCF_036346475.1 Pseudomonas sp. AM8
TTCAGCGGCCAGCAACAGCCCGCTCAAGCTCATGGCCGAGACCGCCACAGCGGCGCAGCACAGGGAACGGATACCACGACGACGATGATTCATACGGGTGACTCCTTGTTGTTGTTTTTTGTTTGCTGTTTTTTGTAGGAGCGAGGGGGACGCCTAGTTCTTGCTCGCGAAAAACGTTAACGATGACGCGTACATCCTGAATGCACGCGGCGCGTTCAGGCTTTTCGCGAGCAAGCTCGCTCCTACAGTGAAGCGGTGCAGCTAACCGGCAAAGCGATGGCAAGGCATGCCGGGGACATCGACTTCGATGGCCAGCACCGCACCGTCCAGAGGGTGATCCAATGGGCTGGCGGCGCTGGTGATATACAAAGTGGTGAGGTTGGGGCCACCGAATACGCAACTGGTGGGGCGACTCACGGGCAACTCGATAATGCGGTCCACCTCCCCCTCGGGCGTCAGGCGCAGCAGGCAACTGCCGTCCCAACGGGCGTTCCAGATGTAGCCTTGACTGTCCATGGCCGAGCCGTCCGGCCCGCCACGCTCATGGGGGCCGAACCACACCTGTGCCGGCTCGAGTTGGCCGTCGGCCTGAATCGAATACTGGTAGAGCGTGGCGTCCAGGCTGTCGCCGAAATGCACCTGGCGGCCGTCCTCGCTCCACAGTAAGGTGTTGGGAATGCCCAGGCCATGAAGCAACGGCGTGACCTGCGCATCCGCATTGATGCGAAACAGGCCGCCGGAGCGCCGCGTGATCGGCAAGTCTTCGCCGTGTTCGCCGATGTTGTTCTGCATGGTGCCCAGCCACAGGCGGCCCAGGGCATCGCAGCGCGCTTCATTGCCACGGTTGCCCGGTTGCGGGTCGGCCACGCACAACAGGGTCAGGGCTTCGGTGGCCAGGTCCAGACGGTAGACACCGCTGCTCAGGGTCACCAGCGCATCACCGCGTTCGCACGGGATAAACGCCGAAACGTGCTCGGGCAACTGCCAGATCTGCAACTGCCCGTCCATCAGGCGCAGGGCCTGTTTGCCGGCGATATTGACCCAGTACAGCGCCTGGGTCGGCACGTCCCAGAACGGGCCTTCCCCCAGTTGCGCACGGTGCTCAGTGACAGCGGTACACGACATGACGCCTCCTGATAAGTGTTTACAGCGAGTCGCGGGATGGCGTGCCATCCACCAGGCGCTGGATGCGCAACGGGTTGGCGTTTTTCAACGCGTCAGGCAGCAGGCTATCCGGGTAGTTCTGGAAGCACACCGGACGCAGGAAACGGTCGATGGCCAAGGTGCCGACCGAGGTGCCACGGGCATCCGACGTCGCCGGATACGGGCCGCCGTGCACCATCGAATCGCAGACTTCGACGCCGGTCGGGTAGCCGTTGAGCAGGATGCGCCCGACTTTCTGTTCCAGCAGCGGCGTGAGTTCGGCGAACTGTTGAAAGTCTGCCGGTTCGCCAATGATCGTCGCCGTGAGCTGGCCGTGCAGGCCGTGCAAGGCAGCGCTGAGTTGGGCTTGATCAGCAACTTCGACAAACACCGTGGTAGGGCCGAAGACTTCTTCCTGCAGCACTTCATCGCCATCGATCAGCAAGCGCACATCGGCCTTGAACAGCTGCGGTTGCGCCTGATTGCCCGCCTGGGTGCTACCGGCCAAATGCTGAATGCCAGGGTGCGCCAGGAGTTTTTCCAGGCCTTTGCCGTAGCTGCTCAGGGTGCCGGCATTGAGCATGGTTTGCGCCGGTTGCTCACCGATCAGTTGGGCGACCTGTTGGGTAAACGCGGTGAACTGCGGCGAAGCGATACCGATCACCAGGCCAGGGTTGGTGCAGAACTGGCCGCAGCCTTGCACCACCGACGCGGTCAGATCCCGAGCGACAGCATCCGCCCGCGCTTGCAGGGCCTGGGGTAGGACGATCACCGGGTTGATGCTCGACATCTCGGCAAACACCGGGATCGGCTGCGGGCGTGCCGCGGCCATATCGCACAAGGCGCGACCGCCCTTGAGCGAGCCGGTAAAGCCCACTGCCTGGATCGCCGGGTGCTTGACCAGCGCCTCACCGACGCCGCCGCCGAAGATCATATTGAACACACCGGCGGGCATCTCGGTGGCTTCAGCCGCACGGATGATGGCATTGGCCACCTGTTCAGCCGTGGCCATATGCCCGCTGTGGGCCTTGAACACCACCGGGCAGCCCGCCGCCAGCGCCGCAGCGGTATCACCACCGGCCGTGGAAAACGCCAGGGGGAAGTTGCTCGCGCCAAACACGGCCACCGGGCCCAGGCCAATGCGGTATTGGCGCAGGTCCGGGCGTGGCAGCGGCTGGCGATCGGGTAACGCCTTGTCGATGCGTGCGCCGTAGAAATCACCGCGACGCAGCACCGTGGCGAACAGGCGCATCTGGCCACTGGTACGCCCACGCTCGCCTTTGATACGGGCGGCAGGCAGCGCGGTTTCGCGGCAGACCAGCTCGATGAAGTTATCGCTCAGGCCATCCAGCTCGTCGGCGATCGCGTCCAGGAACTGCGCACGGCGCGCAGCACTCAACGCACGGTACGCCGGATACGCAGCGGCGGCGGCCTTGGCGGCGGCGTCGACTTCTTCCGGCGTGGCCTGATAGAAATCCTGCGGCAAGGTTTCGCCCGTGCTGGCATCGACGCTGTGCAGCTTGACGCTGCCGTTGGCGCTGCGCTGGCCGCCGATGTAGTTGTGGCCGAGGAACTGGGTCATGTTGATCTCCTTAAAGGGGGGTGACTTGGCCGGGTTCAAAGGCCGCATCGCTGCTGCCGACGCCATTGACCAACGGCGCGCCGAACTCGGCCTGGCTGATCTCGAACACATCGCCCGGTTGGGTACGTATACCATCGGCGAATGACAGCGTGGCGGTACCGAAGAAGTGAATATGCACATCGCCCGGCTTGAGGAACTGGCGGTATTTGAAGTGGTGGTACTCAAGATTTTCCAGGCTGTGGCACATATTGGCCTCGCCACTGAGGAATTCGTTCCGCCAGATTTCCTCGCCGTTACGCAGGATGCGGCTGGTGCCGGCCAGGTGCTGGGGCAACTCGCCCACGCGCAGTTCGGGGCCGTAGCTGCAGCTGCGCAGCTTGGAATGGGCCAGGTACAGGTAGTTTTTGCGCTCCATGATGTGGTCGGAGAACTCGTTGCCCACTGCAAACCCCAGGCGATAGGGCTTGCTGTCCAGGCCGATCACATACAGGCCGCCGATTTCCGGTTCTTCACCGGCGTCTTCGGCAAACGGTGGCACCGGGAAGGCTTCGCCTGGGCGCACGACGATGCTGCCGTCGCCCTTGTAGAACCATTCCGGTTGCACACCGGCCTGGCCGGCAGCGGGCTTGCCGCCCTCCACGCCCCATTTGAAGATGCGCATGGTGTCGGTCAAGGCGCTCTCATCGCCGGCCTGCTGGTGCATTTTGTCCCGCGCCGAGGCGCTGCCCAGGTGGGTCAGGCCGGTGCCGCTGATGAGCATATGGGCCGGGTCCGGGTGGTCCAGCGGTGGCAAAATCTTCAGGTCGGCCAGCAGTGCGGCGTAGTCATGGCTGTCGCCCAGGCCCAGGCTCTCGACCTGCTGCTGCAACTTGACGCCCGCCTCGATGGCGGCCAGCGCCAGTTCGCGCACGCTGCGCGCGGTACGCACTTCGCGCACTGTGGCGCCTTCTACAACGCCGACCCGGCGTTCACCGTTGCTTGACTCGAACTGAACTAAACGCATGAAACTTCTCCCAGATTAAGTACGTGTGGCGCCACGGGCGCTGGCGGCGAATTGATCGGCGGGCAGTACGTGCTTGCGCTCCAGCAGGCGGTAGACCACGCCGGTCAAGACCAGCCCAAACACCATGACCCCGGACAGGAAGTACAAGCCCGAGGCGAGGTTGCCGGTGTATTCCTTGAGCGCACCGATCACGAACGGACCGATATAGCCGCCGAGGTTGCCCACCGAGTTGATCAAGGCAATGCCCGCCGCCGCACTGGCGCCGGCAAAGAAGCGCCCCGGCAAGGTCCAGAACACGGCGGTGCAGGAAAACATCGCAAACGCCGCCAGGCACAGCGCGGCCATTTGCAGCACCGGCACACTCAGCCAGGCGCTGAAAAACAGGCCGATGGCGCCCAGCACATACAGCACGGCCAGGTGGCCGTAACGATCATTCAGGCGGTCGGAACTGCGCGGGATGATCAGCAGGCCGATGATGCCGAAGATGTACGGCACGGCGGAGATAAAGCCGGTGACCAGGTCGGTGCCGCCAAACTGTTTGATCAGGGTCGGCAACCACAGGCCCAGGCCGTAAATGCTCAGGGTCACCGGCAGGTAGAACAGCGCCAGCAGCAACACGCGTTTGTCCTTGAGGGCATGCAGCGGGTTGCCGTGGCGGGTCTGGCCGTAGGCTTGCAGGTCCTTGGCCAATTCATCGGTGAGCCAGGTTTTTTCCGCGTCGCTCATCCATTTGACCTGCTTGGGGCCATCCGGCAGGTAGCGCAGCACTGGCCAGGTGAGCAGGATCGCCGGGGTGCCGATCACGATGAACAGCCACTGCCAGCCATGCAGGCCGAGGATGCCGTCCATGCCCAGCAGGCCGCCGGACACCGGGCCGGTGATCATCATCGCAATCGGTTGGGAGAGGATGAACAGCCCGAGGATCTTGCCGCGATGGCGCACCGGGAACCATTGGGTGATGTAGTACAGGACGCCGGGAAAGAACCCGGCTTCGGCAGCGCCGAGCAGGAAGCGCATCACATAAAAGCTGTGCGGCCCTTGCACGAAGGCCATGCCGATGGTGATCGCGCCCCAGGTGATCATGATCCGCGCGAACCAACGCCGTGCGCCGAAGCGGTCGAGCATCAGGTTGCTGGGGATCTCGAAGAGGAAGTAGCCAATGAAGAACAACCCCGCGCCCAGGCCATAGGCCGCATCGCCGATACCGACGTCGGCGCCCATGTGCAGCTTGGCAAACCCCACGGCGGAACGGTCCACGTAGGCGATCAGGTACAGCAGGATCAGGAAGGGAATCAGTTTCAGCGTGATGCGCCGAATAAGCCGCAGTTCCTGGCTCATGGGGTCGATCTCCGATTGTTGTTTTTATAGAAGCTCGGGGGACGCCTCTCGCGGAAATCCGCCAGGGTCATACCTCAGTTAAGCCAGACTATATAGTAGGACTATTTGCAAAACAACTCTTCCAAAGCATCGATTTTGCGCTTATGTTTAAGCACGCATAGAACATATAGTCATACAATAAGAGAATCGATCATGTCTGATAAAAAGCCCGGCCTACGCTCCGCCCAGTGGTTTGGTACCGCCGACAAAAACGGCTTCATGTACCGTAGCTGGATGAAGAACCAGGGCATTGCCGACCATCAGTTCCATGGCAAGCCGATCATCGGCATCTGCAATACCTGGTCGGAGCTGACCCCGTGCAATGCGCATTTCCGCCAGATCGCCGAGCACGTCAAACGTGGCGTGATCGAGGCCGGTGGCTTCCCGGTGGAATTCCCGGTGTTCTCCAACGGCGAATCCAACCTGCGCCCCACCGCCATGCTCACTCGCAACCTGGCGAGCATGGACGTGGAGGAAGCCATCCGCGGCAACCCGATTGACGGTGTGGTGTTGCTGACCGGCTGCGACAAGACCACCCCGGCCCTGCTGATGGGCGCCGCCAGTTGCGACGTACC
Source organism: Pseudomonas sp. AM8 (assembly GCF_036346475.1). NCBI lineage: Bacteria > Pseudomonadati > Pseudomonadota > Gammaproteobacteria > Pseudomonadales > Pseudomonadaceae > Pseudomonas > Pseudomonas sp. AM8. The sequence goes on from NZ_JAOTNX010000026.1 coordinate 5,681, forward strand.
GGCCATCGTGGTCACCGGTGGGCCGATGCTCAACGGCAAGCACAAGGGCCAGGACATCGGCTCGGGCACCGTGGTGTGGCAGCTCAGTGAACAGGTCAAGGCCGGCACCATTACCCTGGATGATTTCCTCGCGGCCGAAGGCGGCATGTCGCGCTCGGCGGGCACCTGTAACACCATGGGCACTGCGTCGACCATGGCCTGCATGGCCGAGGCACTGGGCACGTCCCTGCCCCACAACGCGGCGATCCCGGCGGTGGATGCGCGGCGTTATGTGCTGGCCCATATGTCCGGCATGCGTGCGGTAGAGATGGTGCGCGAAGACTTGAAGCTGTCGAAGATCCTCACCAAGGAGGCGTTTGAAAACGCCATCCGCGTGAACGCCGCCATCGGTGGTTCGACCAACGCCGTGATCCACTTGAAAGCCATCGCCGGGCGCATCGGCGTCGAGCTCGACCTGGACGACTGGACCCGCATCGGTCGCGGCATGCCGACCATCGTCGACCTGCAACCGTCGGGGCGCTTCCTGATGGAAGAGTTCTACTACGCTGGTGGCCTGCCCGCCGTGCTGCGTCGCCTCGGTGAAGCCAACCTGATCCCGCACCCGAACGCCTTGACCGTCAACGGCAAGACCCTGGGCGAAAACACCAAGGACTCGCCGATCTACGGCCAGGACGAAGTGATCCGCACCCTCGACAACCCGATCCGCGCCGACGGTGGCATCTGCGTGCTGCGCGGCAACCTGGCGCCACTCGGCGCGGTGCTCAAGCCGTCGGCGGCCAGCGCCGAGCTGATGCAGCATCGCGGCCGTGCGGTGGTGTTCGAGAACTTCGACATGTACAAGGCGCGTATCAATGACCCGGAACTGGACGTGGACGCCAACTCGATCCTGGTCATGAAAAACTGCGGGCCCAAGGGTTACCCAGGCATGGCCGAAGTCGGCAACATGGGCTTGCCGGCCAAACTGCTGGCCCAAGGCGTGACCGATATGGTGCGGATCTCCGATGCGCGCATGAGCGGCACCGCCTACGGCACCGTGGTCTTGCACGTGGCGCCGGAAGCCGCTGCCGGTGGACCGTTGGCCACCGTGAAGGAAGGTGACTGGATCGAACTCGACTGCGCCAATGGCCGCCTGCACCTGGACATCCCCGACGCAGAGCTGGCGGCGCGCATGGCCGACCTGAAACCGCCGCAGAACCTGATCGTCGGCGGCTACCGCCAGTTGTACATCGATCATGTGCTGCAGGCCGACCAGGGTTGCGACTTTGACTTCCTGGTGGGTTGCCGTGGGGCTGAAGTCCCCCGGCATTCCCACTAATTGGGATGCTATGATGCCGCGAATTTAAGTCAGAGCATCCCTGTCGTTATGGATCACCAGCCGCCCAAGCCGCGCAAGAGCATGCATGCCCAGATCGTTCAGGACTTGGGCATGCACATCGTTTCAGGTCGCTTCAAGCCCGAAGAACGGTTGCCCATGGAGGCCACGCTCTGCGAGGAGTACAAGGTCAGTCGTTCGGTGTTGCGCGAAGCGACCCGGGTGCTCAGCGCCAAGGGCCTGGTGTATTCCAAGCCGCGGGTGGGCGCGGTGGTGCGACCGCGCTTGAAATGGCACCTGCTCGACCCGGACGTGTTGTCCTGGTTGATGCAGTCCACGCCCCACAGTGAATTCTTCAATACCCTGGCCGGTGTGCGGCGCATCCTCGAGCCGGAGATCGCCGCCATGGCCGCGACCACCGCCACCGATGAAGACATCGCCACCATCGAAAAAGCCTACCAGGGCATGGAAACCGCGCAGACCCACGAGCAGCTGCTGCAGGCCGACCTGGACTTCCACCGCGCCATTGCCGACGCCACCCGCAACGACCTGCTCGCCTATATGTGCAACATGCTGTCGTTGCCGCTGCGCGAGTCGATCAACATCACCAACCGCCGCCCGGACATCCAAGGCCTGAGCCTGCCCCGGCACAAGGCGATCCTCACCGCGATAAAAAACCGCGACGCCCTTGGCGCGCGGCATGCGTCGCTGGTGCAGCTGGATGACACGCGGGTGGCGTTGGATACGGTGATGAATGTGCTGACGCCGCTGTAATGTAAATGCAATCAAATGTGGGTGCGGGCTTGCTGTGGTGAGCGGGCTTGCCCCGTATTGGGGCCGCTTCGCAGCCCAACGCGGGGCAAGCCCGCTCACCACAGCAAGCCCCCTCACCACAGCAAGCCCCCACACTGGCACTGTGCAAGCCGTTAGAGGGTGTAGGCGATCCCTACCTGCACCGTGCGCGGTTCGCCGGGGTAGGCGTATACGTTGCCGAACGCACCTTCTTCATAGTCGCGATTGAACAGGTTCTTCACGTCCAGGTTCAGCCGCACCTTGTCGTTGACCTTGTAGTAGCTGAGCAGGTCGACCACGGTGTAGGCATCCATCGAGAAGGCGTTGTTGGAGGTCTGCCCGGCCCGTTCATCCACATACTTGCCACCCGCGCCGAGGCCCAGGCCCTTGAGGGCGCCGTCCTGGAACTCGTAGACGTTGAGCAGGCTGAAGCTGTTGCGCGGGATGTTCAGCAAGCGCGTGCCGCTGCGCAGGGTGTTGTCCTTGGTCACTTCGGCATCCACGTAGGCGTAGCCACCGATCACACGCCACTCGGGGGTGATATTGCCCACCACGTTCAGGTCGAAACCACGGCTGCGCACCTGGCCGGCGGCGACGCTGAAGGTGGAGTCGAGAGGGTCGGTGGTGAGCACGTTTTTCTTCTCGATCTGGTAGATCGCGGCGTCGACACTCAGTTGACGGTCCAGGGCTTCCCACTTGATGCCCATCTCGTAGGATTTGCCTTTCTCCGGTTCAAAACCACCGCCCTGGCGACTGGCGCCGGTGTTGGGCTTGAACGAACGCGCGGCGTCGGCGTAGACCGCAACGGTGTCGGTGAGGTCGTAGATCACACCCACGCGTGGGGTGACGGCGTTGTCGCTGGCTTCCCAGCTTTTACCGCCCGGCACGTAGGTGTGGTAGTCGTGTTCAAAGCGCTCGAAGCGTGCGCCGGCGAGCACTTTAAGGCGCTCGGTCAGGGCCACCTGATCCTGCACGAAGGCCGCGTAGGTCTTGAGGTTTTCCTTGTCGTGGGTCGGCGTGCGCGTGAGGTTCGGGCGCGCCTGGTCGTAGACCGGGTTGAAGATGTCGATTGAATAAGCACCCACTGCGCCGCTGGAGCGCTGGATGATCGACTTGTAGTCGTAGTCTTCGAATTCGACGCCGGTGAGCAAGGTGTGGTCGAAACCACCGGTGGAGAAATGCCCGGTGAGGTTGAGCTGAGTGTCCTTGTCGGTCCACTCCAGTTTGCGATAGTTGAAGTTGCGGCCCAGGGTGCGACCGTCGGCGGCCAGGCCGTTGGCTTCAATGGCATTGCCTTGCAAGGTGCCGTCCAGCCATTGGAAACCACCGCCCAGGGTCCAGCTGTCATTGAGCAGGTGCTCGAAACGCAGCTGGGCCATGCTGTTGTCGTTGTGCAGTTTGCCGACGTCTTTTTCACCCCAGAAGGTGTCGCGCGAGGCAGTGCCTTTTTGATTGGGGTAGCGCGTCAGGCCACGGTCCAGCGGGTGGTTGTTGCGCATGAAGTCGCCTTCGAAGATCACCTTGGTGTCATCGCTGGCCTGCCAGGTGATCACCGGGGTCACGCCGTAGCGTTCGGTCTCGACGTGATCACGGAACGTGTCACCGCCCTCGCCCACCACGTTCAGGCGATAGGCCAGGCGACCTTGTTCGTCCAGCGGGCCGGAAGCGTCGAGGGTGGCGCGCTGCATGCCCTGGTCATCCAGTTGGCTGCCGAGGGTCACGGTCGGCTCGGCCAGCGGTTGCTTGGACACCACGTTGAAGGTGCCGCCGGGATCGCCACGGCCATACAGCATGGTCGCCGGGCCGCGCAGCACTTCGAGGCGTTCGATGGTGTTGGCGTCCGGCATGTTCGGGTAACCGCGGTTGATCGGGAAACCGTTGCGGTAGAACTCGCCGGTGGTGAAGCCACGTACGGTGAAGGTGGTGAGCCCCTGGCCGCCGAAGTTATTGGCGCGGCCGACGCCACCGGCGTAGTCCAGGGCGTCCTGCAAACGGGTGGCGCCGATGTCTTCGACCACATCCTTGGACACGACGCTGATGGACTGCGGGGTTTCATGAATCGAGGTGTCAGTGCGCGTCGCACTCGCCGAACGTGTGGCGTGGTAGCCCTTGACCGGCCCTTGAGCCGTCTCGTAGTCCGCCTCGCCGGTGACATTGGTGGCTTGCAGCTCAAGACTGGCCTTGTCGGCAGGGACAACCTCGGCCCAGGTAAACGGGGAAAACGCCTGAAGCACGCAGAGGGAAATCAGGGTACGACGCATGGATGTTGAACCTAGTGAATGAGCCAGATGGGGCGGCAAACCTGCCAAAAATTCGCGCGAATGGTATACCAATCCATTCGCGTTTGACATCTGTTCTCATTCGCTATTTTTCAGGTAACCCCTTGGTATCGACATGCAGGAAGTTTGATGCGAACCCAATGTGGGAGGGGGCTTGCTCCGATAGCGGTGGATCAGCTGAAAATAAGCTGGCTGTTCCACCGCTATCGGGAGCAAGCCCCCCCAAATTTGGATTTCTATACGTCGTCAGGATCCGATCAGCGATACCGCTCCAACCAATGGGCGTAAGGCGCCGGCAAGGTCCAGGACGACTTCTCAACCCCCAGTTCCTTGGCCGCAAAGTACGCCCAATGCGGGTCAGCCAGGTGCGCACGACCGACCGAGACCAGGTCCAGGTGCCCAGCCTGCAACGCACCCTCCGCCAGTTGCGGCGTGCCAAAGCCCCAGGCCGAGGTCACCGGGATGCCCGCTTCGCGGCGCACGCGCTCGGCGATCGGGCCCATAAAGGCCGGGCCCCACGGGATATTCGTGTCGGGGATGGTGAAACCGACGCTGACGCTCAGCAGGTCCAGGCCGCCGGCCTTGAAGTTACGGGCCAGTTCGATGGATTCGGTCAGGGTCTGTTCGTCCCGGCCGTCGTATTCGATCACGCCAAAACGCGCGGTCAGCGGCAGGTTTTCCGGCCAGACCTCGCGCACGGCAGCCAGGGTTTCCAGGAGGAAACGGCTGCGGTTGTCGAAGCTGCCACCGTAGGCGTCGGTGCGCTGGTTGGAATGCTCGGAGAAGAAGCTCTGGCCCAGGTAGCCATGGGCGAAGTGCAGTTCGATCCACTCGAAACCGGCGTCACGGGCACGGCGGGCGGCGTCGACGAAGTCCTGCTTGACCCGAGCGATGTCGTCCAGGGTCATGGCGCGTGGCACTTGCGGCAGGTTGGCACCAAAGGCGATGGCCGACGGCGCGATGGTTTCCCAGCTGCGCGCATCGGAGGCAGGTATGTGGTCGTCCCCTTCCCACGGGCGGTTGGCGCTGGCTTTGCGACCGGCGTGGCCGATCTGGATGCCGGGCACCGAACCGGCGGCCTTGATGGCCTTGACCATGGGCACGAACGCTTCGGCGTGGGCGTCGCTCCAGAGACCGGCGCAGCCTGGGGTGATACGCCCCTCAGGCGCTACAGCGGTGGCCTCGACCACCAGCAAACCGGCACCACCCCGAGCCATACTGGCCAGGTGTACGAGGTGCCAGTCGTTGACGATGCCGTCATCGGCCATGTATTGGCACATTGGCGGGATGGCGATGCGATTGCGCAGGGTGACGTCTTTGAGTTTGAACGGTTCGAACAAAGCGGACATTGAGAACTCCGGGAGCGAGTGGATGATTCGATAGTTCGATGGTAATCGAACTATGGTATTCGATGATAGCCCCCTGTTATGATTCGTTTCATGCGAGCCTTTAAACACCCCACCCCGGAAGACCTGACCCTCGAGCGTCTGCTATACGCGCTGAGTGATCCGGTGCGCCTGGAGATTGTCCGCTGCCTGGCCGGCGTGCCCGAGGCCAGTTGCGGCGAACTGGACGGCGGGCGCCCCAAGTCCAGCATGTCCCACCACTTCCGGGTCCTGCGCGATGCCGGCCTGGTACACACCCGCAGCGTGGGCACTACCCACATGAATTCATTGCGCGGCGAGGTGCTTGAGGAACGGTTTCCGGGATTGTTGCAGAGCATCCTGACGCAACGATAAAAGCCGGATCAGTCCAGCAGCGCGATCAGCTGCGACTCGATCGTCATTTCCCGCACGTCCAGCACCGCCAACGTCACCGGCAACTTGAAGCGCCGCCGCCCTGCACTGCCGGGGTTTACGTACAGTGTTGCGCCCCGCCATTCGATCAGGGGCTTGTGCGAATGGCCGGTGATCACCAGCCGAGTAGACGTGTGGAGTAAGGCGGGTACGTCGGCGATATCATGCACCACCAACGTCCGCCATCCGTCCACCTCCAGCATCAGATGATCGGGCACCTGCTCCGCCCACGCCGCGTCCTGGTCATTGTTGCCACGCACCACGTGCAGGGGCGCGATCTGTGCCAATTGCTGAAGAATCTCAGGGCTGCCGATATCGCCGGCATGGATGATCTGCTCGCATCCCTGCAAGGCCGCCACCGCTTCAGGCCGCAGCAGGCCATGGGTATCGGAAATCAAGCCAACTCTGGGCATCGTGGTCCTATTTTTTGGATGAAGGCGCAGCGAGCGATTGCGCTCTGTAGGTTGTGTAAATCTTTTGAACCTCAGGATTATCAAGGCTTTCGTAGGTAATCCTTTCCTTATCAAGCCCATCCAAACCTTTTAGACCACCTATCATTCCTGGCCATTCGTCACGATGTGCAATATCGACCACGAAGGGTTGCAGGTAATCATTCAGATGCCCTTTAAACGGCTCTTTGATTTCCGCACTGAGTGCCCGGAGGTAATCATCCTTGTTGGTTTTTGACCATTCAATGGCGAACTTGGCTCGATAACAAAGTTCCATGAAAACCAGCAGAATCGTGCGCCCATTGCCATCGAGAAAAGGATGCGCGAATGCCAACTGGCCCATGACGTCACCAGGGCGATCCCTGAAGCGCTTCTTGTTCGACGCCAGCTCAAATGCATAGTCGACGGAGAGTCTGATCGATGCCGGATGCTCAAACGGGGTATGGTGTGGATCGTCTTGAGAACCTTTGAAAACGGCAAGATGTGGAACAAGCTCAGTTCGATCCTTACCCGCCCAGTGATAAAAATCAGAGAACAGGAGCTCGTGTACTTTGAGTACGGACGAGTAATCGATACTTTTTTTTTGGGCCAAGTATCGAAGCGCGTCTTCCATGCTCAGTTCGAACGATAGATGCTCTGACTCTTTTACTTCGATGGGATCTTTAAGCTGTAGAGCATTTTGAAGGTACCCAGCGGTCTCAAAATCGCCGAAGGGATCAAAATTCATGCGCTTAGCTTCTTCTTGGAGCGTCGCTTCTCTTGGAGGTAACTGCCCTGAAGCGCCATGGTTTCCGATTTACTCAGAACGCCCTTCCTCTTGAGATTGACCAACAACTGCTCCACACCATCCAACTCGACCACATCGCCAGCCAGGCTAGTAATCGCAGCAGCCATTCGGCTTATGCCATCACGCTCAGCGGTAACATGATGAGCCCTGGCCAGGCGACGCACGTGGCTGGCAATACTGATATCGGCTGTTTTAGTCATCTGAAATCCCTCAATTAGCCTCCAGAGCATAGCATGGTGCCCTCCTTCCACCTCAACCGAAGCGCACGTAACTTAAACGTTTCTGGTTCAGGGCGAACCTTCCCCGCAAGCCGGCGTCCGAGCTAAGGCACTCCATGGCAGACCGGCGCGCCATCCAGATATACACGGTCCTTGCCGTTGCCCTTGGCGGCGTAGAGGTTGCGGTCGGCACGTTTGAGGACCGCCGACATATCGGCCCCGGCCGTAAAGCGTGTCATGCCCGCACTGCAGGTGTAGTGATGGGGCGGCGCGACACTGCACCGAATCCCCTGCAGCAGGCGCAGCGCGTAGTCGGTGGCGACATCAGGGTCATCGCCCACCAGCAGCACGCCGAATTCTTCACCGCCAATCCTGCCGAAACTGTGGCTGCCGGGGGTGGCTTTCAGGCACGCGGCCATCGCACAGAGAATCCTGTCGCCGACGTCATGGCCGAACTGGTCATTCTTCAATTTGAAACTGTCGATATCCAACATCATGAAGTAGCCCGTATCACCGGCCGCAATCAGTTTGGCGAAGCTCTCCATAAAGGCGCGCCGGTTCAGGATGGAGGTCAAGTAATCCGTCTCGGCCAATTCCCGAAACTCACTCTCGACCAGTAACACGGAGCGCAGGTTTTTCAGGTAGTAGACATTCAAGACAGAACCGATCGCCACCGACGCGGCGCAAAAGATAAACACGTAGGTGTCGACGCCTGCGTAAAGGCTCAACTGAATGTGGGGCCACGTCAGTAACCAGACCAACGCGGCGCAGAACAGAAAATCCTGAACCACGATAAACAGGATTGCGCTGCTCATTACCAGGGTCACGGCCAGCGGCAAGGCAAACACCTGCAACGCAGGCCGGGTGTGAACCACATAGGCAAAACCTGCGGACAGCAGCGCCATGTAGGCCACGCCCAGCGCCCGCCACAGCACATACTGAGTCACCACCCGGTGGACCCCATACACCGCGCACAGACCCATCGTGACCAGCACGACCGGCCAGCCGAACATCCTCCCGCGATCAACCAGCAACACCGCCAGCCAGGCGAAAATCCCGATCAGTTCGGCCTGGGCAATGGCGGGCGACAGCAGCCTTTGCATCCGTGGCCTGAGCTTTACATTAGCCGGCATCCCGTCACTCCCTGTGCATGAGTGGCCGCTTTATTATCGACATGACTCAGTTGAAGACTGTGCAGGCAGGTCGCAAACGAATACGCCATGAACCGCCTTACCAACACGATAAAAGGTGGCAGGACTTCAAGCAGTGTCTTGGAATGAATCTTGAAATAGCCCCGGTCGGCCCCCTCTTGCACCAGACGAATAACGTGGGTCTTGGACACCGAGAGTTGCTCAGCGATGGAAAGGTAGGACGAAGACCTGAAACTTGCCCCTTGATTATCCAGCGCACACGCATCGTTATAGATCGCCAGCATCAACATATGTCCGGCATCGCGTTTTACCAGCCAATAACAATCAGGCATCAACAGGTCAATCGTCACGTTCTGGCGCAGAAGCACCGAAAAACCTTTGAAATAACGGGCCAGATAGGCGCGATCATCCAACCCGGCCATTGACCCGCACACCTCGGTTTCCGGGCACATCACGCCCAGCGGCTCGACCACGGACGTAAGCATCAGCCTGATCTCCTCGCAGGCTTGGGATGACGGACTGAATACCCGCAAACGACTGTCATCCGCATGCCTCGACACCGTCATGAACCCCAGGACCCTGAACAGCAGGAAGATCGACTCCAGGCTGTTTCTCGAACAGAACCCGCGCGCCACACAAAACTCTTTCACCTCGGACAGTAAGGGAACTGGCTTGGAGAAATACGTGCTCAATAACGTAAAGGACACCATCAAGCGACTGAACTTCAGTGCGGTCTTGTAGAAAAACGGTCTTTTTGAATAGGACTCCAGCAAAATCGAATAATGGGTACGAATACTCGCTTCAAACTCCACATGGCGCTCAAACGCCCGCGCCGACTGTTCCATCGCCAACTTTAACGAACCACTGCACATGAGAAAGAGCCCTGATCAAACAACTTGGATCCACTGATCTCAATTGCAGCACCGATAATGGCGTTTTGCCTTGGGCGCAATCTAGCGTGATTAGCTCTGAGGACACCGTCGCTACCAAAATTGTTCCAGAAAACTCAGGCGGCTTAACCGTTTCAGGCGCCGCAGCGAACCTTCCCCGCCAGCCGACGTCCGAGCTAAGGCACTGTTGCCTACTGCTCGCCGCGAGGTTGTCGTTTGAAAGCCGCCATCATCAAAAAGTACCGCCTGATCATCAAGACCATGGGCTATGTGGGCTGGTCGCTGTTCTGGCTGTTGTTGTGGGACGTCGCCGTCACCGTGGACTTCATGCTGTTCCTCACCGCCAAGATCAACTTGCCGCTGATGCCCCTCACCCTGCTGGGCTCGGCACTGATCGTGCTCATCAGCTTTCGCAACAGCAGCGCCTATAACCGCTGGTGGGAAGCGCGCACGCTGTGGGGTGCGATGGTCAACAATTCGCGCAGTTTTGCCCGTCAGGTTTTGACCTTGCTGGACGATCCTGACGGCGAAGTGAACCCGATCAAGTCCACCCTGCTGCGCCGCCACGTGGCCTACGTAAATTGCCTGGCCGCGCACCTCAGGGGCGAACCGTGCCCTGATGAAGTACGCGCCTTTATCCCCACCGAGGAATTCGCCCGCAACGGCGCCACCAACAACTTTGCCAATGACATCCTCACCGGCTCGGCGGCGTTGCTGGCCCGCGAATACAAGGCCGGGCACCTGGACAGCATTCGCCTGGCGCGGCTGGAGTCGACCCTGGTGGATCTGTCCAATGCCCAGGGCGGCATGGAACGGATCGCCAACACACCACTGCCCTACCCTTACGTGTATTTCCCACGCCTGTTTATCTCGCTGTTCTGCCTGATCGTGCCCGTGGGCCTGGTGGAATCCCTGGGCTGGTTCACCCCGCTGGCGTCCACCGTGGTGGGTTTTATGCTGCTGGCCATCGAACGCATCGGCACCGACCTGCAAAGCCCGTTCCGCTCCAGCGAACACCAGATCCAGATGGAAGCCATCTGCGAAACCATCGAGAAGAACCTGCAATCGATGCGCCGCGACGCCCTGGCCGACCACTCAATCGGCTGATCACGCCCCGCGCCCTAAAGTGCGTGCCCCTTCGGTCGATAAACCGGAGGTACGCATGGGCCTTACCCCCTTCATAACAACACATGCGGCATTCAGCACTAGCGTTTCCCCTTGCCAAAACTATAAATACCCGCAGGTGAAGTCATGAATATCAAGCAGAAGCTGACCTGGGCGTTCGCGGCTATCGCGTGCCTCCCGGTCATCCTGGTGGCCGTGTTGGTAGTGCTGAATCTGCGCGAGGGGGCCCTGGCCAATTTCCTCGACAGCAGCGGTCGCGAGATCCGTCAGATCGACAACGGCATGAAGCAGTTCTTCGATGGCATCAGCCAGAACGTCGACTTCGTGGCCAAGGACCCGCGCGTTGTCGCGGCCAAGGATCTCAAGAGCTACGCCGGCGCCGACGCCGCGCAAATCCCCCTGACCCAGACCAACAAAGACCTGCTGGCGATTTTCGACCAGTTCGCCAAGAGCCACCCGAGCACCGCCTACTTGTCTTTGGGCCTCGCCGACGGCGGTTATGCCAGCTGGCCTGATGACACCAAACTGAACAACTACGACCCACGCGTACGCCCCTGGTACAAAGCCGCCATCGCCGCGCCAGGCGCCACCGTGCGCACCGGCGCCTATTACTGGGCACCGGACGACGTGGTCCTGATCGGCACCGTGCACACCGTCGCCGACGCCACCGGCAACATACTCGGCGTGGTCGGCCTGGACGTGTCGCTCAAGCAGCTCACCGAGCTGGTGCGCAACATCAAGCTGGGCGACAGCGGCTACCTGATGCTGGTGGAAGCCAACGGCAACGTGCTGGTGGACCCCAGCGACGCCAAGCACAACTTCAAGCCGATGGCCGACCTGGGCCCCAACTACGCCGAACTGGCCAAGCGCGGCGACGGCGTGACCCAGATCGACATCGACGGCGTGGCCTACATGGCCAACGTGGTCAGTTCCAAGGATCTGGGCTGGCGCTTTATCGGCCTGATCAAACGCGATGAAGTCATGGCCGGCGCCACCAGCCTCACGTGGTTGATCGCCGCGATTGCCGCCGCCCTGGCCGTGGTGTTCGCGATTGTCGGCGCCAGTTTTGCGAGCATGATCGTACGCCCGATTCGCGGGGTGGCCGACGGCCTGCAAGAAATTGCTGAAGGCGAAGGCGACCTGACGCGCCAACTCAAGGTGCAAGGCAAGGACGAAACCGCCAGCCTGGCGGGCTGGTTCAACCAGTTCCTGAGCATGATCGCGCAACTGGTACAGCGCATCGGCAACGCCTCTTCCGACCTGCAAACCGCCGCCGCCGACACCAGCGAAGTCGCCAACAACATGAACCAGGCCGCCGGGCGCCAACGTGAAGCCGTGGAGCTGGTAAGCACCGCGTTCAACGAAATGGTAGCCACCGCCAACGAAGTCGCGCGCTCCTGCAGCGCCGCCGCCGCGAGTGCCGACGAGGGCTACCGCGACGTGCACAATGGCCAGCAGCACATCGGCGAAGCCACCGGCAGCGTGCTCAAGCTCAGCGAAGACCTGCAAAAGTCGACCCAGACCATGCAGTTGCTGGAGCAGGACAGCCAGAACATCAACACCATCCTCGACACCATCCGCTCGATCGCCGAACAGACCAACCTGCTGGCACTCAACGCCGCGATTGAAGCCGCGCGCGCCGGTGACCAGGGCCGCGGTTTTGCCGTGGTCGCCGACGAAGTCCGCGCCCTGGCGCGCCGCACTGCCGACTCCACCGGTGAAATCGACAGCCTGCTGGGCAACCTCGCCCGCCGCACCCAGGAAGTCACCCAGCAGATGCAGGGCAGCCTGCTGGTGTCCCACACCAGCGTGGAACGCATCCAGCAGGCCCGCGACAGCTTCGACAAGATCCAAGGCTCGGTGGACTCGATCCGCGACCAGAACACCCAGATCGCCACCGCGGCCGAAGAACAGCACCAGGTGGCCGAAGAGATCAACCGGCACATCGCGCAGATCCATGCCGATGCGCAACTGGTCGAAGGCTTTGCCCACTCGGCGCAGACCGGATCAGGGCGGTTGACGGATATTTCCGGTCAGCTCAAGGGGTTGGTGGGGCGGTTCAAGTTCTGACCGCTGTCACACCGGGGTCGCCGGCGGGGGCGTGTATTGGCTACTATAGCCACGCACTCCCCGCCTCTTACCCAACCACTGCGGAGCCTTAATGCCCAACCCGAAGGACACGGCCACCGACAGCAGCACCCCGATGATTCCCGAGCAGCGTCGCGAACAGATCCTGCGGCAGTTGCGCAAGCATCAGGTGATGAGCGTGCACCAGTTGATGGAGATGTTCGACTGCTCGCACATGACCGTGCGCCGCGATATCGCCCTGCTGGAGCAGGAAGGCCGGGCGTACTCCGTCACCGGTGGGGTCCGGATCGCCAGCCAGTTGCACAGCGAACCCAGCCATCAATCCAAAGCCGTGGTGGAGTTGCCGCAAAAGCAGGCCATGGCACGACTGGCCGCACGGTTGCTGCACGCGGACATGACGGTGTACCTGGATGCCGGCACCAGCACCCTGGAGATCGTCCCGTATATCAAGGCGCTGTCGGGGATGACCGTGGTCACCAATGACTTCGGGATCGTGCAGGCCCTGATGGATGCGACACAGGTCACGGTGATCCACACCGGCGGCCAACTGGACCATGACAACCATTCTTCCGTCGGCGGGCTGGCCGTGGCAACCCTGCGCCAGGTGGTGACGGACATCGCCTTTGTGTCCACCAGCTCCTGGGATTTGCACCGAGGTATCACCACCCCCTCGGCGCTGAAAGTCGAGGTCAAGCAAGTGGCGATGCAATCGGCGTCCCAGGTGGTGCTGGTGGCGAGCAGTTCCAAATACGGCACCTTCAGCATGTACCGCATCGCCGGGCTGGAACCGTTCGACGTGATCATCAGCGACGACGCCCTGGCCCCGGCAGCGGCAGATGGCATCCGCAAGCGCGGGATTGAATTGATGCTGCCGGGTGATCCGTTGCCGGCGTGATGCCCTCCCTTTGTAGGAGAGGTCGAGCTTTAGCTAGGCTTCGATGGCGGTGGCAGGGTTGGTAGAGGTGTTGGCTGACATACCGCTATCGGGGGCAAGTCGAATCGTCGCACCGCCCCTCCCACATTTGAACCGAACCGACACAGAGGCTCGTCGACTACCGAGCCGCTTTCCAGTCCCGTAACCATTGCAGGCCCGCCGAGGTGTCGCCCTTTGGCCGGTATTCGCAGCCGACCCAGCCGTCGTAGCCCAACTGGTCCATCAGTTCGAACAGGAACCCATAGTTCAGCTCGCCCAGGTCAGGCTCGTGACGGTCCGGTACCCCGGCAATCTGGATATGGCCAATGCCGTCGAAATCGCGACGCAGCTTGGTGGCCAAGTCGCCTTCGACGATCTGGCAGTGGTAGCAGTCAAACTGCACCTTGAGGTTGTGCGCGCCGACCTCCCGGCAGATGGCGTGGGCCTGGCCCTGGCGGTTGAGGAAAAACCCGGGCATGTCGCGGGTGTTGATCGGTTCCAGCAACACGGTGACGCCGACCTTGGCCGCAGCGGCGCTGGCGTAGGCGAGGTTTTCCAGGTACACGGCCTGATGGCGCTGACGCAGGTTTTCCGAGGGCAGCAAGCCGGCCATGACGTGCACGCGGTCGTTGCCGAGCACGGCGGCGTATTCCAACGCGCGGTCGAAGCCACTGCGAAACTCGGCCTCACGCCCCGGCAGCGTGGCGATGCCGCGCTCCCCCGCCGCCCAATCGCCCGGTGGTGCATTGAACAGGGCCTGGACCAGGCCGTAGTCACTCAGGCGTTGCTTGAGTGCCTCGGCGCTGTAGTCGTAGGGGAACAGGTATTCCACCGCGTCGAAACCATCGGCCTTCGCCGCCGCGAAACGCTCGAGAAAATCATGTTGCGGGTACAGCATGCTCAGGTTGGCAGCAAAACGAGGCATAAAAGCTCCCAAGAGTCAGACAAAAGGCCAGATCAACAATGTAATCACGAACCCCAAGGTACCGAGCAAGGTGGTGATCACCGTCCACGTGCGCAGACCGTCTGCCACGTTGAGCCCGGCGAGCTTGGTGAAGATCCAGTAGCCGGCGTCGTTGATATGCGACATCGCCAGCCCGCCACCGCCCATGGCCAGGCACAGCAGCGCCAGGTGGTTGGGCGTGAGGTTGAGGGTCACGATCAGCGGGCTGATGATCCCCGCCGTGGTCACCAGGGCCACGGTGGTCGAACCCTGCACCGCGCGCAGCAGCATGGTCAACAAAAAGCCCAGGGCCAGCACCGGCAGGCCGGTGGTGCGCAGCATGTCGGAGACTACCGCGCCGATGCCGGTGTCCACCAGCACCTTGCCGAACACGCCCCCGGCGCCGGCGATCAGGATCACCATGGCCACGCCCGGCAAGGCCGAGCCGATCACATCCGACACCTGGCTGCGGCTCCAACCCCGGCGCGAACCCAGCAACCAGGCGCACAGCAAGGTGTCGATCAGCAGCGCCACCAACGGCGCGCCCAGCACGGTCATCACCCCACGCAACGCCGATTCGATCGGCAGCAGCGAGGTGGCCAGGGTGCCCAGCAAAATCAGCACAATCGGCAGCAGGATCAGGCTCACAATCAGGCCAAAACCGGGTGCAGGCGCCGCCGGCAGCTTGGCGGCAATGGCGCTGGTGGACTCTTCCAATCCCATATGGGACTCGGCCACGGCGCTCTGTTGCACCGCCTGGTGATTGCCGTTGGTCCAGGCCCGCAGGTCTTCATTGGTCACGTGGGGGCCATAGACTTCTGCACGGATATCGTCGGTCATCGGATAGAAGCGCCGGGTCATGCGTCCCGCCACGCGGTAGCCGATGTAGCACAACAATGCGGTGATCGGCAGGCCGAACATCAGTACCCGGCCCAGGTCAGCGCCCAGTTGGCTGGCGGCGGCTACGGCGCCCGGATGGGGCGGCAGGAAGGCATGCACGGTGAGCAGCGCCGCACACATCGGCAAGGCGAACACCAGCAGCGGCTTGCGCGCCCGGCGTGCCACGCCATAGGCCAACGGCATCAGGATGATCACCCCGACTTCAAAGAACACCGGCACGCCGATGATGAACCCGGCGATGGTCAGCGCCAGCGGCGTACGGCTGTTGCCGAAGCGCTCGATCAACGACTTGGCCAGGGCCTCGGCACCGCCGGACAGCTCGATGATCCGCCCGATCATCGCGCCCAGGGCAATGATGATCGCGATATGGCCCAGGGTCTTGCCCATGCCGCCCTCGATCGTCGCCACCAGGTCAGCCGGTTTCACCCCGGCCACCAGCGCCACCACGATACTCACCAGCATCAACGCGACAAACGGCTGGAATTTGTACCTGAGGACCAGAAACAGCAGCAGCGCGATACCCGCGCCAGCGGTCAACATCAAAATCAGTGGGCTCATTCAAGAATGTCCTGTTGTTATTGTTTTTTTAGGCAAGCCGGGTCCGTCGAGCGTCAAACCAGGCGCTCGGGCAGCACTTGCCGTGTCGTCTTGCGGGTTACCAGTGCGCGCCGAAGGTCTCGCGCAATTCATCCAGTGCAGCCTGATCCAACGGCGCCGGCCGGGGGTTGCTCATCAACCACAACCGTGCGGTTTCTTCCAACTCTTCCAGGGCGTAGCTGGCCTTGGCCACCGAACTCTCCCAGACCACCGGCCCCAGGCGTTCGAGCATCACCCCTCGCACGCTGTTGGCCAGTTGCGCGACCTGCTCGGCGACCTTGGGCGAACCCGGACGCTGATAGCCGATCAAGGGAATGTGACCGACCTTCATCACCTGGTAAGGCGTGAGCGGCGGCAAGATATCCTCCGCGCTCCACACGCCTGCCAGGGTCAGCGCAACCAGGTGGGTGGAGTGGGTGTGCACCACACCGCCCACCGAGGGGTTGCGGTCATACACCTGGCGATGCAGGGCCAGGGTCTTGGACGGTTTGTCCCCGGACACCCACTCGCCCTTCAGGTTGACCTTGGCAATAGCGCCTGGCACGAGGCGCCCGAGGCAGACATCGGTGGGGGTGATCAGCCAGCCATCGTCGAGGCGCGCACTGATATTGCCGGCGCTGCCGACGGTGTAGCCACGCTGGTACAGGCTGTGGCCGACATCGCAGATTTCTTCGCGCAGGGCCTGTTCGTCGATGCCAGTCACTGGGCACCTCCGGCCAGGTGCGCGAGGGCTTTGGCGAAGAACTCACGGCCACCGAAGTTGCCGGATTTGAGCGCCAGCGCCAGCGCCAGCGGCTCGGCGGAACTGCTGACGGTGGCCGGCACGCCAGGGTCGATCTGCGCACCAATCTGCAATAGGTTGACGCCGAGGGCCTTGACCACCGAGCCGGAGGTTTCCCCGCCGGCGATCACGAAACGCCGCACGCCTTGCTCGCGCAAGCCCGCGGCGATCTCGCCCAAGGCGTTCTCCACCAGGGCCCCGGCGCGTTCGACGCCGAGCCGCTCTTGCACGGCCTTGACCTCGGCGGGGGTGCTGGTGGCGTAGATCAATACGGTGTGTGCGCTGTCGCGGGCAAACGCCAGCGCCTGCGCCACCACCGGTTCACCGGCAGCCAGGGCGATGGGATCAATGCGCAATGCCGGGCGGCCCGCCTCGCACCAGGCCGCGACCTGGCCGAGGGTCGCTACCGAGGCACTGCCGGCGAGCACCACCTCGCCACCGCTGATAGTCGGCAGCGTCGCCGCATCGAAGTCGCGCAGCTTACCGGCACGGCGGAAATTGCCTGGCAAACCCAAGGCCAGGCCCGAGCCACCCGTGAGCAAAGGCAAGTCGGCGCAGGCGCTGCCGAGGGTGTAGAGGTCTTGATCGGACAGCGCATCGGCGATGGCAATGCCCACGCCTTGCTCGCGCAGTGCGGCGATTTTTTTACGGGTCGCCTCGACGCCCGCGGCGATGCTGTCGTACCGCAGCAGCCCGACCGGCAGTTGCGTCTGGCTCTGCAGCACGCGCACCAGGTTCGCGTCGCCCATGGGCGTCAGCGGGTGATGTTGCATGCCCGACTCATTGAGCAACTGGTCCTGCACAAACAGGTGGCCACGGAAAATCGTCCGGCCGTTTTCCGGGAACGCCGGGCAGGCCAGGGTGAAATCACTGCCCAGCGCCTTGAGCAAGGCCTCGCTGACCTGGCCGATATTGCCGGCGGCAGTGGAGTCAAAGGTCGAGCAATACTTGAAGAAAATCTGTTCGCAGCCCTGCTCGCGCAGCCAGTCCAGCGCGGCCAGGGATTCCTCCACAGCCTCTGCGACCGGCGTGGTACGCGACTTGAGGGCGATGACGATGGCGTCCGCATCCAGCCCGTCCGCGACTTCGCGGCTGGGGATGCCGATGCTCTGCACCGTGCGCATACCGCCGCGCACCAGCATGTTGGCCAGGTCGGTGGCGCCGGTGAAATCGTCGGCGATGCAGCCCAGCAACGGGCGCGTGGTGTGGTTAGTCATAACGCGTTCCTTACACCGGCTCGGGCTTGGCAGTCGGCAGGTCGATGCCGGGGAAAATCTTGATCACCGCCGAGTCGTCCTCGCGGCCAAAACCGGCGCTGGAAGCCTGCATGAACATCTGGTGCGCAGTGGCCGACAACGGCAGCGGGAATTTGCTCGCACGCGCGGTATCCAGCACCAGGCCGAGGTCCTTGACGAAAATATCCACCGCCGACAGTGGCGTGTAGTCGGCCTTGAGAATGTGCGGCACGCGGTTTTCGAACATCCAGGAATTGCCGGCGCTGTGGGTGATCACCTCGTACAAGGCATCGGCGTCCACGCCTTCGCGCAGGCCCAGGGCCATGGCTTCGGCGGAGGCGGCGATGTGCACGCCGGCGAGCAACTGGTTGATGATCTTGACCTTGGAGCCCAAACCATGGACGTCGCCCAGGCGATACACCTTGCCGGCCATGCCCGCCAGCACTGCATCGGCCTTGGCATAAGCGGCCTGCGGGCCGGAGGTCATCATGGTCATCTCACCGGCGGCGGCCTTGGCCGCACCGCCGGAAATCGGCGCATCCAGGTACAGCAGGCCGTGTTCGCCCAAGCGCTGGCCGAGGTCCACGGCGTAGGTCGGGGCCACGGTGGCACAGCCGATCACCAGGCTGGCGGGACGCAGCGCCGCCACGGCACCGCCCTCACCAAACAGCACGGTCTCGGTCTGCTCGGCGTTGACCACCACGGTGATGAGCACATCACAGGCCTCGGCCATCTGCGCCGGCGACGCGCACGCCACCCCGCCTTCGCCGGCGAACTGCCGGGTAACCGCCTCGCGTACATCACAGGCATGCACATTGAAACCTGCGCGCAACAGCGAGCGGGCAATGCCCAGCCCCATCGCGCCCAGACCGATCACACCGACATTCTTATTATTCATGGGGTACTCCAGGGGAAAACGGCGGCTGACACCACACCGGCGAGCCGCGTTGGAATTGGGATCGATCATCCACCAATGAACGGATTATGTGAAGTATTTTTTCGATCTAACATTTTTTAACATCGCCCCAAGAAGAATTTCACACCCCCTTTATCGCCTTACCCACGCAAACTCATTTGCGACGCTTGTGCTTTGCGTATTATGGTATACCATCATACGTAATCCACTCCCCCACACCTGATGGAGCCGCTCATGAGTTTCGAAATTCGCAAGATCGTCAGCTACGTTGAAGAAACCTTTATCGAAGGCGGCAAGGCCTCGGATACCCCGGTGAAGATGGTCGGCCTCGCCGTGGTGCTGAAGAATCCATGGCTGGGTCGTGGCTTCGTCGAAGACCTCAAGCCGGAAATCCGGGCCAATTGCTCCGACCTCGGCGCGCTGATGGTCGAGCGCCTGGTGGGCATCATTGGCGGCGCCGAAAACATCGAGGCGTATGGCAAGGCTGCTGTGGTCGGGGCCGATGGCGAGATCGAACACGCCAGCGCGATCATCCATACCCTGCGCTTCGGCAATCACTACCGTGAAGCGGTCAAGGCCAAGAGCTACCTGAGCTTCACCAACAAGCGCGGCGGCCCGGGCACCTCGATCCAGATCCCGATGATGCACAAGGACGACGAAGGCCTGCGTTCGCACTACATCACCCTGGAAATGCACATCGAGGATTCGCCGCGTGCCGATGAAATCGTCGTGGTATTGGGCTGCGCCGATGGCGGCCGCCTGCACCCTCGTATCGGCAACCGCTATATCGACCTGGAAGAGCTGGCCGCTGAAAAAGCCCAGTAAGCAAGACCGGCCAAAACAAAAAGCATGCAGGAGCGCTCCATGATTCGGCTCACCGCTGAACGCACCCCGGCTGGCACCAGTTATCTGGCGACCGGCCAAGGCCAGCCTGTGGTTTTGATCCACGGCGTGGGCCTGAATAAAGAAATGTGGGGCGGGCAAGTCGTTGGCCTGGCCACGAATTACCGCGTGATCACCTATGACATGCTCGGCCATGGCGCCAGCCCGCGCCCGGCCGCCGGCACGCCGCTGCTGGGGTATGCCGATCAGTTGCTGGAGTTGCTCGACCACCTGCAATTGCCCCAGGCCACGGTGATCGGTTTTTCCATGGGCGGCCTGGTCGCCCGGGCGTTTGCCCTGCACTACCCCGAGCGCCTCACATCCCTGGTAGTGCTCAACAGTGTGTTCAACCGCAGCCCCGAACAGCGTGCCGGCGTGATCGCACGCACCGCCCAGGCCGCCGAACACGGCCCGGATGCGAATGCCGAAGCTGCGCTGTCGCGCTGGTTCAGCCGTGAATACCAGGCGGCCAACCCGGCGCAGATCGCCGCCCTGCGTGAAACCCTGGCGGGCAACGACCCCCAGGGCTACCTGACTACCTACGAACTGTTTGCGACCCAGGACATGTACCGCGCCGACGACCTCAAGGGCTTGCGCGTACCGACCCTGGTCGCCACCGGCGAACTCGACCCCGGTTCAACCCCGGAAATGGCCCGGCAACTGGCCGATCGTATTCCCGGCGCCACCGTTGCGGTGCTGGCCGAGCAACGGCATATGATGCCGGTAGAATCGCCACGCCTGGTCAACCAGCTGCTGCTGGGCTTCCTCGACACGGTGTACGCCCAAAACAATCCAATCAAGGGGATCGTTGCATGACACTCACACGCTTCCAGATGTGCATCGGCGGTGAATGGGTCGATGCCCTGTCCGGCAAGACTTTCGACAGCCTCAACCCGGCCCTGGCCGAACCCTGGGCGCAACTGCCCGACGCCGATGAGGCCGATGTGGAGCGCGCCGTGCAGGCCGCCCAAAGCGCCTTCGACAGCCCGGCCTGGCGTGGCCTCACCGCCACCGCACGGGGCAAATTGCTGCGCCGCCTGGGTGACCTGATCGCCGACAACAAGGAGCAACTGGCCCAGCTCGAAAGCCGCGACAACGGCAAGTTGATCCGCGAAACCCGTGGCCAGGTCAGCTACCTGCCGGAGTTTTTCCACTACACCGCCGGCCTGGCCGACAAGCTCGAAGGCGGCACCCTGCCGCTGGATAAGCCGGACCTGTTCGCCTACACCGTGCACGAAGCCATGGGCGTGGTCGCCGCGATCATTCCGTGGAACAGCCCGCTGTACCTGACCGCGATCAAACTCGCGCCGGCCCTGGCGGCGGGCAATACCATCGTGATCAAACCGTCGGAACACGCCTCGGCGACCATCCTCGAACTCGCGCGCCTGGCCCTCGAAGCCGGGATCCCAGCGGGCGTGGTCAACGTGGTCACCGGCTACGGCCCCAGCACCGGCGCCGCCCTCACCCGCCACCCACTGGTACGCAAGATCGCCTTCACCGGCGGCGCGGCCACGGCCCGCCACGTGGTGCGCAGCAGCGCGGAGAACTTCGCCAGGCTGTCCCTGGAACTGGGCGGCAAATCGCCGAATATCATCTTTGCCGACGCCGACCTCGACAGCGCCATCAACGGTGCGATTGCCGGTATCTACGCGGCGTCCGGGCAGAGCTGCGTGTCCGGTTCGCGCCTGCTGGTGCAGGATGAGATCTACGACGAATTCGTCGAGCGCCTGGTGGCGCGTGCCGAGCGCATCCGCATCGGCAACCCCCAGGACGACGCCAGCGAAATGGGGCCCATGGCCACCGCGCAGCAACTGGCCGTGGTCGAGGGCTTGGTCGCCGATGCCATCGCTGAAGGCGCGCGCCTGCGCACCGGTGGCAAACGCCCGCAGAACCTCGGTGAAGGCTGGTTCTATGAGCCAACCTTGTTCGAGTGCGACAGCAACTCGATGAAGATCATGCAGGAAGAAGTGTTCGGCCCGGTGGCCTCGGTCATCCGTTTCAAGGACGAAGCCGAAGCGCTGGCCATCGCCAACGACTCGCAATTCGGCCTCGCCGCCGGCATCTGGACCCGCGACCTCGGCCGCGCCCACCGCCTGGCGCGGGACGTGCGCTCGGGGATCATCTGGGTCAACACCTACCGTGCCGTGTCGGCAATGGCGCCTATCGGCGGCTTCAAGAACAGCGGCTACGGCCGTGAAAGCGGCATTGATTCGGTGCTCGCCTACACCGAGCTGAAGACGGTGTGGATCAACCTCTCCCAGGCGCCCATGCCTGATCCTTTCGTGATGCGCTAAGAGACCCCGACCATGATCGAACCCGGCATTTACAAAGACGTCATGAGCTCATTCCCCTCCGGGGTCACGGTGGTCACCACCCTCGACCCGGACGGCGGTATCGTCGGCATTACCGCCAGTGCGTTCAGCGCGCTGTCGATCGACCCGGCGCTGGTGCTGTTCTGCCCTAACTATGGGTCGGACACCTACCCGATCCTGCGCGACAGCAAGCGCTTCGCGATCCACTTGCTGTCCGCCGACCAGACCGCCGAGGCCTATGCTTTCGCCAGCAAAGGCAAGGAAAAGGCCAAGGGCATCGAGTGGCACCTGAGCGAGTTGGGCAACCCGCTGCTGGCCAAGGCCACGGCGATCATTGAGTGCGAACTGTGGCGCGAATACGACGGCGGCGATCACGCGATCATCGTCGGCGCGGTAAAGAACCTGATCCTGCCCAAGGAGCCGGTCACGCCGATGATCTACCACAAGGGCAAGCTGGGCCCGCTGCCGGCCCTGGCCTGAGGCGCGCGGGGGCCGTGAGGGTTTGTCGCTTAAGGAACGCAGCATGATAAACTTGGGCACGATTTTCGGCCCTCAATCGGCCCCGGCCGGCCGAGGCCTCCAGTTAACCGCTAAATTCAGAGCAGACCCCATGAAACGCGCGCCCCTCGACGACAGCTTCAAGGTCAATCACAACCCGGTCACCCTGCGCGAAATCGTGCTGGAAAAACTGCGCAGCGCCATCATGAACTTCCAACTGCTGCCCGGTGACCGCCTGGTGGAGCGCGACCTGTGCGACCGCCTCGGCGTCAGCCGCACCTCGGTACGCGAAGCCTTGCGTCACCTGGAGTCCGAAGGCCTGGTGGAATTCGCCGATGCCAAGGGCCCGCAGGTGGCGATCATCACCCTGGCCGACGCCGTCGACATCTATGAACTGCGCTGCGTGCTCGAAGGCTTGATCGTGCAGCTGTTTACCCTGCGCGCCAAGGCCAAGGACATCAAGGCCCTGGAAAAAGCCCTGGAAGAAAACCGCAAGGCCCTCAAGGACGGTGAGCTGCAACAGGTCATCGACTCGGTCCAGGGCTTCTACGACGTGCTGCTTGAAGGTTCGGGCAACCATGTGGCGGCCACCCAGTTGCGCCAGTTGCAAGCGCGCATCAGCTACCTGCGCGCCACCTCGGTGTCCCAGGAAAACCGTCGCGGCACCAGTAACCAGGAAATGGAACGCATGGTCCAGGCGATCAAGAGCGGCGACCCGCTGGCGGCCCACCAGGCCTGCGTCGATCACGTGCGCGCCGCCGCCGCTGTGGCCCTGGACTACCTCAAGCGCAAACAGGAAGAAACCGGCAAGATTCCGGAAATCACCCTGCCCATCGCGCTGAAAGAACCGCGCATAGGTCACTGACCTTGGCCAGCCCCAGTTTTTGCCCGACATGCGGCGGCAGTGACCTCGGTCACCAGCTGCCACCGGGCGATACCCATGAGCGCCTGATGTGCCGGGGCTGCGGCTATATCCACTACATCAACCCCAAGATCATCGCCGGCTGCATCATCGAGCAGGACGGCAAATACCTGCTGTGCCAACGGGCGATCCCGCCCCGCCCGGGCACCTGGACCTTGCCTGCCGGCTTTATGGAAGGTGGCGAAACCACTGAGCAGGCGGCGTTGCGTGAAGTCTGGGAAGAAAGCGGCGTACGTGCCGAGATCCTCTCGCCCTACTCGATCTTCAGCGTGCCGAAAATCAGCGAGGTGTACATCATCTTCCGCGCCATCGCGCTGGAGATCACCGGCCAGTTCGGCCCGGAAACCCTCGACTACAAGTTCTTCGCGCCCGAGGAGATTCCCTGGGAGAGCATCTACTACCCGGCGATCCGGCAGATTCTCGAACGGTATATCGAGGAACGCCAGGCTGGGGTGTATGGCATCTATATCGGTAATGACGACAGCGGCAAGATCCACTTTATCCGCTGATCTTCAGGTAAACCGGGTCCAAATGTGTGAGGGAGCAAGCCCCCTCCCACATTTGAATCGGTTTATACCTGGAAAAATCAGCGCGCCAGCCCTTCCACGATGATGATCTGCGCCAGCCCCGCCCCTTCACGGTGCGCCTTCGCCTCCTGATATTCAGCGGACTCATAACACGCCACCGCCTGCTCATAGCTCTCAAACTCAATCACCACATTACGCTGCCGTGCCGGCCCGCCTTCCATTGCCTCGCTGCGCCCGCCCCTGGCCAGGAACCGCCCGCCAAACTTCGCAAACGCCGCCGGCGCGCGCTGGGTGTACTGCGTGTATTGCTCGGCATCGGACACATCCACATGGGCAATCCAGTAGGCCTTCATCGTGACATCCTCTTGTTGAGTTTTTGTGGTATACCATAATACATACAACCAACAAATCGAGCACTCTCCATGTCCTTCAACAGCATCGCAGACATCATCGAAGACTACCGCCAAGGCAAGATGGTGCTCCTGGTGGACGACGAAGACCGGGAAAACGAAGGCGACCTGTTGCTGCCTGCGGCCTGCTGTACCGCCGAGACTATCAGTTTCATGGCTCGCGAAGCCCGTGGCCTGATCTGCCTGACCCTCACCGACGAACACTGCCAGCGCCTGGGCCTGGAACAGATGGTGCCGAGCAATGGCAGCGTGTTCAGCACCGCGTTTACCGTGTCCATCGAAGCCGCCAGCGGCGTGACTACCGGCATCTCCGCCGCCGACCGCGCACGCACCGTGGCAGCGGCCGTAGATGTCAATGCCGGGCCGGCCGACATCGTGCAGCCGGGGCATATCTTCCCGTTGCGCGCCAAGGATGGCGGCGTGTTGACGCGCGCCGGCCACACCGAAGCCGGCTGCGACCTGGCGCGCCTGGCCGGGCACACCCCGGCGTCGGTGATCGTCGAAGTGATGAACGACGACGGCACCATGGCCCGCCGTCCGGAACTGGAAATCTTCGCGCGCAAGCACGGCATCAAGATCGGCACCATCGCCGACCTGATCCACTACCGCCTCAGCACCGAACGCACCGTGGTGCGCATCGGCGAACGCGACCTGCCCACGGTGCACGGCACGTTCCGCCTGATCACCTTTGAAGACCGCATCGACGGCGGCGTGCACATGGCAATGGTGATGGGCCAGTTGCGCCGCGATACCCCGGCGCTGGTGCGCGTGCATGTGATCGACCCGCTGCGCGACCTGGTCGGTGCCGACTACAGCGGCCCGTCCAACTGGACGCTGTGGGCGGCCTTGCAACGTGTCGCCGCTGAAGGCAGCGGCGTGGTGGTGGTGCTGGCCAACCATGAGTCGTCCCAGGCGCTGCTGGAACGCGTGCCGCAACTGACTCAGGCACCGCGCCAGTTCAACCGCTCGCAGTCGCGCATCTATTCCGAAGTGGGCACCGGGGCGCAGATCTTGCAGGACCTCGGCGTCGGCAAGTTGCGTCACCTCGGCCCGCCCCTCAAATACGCCGGGCTGACCGGCTACGACCTGGAGGTGGTCGAGAGCATTCCCTTCACCGAATGACGGATAACCGGTAAGGCAAAATGCTTGCACAAAGTTTGGAATACCATAATATGATATTCCATAGACCGAACGCTTCCGCCAAGTGCGCCCGCCAGGGAGAGCACCAATAACAGCCCTTGGCACGGTCGCCTTTTGGGGCCTCGATTAGAGGCCCCGGATGGACCTACTGCTCCCGATAGGCGGGCATTACCAAGCCCGCTCAATAACAAAACAAATGAGGGCGTGAAAATGGTGTTGAACAAACGTGCAACCGCAGTGCTGTTCGCGGGTTTATTGGCCACGACCACTCACGCGGCCATGGCGGCCGAAAGCGTCAATTTCGTGAGCTGGGGCGGTAGCACCCAGGATGCGCAGAAGCAGGCCTGGGCCGACCCGTTCAGCAAGGCCAGCGGCATTACCGTGGTCCAGGATGGGCCCACCGACTACGGCAAACTCAAGGCTATGGTCGAAAGCGGCAACGTGCAGTGGGACGTGGTGGATGTCGAGGCCGACTTTGCCTTGCGCGCCGCCGCCGAAGGCCTGCTCGAACCCCTCGACTTCTCGGTGATCCAGCGCGACAAGATCGACCCGCGCTTCGTCTCCGACCATGGCGTGGGCTCGTTCTTCTTCTCCTTCGTGCTCGGCTACAACGAAGGCAAGCTCGGCGCCGGCAAGCCCCAGGACTGGACCGCGCTGTTCGACACCAAGACCTACCCCGGCAAACGCGCCCTCTACAAATGGCCAAGCCCCGGCGTGCTCGAACTGGCGCTGCTGGCCGACGGCGTCCCGGCCGACAAGCTCTACCCCCTGGACCTGGACCGCGCCTTCAAGAAACTCGACACCATCAAGAAAGACATCGTCTGGTGGGGCGGCGGTGCGCAGTCGCAACAGTTGTTGGCCTCCGGCGAAGTCAGCATGGGCCAGTTCTGGAACGGTCGCATCCACGCCCTGCAGGAAGACGGCGCGCCCGTGGGCGTGAGCTGGAAGCAGAACCTGGTGATGGCCGACATTCTCGTCGTGCCTAAAGGTTCGAAAAACAAAGCGGCGGCGATGAAATTCCTCGCCAACGCCAGCAGCGCCAAGGGCCAGGCGGATTTCTCCAACCTGACCGCCTATGCGCCGGTGAACATCGACAGCGTGCAGCGCCTGGATTCGGTGCTCGCGCCGAACCTGCCGACCGCCTATGTCAAGGACCAGATCACCCTCGATTTCGCCTACTGGGCCAAGAACGGTCCGGCCATTGCGACACGGTGGAATGAATGGCTAGTCAAATGAAAATGACGGCAACCACACCGACCGGGAGCGCCCTCGGCGCTGCCGGCGCGGTTTCGCCCAAGGCCGGGGCACCGTCCCTGGCACAGCGCTGGCGGGGCTCGAGCAACCTGATCCCGGCCCTGCTGTTCCTCGGCCTGTTCTTCCTGGCGCCGCTGATCGGCCTGCTGCTGCGCGGCGTGCTGGAGCCGGTGCCGGGCCTGGGCAACTATGAACAGCTGTTCGCCAACTCGGCCTATGCACGGGTGCTGCTCAACACCTTTTCGGTGGCGGGCCTGGTGACCCTGTTCAGCCTGTTGCTGGGCTTTCCACTGGCCTGGGCGATCACCCTGGTGCCGCGCGGCTGGGGGCGCTGGATCCTGAATATTGTGCTGCTGTCGATGTGGACCAGCCTGCTCGCCCGCACTTACTCCTGGCTGGTCTTGCTGCAAGCCTCCGGGGTGATCAACAAGGCGCTGATGGCCATGGGCATCATCGATGTGCCCCTGGAGATGGTGCATAACCTCACCGGCGTGGTGATCGGCATGAGCTACATCATGATCCCGTTCATCGTGCTGCCATTGCAGGCGACCATGCAGGCCATCGACCCGATGATCCTGCAGGCCGGCTCGATCTGCGGCGCGAGCCCGTGGACCAACTTCTTCCGCGTGTTCCTGCCGCTGTGCCGGCCGGGATTGTTCTCCGGCGGCCTGATGGTGTTCGTGATGTCCCTCGGTTACTACGTCACCCCGGCGCTGCTCGGCGGTGCGCAGAACATGATGCTGCCCGAGTTCATCATCCAGCAGGTGCAATCGTTCCTCAATTGGGGCCTGGCCAGTGCCGGCGCCGCGTTGCTGATCTTCATCACGCTGGTGCTGTTCTACTTCTACCTGAAGCTTCAGCCGGAATCCCCGGTTGGCGCCAGCAACGCGAGGTAAGCCGTCATGCTCCTGACCCCCAATGCCATGAGCCGCAGGATGCGCTTGGGCCTCTACACCACCACCGGGTTGATCGGCCTGTTCCTGCTGCTGCCGATCGTGTTCATCGTGCTGCTGTCGTTCGGCTCGTCCCAATGGCTGGTGTTCCCGCCACCGGGCTGGACGCTGAAATGGTACGGCCAGTTCTTTTCCAACGCCGACTGGATGAACGCGGCCATGGCCAGCCTCAAGGTGGCCGTGCTGACCACCGTGTTCGCCGTCGCCCTCGGCCTGCCCACCGCCTTTGCCCTGGTGCGCGGGCGCTTCCCCGGCCGCGAATTGCTCTACGGCCTGTTCACCCTGCCGATGATCGTGCCGCTGGTGATCATCGCCGTGGCGGTGTACGCGCTGTTCCTGAAGCTTGGCTACACCGGCACGATGTTCGCCTTTGTGGTCAGCCATGTGATCGTGGCGCTGCCGTTCACCATCATCTCGATCATCAACTCGCTGAAACTGTTCGACCAGTCGATCGAAGACGCGGCGGTGATCTGCGGCGCCTCGCGGTTGCAGGCGGTGTTCAAGGTGACCTTTCCGGCGATTCGTCCGGGGATGGTCGCCGGTGCGCTGTTCGCCTTCCTGGTCTCGTGGGACGAAGTGGTGCTCAGCGTGATGATGGCCAGCCCGACCCTGCAAACCCTTCCCGTAAAAATGTGGACCACCCTGCGCCAGGACCTGACGCCTGTGATCGCCGTCGCGTCGACGCTGCTGATCGGCCTCTCGGTGCTGGTCATGGTGATTGCCGCCGCCGTTCGCCGGCGTACCGAAACCCGCGCTTGAGCGCCGAGGAGAAGAACATGAGTGCAGTGATCAACGATGTCGCGCAGAGCCATGGCCAACCCCTGGTCAGCCTGCGCAACCTGAACAAGCACTACGGCGAATTCGCTGCCGTGGACAATATCTCGCTGGACATCCAGGACGGCGAATTCCTCACCTTCCTCGGCTCCAGCGGCTCGGGCAAAAGCACCACGCTGTCGATGCTGGCCGGCTTCGAAACGCCAAGCAGCGGCGAGATCCTGGTCAGTGGCCAATCGCTGGTCAACGTACCGCCGCACAAACGCGACATCGGCATGGTGTTCCAGCGTTACTCGCTGTTCCCGCATTTGTCGGTGCGCGACAATATCGCCTTCCCCCTGGCGATTCGCAAACTGGCCAGCGCTGAACGCGAAAAGCGCGTCGACGCCATGCTCAAGCTGGTGCAGCTTGAGCAATTTGCGCATCGCCGCCCTTCGCAATTGTCCGGCGGCCAACAGCAACGGGTCGCCATCGCCCGCGCGCTGGTGTACGAACCACGCATCCTGCTGATGGACGAACCCCTCGGCGCCCTCGACAAGAAGTTGCGCGAAGACCTGCAGGACGAACTGCGCCAACTGCACCGGCGCCTGGGCATCACCATCGTCTACGTGACCCACGACCAGGAAGAAGCCATGCGCCTGTCCCAGCGCATCGCGATTTTCAGCCACGGCAAGATCGTCGGCCTGGGCAGCGGCTTCGACCTGTACCAGAACCCGCCGAACGCGTTCGTGGCGTCGTTCCTCGGCAACTCCAACTTCCTCAAGCTCAAGGCCCAGGGCAACGCGGCGGCGGCGTTCGAAGGCCGATCCGTGTCGATCCGCCTGACCAGCGGCCTGCACACCGAGCAGGAGGTGCTGCTGATGGTACGCCCGGAAAAAGCCCTGGCGCTGAGTGTCGAACAGGCCGCTGAGCAACCGCTGGCGGCGGGCTGGAATGAAGTGTCGGCGATTGTGGGTGAGGTGCTGTTCCTCGGCGAAAGCCAGACCTGCACAGTGAAAACCCTCGGCGGCACATCGATGACAGTCAAGGCGCTGTCCGCTGCGGGCATGCCCCTCAAGGCCGGCGACCCGGTGCGTGTGCGCTGGGCGACGGCGGATGCGTGTGTGTATACGGAGTGGGCGGAGAGTGATCTGAACAAGGCCGCAGGCGCGCATTGAATCCCATGTGGGAGAGGGCTTGCCCTAATGCCAGTCAGTTAAGGCTTTTTGTAGGAGCGAGCTTGCTCGCGAAAAACTCACAGGCGCCGCGTTCATTCAGGAAGCACGCGTTATCGTTGACGTTTTTCGCGAGCAAGCTCGCTCCTACAGGAGGCGATGTACGCTTAACTGACTGGCATTAGGGCTTGCCCCCGATAGCGTTGTGTCAGTTAAAGATGCATTCACTGACACTCCCTCATCGGGGCAAGCCCCCTCCCACATTTGAAGTGCGTTTATCCGTCAACTCTTGCGCTCGAAAATCGCCCCCTCGATCCCCAACACCTCACGGGTATCCGCATAAATCCCCACGCCCTTCTCCCACACATGCTTGATCGAGCGGTCGGCGCAGCGAATCCGGTAATTGAGCTCGAACGGCTCCTGCCGTGACAACGCATATTGCACCTCGCGCCATACGTAGTCAGCGTCCTGCGCCAGGATCAGGCTGTTGTAGGTGAACTCATGGTTGTCCACCAGGCGTTCGGCAGGGTAGCCGGTGAGTTGCAGGCAGCCGGCGCTGACGAATTCCATGGTCCAGTCGCGGTTGTTGCGGCCGCGATAGATCAGGCCCGGCATGCTGTCGAGCAAGCTCATGCTGCTGCGCTGGCTGGCCTGCCAGGCGATTTCGCGGCGCTTGTGGGCAGTAACGTCCCCGGCCACCAAATAGAAGCCTTGGGGGCCGCGCTTGAGGCTGATCTCGAACCAGCGCAGTTCGCCACTGGGGTGCACAAAGCGCAGGCGCTGGTTGAATGAGGTGTCGGGGCGACGGCGCAGTTCATTCAGGGCCTGGCGCCATAGCGGGCGGTCTTCCTGGTGCACGTAGTCCATCAGGTTGCGCTCCGCGCCCGGCGGGCCCATCAACTCGGCCCAGGCCAGGTTGAAGTGGGCGATCTGGCCGTTGTCGCGCAGTTGCAATAAGGCGGCGGGAAAGCAATCCATCAGGTCAATCGGCGGGGGCGCAAACGCTTCGGGGCTGTCCCTCATCTAGTGGCGCTCCTCGTGTTTCATCAAGGCGCCGCTGTGCACCCAGGCCGCCAGCTCCAGGCGCGAATGCAGGCCGAGCTTCTGCAACAGGCTGCGTACGTAGATTTTCACCGTGCCGTCGCTGATCCCCAGCTCCCGGCCGATCTGTTTGTTGCTCATGCCGGCGGCGATCAGCGCCAGGGTCTGGCCTTCGCGCTCGGTAAGGTTTTCGCTGCCCGCAGCCTCACACGCTTGCGTGGGCTCCGCCTGGTCGGCGAGCAAGGCAATCAGGCTCGAATCCAGCACGATCGCGCCCTTGTGACAGTTGCGCATATACGCCAGCAACGCATCCGGCTCGGTTTCCTTGAGCACATAACCGCTGGCGCCCAGGCGCAAGGCCGTGAGCAACTCGGCGCGGTCCATGGAGGCGGTGAGCACCACCACCTGGCAATCCAGGCGCAACTGGCGCAGCTCATCCAGCACCTGTAATCCGCTGAGGCCAGGCATGTGCAAATCCAGCAGCACCTGTTGCGGCGTCAGGCTCACGGCCAGGTTGATGCCCTCGCGGCCGCTGGCCGCCTGCCCCACCACTTCGAAGTCGCCGCTGGCATCGAACAACTGCGCCAGGCCCTTGCGAAACAACGGGTGATCATCGATCAGTAATAAGGTCGTGCAGTCCATCGAGACTCCCCTGTGGCAGATCGTGGTGGCGGCGCAGGCCAAGGTGCACGCGCACCCCGTGCGGGCGGATCGCTTCTATGCTCAGCCGTGCGCCGATGCTGGCGGCGCGCTCGCGGATAATCGCCAGGCCGAAATGGTTGTGCTCGTCGCAGGCCGGGATCAAGCCGATGCCATCGTCTTCCACCGACACCGAGGCGTCGCCGTCCTGGGTCTGGCGCAGTTCGATGCGCACGTGGCGCGCGTGGGAATGCCGCACCGCATTGGCCAGGGCCTCGCGAATGATCTGCAGGATCTGCAATTCGGTTTCCGGGCTCAGGGCGTCGTCGGCCAGGCGGTTGTCGAGTTCGAAGACAATGATGCAGCGCCGCGAGAACTCCGCGACCGAATCGGCCAGCGCCTGGCGCAGCGAGCGCCCGTCCATGGTCAGACGCGCACTGGTGATCAGCTCGCGCACCTGGCGTTGCAGTTGGCTCAGGCCGGTGCACAAGTCCTGCAGTGCCGGCTCGCCCAGCTGCGACTGCAAGCCATGGGCCTGGAACGACAGGTAGCCCAACTGCTGCGCCACCGAATCGTGCAGCTCACGGGCCAGGGCGCCGTGGCGGGAGGTCGCCTGTTTGCGCTGCTGCTCACGGTTGTGGCTGCGCAGGCGTACGCTCACGCCTACCGCCTGCGCCGCCTCTTCCAGTAACTGGCGCCAACTGGCACCGGCGCGCCGGGGGGTGTCGAGCAGCAATGCGCCCTTTTCACCCTCGGGCAAGGCGCACACCAGACGGTGCACGCCCCGTTGCCGGCAAGGTCCGCAGGCTTGGGGAGCGTCCGTCACGCTGGCGTCGCGCCAGGGGCAACGCGCGACCGCCTGGCAGCCGTCGACCCACCCTCGCCGCGTCGGGCCCAGGTCTTCGCCGCCGAGGATCAGGTTAAGCCGGGCAGGCGGCAGCAGTGCGTCGAAACGGTCCAGGAAACCCGACAAGGCACCGTCAGCGTGCAGGGGCAACCCGGCCAACAACCTGCGCACGCTGCGCGCCTGTTCGGCGCGTACAGGCCCCAACCAGAGCGGCCAGCCTTTTGGTCGTGTCAGCACTCTTTGATAACTCCCCGTCCGGTTGCTCTGTGTGGTCGAAAGGCCCAGCAACTTCCATGCCCCGAATGGCCGGCGCGCAAGGCTTATCTCCAAAGGCATAGCCCTTTTTCCAGATTGAGAAGATTTTCCCCATAGGAAAGTATCTCTCCCAACAGGAAACAAACACACACCGTGGAGAGCCCGCATGACGCCTACCCGCAGCCGCCCCATCGTGGTGATGCAATCAGCCGCCGCCAGCGCAGCGTTCATCAGCGAACTGCACATGCCCGTGCTGTTGAACGGCGAACACCCCGAGTTTGCGCGACGCCTGCAACAGGCGCTGGCCAGCGCCACCGTGGGCTGCCGGCTCTACCTGCTGGGCGACGAAGCCTTTATCTGGCGTGTGCACGGCGAGGCCCGCGTCGCTGGCCTGGAACACGACGAGATCGACATGACCTGCATCCCCGGCCTGCGCCAGGTGTATTGCGCACACTGCGGCCTGACCCAGGCGGCCGGGCCGGAGCCGCTGTTGAACTGCATCGGCTGCCACGTCGGGCTGGAGGTCCGCACGCATTTTTCCCGGCGTCTGGGGGCG
The DNA here is from genome assembly GCF_036346475.1 of Pseudomonas sp. AM8. Classification (NCBI taxonomy): domain Bacteria; kingdom Pseudomonadati; phylum Pseudomonadota; class Gammaproteobacteria; order Pseudomonadales; family Pseudomonadaceae; genus Pseudomonas; species Pseudomonas sp. AM8. The sequence continues at coordinate 39,017 of NZ_JAOTNX010000026.1, forward strand.
TATCTCGGCGTGTGCATCAACCCCGACCAACCCTACGCGGGGTTCCAGCCATGAGCGCGGCCCTCAACGTCCAGGTCAGCGCCGCACGCATGCTCACGCCGGTGGTGCGCGAATTCACCCTGACGCCCGCCACGGGCAGCCTGCCCGGCTTCTCGCCCGGCAGCCACGTGCAGGTGCACCTGCCGCTGGGCGAGGGCACGGTGCGCAACGCCTATTCACTCACCAGCGACCCGGCGCACACCCAGCACTACCGCATCGCCGTGCGCCTGCAAGATGCCTCGCGCGGTGGCTCGCAGTACCTGCACAGGCAGGTGCAGGTCGGCGACACCTTGCAGATTTCACCACCGGCCAATCTGTTCGCACCCCATGGCACCGCGCGCCTGCATATCCTCATCGCCGCCGGGATCGGGATCACGCCGTTCATGGCCTATATCGCCGCGATGGAACAACAGCAGGCCGACTTCGAACTGCATTACCTGTTCCGCCGGGGCCTCAGCGACGCCTACCTCGACGAGTTGCAACAGCGCCTCGGCCCGCGCCTGCACACCTACGACCGACGCCCGGATCTGGACCGGATCCTCGGCAACCGGCCGCTGGGCAGCCACGTCTACACCTGTGGTCCGCAGCCCTTGCTCGAGGCGGTTGAGCAACACGCTTCACGCCTCGGTTGGCCGAGCAGGCGTGTGCATTCGGAAGCCTTCAAGGGCGCACAACCCGGCCAGCCATTCGACCTGCACCTGCTGCGCAGCGGCCGACGCCTGCGGGTCGAGGCCGAGCAAAGCCTGCTCGAAGCCCTGGAACACGCCGGACTGCAGGTGCCCAACCTGTGCCGTGGCGGGGTCTGCGGCCAGTGCATCACGCGCCACCAGGGCGGCGCCATCGAACACCGCGACAGCTTCCTCAGCCCGGCCGAGCAGGCCGACTTTCTGATGCCCTGCGTCTCGCGCGGCAGCGGCCCCTGCGTTTCGCTGGACCTATAGGAGTGAGTGCCATGCCCCTGCAAACGAGCCCCGTGCTGAGCTATCGCGACGATTTCAGCTTTCGCAACAGCCCGGCAGCGATCCGGCGTTTCCCCTTTCCCTTTATCGAGGACAGCTACCTGTACTCGGTAAACATCGAACCGGCCATCTCCCGCGACCCCGGCTCGATCTATGAGCACGCCTTCGACATCGACGAGCACTACCGCTCGGAAATGGCCGAGCGCGCCCTGGTGCTGGACAAGGACCCACGCCGCTACCTGGTGATGCCCCACATGCAAGTGGCGGCCTGGGATGCGCTGCAGATGATCATGGAACACCTGGCCGCCGACTACCCGCAGTCGTTCAGCCTGACGCAAAACGGCGAGCGCTGGCAGTGGCGCAACCACCTGCTGGACATCGACCAGGCCTTCATCTTCGGCGATGCCAGCAGCCTGCCCTGTGCGCCGCTGGAGTACATCGGCCGCCAGGTGCAGGGGGATTTCGCCCTGCTCGACCAGCGCGACGGCGACCTGTACATGGACGCCGGCCTGGTCACCAGCCCGGCCGACTGGTCGCTGGCGTTCGACGCCGGCATGAGTTTCAAGCAATGGCACGCACCGGTGCCCATGGCCCATCAGATGGGCGTGTTCGAACGGGCGCTGAAGTACCTGCTCAACCTGCAGGTCGGCCAGCCGGTACGGCGCTTGAACTGGACCCTGACCATCAACCCGCGCCTGGATTCGTCGCCGGAAACCTTCCATGAATGGGGCGCCGATCGCGGCCGGATCACCGCGCAGAACGTCGGCCAGCAGGTGCACCTGCGGGTCGAGCTGCAAGTGATGGCGCGCCTGCCGCGCAGCCACGCGGTGATGTTCAGCATCCGCACCTACCTGATCAGCCTGGACGAGCTGGTCACGCAACCCGGCTGGGGCTGCCGCCTGCACCGCGTGCTGCGCGACCTGCCCGACCCCATCGCCGACTACAAGGGCATGACCCGCTACCGCCACACGCTGGTCGAGTGGCTGAGCCAGTTCGACCCACAGGCCTGATGCCCCTTCTTCTACGACAAGGAACCTCACATGACCCACTCATGGCGTATTTCTGCATTGGCCGACCGGCACCGCGCCCTCGGCTCCCACCTCGAAGACTGGAACGGCATGGGCACTGCCTGGACCTACAGCAGTGACCTCGCCGACCACCACCAGGCGATCCGCACCCGCGCCGGCCTGATGGACGTGTCCGGCCTGAAAAAAGTCCATTACGTGGGGCCCCACGCCGAGAGCCTGTTGCAGTGGGCTACCACCCGCGACATCGCCAAGCTCTACCCGGGCAAATCGGTGTATGCCTCGATGCTCGACGAGGACGGCAAGTTCGTCGATGACTGCATCGTCTACCGCACCGGCCCCAACGCGTTCATGGTGGTGCATGGCGCCGGCACCGGGCATGAAATGCTCGTGCGCTCGGCCCAGGGCCGGCAAGTGGCGGTGCTGTTCGATGACGACCTGCACGACCTGTCGCTGCAAGGTCCGCTGGCGGTGGATTTCCTCGCCGAACACGTGCCGGGCATCCGCCAACTGGCGTACTTCCACCACCTGCAAACCCGCCTGTTCGACCGCCCGGTGATGATCTCGCGCACCGGCTACACCGGCGAACGTGGCTATGAGATTTTCTGCAAGGCCGCCGATGCGCCGTTCCTGTGGGACAGCATCCTCGAACAAGGCGCGAGCCTGGGGATCATCCCCTGCGCCTTCACCGCCCTGGACTGGCTGCGGGTGGAAAGCTCGCTGATGTTTTTCCCCTACGACAACTCGCAGATGTACCCCTTCGCCGACCAGAAGGCCGGCGACACCCTCTGGGAAATGGGCCTGGATTTCACTGTTTCACCTGGCAAGAACGCCTTCCGTGGCGCCGAAGAACACCTGCGCCTGCGCGGCCAGGAGCGCTTCAAAATCACCGGCGTGCTGCTTGAGGGCGTCCGCGCCGCCGAGGCCGGCGACACTGTGTGGCAAGGCAACCAACAAGTCGGCGTGATCACCTGCGGCATGTATTCACGCCTGAGCAAACGCTCGATGGCCATCGCGCGCATGAGCGTCGCCTGTTCCGAACCCGGTATTGCCTTGCAGGTTCGCGGCAGCCTTGAGGCCAGCGCCAGCACCCACGCCCTGCCCTTCGACGACCCGCAAAAAACCAAGCGCACGGCCAAGGGCTGAGCCTTCCTTCACGCAATTCAGGAGCCTTCGATGGACGCCTCCAGCGAACATTACATCCTCAAGATCACCTGCCCGGCGGCGTCCGGGATTGTCGCCGCGATCAGCGCGTGCCTGGCCCAACAGCAGTGCTACATCAGCGAGCTGGCACAGTTCGACGATGAGTTCACCGGGCAGTTTTTCATGCGCGCGGTGTTCCGCTTCAACACTGGCGTGAGCGGCGACATCGGCGCCCTGCGCAAAGGCCTCGGCGACCTGGCCGGTGGCTTCGACATGCACTGGCAGTTGTTCAGCTCACGCCAACCGACCCGCGTGCTGCTGATGGTCAGCAAGTTCGACCACTGCCTCACCGACCTGCTCTACCGCCACCGCAAGGGCGAGATGGACATGCACATCACCGCCGTGGTCTCCAACCACCTGGACCTGCGGGCGATGGCCGAACGCGAAGGCATCCGCTTCATCTACCTGCCGATCACCCAGGACACCAAGGCCGGCCAGGAAGCCGAGCTGATGCGCATCGTCGAAGACACCCAGACCGACCTGGTGGTGCTCGCGCGCTACATGCAGATCCTGTCCGACGGCCTGTGCCAGCGACTGTCGGGCCGGGCGATCAATATCCACCACTCGTTCCTCCCAGGATTCAAGGGCGCCAAGCCGTATCACCAAGCCTATGACCGTGGCGTCAAGCTGATCGGCGCCACCGCCCACTACGTCACCAGCGACCTGGATGAAGGCCCGATCATCGAGCAGGAAATCCAGCGCGTCGACCATACCCACCTGCCCGACTCGCTGGTCGCCATCGGCCGCGACACCGAAACCGTGGCCCTTTCCAAAGCCCTGAAATACCACCTGGAACACCGGGTGTTCATCAACCAGGACAAGACAGTGATCTTTCGCTGAAACCTTCAGGAGGCACGCTCATGACCCTACGTGTTGCAATCATCGGTGCCGGCCCATGCGGCCTGGCGCAACTTCGCGCGTTCCAGTCGGCCCGCGACAAAGGCGCCGCCATCCCTGAGCTGGTGTGCTTTGAAAAACAGCAGGACTGGGGTGGCATGTGGAACTACACCTGGCGCACCGGCCTCGACGAGAACGGCGAGCCGGTGCACGGCAGCATGTACCGCTACCTGTGGTCCAACGGCCCCAAGGAATGCCTGGAGTTCGCCGACTACACCTTCGAAGAGCATTTCGGCCGGCCCATCGGTTCCTACCCGCCGCGTGAAGTGCTGTGGGACTACATCAAGGGCCGCGTGGAAAAGGCCGGCGTGCGCGACTACATCCGCTTCAACAATGTGGTGCGCCAAGTCACCTTCGACGAACAGAGCCAGCGCTTCACCCTCTACGCCCACGACTACACCAGCGACACCTTGACCTGTGAAGAATTCGACTACGTGATCAACGCCTGCGGCCACTTCTCCACGCCCAAGGTGCCGTACTTCGAAGGCTTCGAACAGTTCGCCGGGCGCATCCTGCATGCCCACGATTTTCGCGAGGCGCTGGAGTTCAAGGACAAGGACCTGCTGATCGTCGGCAGCAGCTATTCGGCCGAGGACATCGGCTCGCAATGCTACAAATACGGCGCGCGCAGCATCACCAGTTGCTACCGCAGCGCGCCCATGGGCTATGCCTGGCCGGATAACTGGGAAGAAAAACCGCTGCTCCAGCGCCTGGAAAACAACCGCGCGTACTTTATCGACGGCAGCAGCAAGCACATCGACGCGGTGATTCTGTGCACCGGCTACAAGCACCACTTCCCGTTCCTGCCCGATGAACTGAGCCTCAAGACCGACAACCGCCTGTGGCCGATGAACCTCTACAAGGGCGTGTTCTGGGAACCCAACCCCCGCCTGATCTACCTCGGCATGCAGGACCAGTGGTACTCCTTCAACATGTTCGACGCCCAGGCCTGGTATGCCCGCGACGTGATCCTCGGGCGCATTCAGTTGCCCGGCCACGCCGACATGGTCGCCGACAGCCAAGCATGGCACGCACGGGAACAGACCCTGGAAACCAACCAGCAGATGTTCGAGTACCAGGGCGCCTATATCCAGCAGCTGGTGGACGCCACCGACTACCCGAATTTCGACATCGCCGCCGTCAACGAAACCTTTCTGCACTGGAAGCACGACAAGGCGGAAAACATCATGGGCTATCGCGACAAGTCCTATCGCTCGCTGATGACCGGCACCCAGTCGCCGCCGCACCACACGCCGTGGTTGCAGGCCCTGGATGACTCGATGGCGGCGTACCTGGGCGAGCCCACGACACCCATCAAGTCGGTCGGCTGATGATGAATGCACCGCGTGTTTCCCATCCCCGCGAACCCGGGCTGTTTGCCCGCGCGCCGAACCTGGAACGCTACCGTGTGGCCGCCGGCGGCGTGACCCTGGTCGACTTGCAGCCCGGCGACGGTCTGCAAGTGATCGACGTCGAAGGCCTGCAAACCTGCGCACTGCTGGCCCTCGACGCCGGCGGCCGCAGCGCCCTGGCGAGCTGGGGGCTGAGCGGGTCAACGGCGTGCAGCGTGCCTGGGCGTATCGGCCAGGCGCTCCAGCGGCGCGGCATCGACGCACAGGCCTTGCCGCTGGCTGCCTCGCTGTGGGACGCCGACAGCCCGCCCGGCCACAGCCGGCAGTTTGTCGCCGAGGACGCGCTGCTGGTGATCGTCGCCGCCCCCGCCGAGGCCACCGCCGTCGACCGGCAATACCGGCCCAGCGAGCTGCGCCTGCGGGTGACGCGGGCCAACCCCTCGCCGCTGCTGGTACCGGCCCTGCCCGAGCCATTGGGCGATGTACTCGACGAATTCACCCTGCGCGCGGGCACGGCCCACAGCTACACCGTCGCCAAAGGGCAGTACATCCAGGTGCTGGACGTCGCAGGCCGCCAGTGTTCGGACTTCGTCGCCCTCGACCGGCGCGCCCTGGATCGCGGCGTCGAGCTGGACCTGGACCAGACCGTCACGCGCACCCTGAACGGCAGCGCCTACCCGGCACCGGGGCTGTTTTCGAAGTTTTTCGACCGCCATATGCAACCGATGCTGGAGGTGGTGCAAGACACCGTCGGGCGCCACGATTCATTCGCCCTGGCCTGCGCGGCGCGCTACTACGAAACCCATGGCTATTTCGGGCACGACAACTGCAGCGACAACCTCAGCCGCGTCCTCGCCCCCCATGGCGTGCAGGCGCGCAACGGCTGGCCGGCGATCAATTTCTTCTTCAACACCGGTATCGATGCGCACCAGCAGATGACCCTGGATGAACCCTGGTCACGGCCCGGCGATTATGTGCTGCTGCGGGCCATGACCGACCTGCTGTGTGGCAGTACCTCGTGCCCGGATGACATTGACCCGGCCAATGGCTGGAACCCGACCGATATCCATGTCCGCATCTACAGCGAGAAGGAGCGTTTTTCCATCGCCATGAGCACTCGAACCACGGCGGATGCCGACCCGATCCTCACCCGTGAGTCCGCGTTTCACTCACGTACCCGCGCCCTCACCGGCAGCTTCACCGACTACCGCAACTGGTGGCTGCCGCTGCGCTACGACGGTTACGGCGTCACCGAGGAATACCTCGGTTGCCGCGAACGGGTGGCGGTGATGGACCTGACCGCCCTGCGCAAATTCGAAATCATCGGCCCCGACGCCGAAGCCCTGTTGCAGTACTGCCTGACCCGCGACATACGGCGCCTGGCGGTGGGCCAGGTGGTGTATTCGGCGATGTGCCACGCCCACGGCGGCATGCTCGACGACGGTACCCTGCTGCGCCTGGGCCCGGACAACTTCCGCTGGATCTGCGGCGAAGACTACGCCGGCGTGTGGTTGCGCGAGCAGGCACAGAAACTGGGCATGAAGGTGTGGGTCAAGTCCGCCAGCGAGCAGATTCACAACCTGTCGGTGCAGGGGCCGCTGAGTCGCGAGCTGCTCAAGCAGATGGTCTGGACCCCGCCCACGCAACCGAGTGTGGAAACCCTCGGCTGGTTTCGCTTCCTGGTCGGTCGATTGGACGGTTTCGACGGCTGCCCGTTGATGATTTCGCGCACCGGCTACACCGGCGAACTGGGCTTTGAGGTGTGGTGCCAGCCCGAAGACGCCGAACGGGTCTGGGACCGCATCTGGCAACTCGGCCAACCCTTGGGGCTGGTGCCCCTGGGCCTGGAAGCCCTGGACCTGCTGCGCATCGAAGCCGGGCTGATTTTCGCCGGCTACGAGTTCAGCGACCAGACCGATCCGTTCGAGGCCGGTATCGGTTTCAGCGTGCCGCTCAAGAGCAAGACCGATGACTTTATCGGTCGCGACGCCCTGCTGCGGCGCAGCGCACACCCCAGCCACAAGCTGGTCGGCCTGCACCTGAGCGGCAACGAGACCGCCCACCATGGCGACCCGGTGTACCAGGGCCGAGCCCAGGTCGGGGTGATCACCAGTGCCTGCCGCTCACCGCTGCTGGCCAGCAATATCGCGTTGTGCCGGGTCGACGTGAGCTGCGCCGAGCCCGGCACTGAACTTGAGATTGGCAAAGTCGATGGCCTGCAGAAGCGCATCAGCGCCACGGTCAGCGCAGCGATTTTCTACGACCCGGACAAAAGCCGGGTGCGCAGCTGATCGTCCCGAAACGTGTGTGCCAACCCATTTTGACTGCCCCAACCTAACCGCTATTCAGACATGGGAATACGAAGATGGAAGCGACGACGTTCGAGGCTGTACCGCAGGCTGCCGGCTCGGTGGGCAGCCTGCACCGCAAGATCGACTGGCGCGGGGCCTTCTGGGTCGCCAGTGGCGTGCCCGCGCTGGTGTTGTTCTCCATCGGTGCGATCGCCGCCACGGTGGGCAAACCGGCATGGATCGTGTGGATCGTGTCGATCCTGTTCGGGTTTATACAGGCCTTCACCTACGCCGAGATCGCCGGGCTGTTCCCGCACAAATCCGGCGGCGCCTCGGTGTACGGCGCGGTGGCGTGGGTGCGCTACAGCAAGCTGATCGCACCGGTGTCAGTGTGGTGCAACTGGCTGGCCTGGTCGCCGGTGCTGTCCATCGGTTCGGGGCTGGCGGCGGGGTATATCCTCACGGCGCTGTTTCCCGCCGATGCGTTGATCAACACCTGGCAACTGACCCTGCTGGACCTCGGCTGGGTCAAGAGCGGCCTGTCGTTGCGCATCAACGCGACGTTCGCCATTGGCTTGTTGATTTTGCTCACGGTGTTTGCCGTGCAGCACGGCGGCATCCTGCGGTCGGCGCGCCTGACCCTGGTGCTCGGCGTCACCTCGTTGATTCCGCTGCTGCTGGTGGGCGTGGTGCCGTTGTTCACCGGGGATGCGACCCAGGCCAACTTCCTGCCGCTGTACCCCCTGGCCCATGACGCGGCCGGGCAAGTCATCGATGGGCCGTGGGATATGTCCGGCTGGTCACTGATGGCCGGAGGGCTGTTCATGGCGGCGTGGTCCACCTACGGCTTTGAAACGGCGGTGTGCTACACCCGTGAGTTCAAGGACCCCAAGCGCGACACCTTCAAGGCGATCTTCTACGCCGGCCTGCTGTGCATCCTGGTGTTCACCCTGGTGCCGCTGGCGTTCCAAGGCAGCCTCGGGCTGGGCCAACTGGTGACGCCGGCGGTGCTCGACGCCAGTGGCGCAATCGTGACGCCCGCGGTGTACAGCGGCCTGCTCTCGCCGGCGATCTACAGCGGCATGGGCGTTGGCCAGGTGATGGCCGACAGCATCGGCGGCGGCAAGGTGGTGGCCAATATCGTGCTGATCATGCTGGTGCTGGCGACGTTGCTGGCGATCATGACCTCGATGTCCGGTTCGTCGCGCACCCTGTATCAGGCCTCGGTGGATGGCTGGCTGCCCAAGTACCTGGGGCGCACCAACGAACATGGCGCGCCGACGGCGGCGATGTGGACCGACCTGTCGTTCAACCTGCTGCTGTTGCTGATGTCGGACTACGTGTTCGTGCTAGCGGCGTCCAACGTCAGCTACATCATCTTCAACTTCCTCAACCTCAATGCCGGCTGGATCCACCGCCTGGACCGCCCCGACTGGGTGCGCCCGTACAAAGCCCCCACCGTGCTGCTGGCGGCCGGCGGCGTGCTGAGTTTCGTCAACCTGGCCTGCATGGGCCTGGGCGCGGACATCTGGGGCGCAGGCACGCTGGTCACCGGCTTGCTGTTGGCGCTGCTGATCCTGCCGGTGTTCTGCTACCGCCACTATGTACAGGACAAGGGCCGCTTCCCTGCCGCCATGCTCACCGACCTGTATATCCAGGCCGATGACGGCCAGCGCCGCGCCGGCTGGCTGCCCTATGCCACGCTGGTCGCCGGTGTGCTGGTGGTGTATGCCTGCCATCAACTGGTAGCCTGAGCCTTCCGGCCTGCCTATGGCTGAGGGAGTCTTATCCCTCAGCGCCTTATCTCCCCAGACAACGGTGACGCTTTTGACCAGCTCTCTCCCCACGCTTGCCCGCGATATCGACGGCAAGGCCATCTCTGCCCAGGTGCTCGACGAGGTTCGCGAAGAGGTCCTGCTGCTTGCCTCGCAGCAAATCTACCCGGCCCTGGCGGTATTGCTGGTGGGCGATGACCCGGCCAGCCACGTCTACGTGCGCAATAAGCTGCTGCGGGCCAAGGAAGTCGGGATTCGCTCCCTGGAATACCGGCTGCCGGAGGATGCCAGCCAGACGCAGGTGCTCGACCTGCTTGCCCAGTTGAACGCCGACACGACGGTCAACGGCATCCTGGTGCAGTTACCGCTGCCGGCGCATATCGACGAAGCGGCAGTGATCCACGCGATCGACCCGATCAAGGATGTGGATGGCTTCCACCGCGAAAACGTCGGTGGCCTGGTGCAAGGCATCGAGGTGCTCACGCCCTGCACGCCCAGCGGCTGCATGCGCCTGCTGCACGAAACCTGCGGCGACTTGAGCGGCTTGCACGCGGTGGTGATCGGTCGTTCGAACATTGTCGGCAAACCCATGGCAACCCTGCTGCTGCAGGCCAACTGCTCGGTCAGCGTGGTGCACTCGCGCAGCGTCGATGCACCGGCGCTGTGCCGTTTGGCCGACATCGTCGTCGCCGCCGTAGGCCGGCCGCAGTTGATCGACGCCAGTTGGCTCAAGCCCGGCGCAGTGGTCATTGATGTGGGGATCAACCGCATCACCACCGAGACCGGCACGCGGTTGGTGGGGGATGTGGATTACGCCAGCGCACGCACCGTGGCCAGCGCGATCACGCCGGTGCCCGGCGGTGTGGGGCCAATGACGATTGCCTACCTGCTGAAGAACACCCTGGTGGCGAGCCAGCTGCAACGCAGCAAGGCAAATGCGGGAGGGAACTTGCCCCCGATGGCCGTGGCTCAGCTACAACCAAGCTGACTGGCAGACCGCTGTAGGCGCCTAGGTATCCACAACGGTAACCACGATGCGAAGCGAGCCGCTCTTGATCTTGCTTTA
>NZ_JAOTNX010000027.1:0-40070 GCF_036346475.1 Pseudomonas sp. AM8
GCCTTCTCCACCGACGGCAATTGCGGCGCCTGTACATCCGGCATCGCCCAGCTGTGCTCCGGCTGCAACCCACTCTGGGCACGACGCATGAATTCATAGCGGTTCAAGGTAATGCTACGCCCCGCGCCACTGTCGCGAATAATGTAAGGCCGCAGGAACACCATCAGGTTAGTCTTGCTCACACTGCGCTTCTCATTGCGAAACAACGCCCCCAACCCCGGAATATCCGAGAGCCACGGCACCGCGTCATTGCTCTGGCTGTAGCCGTCCTGCAACAGCCCGCCCAGCACCATGATCTGCCCATCGTCCAACAGGATGCTGGTATCGATCGCGCGCTTGTTGGTCACCGTGCCCGCCGACACCGACGCCCGTGTGTCCACGGTGCTAACCTCCTGGTAGATATCCAGCTTCACCGTGCCGCCCTCGGAGATCTGCGGGCGTACATTCAGCTTGAGCCCCACCTCTTCGCGCTGCACGGTCTGGAACGGGTTATTGCTGGTACCGCCGCCACCGGTCACATAACTGCCGGTGACGAATGGAATGGTCTGCCCGACGAAAATGCTCGCCGCTTCGTTGTCCAGGGTCAGCAGGTTCGGCGTGGACAGCACGTTGGTGCCGCCCTTGCTCTTCAAGGCACGGGCCAGGACCTTGAGGTCGAGCACCTTGCCGATCCCCGGAATATCCACGGTGCCGTTGACCACGCCGATATTCAGGCCCTTGGGCAGTACGTCGATGCTGGTGGGGCTGGCGGGTGTGCCCACGACGCCGCTGCCACCCAGGTTAACGCCACCGAAGCCACCTTTGCCCGCCAGGTTGCCGGCCTGCCATTGCACACCGAACTCGGTGGCATCGTCCTCGCCCACTTCCACGATCAGGCTTTCGATCACCACCTGGGCGCGGCGCTGGTCGAGCATGTCGATCACTTCCCGCAGGTTGCGGTACAGCGGGTCCGGCGCGGAGATCAGCAAGGTGTTGGTGGTGGCGTCGGCCTGGATGGTCACGCCGCCGGCGCTGAACGCGGTGTCCTGCTCGTTGGCGGTATTGCCGTTACTGGTGCTGGTGCTGGAACCGGTGGCTTGCCCATAGCCCGACTGCACGCCACTGCCGGTGGGCGTGCCGCTGCTGTTCTGGGCATTACTCGTGCCCTGGCTGTTATTGCCATTGCCGCCCATGGCGCTGAGCTTGCCACGCGCGTCGTCGCTCACGCCCGAATCGCTCTCACCGGTGAGCAGCCCGCGCAGCGACTGGGCCAGCTTGGCGGCCTGGGCGTTGCGCAGGTACACCACGTGCATATTGCTGGGGTTGCTCTGGGCATTGTCGAGCTTGTAGATGAGGTTGCGTGCCAGCTCCGTACGTTCGGGGCTGCCGGAACGGATGATGATCGAATTGGAGCGCGGGTCACCGACCACGTTGATCTTCTGGGTCTGGTCGGCGCCCTGGGTTTCCAGCAGCTCGGAAACCATGGCGGCGATGTCCACGGCAATGCCGTTCTGAATCTGCACCACATCGGTATCGATGGCGCTGGGGGTGTCGATGCCACTGATGATCTGGGCGACCCGCGCAAGGTTTTCCGCATAGTCAGTGATGACGATGCTGTTGTTGCCGGGGTAGGCGTTGATCGGGTTGTTCGGCGACACGATGGGACGCAGCACCGGGATCAGGTTCACCGCATTTTCGTATTGCAGGCGGAAGGTGCGCGTCTGCATGCCACTGCTGCCGGCACTGTAGATCGGCCCGCCGAGCAACTTGGCATCGGCCTCCGGCACCACCTGGGCCACGCCGCCCACATCCACCACACTGAAACCCTGCATGCGCAGCGCTGCCAGCAGCATGTCGTAGGCCTGATGGGCCGGCACCTGGCCTTCGCTGACCAGGGTGAGCTTGCCCTTTACCCGAGGGTCCACCAGGAACTGCTGGCCGGTGGCACGGGACAGCGCGCGCACCACCGCCTGGATATCGGCATCGACGAAATTGAGCTGCACCGGCTGGTCACCCAGCGGGTTGCGCGCCTTGACCGGCGCCGGGGCCTGGCCACGGACGCTGTTGGTCACCGGGTGCTGGACCCGCGGTTTCGGTGCTTCGTCGCGCTGGCGATCCAGCAGGGTATCGCCGCTGCGCCGGGTATCGGCCAGGGGTTGGCCAAGCTCACTGTCCACCAGTAACGGCGTGGTTGACGGGCTGCTGCACGCACTCAAGGCCAGCAACAGCAACGGCGCGGCCTTGCGAAAAGGGAGGACTGACCACTTCATGAAGCTTCCTTAGCGCCAGGCGCCTGATCCATGCGAACGGTCCCGGACACAGTGCCGGCCGAGTTATCGACGGCATCCGCAGCACGTTGCAAACGCGCCTCGGACACCTCCAGGGAAAATGAACGGGCATTGCCCAGCAGCCAGGCCACCACGGCGTCGGCCGGGGCGTTGTCGAAGGTCAGGCGCCAACCGCCGGCGTCCAGCGCCTGCACCTGGTAATGCCCTTGCAGGCCGGCACTGTCCAGGGCCTGGCGCAACGCGGCTTCGTCGGCCTGGCGCGGCGCGGCGACGTCCTGCAACAGCACCTGCAAGGCTTCGGCCTGGGCGCGCAGCCTGGGGGTTTCGGCCTGCCAGTAGTCGATCTTTTTCAACGCCGGCTGCACCAGCACCAGCCAGGTCAGCAGGCTTGCCAACACCAGCCCGGCGCCGATCAGCAGGCGTTTCTCGCGCAGGGCCAGGCCGCTCCAGAACACCTGGGCCTGGGTGCGCAGGCGCAGCCACCTATTCATCGCCGGCCTCCGGTTTTTCCGTGGCCGGCGCCGGGCCGATGCTCCAGCCCTGCTCATCGCGCATGGCGGCAAAACCGGCCTGGGCCAACGCGGCCTGCCACTCACCCTCGGCCGCCGGGTTGCGGCTGTCGGCGAGTAACGCCAGGTGCAAGGTGCCCTGCTCAAAGTTCAGGTTATCGACGCTGCCCACCATAAAGGGCAGGTTGCTGCCTGCCAGTTGCAGCAGGCTGCTGAAGCGTTGGCCCGAATCGGCGGCCGCGCCGCTCTGACGTGCGGCCAACTGTTGACGGGCCTGCTGCAAGGGGTTGAGCACCACCGGTAATTCAGGAAACGCCTGGCGCACCTGTTGGTTCATCAACGCCTTGAGCCGTTGGCCTTCGTCGACCTGGCGCGCGGCATACAGGTTGAGGCCGACGGTCCAGATGGCAGCGGCCAGCGCCACACAAGCCAGCGCCCTGCCCCATCCGGCACCGGAGGCTTGACCGAGGCGAGCATGCAAGCCCCAGCCAGGCACCGCGCCGCTCCAACGCTGCGCCTCCGCCACCAGCGGCACGTCGAGCGCCTGCAACCCCAGCGGGTGCACAGCGCCCTGTTGCAGGCTGTCGCGGGTCAACAGATAGCCGTCGTCCAACGCCGCCGCCCCCACCGGCAACGCATAGGGCGCCGGGTACAGGCCGCGCAGCTTGAGCTGCACCTGGGCCAAGACCTGGCCCAGTCGCTCCAGCCCGGCCTTGGGCACCCAGCCCACCTGCACGCGCCCATCGCTTTCGCGCGGGCCGTGGGCCACGTGCATTTGTTCCACCGGCCCGAGGATCAGCGCCTGGGCCGCACAGGCCACCGCCGCCTGGTTTTTTGCTGCGGGCAATGGCGGCAGCTCCAGGCTGGTGAGCAGGCTGTCATGCGGGTGCAGAAAGCAGTCCACCGCCTGCCGGCTCTTGCCCAATTGCGCCAGGCTTTCCTGCCCCTCGGACACCACCACGCCACGCTCGATCCAGGCAAATTTCACCTGGCTTTCAGCACTGACCTGATCCAGCGGCGGCAAGGCAATGCGCAAGCGTTTCATACGCCCACCCGCGACCAGATCACCCTGGGCTCACGGTCTTCGGGGCGGTGCAGCAACGCGTCGATCGTCACCCGCCGGCGCTCGCGTCGCGCCTGGCCCTGGAGGCGAAACCACTCGCTGGTAATGCCCACTTGCACCGCTTCCAACTCCACCTGGGGCAAGTGCAGACGGTTGACGAAATCCCCACGGTTGATAAACCAATGCCCGTTGTCGCGCTCGGCCACCAGCCCGTGGGCCTGGGACAGGCTGAGCTGGGGCACCACCGCGCTGAGCACTTCGGCGCTGGCAGTGTTGCCGTTGACCCAGGTATTGCCGGGCAGCACGCTGACGTACGCCTGCAGGCGCTGCAACACCTCCGGGGTCAGGCCTTCGAGGCCACTGAGGTCGTCGAGGCTGCGCAGCATCGGGTATTTGGCGGGCTGCCCGTTCTGTTCATAGGAAGCAATCACCCGCTGGCTGATGCGCCGGCCCACGGCCGGGGCCACGCCCAGGGTGCGGCACAGGCGCTCGAAGCTCTGCAATTGCTCGGCGTCGGGCTGCTGGCGGTTAACCAGGTTGCGCAGGTTGAACTTGCCCTGTTCATCGTCTATCCGCCCCTCGAACACGCCGGCCTGGGCCCGCGCCCAAGGTTGGTCAAGGCGGGTCAGCACGTCCTTCTGGCGGGCTTCCCAGAGCATCTGCCGGCTGCGCTCAAGACCGCCCAGCAACAGCCATTGGCCCTGCACGCGCGACTGTTCGGCTTCCAGGCTGCGGGTGAATACGGTCTGGCGCGTGAGCATGCCGCCGGCGATCACCGCCACCACCGCCGCGATCAGCAAGGCACTGATAATCGCCATGCCGCGCTGCTTCGCCGCTGGGGGCGAATACCCTTTCATGGCGCGCCTTACAACTGCCAGGAGCCGATATCGGCATTCACGCCATCGCCATCCGGTTGGCCATCGGCACCCAGGGAGAACACATCGACCTCACCGTTGGCGCCCGGGTTGAGGTAGTGGTAAGGGTGGCCCCAGGGGTCGTTGGGCAAACGCTCGAGGTAGGCGCGCCAGTTATTGTTCTTGGCATCCGCCGGGCGTTCCACCAGCACTTTCAGGCCCTGGTTCATGCTCGGGTAAGTGCCGTGGTCGAGGCGATACAGCTTCAACGCCTGCATCAACCCGCCGATGTCCTGTTTCGCGGCGGTGGCCCGCGCCTGGTCCGGGCGATCGAGGACCTTGGGCACCACCATCGCCGCGAGGATCCCGAGGATGACCACCACCACCATGATCTCGATCAAGGTGAAGCCACGCTGGCCGCGAGGGCCTGGCAATGGGGATGTTAGGCGCGCGATATCCATCTCGACATTCCTTGGCTTGGGTACATTTCGTGGCGCAGTGTTGCAAGAACACATGTCAGTCGTATTGAAAATCCTCGGGAGTTTCGGTCGCCAATCGGTCAACTGCCGGCGCTAGTCTGCGGGCCTGTTTCCCGGCTTTGAGAACCCCATGTACGGCCGTCGCAAGGAGCAAGGTTTTACCCTGATCGAGGTGCTGGTGGCGCTGGCGATTATCGCTGTGGCGATGGCTGCTGCCATCCGCGTGGCCGGGTTGATGACCCAGGGCAACGGCCTGCTGCGGGACAAATCCATGGGGTTGCTGGCGGCGCAGAGTCGCCTGGCGGAGTTGCGCCTGGAAGGGCATTTGCGCGACGGCACAAAGACCTTCAGCTGTGACCAGGGGCGCTTGAAACTGCGGTGCGAGCAGACCATCAGTCGCGATGGCCGCCTGTTTCAAGTCAACGTGCAGGTGCTCGACGCCAGCCACGAGGCGCCGCCGCTGGCCCGCGTGGAGACACAGGTCAGGGCCGAGTGAGCCGCGGCAAGGCCGGCCCATCGGGCAATTTGTCGAGGTTGACGCGCAGCTTCTCGCCGCCGCGCTCGATCTCGACTCCGTCGCCCTCGATGGCCGTAAGCCGCACGCCGGGGCTGAGGCGCTCGCCCAACAGGAAACTGCGCGGCGGGCCGTCGTTGAGACTGAGGATCGCCACCGCACCGCGCGCCCCGGCCAGCACCCCAGAGACCTTGACCTGCAACGCCGCCGGCGCATTGGAAAACCATTGCAGCGCCGGGTTATCGCTGCGCGCCGCCAGCACCTGGGGCGCGGCCTGGGGCGTATGGGACTCGGCGGACGTCAGCAGCAGCGGCGTCCAGACCGCCACACCGGCCAATGCCGCCAGCAACGCCACGATCTGCACACCGTGGGCCGGTGAGAAACGCAGGGTGAATGACATGGGAAGGACCTCCTGTTTGTCCATGGCACCAGCCTACAGGCCAATTCGCACGTTTTTATTTCACAAGCTCACCAGCTTTCGAGGGGCCTACCGATGAAACAGCAAGGCTTCACCCTGATCGAGTTGATGGTGGTGCTGGTGATCATCGGCATCGCCAGCGCCGCCATCAGCCTGACCATCAAGCCCGACCCGCTGCACCTGCTGCGCAAGGACGCCGAGCGCCTGAGCCAACTGCTGCAAGTGGCCCAGGCCGAAGCCCGCGCGGACGGCCGCCCGATCACCTGGCGCGCCGACGCCAAGGGCTTTCGCTTCAACCGCCGCACCGACGATGGCAGCGGCGTCGAAGCGTTCCAGGGCGACACCCAACTGCGCCCGCGCCTGTGGGAAAGCACGCCGATGCACATCAATATCGAACCCCGGCAAACCCTGGTGCTCGACGCCGAATGGATCAACCCACCCGTGCGCATCGTGCTGTCCGACGGCCAACACAGCCTCAGCCTGCAACGCGACACCGCCGGTTTGATGCGCGTGGTGAGCCAGCCATGAAGCGCTCCGAACAAGGCTTCACCCTGATCGAAGTGATGGTCGCGATCATGCTCATGGCCGTGGTCAGCGTAATCGCCTGGCGCGGGCTGGACAGCGTCACCCGCGCCGACCAGCACCTGCAGGCGAGCAGCGAACAGACCGAAGTGCTGCTGCGCGCCCTCAACCAACTGCAGCGCGACATCAGCCTGCGCGCCAGCGTCGAACTGAACACCCCGGAGCCCTCAAAGAACAGTGCAGAAAAGCTCGATGGACCGGCGGCGGTCACCGTGCGCAGTTCCGACAGCAAAGGCTTTCGGCTGGACATCATTCGCAGCGCACCCATCGCCGGCGATGGCCTGCAACGGGTGCGCTGGTGGCTCAAGGGCGACAGTTTGTATCGCGCTGCGGCACCCGCGCGGGATCGCTATCCGCTGCCGGCGGCGAAGGATGGCGTGGTGGTGTTGAGCGGGGTCCGTGACCTGCAGGTGCGGGTGTGGGAGGCGGATAAGGGCTGGCGGCAGTTGAGCGGGAATCGGCGTGAGGATCCGTTGGGGCTGGAGATCAGTTTGGTGCGGGAGACGCCGCAGGGGGTGGAGAAGTATCGGCAGGTGGTGGGGCCACTGAGATAGCCGTCCCAAACACGCCCCCCCGTAGATACCGTGTTATCACATTGAAAATAGGCAGGTACTTCTAACTCAACAACACCACCCCACCCGGCAACTCCGTACACTTGGCCCCATACGCATCCCGAATCAACAACGCCACCCCCGCCAGCTGCTGCAGGCTGAACCGCGCCTGGACGCGCCGTTGGCCAAGTTGCTTGTTGAGCAGCACCAGCATCCCTGGGCGGTAGCGGTTGATTTCGTCCACCACCGTGGCCAGGGTGGCGTTGTTGAAGACCAGCACCTGTTCGCGCCAGGCCACGACCGCCTGGGTGTCCACCACCACCGGTTCGCCCAGGCCGGCCGCGTCGTAGCTTAGTTGCCGGCCGCTTTCCAGGCGCACGCTGCGCCCGGCCACGGCCACCGACAGCCAGCCCTCGATACAGGTCACGCACACCGTGCGGTCGGTGTTGCGCAGATTGAAACGTGCCTGCGCCGCGCTCACCCAGCCTTCGCCCGCCAGCACCTTGAGCGGTTGTGCGGAATGGGCGATCACCTCGACTTCGCCTTCGAGCAATTCAAGCCCCTGGCCCACGCGGCTGACGCGCGTCTGGGTGTTGAGTTCCAGGCTGACGCCGTCGCTTAACAGCACTTGGCGCTGTTCGCCGACTTCGGTGCGATAGTCCGCCGTGAGGCCGGCAAAACCACCGGGGGAGCCGACCTGCACCATGAGCATGGCGGCCGATGCGGCAATCGCGCCGCCCAGGAACGCCCGGCGCCCAAAGCTGCGCGGCTGCGAGACTTGCTCAAGCGCCGGGGCCAGTTGCTGCCACATCGCCTTGGCCTGCTCGAACGCCTGGGCATGCTCGGGGCTTTGCGCACACCAGGCCTTGAGCGCCTTGGCATCGGCCACGGTGGCGCGGCCCGAGGTCAGCAGGACCAGCCAGTCGCGGGCTTCATCGTGCAGGGGGCTGGCGGCGGAGTGCCGGGGGGCACAGAGGCTAAAAATGTTCAAGCGCGCAAATACTCACGGTTTTATCAGGGACTCGACTCTAAGACGGTTTTCCGGCCCCGGGACCGAACCGCTGGATCACTTTTCTTTCCAGGCGCTTGGCGCAGTGGCCCAGGGCGGCCTTGATTTCCTTCTCGACCATGCGCGTGGAAATGCCGAAACGCTGGGAGATTTCCAGGTGCGGGGCTTCTTCCAGGCGGGCGGCGATAAGGATCTTGCGGCGGCGGGCCGGCAGTTCGTAGAGCGCCTTGACCAGGGACTGGATTTCTTTCTGGCCGCCCACCACCCGTGACGGGTCCTGGGCTTCGTCGGCGCTTTGCAGCAGTTCTTCCACCTCGCTGCCGGTGAGCAGGCGCGCGTCGGCCTGGCGGCGGTCGGCGGCGATGTTCAAGGCCATGCGGTACAGGTAGGCATTGGGTTGCGCCAGGTTGGGCGGCACTTCCATGCGGTCGACCCGCAGGTAGGTTTCGTGCAGCACATCGTTGGCCAGGTCCTCCGAGCCCAGGCGCTTGCGCAAACGTACCTTGAAGTCGTCGTAGGAGGCCAGGAACAAGCCGACCATCGTACTGTGCCCGGTATTTTTCATCCGCCCCAGGCTCCGTTTGCTGCTGTGCATTCCATGCGCGTTCCTGTGGTGTCGGGCATCAAAAGTAAAGTCACCGGTTGACGCAGCGAGCTCGGTGCCGGTCGTTCGACCCGCGTGGTGCCCAGGTTGCGTACCAGTGCTTCATCGCGTTGTTCGTCGCCGGTGGAGCTGACCAACCGACTGTGTTCGATCAGCCCTTGGGGGTTGACCCACACCTGTACCAGCGCGCGGAAACTGCCGGGCCGGGTCAGCGGCGAGCGGCACAGGCTGGTCTCGATGGCCTGCTGCAAGGCCGTGGCGTAGCTGTTGTTGATCCGTGCGGCGTTGCGTGCCGCCGCACCACGGGTGGCAGGCGGCTGGCTGACCGCGGGCAACTGCAAGGTGAACGCATCATCGCGTGCATAACGCGCCATCAGGCCACTCCCCGTCAGCAACATCGCCAGAGCCTCCTGCGCCGTAAAACGTCCGCGCACACTGATGGAACGCCGGCCCCGCGTCAGTTCGCGGTCGACCAGCACCGCCATTCCGGTGGCGCGGCTGTACGCTTGCAGTGCATGTTCCAGGTCCTGCGCCGGCAGGTTCAACAGCAGCAGCGGTGACTCCGCCTGCGCGACGCGACCACCGGCCAGCAGCAACAGCAAGACCAGGGCGCATACGGCGCGCCTCCAGCCCCCCTGTTCACCCCCTGCTCTGCATCGCTGCACGGCCGACGCGCCCTAGAAAACCGTCATCCTGAGGCCAATTTATGAACCTGATGTTACGGTGATAGCAAAAAAAACATCACGGTGACGAGAGGCCCGCTGCACTAGACTTGCACACCAACCGGCTCACCCCCTCGGGCCCGCCAGGAGGCCTTGATGAAACGCTTACCGCTCCTCGCCAGCCTGTTGCTGTGCGCGGCCCTGCCCTTGCACGCCCACGCCGGCAACTGCGCCGAAGTCTCGGTGGATGGCTACAAGGCGCCCGACTATGGCTGCCTGAGCCAGCAGATGGGCAACGACACGAATGCGGCCAAAGCCGCGAAGAAAAACCGCGAGGCGCAAGGCATTGCCGTGGAAAAACGCCAGCCGAACAAGGTCGGCCTGGCCACCCCGGCGGCGACCAGCGTGCGCATGGGCAATACCTTCGGCACCTCGGTGAAACCACAGCGGCCTTGAGTTGTTCGATAACTGTTTGAGCAACACAGCACCCATGTGGGAGGGGCATAGGTATCTACACAACTTTGTCTAAATGCTGTCCCCCCGGCACATAGGGCTGTTGTGGTGAGCGGGCTTGCCCCGCGCTGGGCTGCGAAGCAGCCCCAAAACCAGCCCCTACAGAGTGTCTGATACACCGCGTTCTTCTTTCCTGGGGCTGCTTCGCAGCCCAGCGCGGGCGGTGCGACGATTCGACAAGCCCGCTCACCACCACCACCACCACCACCACCACCACCACCACCACCACCACAGTTACAGTGTTCCTCCTTAACTGACTGGCATCAGGGCAAGCCCCCCTCCTACATTGCCCCCAGTGTTTCCCGGAGCAGTTTTCAAGCCGCGTGGCTTTCCTTTTTCAAGCTGTCCATATCGATCACGAACCGGTACTTCACATCGCCCTTGAGCATGCGCTCATACGCCTCGTTGATGCCCTGGATGTCGATCATCTCCACGTCCGAGACAATCCCGTGCCTGGCGCAGAAGTCGAGCATGTCCTGGGTCTCCTGGATCCCGCCGATCAGCGAGCCGGCCAGGCTGCGGCGCTTGAAGATCAGGTTGAATACGGTTGGCGACGGGTGCGGGCTGTCCGGGGCGCCGACCAGGGTCATGGTGCCGTCGCGCTTGAGCAGGTTGAGGAACGCATCGAGGTTATGCGGCGCGGCGACGGTGTTGAGGATGAAGTCCAGGCTGTTGGCGACCTTGGCCATTTCGTCCGGGTTCTTCGATACCACCACCTGGTCGGCGCCCAGGCGCAGGCCGTCTTCGCGCTTGTTGGGCGAGGTGGTGAACAGCGTGACATGGGCGCCCATGGCATGGGCGATCTTCACCGCCATGTGCCCCAGGCCGCCCAGGCCCACCACACCGACCTTCTTGCCGGGCCCGACCTTCCAGTGGTGCAGCGGCGAATAGGTGGTGATGCCCGCACATAGCAAGGGCGCGACGGCGGCCAGGTTGGAATCGTCGTGGGAGATGCGCAGCACGAACTTCTCCTTGACCACGATGCTGTCCGAATAGCCGCCAAAGGTATTTTCACCGCCGAATACCGGGCCGTTGTAGGTGCCGGTAAAACCGCTCTCGCAGTATTGCTCCTCGCCTTCGGCACAGGAAGCGCAGTGCTGGCAGCTGTCGACCATGCAGCCGACACCGGCGAGGTCGCCGACCTTGAATTTGCTCACATTGCCCCCCACCGCCGTCACGCGGCCGACGATTTCGTGGCCGGGTACCGACGGGTACAGGGTGTTGTTCCACTCGTTACGCGCGGTGTGCAAATCGGAGTGGCACACGCCGCAGTAGAGGATGTCGATCTGTACGTCGTCCGCCCCCGGCGCGCGGCGCTCGAAGGTAAAGGGCTTGAGGGCATCCGTGGCGTTCTGGGCGGCGTAGCTGTATGTCTTGGCCATTTCGTTCACCTGTGTGATCTGACGGTAGAGGTCAGTGGACCAGCATAGACGCTGAACCGTTCAACCGAGCACGTTTGTACAATTTCCATCGCGTCCCTGCCCCTAACCTCACGGCTTTCAATCCCGTAGAAGTGCTGGAGAGTGGGCATGGGCAGCAAAGCAATCAAGGTATCTGTGGCATTGACGCTGCTGGCGAGCGCAATGATGGGCAATGCCTTCGCGGCAACCCCGAGCGTGGCCGTGGCGCCGCAATACGACACCAGCCACGTGTATGTGGCCCCGGCGGATGTGGAGCGTTTCGCCCAGAGTTTCCTCGCCACCTTTGGCGGCAAGAGCACGCCCCAGGTGGTGGTGAACGTGCTGCCGGTGCCGAGCAGCACCACCTCGCAACTGCTGCAGACGCCGGCGGGCACGGTGTCGCTGTTCGGTTTCACCACACCCATCCCGCACCCCTTCGGCCAGGAACGCAACGGCTACCTGGTCAAGGACATGGACGCGGCGCTCAACGCCGCGCGGGAAAACGGCGCCGCCGTTATCGTCAGCGACTTCCCGGACCCGATCGGGCGTGACGCCGTGGTGCAATGGCCGGGTGGCGTGAACATGCAGCTCTACTGGCACACCAAGACCCCGGACTACGCGGCGTTCCAGACCGTGCCGGAAAACCGCGTGTACCTGTCCACCGATCGCGCTGACGCCTTTATCAAAGCGTTTCTGGGTTTCTCCCACGGCAAGGTCCTGGCCGATGACAAACACGCGCCTGGCGTCGATGTGGGTCAGGCCACTGGCACTTACCGTCGCGTCGATATCGAGTCGCCATTCGGGCGCATGGCGGTGCTGGTCACCAACGGCCACCTGCCCTACCCCTTCGGCCACGAGACCACCGGTTATCAAGTGCCTGACCTGACGGCCACGCTGGGCAAGGCCACCGGTTCCGGCGCCAAGGTCTTGGTGCCGGCCTTTGACAGCAAGGGCCGGCGCAGCGCCGTGGTGGAATTCCCCGGCGGCTACGTCGCGGAAATTCACCAGCTCCACGCCGCAAAATGATTCGCCGCACAGGCTGGGGCCTGGCCGTGCTGTGGCCGCTGCTGCTCGGCAGCGCCCACGCCGACGAGCAACCGACACGACCGGCCATCAAGACCAATCGCTGGCAGGAGGACTGGTCGGTGCTGCGTGACCCGGCGTTACGCACGCAACCGCTGGACAGCTTGAAGTACATCCCGCTGTCCAGCGCCAACCCGTTCACCTATTTGTCATTGGGGGCGACACTGCGTGAGCGCTTCGAGATGAACGATGCCAGTGGTTTTGGGGTGAAGGACGTGAAGCGAGATCGCTACCTGATCCAGCGCTTCCAGGTGCACGCCGACCTGCACTTGAACGAATACTGGCGGCTCTTCACCCAACTGGAAGACGTACGCGCCTACGACAAGACCACGGTCGGCGGCGCCGACCAGAACCGCGTCGATCTGCGCCTGGCCTTTGCCGAATACGTCAATGCCTTCGGCAGCGGCACGCTCAAGGCCCGTGTCGGGCGCCAGGACTTCGCCTTCGACTTGCAGCGTTTCATCTCATCGCGGGATGGCCCGAATGTGCGGCAATCCTTCGATGCGCTGTGGGCCGATTGGGAAACGTCCAACTGGCGCTTTATCGGGATCGCCAGCCAGCCGGTGCAGTATCAGGACGAGCGGCACTTCGACGACACATCCAACCGTGACGCGCGCTTCCACATGCTGCGGGTCGAGCGGCTGGTGGGCGGCAAGAATGAGCTGTCGGCCTACTACGGCGTGTACGAACGCAGTGCCGCGCATTACCTCGACGCGGACGGCGATGAAACCCGCCACCTGTTCGACGCACGCCTGGGCGGTGCGGCCCTGGGGTTCGACTGGGACATCGAAGCCATGCTGCAAAGCGGCTCGGTGGGCAGCAAGGATATTCGCGCCTGGGCCGGGGGCAGCCGCACGGGGTACACCTTCGAGAGCCTGGCGTGGAAGCCGCGCATCGGCCTGCAACTGGACATTGCCTCGGGCGACCGCAAGACCGGTGACGGCACCGTCGGCACGTTCAACCCGCTGTTCCCCAACGGCTACTATTTTTCCCTGGCCGGCTATACGGGCTACAGCAACCTGATTCACGTCAAACCGTCGATCACCGTCAAGCCCATCGACAAGCTCAGCGTGCAGACCGCCGTCGGCCTGCTGTGGCGCCAGACCACCAGCGACGCGGTGTACACCCAGCCGAACCTGCCCGTCGCCGGAACCGCAGGCCAGGGTGAACGCTGGACCGGTGCCTATGGTCAGCTGCGTACCGACTATGTGTTTACGCCGAACCTCACCGGCGCGGTTGAAGCGGTGCACTACGCCGTGGGCCGCACCTTGCGCGATGCCGGCGGCGATGACAGCAATTACCTGGGGGTCGAGCTCAAGTTCAGTTGGTGACCCCAGGCAAGCACACCCGTACAAGCCCCCGGCCCGGTTTCGGGCAATAGTGAGGCTGGTTTTTCAGTCCCTCAATCAAGGAGTTTTCCATGAGCACATTCGTTGCCAAAGACGGTACCCAGATCTACTTCAAGGATTGGGGCAGCGGTAAGCCCGTGCTGTTCAGCCACGGCTGGCCGCTGGATGCCGACATGTGGGAATACCAGATGGAATACCTCAGCAGCCGTGGCTTTCGCACCATCGCGTTCGACCGCCGTGGCTTTGGCCGCTCGGACCAGCCGTGGACCGGCAACGACTACGACACCTTCGCCGACGACATCGCGCAGCTGATCGAACACCTGGACCTCAAGGACGTGACCCTGGTGGGCTTCTCCATGGGCGGCGGCGACGTGGCCCGCTACATCGCACGCCACGGCAGTGCACGCGTGGCCGGCCTGGTGCTGTTGGGCGCAGTGACGCCGATCTTCGGCCAGAAGCCCGATTACCCCCAGGGCGTGCCGACCGAAGTGTTCGACGGCATAAAGGCCGGGTTGCTGAAAGACCGTGCGCAGTTCATCGCTGACTTCAACACGCCGTTCTTCGGCATCAACAAGGGCCAGGTCGTTTCCGAAGGTACGCTGACCCAGACCCTCCAGATCGCCATGCTGGCGTCCCTCAAGTCGACCGTGGATTGCGTCACCGCCTTTTCCGAGACCGACTTCCGCCCGGACATGGCCAGGATCGACGTGCCGACCCTGGTGATCCACGGTGACGGCGACCAGATCGTGCCGTTCGAGACCACCGGCAAGGTTGCAGCCGAGATGATCAAGGGCGCCGAGCTGAAGGTGTACAAGGATGCGCCCCACGGTTTTGCCGTGACCCACGCTCAGGCCCTGAACGAAGACCTGCTGGCGTTCCTGAATCGCTGAAACACCCACTCCTTTGGCCGGCACGCCACTCCCCCCTGTAGGAGCGAGCTTGCTCGCGAAGATCGTCAACGATGACGCAGTAAATCAGATTTGACGCGTCGCTATCGAGTTCTTCGCGAGCAAGCTCGCTCCTACAGGAGTTGGTTTACCCGGCCTTTTTTTCCAGTGCCAGGCGCCCTGGTCCGGCAATCAGGATGCTGGTGAACATGATCAACAGCAGCCAGCCGAATTGCCCTTCCAGCAGCGTCCACTCCGGATGCACCACCACCATAGCAATCAACAGCACCGCCAGAATCGGCAGGCACGCCAGGCGCACCAGCACCCCGGCGATGATCAGCAGCGGGCACAGCACTTCGGCGAAAATCGCCAGCAGCAAGGTGACATGGGCGCCTAGGTGAAACGGGTCTTCGATCTGCTTCAACTGCTCGCTGTAGTTGAGCAACTTGGGCAGGCCATGCACCCACAGCAGGAACAGCGCCCCGCTGCCTCGCAGAAACAACAGCCCCAGGTCCTGGTGTCTTGATTCGTTCATATGCGCTCCGGTGGGTTGACAGGTTATCGACGTCGATTGTGTCCACGGCGCGGTACGCATGCTTGCAAGCCTGTGCTGACTAATCCCCCGTTCCGGCAAACCCCGCGACGATTTCATCGATCACCGCCCGCACCCGTGCGGTGTGGCGCAGGTCGGCGTGGGTCACCAGCCAGACGTCGTAAGGCAACGGCCGCGCGCGCTCCGGCCACAGGCGTACCAGCCCGTCGCGCTCGCCGGTGAGGATCGGGATTTCGCCGATGCCGATCCCGGCGGCGATAGAGCGGCGCACCAACAGGCTGGAACTCAGGGCGGCGACGATGCGCCCACGGCCCAGGGGTTCCGAGACCAGGGTCATGTCCTTCTGGGTTTGCAGGTACGGTTGATAGACCACAAGATCATGCCCTTCAAACAGGCTGCCCGGCTCCGGCGTACCCTGGCGATCGATATAGGCCTGGGACGCAAACAACCCCACCGGCCAGCACGCGAGACGCCGGGCGATCAGGTCGGGGCTGTCCGGGCGGGTGTTGCGCACGGCGATGTCGGTCTCGCGTTTGGCCAGGCTCAGGAACTGGGTCGACGCGTCGAGCTGCACGCGCACATCCGGGTGCTGGACGTGCAGGCGCGCAATCGCCGGGATCAGGAAGTCGATGGCCAGGGAGTCGGTGGTGCTGACCCGTACGGTGCCGGTCAGGCGGTCATCCAGGCCCTGGATCTGGCGCTCCAGCTCCAGGGCCGAGCGTTCCATTTTTTCCACCGAGTACAGGGCGGCCTCGCCGACGGCGGTCAGGGCGTAGCCTTCGGAGGTGCGCAGGAACAGCGTGGCACCCAGGGACTTTTCCAGGGCGTTGACCCGCCGCCCGACTGTGGCCTGGTCGACCCCCAATACCCGTGCGGCCCCGCGCAACGTCGACTCGCGGCAGACCGCCAGGAATACCCGTGCATCATCCCAATTCATGCTGCCTCCTTATGCTGCATATCTGCATCACAGCGACGTGTATTCGCTGCATTATTGCATCCAAAAACCTGGATATGCTGGGCACCAGAGAAAAATACCCAGGACCGCCATCATGCTCGACACTCACGCCCCACCCCGCCGCTCCGTGTGGCTGCCGATCTTCGCAGGCCTGTGCGCCAGCCTGGTCAGCATCGGCCTGGCACGTTTTGCCTATACGCCATTGACTCCGTCGCTGATCCAGGCCCAATGGTTCAGCGCCAATGACGTGGTGTACCTCGGTGCCGCCAACCTGGTGGGTTACCTGATCGGCGCGCTGATCGGGCGGCCCATCGCCCAGCGCACCTCGAACAGGACCGCGCTGCGCCTCATGATGGTTGCGGTGACCCTGGCGTTCTTCGCCTGTGGCTTCCCGCTGTCGGTGGTGTGGTTCTTCGCTTGGCGCCTGCTGTCGGGGATTGCCGGTGGCGCAATCATGGTGCTGGTGGCGGCGACCGTGTTGCCCCATGTACCGGCCGCACGCCGGGGTCTGGCCAGTGGGGCGATCTTCCTCGGCATCGGCCTGGGCATCGCCGGCTCCGGCACCCTTGTGCCGCCGCTGCTGAGCCTGGGTTTGCAGCAGACCTGGTTCGGCCTCGGCCTGTTGGCCCTGGTGCTGACTGCCGCCAGCTGGTTCGCCTGGCCTGCGGGCACGCTGCATGAAGACGCGCCGCCATCCGGCGCGGCCGTAGCAACGCCTTCCGGCGTGTACCTGCTGTTCGCCCAATACGCCTTTATGGCCGCGGGGCTGGTACCGGCGATGGTGTTCCTGGTGGATTACGTGGCCCGTGGCCTGGGGGCCGGGGCGCATATCGGCGCGATGATCTGGGTGATGTACGGCCTGGGGTCGATTGTCGGGCCGGTCACTTACGGGTTCCTCGCAGATAAACTGGGGGCGCGCTTGAGCATCCGCGTGGTGCTGGTGGTGCAGGCGATTGCCGTCGGTGCGTTGCCGTTTGCCGGCTCGTTGACTGGCCTGGCGGTGCTCGCGGTGATCCTCGGTTCTTTCCCGCCGGGCATCGTGCCGTTGGCGCTGGCGCGGGTGCACGAACTGCTCCCCAACCATCATCAGCAGCAGGTCGCGTGGAGCCGTGCCACGGTGTCCTTTGCTACTTTCCAGGCACTCTCGGGGTTTGCCTATTCCGCCCTGTTCAACGTCAGCGGAGGCCAGCATGCGCTGTTGTTCATGATCGCCGCGGGGGCGATAGTGGTCGCCCTGGCCCTGGAACCGGGCATGCGCCTGCTGAACCGTCGGCCGTCCGACGCGGTCCCAACCCATACGCTCATCGCTGCAGGTAATCTGAAATGACGCTTCCCAAAGAAATGACCCTGATCGAAATCACCACCCCCGGTGGCCCCGAGGTGCTGCAACCACGCCGGGCAGATGTACCGGTGGCGGGCCCCGGCGAGATCCTGATTCGCGTGCATGCGGCCGGTGTCAATCGCCCCGACGCCCTGCAACGCGCCGGCAAGTACCCGATGAAACCCGGCATGAACCCGCTGCCTGGCCTGGAAGTGGCAGGCGAAGTGGCCGCGCTGGGCGACGGCGTGACCGAATACGCCGTGGGCGATAAGGTCTGCGCCCTGACCAATGGCGGCGGCTATGCGCAGTTCTGCACGGTGCCCGCCAGCCAGGCGCTGCCGATTCCTGAAGGCATGGACTGGATTCAAGCCGCCGCCGTGCCGGAAACCTTCTTCACCGTGTGGGCCAACCTGTTCGGCCTCGGCGATGCCCACACCGGCCAGCGCGTGCTGATCCACGGCGGCACCAGCGGCATCGGTACGACCGCGCTGATGCTGTGCCGCGAATTCGGCATCCAGGCCTTCGCCACCGCCGGCAGCGCCGACAAATGCGCGGCCATTGCCCAGCTGGGCGGCGAGCCGATCAATTATCGCGAGCAGGATTTTGCCGAGGTCATCGCGCAACAGACCAACGGCCAGGGTGTGGATGTGATCCTCGACATCATGGGCGGCTCGTATCTGAACAACAACCTCAAGGCCCTGGCCATGGACGGCCACCTGGTGATGCTGGGTTTCCTCGGCGGCGCCAAGGCCAACGACGTCGACCTGTTGAGCATCCTCGGCAAGCGCGCGGTGATTACCGGCTCGCTGTTGCGTGCGCGCAGCAAGGCTGAAAAAGCCGCGATTGCCGAACAGTTGCGCGAGTACATCTGGCCGGTATTGGAGGCCGGGCGTTGCCTGCCAATCATCGACAAGGTGTACGCATACACCGACGCCGCCCAGGCCCATGCGCGGATGGAAGGTGGGGACCATATCGGCAAGATTGTGTTGCGGGTGGAGTAACCAGCAGGCAACACAAAAAAATGCGGGACGGGCAAGCCCGCTCACCACAAAAAGCCCCCTCACCACAGTTACAGTGTTCCTTCTTAAATGGCTGGCATCAGGGCAAGCCCCCTCCCACATTGACCGCGTGATTACCCGAGGTAGGTGGGGTAG
Organism: Pseudomonas sp. AM8; assembly: GCF_036346475.1. Classification (NCBI taxonomy): domain Bacteria; kingdom Pseudomonadati; phylum Pseudomonadota; class Gammaproteobacteria; order Pseudomonadales; family Pseudomonadaceae; genus Pseudomonas; species Pseudomonas sp. AM8. The sequence continues at coordinate 18,728 of NZ_JAOTNX010000027.1, forward strand.
TCGATGTAGCCCACCTCCCCCCCACCATACATCCCCTCTTCCCGCAGCGGGTTCAACGGCCAGCCCTTGAATAGCCGTTGCGGCAGGTCCGGGTTGGCAATGAACGGCCGTCCGAACGCAATCAAATCCGCCAGACCGGCGTCCACCAGTTTCGCGCCGCGTTCAGCGGTGTAGCGACCGGCATAGATAATCCGACCGCTGAAGGTGCTGCGCACGGCTTCCCGGAAGCTGTCGGGCAGCACGGGGGCGTTGTCCCAGTCGGCTTCGGCGATGGACACGTAGGCGATGCCTGACTGCTCCAACACCTTGATCGCTTCGATGTAGGTGTGGTGCGGGTCTTCTTCTACCAGGCCGATGTACACACGGTCCTGGTCGGTGCCGCTGAACAACGGCGAGAACCGCACGCCCAGGCGCTCCGGCCCGACCACCTTGCTGACGGCTTCGACGATCTCGCGCAAAAAGCGCAGGCGATTGTGCAGCGAACCACCGTACTCATCGTCGCGCTGGTTGGAATGGGCCGAGATGAACTGGTTGACCAGGTAACCGTTGGCCGAATGAATTTCCACGCCGTCAAACCCGGCGTCCAGGGCATTGCGTGCGGCCTGGGCGTAGTGCCCGACCAATTCTTCAATCTCGAGCACGCTCAAGGCGCGAGGCACCGGCGGTTGCTTCAATTCACCCGTGCCAGGCCCGGTCTCGATAAAGGCCTTGGCTTGCTGGGCTTGAATCGCCGACGGTGCCACCGGTGCGGCGCCGTCAGGCTGCAAGGCGTTATGGGACACACGGCCCACATGCCACAGCTGGGCAAAGATCACCCCGCCTTCGGCATGCACCGCGTCGGTGACCTTGCGCCAGCCGTCGATCTGCGCCGGGGTGTAGATGCCCGGCGTCCAGGCATAACCCTGGCCACGGGGTTCGATCTGCGTACCTTCGCTGACCATGAAACCGGCCGTAGCGCGCTGGCGGTAATACTCGGCCATCAGGTCGGTGGCGATATCGCCGGGCTGGGCGCTGCGCTGGCGTGTCAACGGTGGCAGCACGATACGGTTGTTCAAGGTGTGATGACCCAGTTTGACCGGGGTACTTAAGATGCTGTTAGTCATTGGGGTATTCCAAATTCGAGACGAGCAAACGCATTGGCGACTGTTGCAAGTCGCCAATGAATGGAAGGGTTAATTAACTTACGCGGTGAGTTTGAGCAGCGCCTTGGCCACGTCACTGGAACTGGCAGGGTTCTGCCCAGTGATCAGCAAACCATCTTCGAGCACGAAGGATTGCCAGTCGGCGCCCTTCTGATAGTTGCCGCCCAGTGCCTTGAAATCATCTTCAATCAGGAACGGCACCACCTCGGTCAGGCCCACCGCCGCTTCTTCCGAGTTGGAGAAGCCGGTGACGCGACGGCCCTTGACCAGCGGCTCGCCATTGACCGCCTTGACGTGGCGCAAGGCGCCCGGTGCGTGGCAGACAAAGCCGATGGGCTTGCCGGCACGCTCGAAGGACTCGATCAGGGTGATGGACACCGGTGACTCTGCCAGGTCCCACAGCGGGCCGTGGCCGCCTGGGTAGAACACGGTGTCGAAGTCGTCAGCGTTGACCGTGTCCAGCTTGACCGTGCTGGCCAGGGCCTGTTGCGCGGCAGGGTCGGCGGCAAAGCGGCGAGTCTGCTCGGTTTGCGCGTCGGGCGCGTCACTCACCGGGTCCAGGGGCGGCTGGCCACCGGCCGGGGACGCCAGCACCAGTTCGGCGCCGGCGTCCTTGAACACGTAATAGGGTGCGGCAAATTCTTCGAGCCAGAAGCCGGTCTTGCGGCCGGTGTCGCCAAGCTGGTCGTGAGAGGTCAGTACCATTAATACTTTCATTTTCCAGTGCCTCGATCAGTGAATGTCTGTGTGTCCAGGGCAACCCAACAGCTGTCGGGTCAGCAGCAACGCCTCCTCGAAAGGCGCGGATGTACGGGTGATCTTGCTCATCACGCTGGTCCCCAGCCACAGCGCGTACAGGCGCCGGGCCAGGCTTGCAGGGGCTTGGTCGACGTCCAGGGAACCGTCCTCAAGGCCACGCTGTATGGCGATGGCGAGTAGATCGATGGTGCGCGACGTGCCACGTTCCAGCGCCAGGCGCATGGGCTCTGAAAGGTCTGACACCTCCGCACCCAGTTTGACGGCAAGGCATTTGCCCGCATCGGTGCAGCCGGTCTGGTTGTCGATCCAGGCCTGCCAATAACGCATCAACTTGGCGTGCTGGGATAAACCGGGTTGGTCGAACAGTTGCTGCATGCCATGCACGTAGTTGTCGAAGTAGGCGTCGAGCAACACGACACCGAAGCCATCCTTGGAGTTGAAGTAGTGATAGAACGAACCTTTAGGCACCTGGGCGGCTTGAAGTATTTCGTTCAAGCCCACCGCAGAGAATCCTTTACGGCCAACAATCAACTGCGCCGTGTCGAGAATGGTCTGCCGTGCACTTTTAGTTTCGCTGCTCATGCTTCACTCCGTCCGATTAGACCAGTCGTCTAGTTCGTTGAGGGAATGTTAGGGGCCGCGCCAACCCCTCACAATGTCATATGCGCAAGGATTCCGGACATGACCCGAAGTCGGTTGCCGTTTTCCCGGCAGCCGCCGACAATCCACCCTCCCACGCCCCTGGAGACATGCGATGCACAGCGTTGCGCTGATGGTTTACCCGAACTTCCAATCCCTGAGCCTCAGCCTGGGCTCGGTGTTCGAGTGCGCGAACCTGCTGCGCGGTGAGCCCGCCTATGAGTTTCACCTGGTGTCGGAAAGCGGCGGCGCGGTGATGACGTCCCAGGGCTTCTCGGTGAACACCTCGCCCCTGCGGCCCCAAGGCTATGACACGCTGATCGTCAGCGGTTACCTGGAGTTTCGCCTGCCCGAGGCCAACCTGCTGGAACTGGTCAAGGCCGCCTCGGCTCAATCGCGGCGTGTCGCCTCGCTGTGCATGGGCATCTTCGTGCTGGCCGAGGCCGGCTTGCTCGACGGCAAGCGCACCACCACCCACTGGATCCACGCGCCGGCCTTTCGCAAGCGCTATCCGGACATCCGCCTGGAAGAAGACAAGCTGTTTATCGTCGACGGCCAGGTATGGACCGGCGCCGGCATGAGTGCCGGGGTGGACATGGCGCTGGCCATGGTGGAGAACGACCTGGGCAGCGACCTCGCCCGGCGCATTGCGCGCAAGCTGGTGATCGCCCAGCGCCGGGGCAGCGAGCAATCGCAGTTGTCTGCACTGTTGGAGCTGGACCCCAAGTCCGACCGCGTGCAACTGGCCCTGGCCTACGCCCGCGAAAACCTCACCCACGACCTGTCGGTGGACGCCCTGGCCGAGGTGGCCCGGCTGAGCCCGCGCCAGTTCAGCCGGGTATTTCGCGAAGAAACCGGGCAGACGCCGGCCAAGGCCATCGAATCCCTGCGGGTTGAAGCCGCACGGGCGATGATGGAAACCAGCCGCCACCCGGTGGAAGTGGTGGCCCGCGAAACCGGCTTCGGTGATCGCGAGCGCATGCGCCAGGCGTTTCTAAGGGCGTTCGGGCAACCGCCCCAGGCGATGCAGCACACCTTTAATGCAACACCGCCCGCGTAACCAGGTAACTCATCAACTGCGGGTCATCCGCCAGTTCAAGGGCCTGCACCGGGCGCGGCAGGTTATCCAGCACCGTACGCCAGAACGCCTGGGACACTTCGTCCTGGTCATAAAACCGCACCAGCCAATCCGCCTCGCCGCTGCACAACACCTGGGTGGCGATGGCGCGGCCGATGCCTTTGCGGCGATAGCGCTTGAGGATAAACAGGTCGGCCAGTTCCAGGGCGTCGATGCCCGGCAACTCGCTGCCCTCGATCAGCAGGAAGCCGGCGATATAGCCGTCCACCAACAACAGGTTGGCGCTCCAGTGCGGGTCTTGCCAGTAGCGGTTCAGGTGCTGGTCATGGATGTAGAAACGGCCGTCCGCCTCGACATCTTCCTGCTCCCAGTCCGATGATTCATAGGCGTAGTACTGGTAGAGATTGCGGATCAGCTCGGCTTCTTCAGGGCCGGTCTGGATCAGTTCCACGGTAGTTTCAGGCATTGGGCTCTCGGTCAAAAAACGCAGGGCGCCATTGTTCACAAAACCTCGGCGCAGTCCAATAGCGCCGCGAACCTTTCTACTTGCTGAACCGATTGCAGTTAGCGATTGCCTTGGCCGAATTCTTGAAACATTTCGAATAAACTTCGCCGATCTCTACCTTTCCTCAAGGACACGTATTTTGACGAACGTCTGTACCGCCGGCCTGGATGTGGGCTTCGCCTCCCTGGATTACTTGCAGATTTTCATCCTGGGCGTGATCCAGGGCATTACCGAACTGTTGCCGGTCTCCTCCACCGCCCATATGCGCGTAGTGCCCGCCCTGCTCGGCTGGCAAGACCCCGGCTCGGCGTTTTCAGCGGCCATGCAGTTGGCGGCACTGGCGGCGGTGGTCAGCTATTTCTGGCGCGATGTACGCCAAGTGACCACGGGCAGCATCGACGCGGTGCGCCGGGGCGACTACAACGATCCATGGTTCAAGCTCGCGGTGGCGATTGTGTTGGCGACCATTCCGATCGGGATTGCCGGGCTGGCCTTGTCGTCGACCCTGAACGCCTGCAATTCGCCGCTGCGCGGGCTGATGGTGATCGGGATTTCCTGCGTGGTGATGGCGGTATTGCTGGCGGCGGCCGAGCTGCGCGCCCGGCATACACGCGAGGTCAGCCAGATGCGCCTGCGCGATGCGCTGATCGTCGGAGTCGCGCAGATCGGCGCGTTGATTCCCGGCGTATCGCGTTCCGGCTCGACCCTCACCGCGGCCCTGTTCCTCAACTTCAAACGCGAAGAAGCCGCACGCTTTTCCTTCCTGCTGGGCCTGCCCGCCATCGCCCTCGCCGGCTTGAAGGAGCTGTGGGTACTGCTGCACGCCGATATGCCCGCCCATGCCTGGCCGCATTTGCTGTTCGGGCTGGTGGTGGCCAGCGTCTCGGCGTTCTTCGCGATCTGGGGCCTGATGAAGTTCCTCGAGCGGTTCTCCACCTGGCCGTTTGTGATCTATCGCGCGCTGCTGGGGGTGTTCCTGATTGTGGCCGTCAGTACCGGGCTGCTGGGTTGATATAACACCCCGTCTCAACCCGGCATCAATCTCATGTGGGAGGGGGCTTGCCCCCGATGAGGGCGTGTCAGTTGATGCAACTTTAACTGACCCAATGCTATCGGGAGCAAGCCCCCTCCCACATTTGAACTGCTTTGCTTTACAGCCCGCCCGTACGCTCCGCCAGTGCTTCGAGCAGGTCGGCCGATGGCACGAAAAACAACCCGCCGGTGACCGCCGTGCTGAAGTCGAGCAAGCGGTCGTAGTTGCCTGCCGGGCGGCCGACGAACATGTTTTCCAGCATCAGCTCCAGCGGCTGCGGCGAGCGTGCGTAGCCGATGAAGTAGGTGCCGAACTCCCCGGCACCGGGGCGGCCGAAGGGCATGTTGTCGCGCAGGATTTTGACTTCTTCGCCGTTCTCGTCGGTGATCACGGTCAGGGCGCTGTGGGCATTGCTCGGCTTGGCGTCTTCGCCTAACTCGATATCCGACAGCTTGGTACGCCCGATCACCTTCTCCTGGGCTTCCACCGTCAGGCTGTTCCAGGCGGTCATGTTGTGCAGGTATTTCTGCACCAGCACGTAGCTGCCGCCTTCGAATCCGGGATCTTCGTCGCCAACGATAGTGAAACCCACGGCCTTGCGCCCCACCGGGTTCTCGGTGCCGTCGACAAAGCCAATGATGCTGCGCATGTCGAAGTAGCGGAAACCCTGGACTTCATCCACCACCTTCACGCTATCGCCCAACGCTGTCATCAGCTGGGTAGCGAGTTCAAAGCACAGGTCCATCTGCTCGGCGCGGATATGCAGGAGGATGTCGCCGGGCGTCGATAACGCCATGCGCCCTTCCACACCGAACTCGCGAAACGGGTGCAACGCCGCCGGGCGCGGTGCGCCGAACAAGCGGTCCCAGGCCTGCGAGCCAAAGCCGCAGACGCAGGTGAGGTTGCCCGCCGGCACGCGCTTGCCCACCGAACGCACCAGCCCGGCGATGTCTGCGCACCAGGCGCGCACGCCGTCTTCACTGCCGGGGACGATGGTGGCGACCATAAAGATCGCGCTGCTGGTGATCGGGTGGCAGACGGACTGCGGTTCAAGAGGCGGCTGAACGGAGGAAGTCGGCATGGGGCAAATCCAGGCTAAGGGCGGGAGTGAACCCGCGCAGGTTAGCAGATCATTTCCGGCACGCCTGCCACACGTCGCGAATCAAGGCCTTGAGCTGCAACGCCTCGGCCCAGCGGTCACTGATTTCACGCCCATCGGCACCGGTGATGGCATAGGGCGGCGGGCCCAGTTCGCAGGTGAAGGACAGGCTGTGCGGGGTCTCGGGGCGGGCCAGCCAGTCCTCGATCCCGTAGCGCCACCACTGGGTAAAGCGCTGCACCCAGGCCTGGTGCTGGGGGAACGCCAGCGACACCTGCACCTGTTCGCTGCTGGCCACACGGCCATGAAAGCCCCAGCTGTGGCGCAGGATCGTGCGGATCTGCTCGTCGTCTTCGGCGGCGCCGGGCTCGGGCAACTCGCGGCCGACCACGTAGTGAGACAGGTCGGCCAGCAGCTTCAAATCGGGCATCTGCGCCAGCAGGTCGAGGGTGAACAGCAGGTCGTTGGTCAGGCGATAGCGGTGGGTTTCCAGCAGCACCGGAAAGTCCACCTGCTCGGCCAGGCGTTGCCAGCCTTCGATCAAACGGGCGGCCTCGGTTTGGGTGCGCGGGCGCACATCGGCTTGCAGGGTGAGGTGGTGGCAGCCGTGGCGGCTGATCACGTCCAGTGCCGCCGCCAGGTCGTCGACGCTTTGCGGGAACAACTGGCCTTCGATCTGCAGGCCCCGCGCCGTGGCGGCGGCGTGCAGGCGCGCGACATCGGCGGCGTGCCAATAGTGATCGGTAATGCCGTCGAAACCGGCGGCCTTGATGCGGTCGAGTTGGGCCTCCATGGGGCCGGGCTCGGTGTGCATCGCCCAGAGGGATTGGAATACCAGGAATTGGCGCATATCAGCCTCGCAGCAGGTGTTTGAGGGACACGTCGGGGTCGGCCAGGCTGGCCGCGTTCAGGGCGATGCGCGCGTTGATCAGGCGTTCGCACAGCTTGATGTCCTTGGCCACGCTGTTGCCGGGGCTCCAGCCGCAGGCGCCTTGCAAGCGTTGCTCGGCGTCGAGGTAGAACAGCAACAGGCCCGCGCCCGGCAAGGCACGGCTGACGGTCAGCGGCGTGATCACGCCCACGGTCTGCAAGCCCCAGTCGTACTGGTCGGACCAGAAGCCGGGCAGCGCTTCGAACGGCTCATCACGCCCGAGCATGTTCAGCGCCGCATGCCGCCCTTGCGCCTCGGCATTGCGCCAGGTTTCCTGGCGCTGGTACTCACCGCCGAGGCGAAACTCGCACACGTCACCTGCCGCGTAGATGTCCGGCGCGCTGGTGCGCAGGTGCGCGTCGACGCGAATGCCCTGCCCCACCTCCAGCCCCGCCGCCACGGCCAGCTCGATATTCGGTTGCATGCCGATGCCGACCACCACCAGGTCGCAGGGCAGTAACTGCCCGTCCACCAGTTGCACCGCCTCTGCATGGATCGACTCCAACGCCACATTCAAGCGTACGTCGACACCCTGTTGCCGATGCACCTGCAGCAGCGCTTCGGAGATGACCGGCGCCAGCACCCGGCCCGCCAAGCGCGGCCCGGCTTCGAGCACCGTCACCTCACAGCCCAGGCCACGAGCGGTCGCCGCGACTTCCAGGCCGATAAACCCGCCGCCGATAATCACCAGCCGCGCTCCGGGCTGCAACGCGGATTTCAGCGCCAGCGCTTCATCATGGGTGCGCAGGTACAGCACGTTGGCCTGCGCCTGGGGCAAGCGTCGCGCCCTGCCGCCAGTGGCCAGCAACAGCCCGGAGTAGCTCAACCACTGGCCGTCGGCCAATTGCAGGCGGTGTTGCGGCGGGTCCAATTGGCTGACCGGGTTACCGGCGATATGTTCGATGCCCAACTCGGCGAGCCGGGCGCTGTCGCACAGGCTGCAGCCGGCCAGGTCCATGTTGCCTTGCAACAGGCCCTTGGACAGGGGCGGCCGCTCGTAGGGCACGTGCGGCTCGTCGCCGATCAGGATCAGGCGTCCGCTGTAGCCTTCTTCACGCAGGGTCAGTGCCGCGCGGCCACCGGCATGGCCGGCGCCGACGATGATCAGGGCGGCGTCCATCATCAAGCCGTGACGGCGAGCAAAACCCGCCCCGCTTCGACCCGTACCGGGTAGGTCTTGAGGTTGACGCACACCGGCGCGCCCAGGGCCTTGCCCGAGCGGTAATCGAAGCGCCCGTTGTGCTTGGGGCACTCGATCACATGGTCCATCACCAAGCCGTCGGCGAGGTGGATTTTCTCGTGGGTACACAGGCCGGCGGTGGCGAAAAACTCATTGTCCGCCGAGCGGAATACCGCGTAGGTGTGCGCCCCGTGGTCGAAGCGCAGCACGTCTTCCGCGTCTATTTCGCCCACGGCGCAGACGTCGATCCATTGATCGTTCATGGCGTTTTCTCTTGTTCTTGGGTGGGATTCAGCCGGCAGTGGCTTCTGCATGCATCGGGGCCCTGGCGGCCGGTTCAGCACTGGGGCGGATGGGACGCTGGACGAAGTAAGTCGGATCGCTGCGCTGCTTCCAGATCGTCGGGATGATCTCCCTGTACGCCTCGAACAGGTTGGCGTACGGCGGCGGGCAGTCGCTGCGGATCTCTTCGTGCAATTGCGCCAATGCGTGGTACGGCACCATCGGGTACATGTGGTGTTCGAGGTGGTAGTTCATGTCCATGTAGATAAAACGCAGCACGCGGTTCATGTAGATGGTGCGGCAGTTGCTGCGGTGGTCAAGCACATCTTCGGCCAGGCCCACATGCTGGGTGAGGCCGAACACGTAGCCGAGCCAGGCGCCGTAGATACTGGGCAGCCCGACCAGCATCAGCGGCAGCCAGCTGTGCAGGTACAACGCGGAGCCGATCACCAGCGCATAAATGCCGACCCAGATACGCGCAGCACGGAACACCTTCGGCCACTCGGATTCGGGAATGAAGTCCGCCTCCTGGGCACTCATCTGGCCGATGGCATGGCGCGCCACGCCGCTGAAGGTCTTCCAGGCCAGGGGCAGGTTGAACAGGCTGAGAAACATCATCGGCAGGCTCGGCGGGCGTGGCTCGACGATCTCCGGGTCGCGGCCGACGACGATGGTGTCGGTGTGGTGCCGGGCATGGCTCCAGCGCCACACGTGGGGTTCGAAGATGCACATGAAGCTTGCGACCTGGTACAGCACGTCGTTCATCCAGCGGGTCTTGAACGCGGTGCCGTGGCCGGTTTCGTGCCAGCGCGGATTGGACGCGGTGCCGTACAGCACGCCATAGGCGAGGAAGAACGGTACGCAGGCCCACGTGCCCCAGAACCAGTAACCGCCGAAGCCGGTGGCGAACAGTGCACTCACCCACATAGCGGTGTCGAGCAAGGCCGGGCCGTCGCGGCGTTGCATCAGTTCTTTCATGCGTTTACGGGAAATCGGCGATTGGTACCAACTGGCCGAGACCAGGCCTTTTTCCGCCGCGCGGGCGGCTTCGGGGCCGGTGAGGCTGTAGTCGCGCCGAGCGGTGTGAGCGGTGTGTTCAGGCATTGTTATTGTTCTCCGCAAGCGAGAGGTTTCAGGTGCTTTGCGAAACCAACGATAGAGCGCGGCTAAATCACTCTCAAGGCCTTGAATCCATTCCCTATCAAGCTATCATCCAGGCCCAGCGGGGCTTGATAGTTTTCTATCAAGACGCTCAAGGGGGCTGTCATGAACAACAATAAACGCCCGACCATCGCCACCGTCGCCGCCCATGCGGGCCTCAGCGTGGCCACCGTCGACCGCGTGCTGAATGCGCGTGCGCCAGTCAATCCGCAGACGGCCGAGCAGGTGTTCCAGGCCGCCGAAGCGGTGGGCTATTTTGCGGCGCGGCTGATCGGCCAACGCATACGCGAACGCCGGCCGACTTATCGCTTCGGCATTCTGCTGCTGGGCACCGCCCAGGCGTTCTATGCCCACCTGGCGCAGTCGATCAGCGAGGCGGCGCAGCATCACGCCACCGCCAACCTGACCTGCCAATTCGACTACATCAACGACCGCACACCCAGCGCCATCGTCGCGCAGATCGAACAACTGGCCGTGCAGTGCGATGGCCTGGCGGTGGTCAGCTTCGCCCACCCGCTGATCAACGCCTGCCTGGCGCAGATCCGCGAGGCCGGTGTGCCGGTGGTGGCCCTGCTCTCGGATATTCATGAGCAAGCCCTTGAACCCTATGTGGGCCAGGACAACCACGTGGTCGGGCGCACCATGGGCTGGCTGCTCGCCCGCACCTGCGGCGCACGCAAAGGCAGCGTGGGGATCCTGCTCGGCGGCCATCGCTTCCTCGGTCACCAGGCACGGGTCGAAGGCCTGCACAGCTACCTCACCGAACACGCCCCGGGGCTCAAACCGCTGGAGCCGCTGATCAACCTGGACAACTGCGACATCACCGAAGAAGCCACCCTCGACCTGCTCACCCGCCACACCGACCTGCGCGGCCTGTGTGTGGTGGGCGGCGGCGGCGACGGCATCATCAGCGCCCTCGCGCAACTGCCCAAGCGCCCGGCGTTGTGCTGCATTTTGCAGGAGTCCACGGCGCTGTCACGCCAGGCACTGAGCCAGGGGTTGATCGATGTGGTGATGGACTCACAGCCCAGGCAGACGGCGAACGCGCTGGTGCAGTTGCTGGTGGAATTGCAGAGTGCCGAGGGGTTTGATCCGGGGCGGCATCGGGTGCATATCGCGCCGCAGATTGTGACGTCGGAGAACATGTGTACCTGATACATGGAGATCAAAATGTGGGAGGGGGCTTGCCTCCGATAGCGGTGGGTCAGTTAAGTAGATGTCAACTGACACTCAGCTATCGGGGGCAAGTCGAACCGTCGCACCGCCCCTCCCACATCGACCGCGTTCCATTGCTGGCTTGGTGGCGTTTTGTCATGGTTTGTAAAGGGCCAGCAAGGCCGGTCCCTTTTAATTGCAGGACGTTTCCTAGACAATCCTGGCCGCCTTGTGCCTGCTGGAATCGGTGGCTAGTCTGCGGTCCGTCACTGCTCATCAGTGATCGGGTTTAGCAGCCTGACGTCAATAGGCACACGGTTCACATCTGCGTTTATGGTGGCTGTGCGCGGGGCACCTTCGGGTGCGCTGGTTTTCCTATTGACCGGTCTGCTAACCCGCGTACAGCTGCCACCCTCGTTTAGCAGCGTTGGCGGTAGCTCCTTAGCTCAATAGGAGTTGCACAATGAATAAAGTCGTACCCGACCCACCCTTCGATCCCGCCAAAGACCGCGCCGCCTTCAACCGCGCCATCGACCACTATCTCCCCACCCAAGGCTTTCACTCCGTCAACGAAGACCTGAGCTTTGAAGATGCCCTGCTCTACACCGCCAGTTTGCTCGACAGTGCGTCGGCGACTGCGCTGGATTGTGGGGAGCAACAGGAAAGCCCGGAGCGGGCGAAGATCTTGGCGGTGTGGCATTTGCTGGAAATTGCCAAAACCACTGTGGATCGCTCCATCAACTGCCTGAAACGCGGTTAAACATGTGGGAGGGGCGGTGCGACGATTCGACTTGCCCCCGATGGCGGCGGATCAGTTAAGTAGATGTCAACTGACACTCCGCTATCGGGGCAAGGGTATCTACGCAACTTTTCAGACCCTGACAAATCTCCCTGTGGCGAGCGGGCTTGTCCCGCGTTGGGCTGCGTAGCAGCCCCAGTCAAGAAGATCGCGGTGTATCAGACACTCTGTAGAGGCTGGTTTTGGGGCTGCTGCGCAGCCCAGCGCGGGACAAGCCCGCTCACCACGACAGCCCTATCTGCCGCACTTTCAGCGTTGAGCCAACGTTGTGTAGATACCTATGGCTATCGGGGGCAAGCCCCCTCCCGCATTTCAACCTTACGCGCCGCGAAAATCTGCGGCATTCAGCCCGAACCGACTCATCTTGTTGTACAGCCCACCCCGCGATACGTTCAGTTGCCGGGCGGCCAGGCGGATGTTGCCGCCGGTGCTTTTGAGGGCGGCGACGATGGCGTGCATTTCGTGGCTGCTCAGGTCCTGGGCGGGCTGAGGTTCGTGGTGGCGCAGCGTGGCGCGCGGTCTGGTTTCCAGGGGTAGATCGGCGGCCTGGATCAGTTCGCCCGTCGCCAGGTTGGTGGCGCGTTCGATGCTGTTTTCCAACTCGCGCACATTGCCTGGCCAGGCGTAGGCCGAGAGCAATTCCAGCGCATCCGGGGCAAAGCCCTGCACCGCTTTACGCAGCGAACGAACACAGCGCGTGAGGAAGTGCCGCGCCAGCAACGGGATGTCTTCACGGCGCATGCGCAGCGGCGGCACGGTCAGGTTCAGTACGTTGAGGCGGTAGTAGAGGTCTTCACGGAACGCCCCTTCGGCCACCGCCTGGCTGAGGTTGCGGTGGGTCGCGGCGATGATGCGTACGTCCACTGGCCGTGAGCTTTTCGCGCCGACGCGGGTGATCTCGCCTTCCTGCAACACCCGCAGCAGGCTGACCTGAGCGTCGAAGGACATATCGCCGATCTCATCCAGAAAGATGGTGCCGCCATCCGCCAGTTCAAACTTGCCCGCCGACCCGCCCCGCGCCGAGCCTGTGAACGCGCCTTCGACGTGCCCGAACAGCTCGCTCTGCACCAGGTCCCGTGGGATCGCGCCGCAGTTGACCGCCACGAACGGGCCGTTGGCGCGGTCGCTGGCGTTGTGGATGGCCTGGGCGAACAGCTCCTTGCCGGTGCCGCTTTCGCCGAGGATCAGGGTGGTGGATTCACTGCGACTGGCGATGCGTCCCAGGTGCAGCGCGTCCTGGATCGCCCGCGACGTGCCCTGGATCGTGTCGAAGGTGTAGCGCGCCTGGGTGCTGATGATGCGCCGGGTGATTTCACGGATGCGGCGGTTCTCGCGCAGGGACACGATCACCCCGCCCTGCTCCAGCGGGCACACCGAGACCAGGCAGGCGAGCTGGCTGCGGTCGTGCAGGTGGAAGGTGCAATCGAGGTCACGCACCGGCTCGCCGCCGCGTAGAAGCATGGCGTCACTCAGCTCACTGCGGCCCAGGCGCTGGAAGGGGCTGCCGATCAGCTCCAGCCCCACCCCGAACAGTTGCCGGGCATAACGGTTGAGCGCCTTGATGCAGCCGCGCTCATCGAGCACCACCAGGCCTTCGTTAAGCACTTCGAGCACGGTTTGCTGCTCTTCCAACAGCGCTTGCAAGGCCATCTGGCGGGAGACCGCTTCGGCAGCCGCTTGTACGGTACCGAGGGTGTGAAAATGAAACCAGCCGGGTTCGGCGGTGAGGGTCAGCATCGCCAGGGTCTGGCCCTGGGCATTCCTGATCGGCGCGGCGGCGCAGTGCATACGGCGTTGGCGCAGGCCGCTGCCGAAGTTCTCCTCGGCCAGCACGTACACCAGGCGGTCTTCGGCCAGGGCCAGGCCGGTGCAGTTGGTGCCCTGGACCGATTCGAGCAGGCGGCTCCCGACGGGGGTGATGTCCAGCCCGCAGAAATACAGGGTGGTGCCCTCGGCGTCGGTGAGGTTGATATGCCCTCGCGGGTTATAGGCCAGCAGGCCATGCATGACCTGCGCAGCGGCGGCGATCAGGACACGGTGGGTGGCCAGGGTGGCAGCAAGGTCGTGGGGCGCCACAAAGCGGTACTGGCTGTCATCCGGGTCGATACCCGCCTCGACACTGCGGCGCCAGGAATCCCAGATCACCTGCCGCACCTCGGCCGGGCGCTGCACCTGCCCGGCCAGGCACGCGCGCCACGCCTGTTCCAGCGCAGCCACGGGGCCGTCGTTCAGCGCCGCAGGCCCCAGGGCCGTCAGGTAGTCGAGGTCTTGTACGCTGAACGCCATGCTCATCGGGCGGTATCCATGTTCATGTTTTTGACATGTCAGTATAGGCATGTCATCAGAATGAACACATTTTGTTTATTGTATTTTATAAATCCTTATTTATCAGACAGTTATAAATTGGCATAACCTTTGCTCCTGCCCCTTTGCCAGTCAGGGCTGTCCTGCGGCCAACAATAAAAAGGGGTTATTTCATGAGTACACAGAACATCCGCCTGGGCTTGATCGGCGCGGGTCGCATGGGCAGTTTCCACGGCCTGACCGCTGCGCGACACATCCCTGGCGCAACCCTCGCCGCCATCGCCGACCCCACTCCAGGCCAAGCCGCACGCCTGGCGGCCGAACTGGGGGTAGCCAAGGTCTACACCGACCCGCAACAGCTGCTCGACGACCCGGACATCGACGGCGTCCTCATCGCCGCCCCCGCCCGCAGCCACGCCGAACTGGTGATCAGCGCCGCCCGCGCGGGCAAGGGGATCTTCTGCGAAAAACCCATGGCCATCACCCTCGACGAAGCCGACCGCGCCATTGCCGCCGCGGCCGATGCGCGCGTGCCGCTGCAGGTCGGTTTCAATCGGCGTTTCGCCAAGAGCTTCCGCACGGCCCACCTCGACGTGGCGGCCGGCCGCATCGGCACACCGCAGTTGTTGCGCTCGCTGACCCGCGACCCGGCACTCAACAACCCGGCCAATTCGCCGCAATGGGTGATCTTCCTGGAAACCCTGATCCACGACTTCGACACCCTGCGCTACCTCAACCCCGGTGCCGAAGCGGTGCAGGTGTATGTGATGGCCGACGCACTGATCGCGCCGGAGTACAAAAGCAAAGGTTTCCTCGACACCGCCGTGGTCGCGATCCGCTTCGACAACGGCGCCATCGCCACTGCCGAGGCCAACTTCCAGGCGGTGTACGGCTACGACGTGCGCGGCGAAGTGTTCGGCAGCGCCGGCATGCTGAGCATGGGCAGCCTCAACGACTCCGACCTGGTGCGCTACCTGGCCGAGGGCATCCAGGCCGACACCCAGCGCATGGACACCGACCTGCTGCGCGACGCCTACATCGCCGAACTCAACCACTTTGTCGACTGCCTGCGCAGCGGCGCCAAGCCCATGGCCAGTGGTGAAGACGCGCGCGCCGCCCTGGCGATCGCCCGCGCCTGTATCGAGTCGTTCCAGACCGGCAAGGCCGTGGCCGTGCAGGGAGCCCGCTGATGAGCCCGTTCAAACTGGCGATCAGTGCCGAGATGGTGTTTCTCGACCTGCCCTTCGTCGAGCGCGTGAAGCGCATCCATGCACTGGGTTTCAGTGCCGAAATCTGGAACTGGACCAATAAAGACATCAGCGCCCTGGCCGCCACCGGCGCCGATTTCACCTCGATGACCGGCTATATCAGCGGCACCCTCACCGACCCCGACGGCATCCGCCAACTGCTCGACAGCGCGCGCGAATCCATCGGCGTCGCCGAGCGCCTGAATTGCCCCAGCCTCAACCTGCACGGCACCGGACTGGGTGACGGCGGCCTGCCGGTGCAGCCCGTGAGCCAGACCACCGGACGCATGTGGCTGAGCGCGTGCAAGGCGCTGGAAAAAATCGCGCGCCTGGGCGAAGACGCCGGCCGCGTGTTCCTGCTGGAAAACCTAAACACCGAGGTCGACCACCCCGGCACCCCGTTCGCCCGCGCCGACGACACCCTGGCGCTGATCGAAGCCGTGGGCAGCCCGCACCTGAAGATGAACCTGGACCTGTACCACGCGCAGATCGGCGAAGGAAACCTGATCGAGCTGATCCAGCGCGCAGGCAGCGCCATCGGTGAAATCCAGGTGGCCGACGTGCCCGGACGCAAGGAGCCTGGCACCGGCGAAATCCACTACCCGGCCATCGCCAGGGCCCTGCACGCCATGGGCTACACCGGTGTGGTCGGCCTCGAAGGCTGGGCCAGCGGCGACAGCGAGTTGGCCCTGGAGCGTTTCCGTCAAGCGTTCACCCTATAACAATAAAAGGAACACCCTCATGCATCGCTATTCATTGCTTGTTGCTGCGTTTTTACTGCTGTTCAGCCAATGGACCTTCGCCGCGTATCGCATCGGCGTGAGCATCGCGCGGGTCGACGATAACTTCATGACCTACGTGCGCACCGGCCTGGAAAATGCCGCCAAGCAACAGGACGTGCAGATCCAGTTCGAAGACGCCCAGGGCGACGTGGTGCGCCAGCTCAACCAGGTCGAAGGTTTTCTCAACCAGAAAGTCGACGCCGTGATCGTGCTGCCGGTGGACACCGCCGCCACCGCCAACATGACCCGCGCCGCCGTGGCGGCCAAGACGCCGCTGGTGTACGTCAACCGCCACCCGGATGAGCGCACCTTGCCCAAGGGCGTGGTCACCGTGGCATCCAACGATATCGAGGCCGGGCAATTGCAGATGCGCTACCTCGCGGAAA
Organism: Pseudomonas sp. AM8; assembly: GCF_036346475.1. Lineage (NCBI taxonomy): Bacteria > Pseudomonadati > Pseudomonadota > Gammaproteobacteria > Pseudomonadales > Pseudomonadaceae > Pseudomonas > Pseudomonas sp. AM8. Next base: position 35,210 of record NZ_JAOTNX010000027.1, read on the forward strand.
AGCTCGGCGGCAAAGGCAATGTGGCGATCATCATGGGCGACCTCGCACAGAACGCCACCCATGACCGTACCGAAGGCGTCAAGCAGGTGCTCAAGGACTTTCCCGGCATCAAGGTGGTGGAGCAGCAAAGCGCCGAGTGGCAACGCAACAAGGGCATGGACCTGACCAGCAACTGGCTGCTGGCCGGCACGCAGTTCGATGCGATTGTGGCCAATAACGATGAAATGGCGATTGGCGCGGCCATGGCCTTGCAACAGGCGGGCAAGGCCAAGGGCGAGATCGCGATTATCGGCATCGACGGCTTGCCTGACGGTCTGGCGGCGATCAAGCGCGGCATGCTCACGGCGTCGGTATTCCAGGACCCCAAGGCCCAGGCCACGCAAGCGGTGCAGTCGGCGATCAGGATGATCAAGGGCGAGCCGATCGAGTCCGAGGTGTGGGTGCCGTTCGAGCTCATCAAGCCCGAACAGGTGGCGGTGTTCGAACAGCGCTACAAGTAAATCGAAGATCAGTGATCGTTCCCACGCGCGTGGGAACGATCAGCGAATCAGTCCAGGTCACTTGCATCATGGCGTTCGGGCAACTGTTCCTCGCCCGACACCCGATTCACCCGCCGCCCACGCTGCACCGCCGGCCGCGCCTCAATCGCGTCCGCCCAGCGCTGTACGTGCTTGTACTCGTGCACCGAGAGAAACTCCGCCGCCCCATACAAGCGGCCTTTGACCAACCCGCCGTACCACGGCCAGATGGCGATATCGGCGATGGTGTATTCATCCCCGGCGATGTATTCGCTCACGGCCAGGCGCTGGTCCAGCACATCCAGCTGGCGCTTGGTTTCCATGGCAAAGCGGTTGATCGGGTATTCCATCTTGCTCGGCGCATAGGCATAGAAATGCCCGAAGCCGCCGCCCAGGTACGGTGCGCTGCCCATCTGCCAGAACAACCACGACAGGCATTCCGCACGGGCCCCAGGCTCGGTGGGGAAAAAGGCGCCGAACTTCTCGGCCAGGTACTGCAGGATCGCGCCGGACTCGAACACGCGAATCGGCTGGGCGCCGCTGTGGTCCATCAAGGCCGGGATCTTCGAGTTCGGGTTGACCCCGACAAAGCCGCTGCCGAACTGGTCGCCGTCGCCGATCTTGATCAGCCAGGCGTCGTATTCCGCGCCGCTGTGCCCCAGGGCCAGCAGTTCCTCGAGCAGGATGGTGACCTTCTGCCCGTTGGGCGTAGCCAGGGAATACAGCTGCAGCGGATGCTTACCGACCGGCAATTGCTTTTCATGGGTAGCGCCGGCGATGGGCCGGTTGATGCTGGCGAAGGTGCCGCCACTTTCGGCGTCCCAGGTCCAGACCTTGGGTGGGACATAGCTGGATGAATCGGTCATGCTCACTGCTCCTGAGGCGCTTGGGATGGATGAATTCAAAGCGCATCTTACCGATTGGCTCACATTCAGATACCCCCACATGGCCGACAGACTCGAAGATATCCTCGCCAATCACCTGAAGGTCGTGTTCTGCGGCATCAACCCCGGCAAGGGTTCCGCCGCCCTCGGCCTGCATTTCGCCAACCGCAGCAACCGCTTCTGGCGCACCCTGCACCTGGCCGGCTTCACGCCCCATGAAATCCGCCCCGAACACGGGCGTACGCTGCTGCACTACCACTGCGGCCTGACCACGTTGGTGGATCGTCCCACGGCCAGCGCGGGCGAATTGGCACGGCATGAGTTCACACAGGCCGCGACGAACTTCGAACACAAAATCCGCCACTGCGCGCCGCGCTTCGTGGCGTTCCTGGGCAAGCCCGGCTACAGCGCGTTGAGCGGCCAACGCGAGATTGCCTGGGGCTTGCAGCCAAAGGTGCTGGGCGGTGCGTCAGTGTGGGTGCTGCCCAATCCCAGCGGACGCAACCTGGCGTTCAGCCTGGAGCAGTTGGTGCAGGCGTATCAACAATTGCGCCGGGCGACCGAGTGCCCTTAATCTCTTGGGCTCGTCACCCTGACAGCAATGGAGGCTTCATGAAACTGATCGGCATGCTGGACTCGCCCTACGTGCGCCGCGTGGCTATTTCCCTGGACCTGTACGGGGTGGATTTCGTGCATGAACCCTTGTCCGTGTTCCGCACCTTCGACGAATTTGCGCAGATCAACCCAGTGGTCAAGGCCCCTACCCTGGTGCTGGACGATGGCACGGTGTTGATGGACTCCAGCCTGATCCTGGACTACCTGGAAACCCTGGCCCCGGCTGACAGGAAGCTGTTGCCCCAGCATCCTGCGGCACTTGCCAAGGACTTGCACGTTCTGGGACTGGCGCTGGCAGCCTGTGAGAAGAGCGTGCAGATCGTCTATGAACACAACCTGCGCCCGGCCGAGAAACTGCATGCACCGTGGCTTGAGCGTGTGACCGGCCAATTGCTCGCGGCCTATGGATTGCTGGAGAAGCAGCTGGGCGACAGCGAAGCACTGACCCAGGCGTCGATTACGGCGGCGGTGGCGTGGTCGTTCAGCCAGTTCACCGTGGCATCGGTGGTCAAGGCGGATGCATTTCCCAACCTGCAACGGCATGCCGAAAGGCTGGAGCAGCATCCGGCGTTCAAGCGTTACCCCATCGCCTAAGCACCGCAGTTCAAATGTGGGAGGGGGCTTGCCCCGATAGCGGTGTGTCAGTCAGCAGATGTATTACTGAAAGACTGCTATCGGGGCAAGCCCCCTCCCACATTGGCCTGGGTTGCATGAAGGATTGAGTCAGGCTCAGACCCAGCCGCCATCCACAATAAAGTTCTGCGCCGAACACATCGCCGAGGCATCGGAAGCAAGAAACAGCGCCATATTGGCGATGTGTTCCGGCAGTACGCTGCCGGGCAGGCACTGGCTGCGGCTGATCAGTTCCTTGGCGGCGTCATCCACCCACATGGACAGCTGTTTTTCGGTCATCACCCAACCGGGCACCAGCGTGTTCACACGGATACGGTTCGGCCCCAGCTCCCGTGCCAGCGCGCGGGTCATGCCGTGGGCGGCGGCCTTGCTGGCGGCGTACACCGGGTAGCCGGCGGAGGCCATCATCCAGCCGACGGAGCCGAGGTTGATGATCGAGCCGCTGCCGGCGCGTTTCATCATCGGCACCACGGCCTTGGCGGCAAAGAAGGCGTGTTTGAGGTTGACTGAGATCAGCTTGTCGAAGGTTTCCGAATCGACTTCTTCCAGGGTGTGGCGCACGTCATTGGCGGCGTTGTTCACCAGTACGCTGATCGGCCCCAGGGAATGCTCGAAGCGCCCTATGGCCGCTTTGTAGGCGATTTCATCGGTGATGTCGCAGCACACGAACTCCACAGCATGCCCCTGGGAACTCAACAGCGCCGCCAGGCGTTCGCCCTGGCTTTGCGCGCGGTCCACAAACCCGACCCTGGCACCCTGCGCGGCGAAGGCCCGCACCATGAATTCGCCGATCCCCGAGGCGCCCCCGGAAATCAATACGGTCTTGCCCTTGAGGTCGGGATAAACGGCGTGTTCAGTACTCATAAAAGGATGCCTCGATCAATTAGTCTTATTTTATTTTACGAAATCGGCTTTAAAGGCTATAAATTCGCTGTCCAACCGACAAAATATCGCTATTAGTAGAACTATTCCACTCAAAACAACAAAAGGAAGTTCGACCATGAAGCACCCACGATACCTGCTGTCCGGCCTGGCGCTGTCCATGATGATCGCCAGCGGCGGCGCCCAGGCGGCCGGCCTGAGCAGCGAGCAAAAACCTTTCGGTAAAACCAACGACGGCACCGCCGTCGAACAGTACATCCTGCGCAACAGCCACGGCATGCAAGCCACGGTGATCACCTACGGCGGCGTGTTGCAATCGCTGAAAGTGCCGGACAAAAACGGCAAGGTCGACGACGTGGTGCTGGGCTTTGACGACGTGCAAGGCTATCAAAGCGGTACGGCGTTTTTCGGCGCAACCATTGGCCGCTTCGGCAATCGCCTGGCCGGCGGCGCCTTTGAACTCGACGGCAAGCGCTTCCAGGTGCCGCTCAACGACGGCCCCAACTCACTGCATGGCGGCGCCCAGGGCTTCGACAAGCAGGTGTGGAAGGCCGAGCCGGTCAAGGACAAGGATTCGGTCGGCGTGAAGCTGAGCTACCTGTCCAAGGACGGCGAGATGGGCTTTCCCGGTAATTTGAAAACCGAAGTCACCTATCGCCTCAACGACAAGAACGAACTGCACATCGACTACAAGGCCACCACTGACAAGCCGACGGTACTCAACCTCACCAACCACAGCTACTTCAACCTGGCCGGTGCGGGTAACGGCGACATCCTCAAGCACGTCACTACATTGCATGCCAGCCATTACACCCCGGTGAATGCCACCTTGATTCCTACCGGCGAACTGGCACCGGTCAAGGGCACGCCGATGGACTTCCTCAAGCCCACCCCGATCGGCCAGCACATCAAGGAAGATCACCCGCAGCTCAAATTTGCCGAGCCGAAACAGGGCGGGTTTGACTTCAACTGGGCGCTGGACACCAAGGGCGACGTCAAGCAACTCGCCGCCGAGGTGCACGACCCGGCGTCAGGCCGGCGCTTGCAGCTCTACACCAGCGAACCGGGCGTGCAGTTCTATACCAGCAACTTCCTGGATGGTTCGGTGAAGGGCAAAGGTGGCAAGACCTACCTGCACTGGAGTGGTTTCACCTTGGAGACCCAGCACTTTCCGGATGCGCCTAACCAGCCGACGTTTGCCTCGACCCGTTTAAATCCGGGGCAGACGTATACCCAGAACACCGTCTTCAAGTTCTCCGCTGATTAACCTGACAGCAACCCGCTTCGGTTAACGAAGCGGGCTTTTTTTTGTGGTGAGCGGGCTTGCCC
>NZ_JAOTNX010000028.1:0-38296 GCF_036346475.1 Pseudomonas sp. AM8
ATCCAAATGTGGGAGGGGGCTTGCTCCCGATGGCAGTGGGTCAGCCACAGATGCATCAACTGACACTCCCACATCGGGAGCAAGCCCCCTCCCACAGTGAAGCAGTTAGTTTGTCGCCAGCGGCGGCGTGCGCGGCGGGATCAGGCGTTTGCTGCCGGTGGCTTCATACGCCGCCGCAAACCGCAGCAATGCCGAATCATCGTAGGCGCGCCCGGCAAAGGTCAGCCCGACCGGCATGCCGATGTCCGCCATCACGCCCATGGGCACGGTAACGGTAGGCACGCCCAGGTGGCGGATGGCGAGGTTGCCGTTGGCCACCCACACACCGTTGCTCCAGGCAATGTCCGCACTGGCTTCGTTCACATCGGCATCCGCAGGGCCTACATCGGCCACGGTGGGGAACAGCACAGCGTCGAGGCCGAGCTTATCCATCCAGTCTTCCAGGTCGATCCGCCGGGTTTGCTCCAGGCCGCGCAGGCCATCGGGGACGGTGCTGATCTCGTTCCACGGGGTGATGCCACGCTCGGCCATGCGCACGTACTCGTCCATGCCGGCGGCCAGGTCGTCCTCACGGTTGGGCAGGGTGCCGGGGTCGTGGGGGAAGATTTTCGGCCCGTCCACATCGGCCAGGCGGTTCAGGGCCGGGTCGTTGTTGGCGCGCAGGAAATCATCGAAGGCCCAGGCCGACAGTTCCCACAGTTCATCGTGCAGGAATTCCCGGGACACCAGGCCACGGGTAAACACGGTCGGCGCGCCTGGGCGGTCGCCTTCGCAGTTGGACACCAGTGGGAAGTCGACCTCGATGACTTCGGCACCGGCGGCTTCCAGCGCCTGGCGTGCGTCTTTCCAGAGGTCGATCACGCTGGCACGGGTGTTTATCTTCTGCCCGGTGGGGCCGCCGATGCCGGGCTTCTTGCTGGTGCCGGCCTCGGGGTCGGCGTTGATGTACATGCGCGGCACGCCGAAGCGTTTGCCGGCCAGGGATTCGGCCGTCGCCGCCAATTCAGGGTAAGACGCCGGGCGCACCGAGGCGACGCTGGGGATCGGCACCCACGGCTGCAGGCGCCACAGGTCTCCACGGGTGTGCGGGTCTTCAGCCACTACCACGTCGAGCACTTCCAGCAGGTCGGCCATGGTGCGGGCGTAGGGAACTACCACGTCCATGGTCGGGGTCAACGGCCAGTTGCCGCGCACCGAAATCACCCCACGGGACGGGGTGTAGGCGCACAGGCCATTGTTGGACGCCGGGCCACGGCCGCTGGACCAGGTTTCTTCCGCCAGGCCGAAGGCGGCAAAGCTGGCGGCGGTGGCGGTGCCGGCACCGTTGGACGAACCGGAGGCGAACGGCGCGGTGAGGTAGTCGGCGTTATACGGGCTTTCCGCGCGGCCATACACGCCGCGCTGCATGCCGCCATTGGCCATCGGCGGCATGTTGGTCTTGCCCAGGCAGATGGCGCCACCGGCGCGCAGGCGCTCGATGGTGAACGCATCGCGCTGGGCGACCAGCTTGGCGAAGGCCGGGCTGCCGGAGGCGGCGGTCAGCCCCTTGACCAGGTAGCTGTCCTTGGCGGTGTAGGGAATGCCATCCAATGGCCCCAAGGTTTCGCCCTTGGCCCGACGTGCATCGGAGTCTTGGGCTTCCTTGAGGGCTTCGGGGTTACGCACGACGACGGCGTTGAGGGCGGTAGCGGTCTGCGGGCCGTCGTAGGCATCGATCCGTGCGAGGTAAGCCTGCACCAGTTCAACGGCCGTGGTCTGGCCGGATTCGAGCGCCGCGCGCAATTGGGCAATGGAGACTTCGGTAACTTGCATGACGTTTTCTTCGCCGCCTTAAGTTGAGGTATGGCGGCAGTCTACGTACAGATATTTCACAAAACCAGTGCGGCATTTTCCCCATGGGCGGCACGCATCACCTGCCAGGTGGCGTCGTCTGCGGGAATCAGATGTTCGATACGCAGGGAGGCGAGGGTGATGTCCTGGGGCATGCCGAAGGTGGTGAAGGTGGACAGAAAGCTCAGCTCGCCCTGGCTGGTATGCACGCGGGTCAACACCAGCGGCGGCATTTCAGGCGGCGGCGTGGTGTGGGCGGGGGCGGGCAGGCTCTCCAGTAGAGCGGCCAGCACAGGGTTGTCCAGCGCCTCGCGGCTTGCCCGTTGCCAGGCCAGGGTGCGGATTTCTTCGGCGTTGACCAGGTGGTCGCCCAGGCCGCCGGGTTGCAGCAGGGTGGTCAGCAGGTTCAGGCCTTCCAGCGGCGGCGTGACCCCCGCCAGTGCCAACAGCGCGCCGGTACTCGCATTCGCCGCCAGCACTTCCCAGTGGCTGCCCAGCAGGATCGCCGGGGCCGGGTTGTTGGCGTGCAGGACATGGCTGACCGCCTCGCGAATTGCAGCCATGGCCGGGGAGGCGAGCGGGGTAGCGGTATAGCGGGGCGCGAAGCCGGCGGCGAGGAATACGCGGTTGCACTGCTCCAGCGGTGTTTCCAGTGCGCTGAGCAGGTGATGCAACGTACCTGGGCTCGGCTTGGCGCGGCCGGTTTCGAGGCAACTGAGGTGGCGCTGGGACACGCCGGTGATCAGGGCCAGGTCAAGTTGGCTCAGACCAGCCTGTCGGCGTAGCTGGCGCAGATGTTCGCCGGCAGTAGCGGGGTTATCCATGGCGTGACTATGACCTCCGAGGTCATTGCGAGGGGGCAACCTTATCACTAGGGTGGGCTTCGATCACGTCAAGGAACAGACCATGCACAAACCTTATCTGGCCCTCGCCGCTCTGCTGGGTTTTTCGCTGTACACCCTGTTCACGCTGCTCACGGCCGAGCAATCGTTGCTGGCCTTCGGACAAGAGTTGATATCGCGCCCGGACACCGCGCAGGTCGTCATCGACCTGTACCTGATGGCCGTGCTGGCCTGTGTGTGGATGTACCGGGATGCACGGGCGCGGGGGCGGTCGCTGGCGTCGGTGCTGCCGTACTTCTTGCTGACGGCTGTGTTCGTGTCGGTGGGGCCGTTGCTGTATATCGTCGTCAATGGGGTTGTGCGACGCGCAGAACGTCAGGACTGACGGGTCTACTTGTGGCGAGGGAGCAAGCCCCCTCGCCACGATGAAGTTTATGGGTTGAGGAATGCCTGGTAGTTGTCCTTGGTGATCTGCTGATAAGGAATGGTCAGCTCGGCGTCATACGGCTGTTTCTTGACCATCTTCACCGCCAGGTCAATCGAGCCCACGGCCTGCCCCTTGTTGTCCTGATACGCCGTCACCAGCAACTGGCCTTTCTTCACTGCGTCCAAACCGGCCGCGCCGCCATCGCTGCCGGCCACCAGAATATCCTTGCCGGGCTGCATGCCGGCCTGGCTGATCGCCATGGCCGCGCCAATCGCCATTTCATCGGCATTCGCCGCCACGGCGTCGATTTTGCGCCCGGACACGATCCAGTTGTTCATCAGGTCAATTGCCTTGCTGCGCTGCCATTCGGCACTCTGCTCCTCGACGATCTTTATACCCGGATAGTCCTTGAGCACGTTCTTGACCCCCTGCGTGCGGTTGTGGGTGGCGTTGTTGGACAGCAGCCCGAGCATGATCGCCAGGTTGCCTTTGCCGCCCATTTTCTCGGCCAGGTAGCGCATCTGGATTTCACCGGCCTTGATCTCATCCGAGCCGACATAGCCAACCCCTGGCGGTACTTCCTTGAACTCGGGGCGGCGGTTGATGTACACCAGCGGGATCCTGGCCTGTTGGGCATTGACCGTCATTTTCTGGGTGGCGGCGGTGTCTACGGCGTTGACGATAATTGCGTCCATGCCCTGGGCGGTGAAGTTCTGCACCTGGTTAAGCTGGCGCACCACGTCGCCCTGGGCGTCTTCGAATTGCAGGGTCACGCCGGGCAGTTCCCGGGCGTGGGCGGCCATGTAGTCACGCATTTGCGCGAGAAATACGTCGTCGACCTGGGCGATGCTCACGCCGATCCGTATATCGGCCAGCGCCCAGGGGGTGATGGCGAGGGTCAAGAGTGCCGCAAGGAGTTGCTTCTTCATGGTTGTGCTCCGTTGTTTTTGTTGTTGTTAAAACATCACGCCTGGCGCTTGGCCCGCAGTTGCGCCACGGCCGCGGCGAAGTCCTCATACGCCCAGCGTTCGTCGAGGGCCTGCAGCATGAGTTGCTGCCCGGTTTGCGGGGCCAGGCCCTGCAAGGGTGGGTCGGTGTCGAGGTTGGTGGGGAAGGCATAGCCGTCGGCGGTGCAGGCCACCACCGCTGCAATCGCCTGGGCATCCAGGGCCGTGTTGGCCAGCAGGACCGGGTACACCGCCAGCATCATGCGGTCGCGGTCGAGGGCTTCCATGGGCTTGCCGAAGGCCGAGGAGATTTGCAGCAGGTTGGCCATGCGCTGGTGGCCGGCCGTGCGGTTGGTGCCGGCGGCGTGGAACAGCGCCGGGTTGAAAAACAGCAGGTCGCCCTTGTCCAGCGCCAGTTGCACGGCGTGCTGCTGGAAGTGCTCGATAAATTCGGGGCGCCGCCAGGCCAGGTAACCCAGGGCGTATTGCTGGGAAAACGGCAGCAACTGGGTGGGGCCGCTTTCCAGCGGCATCGCCGAGTGGGCCACTGCGCCCTGCAACGTCAGGTACTGGGACAGCACATGCAAGGGCAGGGGAAAGCGCTCCACCACCTCGGTGGTCTGGAAGCCCAGGTGATAGTCGCGGTGCGGCTGTTGCGCCTGGCCGCCGGGGTGCACCACGTTCACTTGCGCCGTTACCTGATAGCTCGGGCCCAGCCATGCCTCGGCGATCAGCCCCAGCAGCGGGTTGGCGTAATACTCCACAAAGGATTGCGGCGACTGTAGCGCGGCCTTCTGCAATGAATTCCAGATACGCCCGTTACTGCCGGCCTTGGCAAAATGGTCGGCGGCCACGCCTTGGGCGGCCTCCTGGGCAAAGATCGCCTCGAACACCTGGCTGTGGCGATCCACCACTTCCAGGTCCTCATAGGCGCGGCGCACCACCATCACGCCCGGTCCATCGCGAAACAAACGGTGCAGTTCATTCATCACCGTGTGGCGGTCGCTGTTGCGCAAGGTGCAGGCCTGATAGACCGGCACGTTGCCGAGCACTTCCGCAGCCAGGGGATAGTCCTCGGCACGCGCCTGTTGCGCGCAAATCCGCTTGAAATCCTCAATGCGTACATCCTGCAGTGTCACAAATGCCGACATTACTCACCTCCCAGGCTCAGGGCATTGAAGGGCTGCGGGCTGCCGCTGTCGGTGCAGCCGACCACGCCTTGCTCCAGGTCGATCACCGCGCCGGTCATCATCCCCGACTCGCGCGACAGCAGGAACGCCACGCTTTGCGCCACCTCTTCGGGCTTGAGCAGGCGGCCGAACGGCTGCGCGCGTTCCGCCTCAGCCAGCCAACCGTCCTGGGCGCCGTGGTACTGGCGCTGGATCTGATCCTCATGGGGCGTGTCCATCCAGCCGATGTTCAGGCCGTTGACGCGGATCCGGTTGCGCAGCGCACTGAACGCCACGTTCCTGGTCAGGATCGCCAGCGCACCTTTGGACGCCGCATACGCGCAAAGGAACGATTGACCACCATGCCCGGTGATGCTCTGGATGTTTACCACGGCGCCTTCCACGCCCTGGCTGATCATCAATTTCAACGCGTCCTGCATCAGGAAAAACGGCGCCCGCACATTCACCGCCATCAGCCGATCGAACAGCTGCGGCGAGGTGTCGACAATGGTGCCGCGGTCCGACATCCCGGCGCAGTTCACCAGGCCATGCAGGGTGCCGAAGTGGGTGCGCGCGGCCTCGATGATCGCGCGGCAATCCTCGACCTGTTCAAGGTCGGCCTCGACAAAAAACGCCTGGCAATCCAGCTGCGCCAACTGCCGCACCTGTTCTTCGCCCTGGGCGCGGCGCCGCCCGCAAATGATCAGCCCGGCGGCGCCGCGTCGCGCCAGGGTGTGGGCCACGGCGGCGCCCAGGCCCTGGGTGCTGCCGGTGACGACAAAATATTGGCCGTTGAACGTACTGGCGAGGTCGGCTTGAGGCATGGGGTTCTCCTGGATTGTTGTTGTTTTGATTGCCCGGCTCGACGCCGGACAAAACTGAGACTAGCATTGCAAAACCTCAGTAATACCTAAAAAAGACCTCATAAACACCTCAGGCGAAACCCATGCTCGAACGCGCCAAACACTTCTCCATCAAGCAACTCGCGACCCAGGCGGGCGTGAGCAAGGCCACGGTCGACCGCGTGCTGCATCAGCGCGGCAGCGTGCACGGCCAGACTCGTCGACGTATCGAGCAGGCGCTGGATGAGCTGGAGTCCCAGGAAAAAAACGGCCTGGCGGTAGGGCGCACCTTCCATGTCGACGTGATCATGCACACGCCCCAGCGCTTCAGCGCCGCGGTGCAGGCGGCGATCACCGCGCAACTGGCTAGCCTGGCGCCGTTTCGCATCGCCCCGCGTTTTCACCTGTTCGAAGAAATCGAACCCCAGGCCATGCACGATCAGTTGCTGCGCTGCCTCGACACAGGCAGCCAGGGCGTGGTGCTCAAGGCCGCCGACGAACCGGCGGTGAACCAGGCCGTCAAGCATCTGATCGCAGCGGGCATCCCGGTGGTGACCCTGGTGACGGACTTGCCGCAAAGCGAGCGCATCGGCTACGTCGGCATGGACAACCGCACCGCCGGCCAGACCGCCGCCTACCTGATGTCGCGCTGGCTGCCGGCGTTGCCCCAGGACGTGGCGGTGGTGATCGGCAGCGAGTTGTTCCGTGGCGAGGAGGAGCGCGAGATGGGCTTTCGCGCCTGGCTGCGCGGGCGAGCCCCCCACCTGCGGGTGCTGGACGTCAGCGGCGGCTATGGCGTGTACCCGCGCACCTTCGAGCGGGTCACCCAGGCGCTGCAACAGCATCCCGGCCTCAAGGCGGTGTACAGCGTCGGCGGCGGCAACCGTGCGATTGTCGACGCCTTCGCCGCCCTGGGTCGCCCGCTGGAGGTGTTTATCGGCCACGACCTCGACGAAGAAAACCGCCAACTGCTGCTGGACGAAAAAATCGCCGCGATCATCGACCACAACCTGCAGATCGATGCCCGCCACGTGTTCCTGCACATCCTGCACTACCACCGGTTGTGGAAGGCCGGCCCGATTGCGCCGTCACAGGTGCAGATCGTCACCCCGTTCAACCTGCCGGACTGAGCACTCCCCCAAACAACAAGATCAGGAGTTCAACCATGCTACGTATCGCTGTTCTAGGTGCCGGGCGCATCGCCAGGATCCACGCCGCCAATGTCGCCGCCCACCCGAATGCCACGCTGGTGCTGGTGGCCGATCCCTGGCGCGAAGGCGTCGATGCCCTCAGCCGCCAACTGGGCTGCGAGGCGGCCTACGATTGCGCCGCCGTCCTCACGCGCAAAGACATCGACGCCGTGGTCATCGGCACCCCCACCGACACCCATATCGACCTGCTGTTGGCGGCGGTCGCCCAGGGCAAGGCGGTACTCTGCGAGAAGCCCATCGACCTCGACATCGCCAAGGCCCGCAGCGCCGCCCAGGCCGTGGAGCGCCAGGGCGGCAAGGTGATGCTCGGCTTCAATCGCCGTTTCGACCCCGACATGCTGCGCCTGCGCCAGGCCCTGGATGCCGGCCAGATCGGCGCAGTGCGCCAAGTGATCATCACCAGTCGCGACCCAGGCCTGGCCCCGCGGGACTACCTGGAACACTCCGGTGGCATCCTGCGCGACATGACCATCCACGACTTCGACACCGCCCGCCACCTGCTCGGCGAAGAACCGGTGGAAGTCAGCGCCATCGCCAGCCGCCTGGTGGACCCGAGCCTGGAACAGATCGACGACTACGACAGCGTGATGGTCCTGCTGCGTACCGCCTCCGGCAAGCAATGCCATATCAACTGCTGCCGCCAGGCGGTATACGGTTACGACCAGCGCGTGGAAGTCTCCGGCGCCCTTGGCGTGCTGCTCACCGACAACCATCGCCCCAGCACCCTGCGCCACTGGAGCGCCGACCACACCGAAGCGCTGGAACCGTTGCAGCATTTCTTCCTGGAGCGTTACGCCGATGCCTATCGCAATGAGCTGACCCGGTTTATCGATGCGCTGAACAACGGCCAGGCACTGCCCACCAGTGTGCGCGACGGGTTGTATGCGCTGCATCTGGCCGATTGTGCGTTGGAGTCGGTGAGGACGGGGAGGTGCGTGGCGGTCAGTTACGACCTGTAGGCCCCCGTCCGATCCACCAACCGAATGCTGTCCCGTCCGCCACGCTTGGATTCATACAGCGTGGTATCTCCCTGTTCGATCAGCGCCGCCAGGCTGGCCGGCGGCTGGTCGAACAGGGTGGCGCCGATGCTCAGGGTCACCGGCGCGGGCGTGGCAAAGGTTTGTGCGGCCAGTTGCTGGAACTGCTCGCGCAGGCTGCTGCCCAGTTCGACGATCTGCTCGGTCGAGGCCGGGTTAAGCAGGATCACAAACTCATCACCGCCCAAACGTGCGGCCAGCGCGCCTCGGGGCACGACTGCGCGAATCATCTCGCTCAAGGCGATCAGCACACGGTCGCCGGCGGTATGGCCGTGGAGGTCGTTGACCGACTTGAAGTTGTCGATATCGATCAGCAGCAGTGCGCCCGGTTGTTGCGCCGACACCTGGGCCAGCAGGCGCGGCGCGCGCAGGTCGAGGGCGCGGCGGTTGTAGAGGGCGGTGAGCGGGTCGCGGGCGGCGAGGCGGGCGATCTGCTGTTCGCGGCGGTAGCGTTCCGAGCCGGTCATCGACAGCGCAATCAGCATGATCGCCATGGCGCCTTCCACCAGGGACACCTGGATGATCTCGCCCTTGAACGCCGCAAGGTCGATCAAGGTGCCGGGGATCACCACCGACAGCGCCTTGGCCACGTAGAACATGCCGTGGACCAGCAGCACATAACGCAGTTGCACCGCGCCGATGCTCAATGATCGGCCGTGGGGCCGCAGCAGGAAACTGGCGCGCAGGGTCGGCAGCGCGACCAGCAGCGACTGCACGCCCAACATGGCTTTGGACCACGGCAGGTCGGTCGGGAGCATCAGCATGCCCAGCCACACGGCCAGCAGCAGCCACCACCGCGGCGACAGGCGTACCTGGGTAAAGCGCGCGACCCCGAGCAAGAACAGGCAGTGCGCGGCCACCAACAAGCCGTTGGCAAACCAGATGCCGATGAGCAGGTAGCCATTGATGCGCAGCAGGGCCAAGGTGGAGCCGACGGTGATGGTGGCGAAACCGGCGCTCCAGAACAGCAGCGAAGGTTCGCGTACGCTGCGCCATTCTATGGCCAGGTACAGGGCAGCAGCGGCGGCCAGGGCAACGGTGAGTGCCAAAATCGTAGGAGGGTCGAGCGTCATTTCGTGCCGGGTCTGCCTGGGTGTGCGTTGAGGCTGGGGATTGTAAGCGCACACGCAGGTTTTTCAGAGCCCAAAGGATAATGGCATACAGCCATCCGATGATCGGCGGTCTAGACGCCTTTGGTCGACGGCAGCAGTATCGTCAGGATGCCCACCAGTGGCAGGAATGAGCACAGTGTGTAGACGTACTCGATGCCGTGGCTGTCGGCGAGCAGGCCGAGCAGCGCCGCGCCGATCCCGCTGAAGCCGAACATCAGGCCGAAAAAGATCCCGGCGATCATGCCGACATTGCCGGGCACCAGTTCCTGGGCAAACACCACGATGGCCGAGAACGCCGAGGCGAGGATGAAGCCGATCACCACGCTGAGCACGGCGGTCCAGAACAGGTCGACGTAGGGCAGGGCCAGGGTGAACGGCGCGGCACCGAGGATCGAGAACCAGATGACTTTCTTGCGCCCGATCCGGTCGCCGATCGGCCCGCCCGCGAAGGTGCCCACGGCCACTGCACCGAGGAACAGGAACAGGTACATCTGAGAACTCGATACCGACAGGTGGAATTTTTCAATCAGGTAGAACGTGAAGAAGCTGGTCAGGCTGGTCATGTAGAAGTATTTGGAGAACACCAGCACCGCCAGCACCACCAGGGCAAACGTCACGCGGCCTTTGGACAAGCCGTGGGTGGCTTTGCCGCCTTGCTTGAGCTTGAACAGGTTGAGGTGGTTGCGGTACCAGCGGCTCAAGCCGTACAGCACCAGGATCGCGAACACGGCAAACAGCCCGAACCAGGCGATGTTGCCCTGGCCGTAAGGAATGATGATCGCCGCCGCGAGCAACGGCCCCAACGCGCTGCCGGTGTTGCCGCCGACCTGGAAGGTCGATTGCGCCAGGCCATAGCGCCCGCCGGAGGCCAGGCGTGCGACGCGCGAGGTTTCCGGGTGGAAGGTCGATGAGCCGACGCCCACCAGGGCTGCCGCCAGCAGGATCGCCGGGAAGCTGCCGACAAACGCCAGCATCAGGATGCCGACCAGGGTGCAGACCATGCCCGCCGGCAGCAGCCACGGCTTGGGATGCCGGTCGGTGTGGTAGCCGATCCAGGGTTGCAGCAGCGAGGCGGTCAGCTGGAACGTCAGGGTGATCAGGCCGACCTGGGTAAACGTCAGGCCGTAGTTGGCCTTGAGCATCGGGTAGATCGACGGTAATACGGCCTGGATCAGGTCATTGATCAGGTGCGCCAGGGCACAGGCGCCGAGGATACGCATGACTAACGGGCTTACTTGGGGCGGACTCGAGGTGGCGGCAGGTGATGCGGTCAGGGTCGACATGCAGGCATTCCATACAAGGCAGCGAAGAGGGGCAGGGAGTACTTGAGCAGGCTGCCCATTTCAATTTGTTTCAGAGCTTATGCTAGATTCGTCAGGAATGCCTGTCTCGCGTAATTCGGGAGGCAACCATCGTAAAAAGGGCGAAATGATCAAATCA
The DNA here is from genome assembly GCF_036346475.1 of Pseudomonas sp. AM8. Lineage (NCBI taxonomy): Bacteria > Pseudomonadati > Pseudomonadota > Gammaproteobacteria > Pseudomonadales > Pseudomonadaceae > Pseudomonas > Pseudomonas sp. AM8. Next base: position 10,858 of record NZ_JAOTNX010000028.1, read on the forward strand.
CTGGATAAATTTTTGCAGGAAATCGATGAGGGCGACTGGGCTGTCATCAGTTCGGCCACCGATTATCCGGAAAACTGGGTGATCCCCGACCACAGTCACGAAAAGCATCAATTACTCTACGCCACCGAAGGCGTGATGGTGGTGCATTCGGCGCACAACCAGTGGACGGTACCGCCCAACCGCGGCTTCTGGATGCCCTGCGGGCACGTGCACTCCCTGCGCTGCGTGGGCGCCCTGAAAATGCGTAGCGTGTTCGTGCGCCCTGACAGTTTCCCCAACCTGCCGACCGAGACCAAGGCGGTGAGTATTTCGCCGCTGCTGAGCGAGCTGATCAAGGCCTCCGTGAGCTTGAAACCGCCCTATGCCGAAGACTCCCGCGATGCGCGGATCATGCACCTGATCCTCGACGAGCTGGCGCTGTTGCCGGCCTTGCCGCTGTCGCTGCCGCAACCCGCCGACCCGCGTATCCAGCAGATCTGCCTGGCGTGGCAGGAGGACCCGGGCGATGCCTCCACCGTGGCGGATTGGAGCGAGCGCCTGGCCCTCGACCAGAAAACCATCCAGCGCCTGTTCCGCAAGGACACCGGCATGACCTTCGGCCAATGGCGCCAGCAGGCGCGGCTGCTGCTGGCATTGGAGCGTATCGCGGTGGGGCAGAAGATTATCGACGTGGCCCTGGAGCTGGGCTACGAAAGCCCGAGTGCGTTTACCAGCATGTTCAAGAAACAGTTTGGCAAGACCCCGAGTCATTTTTTCCGCTGACGTCGGCGCAGTAGTCGTCCAGCAAGCCGTTGAATGCGTCGATATCCAGCGGTCGGCTGAGGAAGTAGCCCTGGCCTTCTTCACACGCCACGCTTTTGAGCATGGCCAGGTGCTCAGCGGTTTCGATGCCTTCGGCCGTGACCGTCAGGGCAAGGGCACGGCCCAAGCCGACAATGGCTTGGATAATCGCCTTGTCATCCTCGCTTTCCTCCAGTCGGGTGAGGAAGCTGCGGTCGATTTTCAGACCATCGAACGGGAACGCCCGCAGGTAGCTGAGGGACGAATAGCCGGTGCCGAAGTCATCCATGGCAATGCGGATGCCCAGTTGCTTGAGCGTGCGCATCACCTCAAGTGCGCCGACGGCGTCCTCGAGCATGACGCTTTCGGTCATTTCCACCTCAAGGCGCGCAGGGTCGATACCCGAGGCGTCCAGGGCGTGGCGCACGCGCTCCACCAGGTTGCCGCGCTTGAACTCGGTGGGTGACAGGTTCACCGAGACGAACAGCGTGTCGGGCCACTGCGCCGCGCACGCACACGCGGTTGCCAGTACCCAATCACTCAGCGCCAGGATCAGCCCCGATTCTTCGGCAATCGGAATAAAGGTGTCCGGGGCGATCAGCCCGCGTACCGGGTGCTGCCAGCGCACCAGGGCTTCGGCCCCGACCATCTGCCCATCGGCGATGCGATAGCGCGGCTGGAAGTGCAGGCGCAGTTCGGCGTGCTTGATCGCAAAGCGCAGATCGCTCTCCAGGCGCCGCCGCTCGATGATCCGCGTATTCATGTCCCCGGAGTAAAAGCGCCAGGTATTGCGCCCGGCCGCCTTGGCCTCATACAGCGCGATATCGGCGTAGCGCAGCAGTTCGGTGGCATCGCGGGCATCGGTGGGCGCCAGGGCAATGCCGATACTGGCACTGATAAACACCTCTTGTTCGTCTATTTTGATCGCCTGCTCGATGGACTCGATCAAGCGCAGGCACAGGCTTTCGACTTCATCCTGGCTGCCGGCGTCGCTGAGGATCAGCACAAACTCATCGCCGCCGACGCGAGCCACCAGGTCGCCGTGGCGCACGCAGGCGGCCAGGCGGCCGGACACTTGATTGAGCACCCGGTCACCGGCGGCGTGGCCGAGCAGGTCATTGACCGGCTTGAAGCGGTCCAGGTCGAGGCTGAGCATCACCAGCGGCTGCTCGGTGCCGGGCAGGGTCTTGAGTTTGCCGTCCAGGAACGCCTGCAGGCGTGTGCGGTTGGGCAGCCCGGTCAGGGCGTCGTGTTGAGACAGGTACTCGATGCGCCGACGTGCTTCGACTTCTTCGGTCACGTCGGTGGCCGTACCGCGAAATCCGCCACAGGGCATTTCCCGGGCCGACAGCCGGGTTGTGCGCTCCTGTCCCTGGGCATCGATATAGCAGCATTGCACACTGATGTCCACGCGCCGGCCCGGAGTGCTCAGCCACTGCGACAGCAGGTCGGCCTCGGTGTCCAGCAGGTCGCTCATGGCCGCACCGAGCCAGGCTTGCCGGGTCAGGCCGGTGACGCTTTCGAAACGCTCAGACAGGTAGGTAAAACGCCAGCCGACATCGATTTCCCAGACCCAGTCCGAGCTGGCCTCCACCACGTCACGAAAGCGCGCCTCGCTGGTGGCCAGGGCGGCCTGGCTGTCCAGCAGGGAGGTGTGACTGGCATCCAGGGCGAGGGCGGCGGCGGTGGCGCGACGCAGAATGACCCAGGTCATCAGGCACACCAGCAGCGCGGCCAACCCCAGCAGCGGCAAGCCTACGCTCATCAAGCGCAGGCCGGGTCGCGCAGGTTCCCAATGCAGGCTGCCGGCGGCGCCGTTATCGCCAAGGGGGAAAACCAGGGTCTGGCCGATGTCATCGGGCGTGGCCACATGCAGCTTGCCCACGCCGAAGTCATCGCCGATCGCACTCAGCTTGGCGCTGTTGAGAACGTCGACGAAGATCAATACCGAGGCCGGCCGGCCATCGGGCTCTACCGTGGGATCGGTGCCGGGCGTGATCGCGGCGGCGGCCACCAGTGCCGGGCTGCCGCGTACATTGATGAACGCCGTGACCGGTGTTTCGTTTTCAGCCCCGGCACGCGCCTGCTCGATAATTTCGGTCAGGGGCTGGTCGAGCCACTGCGAGAGCTCGACGCTTTGCAGCGCGCCCTTGATCACCGAGTAGACCGTGCGATTGTCGTTATCGACCACGAACAGGCCTTGGAAACCGAAGTCCTGATACAGCGTGGCGCCGACGTTGCCGCGCGCGTAGGCCCAGTCGCTGTCCACGGTCATGTGCAGGTGCTTGTAGGCATCGCTCCAGAAGGCGTAGTCCTTGACGGTCACCCGCAGGGACTTCTCCAGGGATTGCACGGCTTTACGCGTATAAAACGCGCTTTCCTGCTGTTCGGAGTGATCCAGTTCGTGCGCGAGGTAAACCAGGGAGTAGGCGGCGGCGGCAAAGACCAGGGCCAGCAACGCCACGAAATTGAACAGCGACGTGCGCGCCAGCGACAGGCTGGTGCGATTGGAGAGTTTGCGCACAATGGGGGCGAGAGAGTTCGGCATTATTTCCCGCAGGACGTCGCTGCAAGTAAGGGATATGCCTGGGTATCGGCTGTCTGGGCAAAATAATTAGCGCTTCAGCGCCGTGCGCCCACATGGGTTTGCCTTCACCGGAACGCTGTCGCCGTACTTGCGGCCCAGGCGAGTATCGCCGCCATGCACAGTAGCGCCGCGCTCAAGGCAAACGTCGCCTGGTAGCCCGACAGGTCAAACACCACACCGCCCAGCGTTGCCCCGGCGGCGATTGCCAGTTGGATGATGGCAACCATCAAGCCGCCCCCTGCCTCGGCATCCTCAGGCAGGGTTTTTGCCAGCCAGGTCCACCAGCCCACCGGCGCGGCGGTGGCTACCAGGCCCCACACACAGAGCAGCGCGCCGGTGATAACGGTCGAGCTGCCGAATGCGACCAATGCCAGGGCGATCACCGCCATCAATACGGGAATGGCGATCAGCGTGGGGTACAGGCTGTTCTTCAGGACACGCTCGATCAGCAGTGTGCCGGCCAATCCGGCCAGGCCGAGCACCAGCAACATCAACGACAGCAGCGACACACCCACCTGGGTAACACCTTCCAGAAACGGCCGCAGGTAGGTGAACAGCATGAACTGGCCCATGAAAAACAAGCTGATGGCAAGCATGCCCAGGGCCACCGGGGCGCGCTTGATCAAGCGCAACAGGTTGCCGTTGTCGGCCTGGCTGCGGGGCGTGATCGACGGCAGGCTCAGCAGCAGCCACAGCACCGCGACCACGGCCACCGGCACCACGCAGAAAAACGCGCCACGCCAGCCGATCAAACCACCGAGGAAACTGCCCAGCGGTGCCGCGATCACGGTTGCCAGTGCGTTACCGCCATTGACGATAGCCAAGGCGCGCGGCACCTGGCCCTCGGGCACCAGGCGCATGGCAGTGGCTGCCGACAGCGACCAGAAGCCGCCGATGGCAACACCGATCAGGGCGCGGCCGAGCATGAAGATCAGGTAGTTCGGCGCGAATGCCACCACGCTGCCGGAAACGATCATCAGCAAGGTCAGCGCGACCAGCAGGCGCTTGCGATCCACGCGCGCCGCCACTCGGGCGATCACCAGGCTGGTGAGCAAGGCAAACAGGCCCGACACCGAAATGCCCTGGCCGGCCTGGCCTTGGCTGATACCCAGGTCGGCGGCCAGCGGGGTCAGCAGGCTGACCGGCATGAACTCCGAGGCGACCAGGGCAAAGGCCGCCAGGGACAGGGCGAAGACTGCGCCCCAGCGGGGCGCGTGAGGGGTTATCGAGATCACTTCAAGTGACTTTTGAAGAAGCTGGTGAGCTTGGCGAAGGGGATCAGGTTGACCCGGTCGTAGAGGTCCACGTGGCCGGCGTTGGGGATGATCACCAGCTCCTTGGGCTCGGCGGCACGGTGGTAGGCGTCTTCGCTGAACTCGCGGGAGTGGGCATCGGCACCGGCAATCAACAGCAACGGGCGAGGGGAAATGGTCTCGATATCGTTGAACGGATAGAAGTTCATGAACTTCACGTTGCTGGTCAGCGTCGGCATGGTGGTGGTCTGCGGCGACGCGCCGGCCGGTGTGACTTCACCGCGCGGTGTGCGGTAGAAATCGAAAAACTCATCGCCAATCGGGTTGCCGCTCCGCTTGAGCGGCGTGCCGCTGGTGTAGAGGGTCTCGCCGCCCTGGAATTCCACGTAACGCTGGTTGGCCGCCTGCACCAGCACCTGCCGGCGTTGTTCCGCTGTCATGCCGTGCTTGAGGCCGTTGCGGTTGGCGGCGCCCATGTCGTACATGCTGACCGTGGCAATGGCCTTGAGGCGTGGGTCGATCTTTGCCGCCGCGATGGCAAAGCTGCCGCTGCCGCAGATGCCGATTACGCCGATGCGCTCACGATCGACCAGCGGCCGGGTACCGAGGAAGTCCACGGCGGCGCTGAAGTCTTCGGCGTAGAGGTCGGGCAGCACCGCATTGCGTGGTGTGCCTGCGCTTTCGCCCCAGAACGACAGGTCCAGCGACAAGGTGACAAAGCCCTGTTCGGCCATTTTGGTGGCGTAGAGGTTGGCGCTCTGTTCCTTGACGGCGCCCATCGGGTGGCCGACGATCAGCGCGGCATTTTTCGAGGCCGGGGCGAGCTGTTTGGGCACGAACAGGTTGCCCGCCACCGGCATGCCGTATTGATTGTTGAAGGTGACTTTTTCGACGGACACCTTGTCGCTTGTGTAGAAGTTGTTTGCACCGTTGGACATGTCGGCTCCCAGAGAAGAGAACGAAATCACCAGCAGACTCAGGGTGAGCAAGAGGCTTTTCATGGATGGATCCTTGAGAAGGGGGGCGGCACATTTTCCCGGCGTGGCTGAGGGTTCTGTAGTGCGTTCCACTGGATTACTTGCCTGATCCTCTGAGTCTGGCGGGTTGCCGGGGACGCCAGCGGGCCGGTCGGGGTAAAGTCCAACGATCAGAGCAAAGGGCCCTTTATGAAGATCAATCAAACGCCCCTGGACGTGCTGGTCCGCGTGATCGGCTCAAGGGTCTGCGTCCCCGGCGACTACCCCATGCCCATCCCCGGCCTGGGCTTTTATCGGCGTGAGCAGCCCGCGACACCCGTGGTGTGCATGGTCGAGCCGAGCATCGTGCTGGTTGCCCAGGGTGAGAAGCGGCTGTGGGTCGGCGGCGAGGGGTACCCGTATGACACGGCACGATTTCTGCTCACGTCGCTGGATATACCGGCCAACTCCGAAGTGCTGGTCGCCAGCCCGACCCGCCCGTGCCTGGGCCTGACCTTCAAGCTCGACCTGCGCATCCTGGCCGAGCTGATCGCCCAGGGGGAGTTGCCGCCAACGCGTGAGCGGGCGGTGATGAAAGGCGTGGGGATTGGTGTGGTGACCGGCGCCATGCTTGCCTCCTTTGCGCGCCTGGTTGAATTGCTTGATGAGCCCGAAGCGATACCGGTGCTCGCGCCCTTGATCCAGCGCGAGATTCACTTCCGGCTATTGCAGAGCGACCAGGCCGGCCGACTGCGCCAGATCTGCTCCGTGGACGGGCAGGGTTATCGGATTGCGCGGGCGATCGATTGGCTCAAGCTCAATTACGACGTGCCGCTGCGCGTGGACGAACTGGCCGCGCGCGTGCAGATGAGCGCGGCGACGTTTCACCATCACTTTCGCCAACTGACGGCCATGAGCCCGCTGCAGTATCAGAAATGGCTGCGCCTCAACGAAGCGCGGCGTTTGATGTTGAACGAGCATCGGGACGTATCCAGCGCGGCGTTCAAGGTCGGCTATGAAAGCCCGTCGCAGTTCAGCCGCGAGTACAGCCGGCTGTTTGGTGTGCCGCCCAAGCGCGATATGGCCATGCTGCGCGGCAAAGCGCCGGTCAGCGGTCCGCTGGCGTCAAGTTAGCGTAGAAGATGCAGCCGATCAGCCGCGCAAACAGGCTGAGGGTTTCCGGCAGGTTGGGGTCGTCAAACAGCATCGCCCGGGAATCCAGCGCACACAGTGCACCGAACAGGCGGCCATCCGGGAGGAAGATCGGCGCGCCGGCATAGCTCTCGATGGCGTATTGCTTGACCACGGGGCGTGCGGCAAAGCGGCCATTGGCGCTGACCTGCGGGATGAACAGGGTCTGTGGGTTGATGCAGAACTCGCTGCACAGGGTGGTTTCCAGGTCGAGCACGTCATCGGCATGAATGCCCATGTCGAAGGGGTCGTGCGCTGAACAGACAATCCATTCCAGGTCAGTGAACTTGGCGATGCCGGCAAAGCGCATGCCCGTCAGGCGGGTGACCAATTGCAGGATGCTGGTGGTGGCTTCGATTTCGGCGATGGCAGCGCGTTCGTCGGCGCTGAGTAACGCGTGTGCGGCGGTGCAGCTTGGAAGCATGGTTGAACACTCCACTGGCGTGGCGGCCCTTGCCACCACGCTTGGTCAGGTCTTAGTTGATACGCGGATGCTGCTGCACCAGGTTCTGGCGCTTGGCTTCCAGTTCGGCAATCTCGGCGTCAATGTCTTCGATTTTCTGCTCGATATTGTCGTGATGCTCCTGCAGCAACTCCTTGGCTTCTTCCATGTCCGACGCAGCCGGTGCTGCGCCGCGCAGGGGTTTGTTGGCGGTTTCCTTCATGGTCAGGCCGGTGATCAGGCCGACCACCGCAAACACCATCAGGTAGTAGGCGGGCATGTACAGGTCGTTGGTGCTTTCAACCAGCCAGGCCACCGCGGTAGGCGTGACGCCGGCGATCAATACCGAGACGTTGAACGCACTGGCCAACGCGCTGTAGCGCAGGTGCGTGGGGAACATCGCCGGCAGCGTGGACGCCATGACGCCGATGAAGAAGTTAAGCACGATGGCCAGGATCAGCAAGCCGGCGAAGATCAGGCCGGTCTTGCCGCTGGTGATCAGCATGAAGGCCGGAATGGCCAGGAACAGCAGGCCGATGCTGCCGGCGATGATGAAGGGCTTGCGGCCGATCTTGTCGCTGACAAAACCGATGAACGGCTGCACGAACAGCATGCCGACCATGATTGCGATGATGATCAGCACACCGCTGTTTTCGGAGTAGTGCAGGTTATGGGACAGGTAGCTCGGCATGTACGTGAGCAGCATGTAGTACGTCACGTTAGTGGCCGCGACAATGCCGATGCAGGTCAGCAGGCTGCGCCAGTGCTTGGTGGCGATCTCCTTGAACGACACTTTCGGGCCATGGGTCAGGCCTTCGCGGTCACCCTGTTCGAGCTTGTCGACATGCTGTTGGAACGCCGGGGTTTCTTCCAACGCATGGCGCAGGTACAGGCCGATCATGCCCAGGGGCAGGGCCAGGAAGAACGGCAGGCGCCAGCCCCAGGCCTCGAAGTCGGCTTCGCCCAGCACGCTGGAGATCAGCACCACGACGCCGGCACCGAGGACGAAACCGGCGATGGAGCCGAAGTCCAGCCAACTGCCGAGGAAGCCGCGCTTGCGGTCCGGCGCATATTCGGCGACGAAGATCGAGGCGCCGGTGTATTCACCGCCCACCGAGAAGCCCTGGGCCATTTTGCACAGCAGCAGCAGGATCGGCGCCCAGATGCCGATGGAGGCGTACCCGGGAATCAGGCCGATGGCGAAGGTGCTCAGCGACATGATCACAATGGTCGCGGCGAGGACTTTCTGGCGTCCGTATTTATCGCCCAGCGCGCCGAAGAACAGGCCGCCCAGGGGACGAATCAGGAACGGCACGGAGAACGTCGCCAGTGCCGCGATCATTTGTACGCTGGGGGAGGCGTCGGGGAAGAACACCTTGCCCAATACATAGGCGACAAACCCGTAGACACCAAAGTCGAACCACTCCATGGCGTTACCCAGTGCGGCGGCGGTGATCGCCTTGCGCATCTTGGCGTCGTCAACAATGGTGATGTCTTTCAAACCGATGGGCTTGACGCTTTTCTTACGTAATTTCATGCGGACCACTCTAAAACAGAACAGGGGAGGTGCCATCGTTGCGATGGCACCGCTCTGTCAGTTCAGATACAAGCGGACATGAAATAATTCACCGCTATTTGCGTTTTTTTGCCTGGGGCGCAATTTGCGTGCAATTGCCTGGGTTTTCGGGGTGAGCACCTACCCTGGGGCGATCCGGCATTCTGTGGTGAGCGGGCTTGCCACAAGAAGCCCGCTCGCCGTGGTCATGTGCGCTTGTCGTCCTACAACCTAGCTGCGCCTGGCACTTTTTACACCCGCGAGATAGCTCGCAAAAGCCGTAATCTTTCAGATTGACAGCGGGTAGGTAGCCCGATATAAAAGCCACAGTTGTACGACGACATATGACGTTACATATGTCCTACCTAACAAAAATAAAAAGTGATGCCATGAACTTGATCGAGCCCATCAACGCCCAGCGCGTTGGCCAAGCTGTAGGCAACTATCGCTGGACCATCTGCGCGATGTTGTTTTTCGCGACCACCGTCAACTACCTCGACCGCCAGGTGCTCAGCCTGCTCGCGCCGCAGTTGTCGACGCAATTTGGCTGGAGCAACACCGATTACGCCAATATCGCGGCGGTGTTCCAGTTTGTGTATGCGATCTCCATGCTGTTTGCCGGGCGGTTCGTCGACAAGATCGGCACCAAGGCCGCCTACGTGATCGCGATTGCGATCTGGTCCACCGGCGCCATCATGCATGCGTTCTCGGTGCCGATGGGCGAGGGCATCGCCGCGGTCAGCGGTGCGCTCGGCCTGGCAGTGATCCCCGTGTCCATCGCCGGCTTCATGCTGTCCCGGGCGGTGCTCGCGATCGGCGAGGCGGGTAACTTCCCGATTGCGATCAAGGCCACCGCCGAATATTTCCCCAAGAAAGAACGCTCGCTGGCCACCGGGATCTTCAACTCCGGCGCCAACGTCGGCGCGATCCTGGCGCCGATCTGTGTGCCGCTGATCGCCGGGATGTGGGGCTGGGAAGCGGCCTTTATGGTCATCGGCATGCTGGGCTTTGTGTGGGTGGCGGTATGGACGGCGGTGTATGAGAAGCCGGAGCAGCAAAAACGCCTGTCGGCCGTAGAGCTGGCCTATATCCGCAGCGACCAGGCGCAGCAGCCCTCTATCCCGCCGGTTGCAGGCGCGGTACAGAAAAAAGTCTCGTGGTTCAAGTTGCTCACCTACCGCCAGACGTGGGCGTTTGCCTTCGGCAAGTTCATGACCGATGGCGTGTGGTGGTTCTTCCTGTTCTGGCTGCCCACCTACCTGTCGGCGCAATACGGCATGAAAGGCGCCGATATCGTCATGCCGCTGGCCGTGCTGTACAGCATGACCATGGTCGGCAGCATCGGCGGCGGCTGGTTCCCCAGCTACTTCATGGCCCGTGGCGATGCCCCCTACGACGGCCGCATGAAAGCCATGCTGGTGATCGCGCTGTTCCCGTTGGTGGTGTTGCTGGCGCAACCGTTGGGCTACATCAGCTTCTGGGTCCCGGTATTGCTGATCGGCGTCGGCGCCTCGGCGCACCAGGCGTGGTCGTGCAACATCTTCACCACCGTGTCCGACATGTTCCCGCAGAAAACCGTGGCCTCGGTGGTCGGCATCGGCGGCATGGCCGGCGGCATCGGCGGTGTGGTGATGACCAAGATCGGCGGCTGGGTGTTCGACTACTACAAGTCCATCAATGACATCCACACCGGCTACATGATCATGTTCGCGATCTGTGCGCTGGCGTACCTGGTGGCCTGGAGCGTGATGAAGACCCTGGTGCCGCGCCATAAGGAAATCACTGACCTGTAATACCTCGTGGCCGCCGCGCTGTCGCGCAGCAAACTGGTACCTCTGTGGCGAGCGGGCTTGCCCCGCGTGGGGCTGCGCAGCAGCCCCAATCAGGATCACTGTGTTCTGTCAGGTAAACCGCAGCGCCTGGTTTAGGGGCTGCTGCGCAGCCCCACGCGGGACAAGCCCGCTCGCCACAGGTCCGTCGAATCACCCATAACGTTGTGTCGAGCCCCATTCCTTCAAGCGCCTTTTCTACAACGCGCGCGCCCAGGTCTGGCTGACCAGTTGCTTGCCGAAACTCAAGGTGGGCTCCTCTTCCACCAACTCGAAACCGGCTTTCTGGTAGAGCTTGCGCGCATCGGTCAAGGCGCTCATGGTCCACAACATCATGCGGGTGTAGCCGACATCGCGGGCAAAGCGCAGGCATTCGTCCACCAGGCGCTGGCCGATGCCCAGGCCCCGCGCACTGGCATCCACGTAGAGCATGCGCAGCTTGGCGGTTGTATCGTCATGGCGCACAACGAACACCGAGCCGACCACCTCGCCATCCTTCTCCGCGATCCAGCAGCGCTCCCGCGCCGGGTCGAACTCGCGCAGGTACTTGGCGACGATCTCCGCCACCAGCGCTTCAAACTCCCAGTTCCAGTGGTATTCGCGGGCATACAGCGCCGCTTGCTGCTGCACCACCAGACCCATATCCCCTGGCCGTGGATCACGCAGCAGGTAGCTCGACGGGCGGTCTTGCAGCAGGGCCTGGATACGTTGCATGGCGTCGGTCAATTGCTGCTGCCGGGGTTCGGGCAGGCTCTCGAGCAGGGCGATGACTTCATCCTGGGTCTGCTGTTCCAGGGGCGCCAGGACCGCGCGGCCGAGATCGGTGAGGTGCAATTGCACCGCGCGCGCATCGGTGGCGCAGCGGACTTTCTGGATCAGGCCGTTTTTCTCGAAACCACTGGTCAGGCGGCTCAGGTAACCCGCGTCGAGGCTGAGCATCTGGCAGAGGTCGGCGCTGGTGAGGTCGCCACGGGAGGACAGCTCGTACATAACCCGAATTTCAGTCAGGGAATAGTCGCTGTGCAACAGGTGTTCCTGCAGCACGCCGATCTGGTGGGTGTAGAAGCGATTGAAGCCGCGCACGATGCCGGCGCGTTCCACAAGCAGGGGAGTGGACATGGCGGATACTCGAATGGTTGCCTTAGTCAATTATATTGTTGCTTCAGGCAAGCATGTCAACGGCTATGATCGCCGGTCATGGTCATCCCAGGCTTGGCCGTCGCCTGTGGGCTCGTCAATATGATTCGAATCGCCATGGCCACGCCGATCAGCACCGCAACCAGTCCCACGGCTTCCATGAGTGTGGGCCAGCGCCCGTGAAACCCCAGGCCGAGCAGGGTGGCGAAGAGGGATTCGAGGGCGATCAATTGGCCGCTCAGTACCATCGGCAGGCGTCGGGTCGCGGCGTTCCAGGCCCAGGCGCCGACCATGGTGGACATCACCGCGATCACCAGGCTCCAGGCATAGAGCGGGCCAGCCTGGGAAAGGCCGAAGCCGAGCATCGGCAGCTTGAACATGCCAAGCCCATGGATGAACGGTAGCAGGCACAGGGTGGCGACACCGCTGCCCACCATCATGAGTGCGGTCCAGAGACCGGTTGCCTGCGCCGCAAGGTGTGTCAGTTGCCTTTGGTTGATCACGCTGAACCACAACCAGAGAGCAACTGCACTCAGGGAAAAAAACAGCCCTGCCCACCAGGCGCTTGTGTCCAATGAAGGTTGATGAAAGCTGCTGATGTTCGACAGCAAGAGGCCCACCGTCAGGCATGACAAAGGGGTTGCCAGGCGGCGCCACGGGACTGTCCTCGTGCTGGCGTTACCCACCAGGGCCAACAACACCGGCACCGTGCCGATAAACGCCGGGGTCATGACCGGCCCGCCGAACATCACGCCGGCGGCGATGCACACGCCGTAGCCCAGGCACCCCAACGCCCCGAGTGCTGCGGCGAGGCATCCCTGGCCGGGCCCGAGCAAGTGCAACTGTGCCCGGCATAGGATCACCCCCATGACACCCAATGTGCCGGCGATCAGAAATCGCACAGCCATCAAGTCACAGAGGCTGTAGTCGCCGGTGACGTAAGGCGCGATGAAGTTCAACGCCCAGCCCAATGTCGCAACAACCGCGAGCAGCACGCCGACGGCTATGGAGGTCTGTGCAGCGTTCATCTGGGGGCATCCATTGAGGTAATGGATCCATGGTGCCCAGTCATGCGGGTGTGCTACAAACGAGTTCTCGGCCGTGGATGTATAACCTCAGATTATGAATACACTTGGCAAGACCCTGCCGCCCCTGGCCAGCCTGTTGCCGTTTGAAGCGGCGGCACGCCTGGGCAGTTTCTCCAAGGCGGCCGATGAGCTGCACATCACCCAGGCTGCCATCAGCCGCCAGATTCGCGGGCTGGAAGACAACCTGGGGGTGAAGCTGTTCAGTCGGCGCAACCGGGCGGTGTTCCTCACCCAAGAGGGGCGGGAACTGGGCCGGGTGGTCGGCGAAGCGCTGCGCAGCATCAGTGAGAGTGCCACCAGCCTGCGGGGGTCACCCCACAGTCATCGCGTGGTGTTGCTGTGTCAGTTGTGCGAAGCGTTTTATTGGCTGATGCCGCGCTTGTCGACGTTCCACCAGCAATACCCGCACATCGAAATCCAGGTGGTGACCTCCACCCGCCCCCTGACGGAGTTCACCAGTCACTTCGACGTGGCCTTGCAAAGTACCGGGCGCGCGAGTGGCAGCCATCCGCTGATGTTCACCGCCGCCGACGAAGTGTTCCCGGTGTGCAGCCCTGGCTATCTGGACAGCAAACCACCGCTGTCGCTCGCCGGGTTGCAGTCGCGCACCTTGTTGCACCACAGCTCCCATCCTCCGCACTTGATGGAGTGGGACAGCTGGTTGCAGGTGTTCGGCCAGGCCTTGAGCGGGGAGGTGCGCGGTGCGACCTTCGATAGCTACCCGCTGATGTTGCAGGCGGCGGTGGAAGGGCATGGGATCGCCATGGGCTGGCGGCGTACGGCGAGCCGGTTGATTGACAGCGGGGCGCTGGTAAGGCCCTGTGTCGAGAGTGTGCATTTGCCCCAGGCGCTATCGATTTACCGGCAGCAGGGAGAGGGCAGCCGGGCCGAGGTCGTGGCGTTGCTCGACTGGCTGGAGGCGCAATTGCAGGATGAAGGCTGACAGGGGCGCCGCCGCCCCTGTCATATGCCGCTATGGCTTGCGCGTCACCCGCCACACGGTATTGGCCAGGTCGTCGGCGATGATCAGCGCGCCTTTCGGGTCCACCGTCACCCCCACCGGGCGCCCACGGGTCTTGCCGTCGTCACCGCGAAAGCCGGTGGCGAAATCAATCGGCTCACCCGATGGCTTGCCATTACTGAACGGCACGAAGATCACCTTGTAGCCCACCGGCTTGTCGCGGTTCCAGCTGCCGTGCTCGCCGACGAATACGCCGTCGGCAAATTGCTCGCCCATGGCCGGGATGGAAAAGTCCACGCCGAGTGCGGCCACGTGGGAGCCCAGGCTGTAGTCGGGCTTGATCGCGGCGGCGACTTTGGCCGGGTTCTGCGGTTGCGCGCGCGGGTCGACGTTCTGGCCCCAATAGCTGTAGGGCCAGCCGTAGAACGCGCCTTCTTTCACCGACGTCAGGTAGTCGGGCACCAGGTCGGGGCCGAGTTCGTCGCGTTCGTTGACCACCGTCCACAGTTGCCCGGAGTCGGGTTGGATGGTCAGCGCCGTCGGGTTGCGCAGGCCAGTGGCATAGGGCTTGTGTGCGCCGGTGGCGGCGTCGATCTGCCAGACCATGGCGCGGTCGATTTCCACTTCCATGCCACGTTCGGTCACGTTGCTGTTGGAGCCGATCCCCACATACAACTGGCGTCCATCGGCACTCACTGCCAGGGACTTGGTCCAGTGATGGTTGATCTGCGCCGGCAGGTCGGTGACTTTCACCGGTGCGCCGCTGGCCTTGGTCTGGCCATCGGTGTAGTCGAAGCGCACCAGCGCATCCTGGTTGGCCACGTAGAGCTTGCCATCGGCAAACGCCAGGCCGTAGGGCGCGTTGAGGTTGTCGGCGAACACCGTCTTCAACTCATAGGTGCCGTCACCGTCGGCATCGCGCAGCAGCGTCAGGCGGTTGCCGCCTTTTACCTTGGTGTTGCCCTGAGCCTTGATCACGCTGGCGATCACATCCTTGGGCTTGAGCTTGGCCGCACTGCCGCCACGGCCTTCGGCGATCAGGATGTCACCGTTGGGCAGCACCAACGTCTGGCGCGGGATGGCCAGGTCGGTGGCGATGGCCGTGATGCTGTAGCCCTCGGGTACCTGGGGTTTCTGATCGCCCCAGGGGGTGGGCTCGGCGATCTTCATGCTCGGCAACAGGCTGCTTTGTTGCTCCGGCAACGTGGGGTCGGGGCCACGGGCCTGGGTCTTGTCGCCTTCGCCGCCGCAGGCGCTCAGCAACAGCGCGGCGCTCAATACGCTCAGTGTGTGGGACGTTTTCATTTGGCACCTCCCGAGCGCAGGCCGGTCCAGGTGGCCGCCAGTGTCAGCAGCAAGACGACGGCCGACATGATCAGCCCGGCAGGCATTGAGGCGTAGGCATCCTTGGCATGTTGAAAGGCATTGACCAGCCCTAATACCCAGGTGGCTAACAGCAGCAGGACATACCGCGTGGGTTGCCCCGCCTTGCGCTCGGCGCGAAGCAGGTTGACCAGCGCAAACAGGAACGCGAGCCCACAGAACACCAGAGCACCGGCAATCAACCAGGACGCAAAGTTGGCCCATTGAATCTGGTAGGTCTGGGTGTAGGCAATGTCGCTGAGCAAGGCACCAAGAAACAGCGGCACGGTGCCGGCCAGCAAGGTCGCATGCAGCGGCCCCGGCGTGTATCGGTAGGCGGGAAGGGTTGTCATGGTAAGGCGGCTCCTTGTTGTACAACGCCCCTGGTCGGGGCTGCGCATAGAAAATGAACGCCTTACGTATCAGATAGTTCAGCATAATTCGTGTCGAAATATTAAGAACCAGCCTGAAAGCTGGCATGCTCAGGGCTTCACATAAGGAGCCGTCCCCATGCCAACCCTGCACCTGCTGTGCGGCAAGATCGCCTCGGGCAAGTCAACACTGGCCAAGACCCTGGTGGCCGAACACGCCGCCATCCTGCTCAGCGAAGACACCTGGCTCGCCCAGTTGTACCCCGGTGAAATCCTCTCGATCGCCGACTACCTGCGCTGTGCCCAGCGTATTCGCGGGGTGTTGGGCCCGTTGGTGATCAACCTGCTTGAATCCGGCGTCAACGTGGTGCTGGATTTTCCCGCCAATACCCTGGCCAATCGCGAATGGCTGCTGGGGTTGGCGCAGGCCGCCAAGGTGCCGTACCGCCTGCATTACCTCGAGCTGGACGACGCCACCTGCCGCGCAAGGCTGCATGCGCGCAATGCCCGGGGCGATCATGATTTCGCGGCGACGGATGCCGAGTTCGACCTGATCACCCGGCATTTCTGCGTGCCGAGCGAGGCGGAAGGGCTGGTGATCGAGGTGCATCGCCCATGAGTACGCCTTCTGCGGGCATCGACGCGGACGGTTTTATCCTCACCGTCCCCGACACCCCCGTGCAGCGTGAATACCAGCCGTTGCTGGCGGACGTCTGCGCGTCGCTCTCGAGGGACTACCTGGGCCTGGACGGCCTCTATCTCTACGGCAGTGTCGCAAGGGGCGACGCCATTCCCGGTGTTTCCGACCTCGACCTCACCCTGGTGCTGTGCGAGCCGGCAACCGCGGAGCTATTGGCCCGGCTGGAGGCAGTCCGCTGTGCACTGGAGCAGCGGCATCCCTTTGTCACCAAGGTGGATTTCGATATCGGCCACCACGCGCAAGTACTGGCGACGGAAAACCGCAACGGGTGGGGCTTCTGGCTCAAACACCAGTGCCGCTGCCTGTGGGGCAATGATCTGTCAGTGCATTTCGAACGGTTTCGGCCATCCCGTGACATCGCGCTGGCGGTAAATGGTGATTTTCACGCCGTATTGAGCACTTACCTTACGCGCATCGCCTGCGCCGACACCGAGAGGCAGCGACTTCGCTTGCAGCGCGAGGCTTCACGCAAGCTGATCAGGTCCACCCATGTATTGCTTTCGGAAGATGCGTCGACATGGCCGCGCACCCTCGAAGAGCATGTGGCGATGTTCGTCCGGGGGTATCCGCAACGGGTCACTCACCTTGCGTTCTTTCTCTTTGAAGCCAGGAACCCTGGCGCCACGATGGAAAACTTCACCGCGCGGCTTCGGGCTTTTCTGGATTGGATGGATTCACCCATCGTAGATACCGTCTTATCCAGCACCGCGTAAAACCCCGTAGCAGCTGTCGAGCCCCGGCGAGGCTGCGTCGGTCGCGGCTCGAGCTTGAATCGGCAGCGCGCCTGACGCAGCCTCGCTTGCGCTCGGCAGCTGCTACGGGGGGGAGGCCTTGAGGGGTGGCATTCGTAGCAGCTGTCGAGCCCCGGCGAGGCTGCGTCGGTCGCGGCTCGAGCTTGAATCGGCAGCGCGCCTGACGCAGCCTCGCTTGCGCTCGGCAGCTGCTACGGGGGGGGAGGCCTTGAGGGGTTGGCATTCGTAGCAGCTGTCGAGCCTTGGCGAGGCTGCGTCGGTCGCGGCTCGGGCTTGAATCGGCAGTGCGTCCGACGCAGCCTCGCTTGCGCTCGGCAGCTGCTACGGGGGTGAGGCCTTGAGGGGGTGGTATTCGTAGCAGCTGTCGAGCCTTGGCGAGGCTGCGTCGGTCGCGGCTCGGGCTTGAATCGGCAGTGCGTCCGACGCAGCCTCGCTTGCGCTCGGCAGCTGCTACGGGGGGGGAGGCCTTGAGGGGTTGGCATTCGTAGCAGCTGTCGAGCCTTGGCGAGGCTGCGTCGGTCGCGGCTCGGGCTTGAATCGGCAGTGCGTCCGACGCAGCCTCGCTTGCGCTCGGCAGCTGCTACGGGGGGGGCCTTGATGGGGTTGGCATTCGTAGCAGCTGTCGAGCCTTGGCGAGGCTGCGTCGGTCGCGGCTCGGGCTTGAATCGGCAGTGCGCGTGACGCAGCCTCGCTTGCGCTCGGCAACTGCTACGGGAGGAGGCGGATGATCAGGTGGCGACAATCATCAGGACTTGAAGCGCCCCACCAGGCCATTCAACTCATCCGACAGATTTGACAGGCGCCCCGAGTCGTCCTGCGCCGAGTTGGCCAGGCTTTCCACCAGGCGCGCCTCGTCGTAGATCTGCTGGATATGCCGGTTGATCTCTTCGGCCACACTGTGTTGCTCCTCGGCGGCGGCGGAGATTTGCAGGTTCTGGTCGCGGATCTCGTTGACCGACAGCTGGATGCCTTCAAAGCTGTCCCGCGCGCTTTCGATGGACGACACACTGGCCCGTGACAGGTCCAGGCAACTGCCCATTTTTTGCGTGACTTCCTGGGTCTTGTTTTCCAGGGTGCCGAGCAGGTGCTCGATCTCGCCGGTGGAGTCGGAGGTGCGCTTGGCCAACGCGCGCACCTCGTCGGCGACCACGGCAAAACCACGGCCCTGGTCACCGGCACGGGCGGCCTCGATGGCGGCGTTGAGGGCCAGCAAGTTGGTCTGTTCGGCAATCGCACGGATGGTGCCGATGATCTGGTTGATGCTGCGGCTGCCGGCTTCCAGTTCGACCATGGCGTCGGACGACTCGGTCAAGCGGCGGCCCAGGCGGTTGACGTTATCGGTGGTGACTTCGATCTGCTGCTTGCCCTCGGCCACGCGGCGATGGCCGTTCTCCGCCGACTCTGCCGCACTGCTGCATGAGCGCGCGACTTCGTTGGCAGTGGCGACCATTTCGTTGAACGCGGTGGACACCAGTTCCACCGCCTCGCGTTGACGGCCGGCGGCTTCATTCATGTTGTGCGCCACTTCACTGTTGACCTTGGACGCGTTGTGCAAATTGGCCGAGGCCGCGCCGATGTGCTGGATCAATTGGCGAATCGCGGCAAGGAACTTGTTGAACCAGCCGGCCAGTTCGGCGGTTTCATCCTTGCCCTGCACCTGCAGTGCGTGACGCAGGTCGCCTTCGCCCTCGGCAATCGACTGCAAGCCGCTGCTGACCTGGCCGATGGGCTTGACGATCACCTTGGAAAACGCCGCCGCAAGCACGCCGAAGATCAGCACCAGCACGCCGACGATGACCGCTGTGAGGTAGGTCATGCGCGTGGCTTCAGCCATGACTTCGCGGTGCTCGATCAGGCCGATATAGCGCCAGCCCAGGCCGGGAGAGGTCCACACGTTGGCCATGTAGCGCACGCCGTTGATTTCCACCTCGGTAGAACCCTGGGACGTCTCGGCCAGGTGCGCATAGGCGGCGCCCAGGTCCTTGAGCGGCTTGAAACTGTGGGCGGCGTCGCGCGGGTCGACCAGCACCACGCCGTCTTCGATCAGCATCACGTAGCCGCTTTCGCCGAGCTTGATGCTCTTGACCAGTTCGGTGAGGTTCTTCAGCGACACGCTGACCACGAACACGCCCTTGGCTTTGCCGGCGTTATCCAGCAACGCCCGGGCAGTGCCCACCAGCGCCACATCGTCTTTGTCGTAGTAGTAAGCCGGCGTGCGCACGGTCTTGCCGGGGCTGGCCATCGCGGCCTTGTACCAGGGGCGCGTGCGTGGGTCGTACTTGGCCAGCTGCGGGTCATCCGGCCATTTGGCGTAGGTACCGTCTTCCAGGCCGATGGAGAGGATGGCGGCTGCCGGGTGCGTGGCGCCAAAGCGCGCAAAGCGCTCGATGACCGCTTGTGCCGCTGCTGGCATCGGTTGGCTGGCGGCGTCGGCGGGCTGGTAGTTCTTCAGCGTTTCCACGGAGGTGTACACAGGATCCATGGCCATTTGATCGACGTTCTGCTGCGTACCGTCGAAGAACTGGCGGATATTGCCATCGATCTGGCGGATTTCCCGGGTGCTGCCGTCGATAAATTGGTCAACGGCCTGGGTCCGTGTGTTCATCACGGAGATGACCGCCACCAGGCTTACCGGGATAAACGCGACCGAGACAAAAGCCAGCACCAGCTTATTTTTTATTTTCATCGAGACGACCATCAGCGTAGGGGGCGGTCAAACCGTCTCGTTCCGGAAAAAGAGCGCGGCGATTTGCTATCACCGCTGTTTCGGCCCGGTGCCGGTAAATCTTTAGGGTTTTTTGTACACAATACAAAGTGCTTATTGTTCTGTATCCAATCAGTAGACATCACGCAGGTAACGCTTCTGTTCGCTCAACTGGCGCCAGTACTCCACCGCGCCCTCAACGCCAAGCCCGCCGTGGGTTTGCGCGACCTGGCGCAACGCCTGGTCGACATCCTTGGCCATATGGCTGGCATCCCCGCAGATATACAGCCTGGCGCCGTCCTGCAACCAGCGCCACAGCTCGGCCCCCTGTTCGTGGATGCGGTCCTGTACGTAGATCTTTTGCGCCTGGTCGCGGGAGAACGCCAGGCTCAGGTGGGTGAGCAGGCCGTCGCGCTGCATGCCTTGCAGTTCATCCTGGTAATAGAAGTCGCTGGCCGCGTGCTGCTCGCCGAAGAACAGCCAGTTGCGGCCTTGGTGTCCCTGGGCCCGACGTTCCTGCAAAAACGCGCGGAACG
This sequence comes from Pseudomonas sp. AM8, assembly GCF_036346475.1. NCBI lineage: Bacteria > Pseudomonadati > Pseudomonadota > Gammaproteobacteria > Pseudomonadales > Pseudomonadaceae > Pseudomonas > Pseudomonas sp. AM8. The sequence continues at coordinate 31,062 of NZ_JAOTNX010000028.1, forward strand.
GCGCCACACCGGTGCCGGGGCCGATCATGATCATCGGCACGTCGCCGTCGGCCGGTGTGCGGAAGTGCTTGGACGGCTGCACGAACAACGGCACCTCGCTGTCTGCGGCGCGGTCGGCGAGGAAGGTCGAGGACACGCCCTTGCGCTTGCCATAGCGCACGGCGGCCACGGTGAGGTGCACTTCCTGCGGGTAGGCCTTGGCGCTGGAGGCGATTGAATACAAACGTGGTTGCAGGCGCTTGAGGGTACCGAGCAGTTCGTCCGCCGAGCAATCGATGGGGTACTCGTGCAGCACATCCACCAATTGCCGGCCCCACAGCCAAGCTTGCAGTTCGGTCTTGTGCTCGGGGCTCAGCAGGCGCTTAAGGCCTGGGTTGGCACTGCGCTCGGCAATAAAGGCCAGGGTGTCGCTGCTGGGGCGGGCGATTTCGAAACGCTGGGTCAATGCCTGGTGCAGCGGTACATCGCCGAAGGTGTCGATGTTCACGCAGGCACTGGCATCCAGGCGCGTCAGGTCGAGCAGTTCGTTGACCAGTTCCGGGCAGTTGCGCGGCATCACTCCCAGGGCATCACCGGCTTCATAGCTCAGCCCGGAGTCGGTCAGGTCCAGGGCGAACTGGCGGGTTTCCTTGTGGGTGCTCTGTGGGTTCAGGTGCCGGTTGAGCAGCAGCCGTGAGCCATGCAGCTTGGTTTTGCCGGCCGGTGTGGCGGGTGTTACCGGGGCTACGGGCTTTGCCGGGTGGAGGGTCTGTTGGAATCGGGCCAGCCACGCATCGGCGCGCTCTTCGAATTCGGTGTCGCAGTCGACACGTTCAAGCAGGCGGGTGGCGCCCAACTCCAGCAAGCGCTGGTCGAGTCGCTGGCCGTGCTTGCAAAACTGGTCGTAATTCGGATCGCCCAGGGCCAGTACCGCAAAACGCAGCGACTCCAGGCGCATCTCGGCGGTGCTGAGGCTGTGCCAGAAGCCTTCGCCGTTGTCCGGCGGGTCGCCGTCGCCGAAGGTGCTGCTGATCAGCGCCAGGTTTTGTGTGCTCGCCAGTTTGCTGGCCGGGAAATCCGCCATCGCGCTGAGCTCGACGCTGATACCGGCGTCGCGCAGGCGCTTGGCGAATCGCTCGGCGAGGGCTTCGGCGTTGCCGGTCTGGGAGGCCCATAACAGGGTGACGGCCGGGGAGGGCGTTGCGGCGATGGCGCTGACGTCTGCGCGGCTGAACAATCCGCCGAGCAAACCGTCCAGCCACAGTCGGGAATCCTTGGTCAGCGGCGCATGGGTTGGCATCACCGGCACACCCGCTGCCAGGCGCCCGGCCTCGGAGCGCAGACCGCTGAGGAAACCTGCGAGGTAAGTGCGTTCGCTGTCGCTCAGTGTCGGCGCCGGCAGGTTGCGGATGCCGGCAATATCGGCGAAGGCGTCGAGGCGCGACATGGTGAGGTCCTCTGCTAAGGGGGGCAGGTCTTGCGAGACCGGCCCATCGAGAAACTGGTGATCGATCAACTCGACACGGGCCAGGGCGACGGCACAGAACTTGAACTCGGGTTGCAGGGAAATCGGATCGACCGCGTCGTTGGTCACCGCGTTGATCGCCAGGTTTTCGCCAAATACATCGTTCCAGTGGAAAGGCACAAAACAGTTGCCCGGCCGCACGCGGTCGGTGACCACCGCAGGCAGTACGGCACGCCCGCGCTGGGAGCGCACTTCCACGCGGTCCTTGTCCTGGATGCCCAGGCTGGCGGCGTCTTCGGGGTGCAGTTCGACGAAGGGGCCGGGGTTGAGTTTGTTCAGGGTGGCGACCTTGCCGGTCTTGGTCAGGGTATGCCACTGGTGCTGCAAACGCCCGGTGTTGAGCACGAAAGGGAAGGCCTCATCCGGCATCTCCGCCGGTGGCATATGTGGGCGCGCCAGGAATTGGCCCTTGCCGTTGTCGGTGGCGAATCTGAGCGTGCCTGTATTCAGGTAGCGGATCGGGTTGCGGTCGGCGCCCGCGTCTGAAGCGCAGGGCCATTGCAGCGGTTGCGCGCGCAGCCGTTGATGGCTGGCGCCGCGAATGTCATAGCCGGTCTTGGGGTTCCAGGCGCGCTTGATCTCGTCGAAGACCTCGGCGGCGCTGGCATAGGTGAAGGCTTCGGCAAAGCCCATTTCACTCGCGACCCTGGCGATGATCTGCCAGTCGGGCAAGGTCTGGCCCGGTGGTTCGACGGCTTTTTGCATCAGGGTCAGGTTGCGCTCGGAGTTGATCATCACCCCTTCGGCCTCGGCCCACAGCGCACCGGGCAGCAGGATATCGGCGTAGCGGTTGGTCTCGGTGTCGAGGAAGGCGTCCTGGGTGATCACCAGTTCGGCGGCTTGCAGGCCTTCGATGACCTTGCGGCGATTGGGCGCGCTGGCCACCGGGTTGGTGCAGATGATCCAGCAGGCCTTGATCTGCCCCGCGCTCATCTGCTCGAACATCGCCACGGTGCCGCCGCCGACCTGGCGCGGCAGGCTGCCTGCGGGGATCTGCCAGAGGTCTTCGATAAATGCGCGGTCGGCCTCCACCAGTACCGAGCGTTGCCCCGGCAGGCCAGGGCCCATGTAGCCCATCTCACGGCCGCCCATGGCATTGGGTTGGCCAGTGAGGGAAAACGGCCCGCTGCCGGGGCGGCAGATGGCGCCGGTGGCCAGGTGCAGGTTGCACAGGGCGTTGGTGTTCCAGGTGCCGTGGGTGCTTTGGTTGAGGCCCATGGTCCAGCAGCTCATCCACTCGGCAGCCGCGCCTATCCAGTCGGCAGCCTGGCGGATGTCTGCTTCGGCCAGGCCGGTGATCTCGGCGACCGTGTGCGGCGGGTAGTCCTCGAGAAAGCCGGGCATGGCCTCCCAGCCCTCGGTGAACGCGGCAATAAAGGCCGGGTCGGTGTGGCCGTTCTTGACCAGCAGGTGCAACAGGCCATTGAGCAGGGCGAGGTCGGTGCCCGGTTTGATCGGCAGGTACAGGTCGGCTTTGTCGGCGGTGGCGCTGCGCCGTGGATCGACCACGATCAGCTTCGCCCCGGCCTTGACCCGGTCCATCATGCGCAGGAACAGGATCGGGTGACAGTCGGCCATATTGGCGCCGATCACGAAGAACAGGTCGGCGCGGTCGAAGTCTTCATAGGAGCCCGGCGGCCCATCGGAACCGAGGGAAAGCTTGTAGCCGCTGCCGGCGCTGGCCATGCACAGCCGCGAGTTGGACTCGACGTTGTTGGTGCGCACAAAGCCCTTGGCCAGTTTATTGATCAGGTACTGGGCTTCCAGGGACATTTGCCCGGAGACGTAAAAGGACAGGGCATCCGGCCCGTGGCTGTCGAGGATGCCGCGCAGACGCCCGGCGGTTTCGCTGATGGCGGTGTCCATGGCGATGCGCACCGGGTCGTGGTCACGCTTCTCGCGCAGGTAGGCGTTTTCCATCCGCCCGGACTCGGCGATGGCCTGCCCGCAGGTGGTGCCTTTGGTGCACAGGCGGCCGAAGTTGGTGGGGTGGGCCTTGTCACCGATGACCTTGACCACCTTATTGTGCTCGACCTGCATGATGATGCCGCAGCCCACACCACAATAGGGACACACACTGCGTACGCTTTGGTTTGCCATCCGTCACCCTCGAAACTTTTTCTGCCCGCCAACAAAAAAGCGCCCTGCAACCCTCCGTTGGAAACGGGGATTGCACGGCGCCTTTGTCGTGAATGGGCAATCAGCGTTGACTGCTCTGTGTGTGTTCCTAGCAAGTCACGCGCCAATTTCTTAAGCACGGGCAAATTGTGGCAAGCCAGCTTGTTGTGGTGAGCGGGATTACTGTGGTGAGCGGGCTTGCCCCGCGCTGGGTGGCGAAGCCGCCCCATCACTGCCGCTGCTTACTTCCTGTAAGGACTGAGGTGCCTGGGTTTAGGGCTGCTGCGCAGCCCAGCGCGGGGCAAGCCCGCTCACCACAATAAGCCCGCTCTTCTGTGACCCTTTGATTTTTATCCGGGAATGCACTTTTTTGTCGCGGGATGCACCAGTTGGAGGCGCTGAAGTGAGCATTCAGACTCGATGAGTGCCGCTAGAAGGCGTCGCAGTAAGGCTCGCGACCAATTGGCACAGACCCTGCAAGCTCCCCCTCAACCCACCTCGGTCAACGACGATCGACAACAGGGGCATAAAGCGGTAGATCCGGCGCAGTCGCCGATCCGATCCCGCATAAGAACAGGCAAAGGCGCCTGGAACCGCAAGGTTTCAGGCGTTTTTTTTGCTTTTTAAACCGTGATGAACGTTGTCGGGTGCTTGCTATGAACAAACAGATGAAAACCCTGATCGTCGTCGGCAATGGCATGGTCGGCCACCATTGCGTGGAGCAATTGATCGAACGCGGCGCGCTGGATCACTACCGGTTGCACGTGTTCAGCGAAGAGCCGATGCGTGCCTATGACCGCGTGCATCTTTCCGAGTATTTCACCGGCCGCGATGCCGAGTCCCTGGCGTTGTCCGACGCCGCGTTGTACCAGACGCCGGGTGTCACCCTGCACCTGGGTGTACCGGTGCTGGAGATCGATCGCGAACGCTGTGAAGTGATCACCGCCCAGGGCTGCGTGGGCTACGACAAGCTGGTGCTGGCCACCGGTTCCTATCCGTTCGTGCCGCCGATCGAGGGCGCCGAAGGCGACTCGCGCCTGGTGTATCGCACCCTCGAAGACCTCGACGCCATCCGTGCCGCTGCCGCCAATGCGCGCCGTGGTGTGGTGGTGGGCGGTGGCCTGCTCGGCCTGGAAGCCGCCAACGCCCTGAAAAGCCTGGGCCTGGAAGCCCATGTGGTGGAATTCGCGCCGCGCTTGATGCCGGTACAGCTGGATGATTTTGGCGGCCTGGCCCTCAAGGCCCAGATCGAGCGGCTGGGCGTCGGTGTGCATCTGTCCCGCGCCACCCAGTCGATCAGCGCCGGCGAGCAGTACCGCTATCGCATGAACTTTGCCAATGACGAGTTCCTTGAGACTGACCTGATTGTGTTCTCCGCCGGGATCCGCGCCCAGGATGCCCTGGCTCGCCAGGCCGGCCTGGAGATTGGCCCGCGCGGCGGCGTGGTGATCAACGACGAGTGCTTGAGCTGCGACCCCAACATCTATGCGATTGGCGAATGCGCTTCCTGGAACGGCAGCCTGTTCGGCCTGGTTGCGCCGGGTTACCAAATGGCCCGTGGCGTCGCCGCGCTGTTGTGCGAGCACAGCGCCGAGCCGTTTGTCGGCGCCGACATGTCCACCAAGCTCAAGCTGCTGGGCGTGGACGTGGGCTCCATCGGCGACGCCCACGCCCATACGCCGGGTGCGCGCAGCTACCAGTTCATCGACGAGGCGAGCGCCAGCTATCGGCGCCTGGTGGTGGATGCGAGCGGCAAACACGTGATTGGCGCGGTGCTGGTCGGCGACAACAGCTACTACGACACCTTGCTGCAATACATGCAGAACAGCATCGCGCTGCCGGCCGAACCGGCCAGCCTGATCCTGCCATCGTCCAGCGGCGCACCGACCCTCGGCCCAGGCGCCTTGCCGGACTCGGCCACGGTGTGCTCGTGCCACAACGTCAACAAGGGCGCGATCTGCTCGGCCATCGACGGCGGGTGCAGCGACCTCGGCCTGCTCAAGTCGCAGACCAAGGCCTGCACCGGTTGCGGTGGGTGCGCCGGCTTGCTCAAGCAGGTGTTCGAGCACGAGCTGATTGCCCGTGGCGTCAGCGTCGACAAGAGCCTGTGCGAACACTTCGCCTACACCCGCCAGGAGTTGTATGCCCTGGTGCGTGTGGAAGGGGTGCTCACGTTTGAAGAACTGCTGGCCAAACACGGCCGTGGCCACACCGGTTGCGATGTGTGCAAACCGGCGGTGGGGTCGATCCTGGCCTCGTGCTGGAACCAGCCGATCATGGACGCGTCCCTGGTGCCGTTGCAGGACACCAACGATACCTTCATGGCCAACATGCAAAAGAACGGCACCTACTCGGTGGTGCCGCGTATTCCGGGCGGCGAGATCACCGCCGACAAGTTGATCGTGATTGGCGAAGTGGCGAAGAAATACGACCTCTACACCAAGATCACCGGCGGCCAGCGCATCGACCTGTTTGGCGCGCAACTGCACGAGTTGCCGGACATCTGGGCCGAGCTGATCGCGGCCGGGTTTGAAACCGGCCACGCCTATGGCAAATCCACGCGCACGGTGAAGTCCTGCGTGGGCAGCACCTGGTGCCGCTACGGTGTGCAGGACAGCGTGAAAATGGCGCTGTTGATCGAGGACCGCTACAAGGGCCTGCGCTCGCCGCACAAACTCAAGTTCGCGGTGTCCGGCTGCACACGCGAATGCGCCGAGGCGCAGAGCAAGGACGTGGGCGTGATCGCCACCGAGAAGGGCTGGAACCTCTACATCGCCGGCAACGGCGGCATGCGCCCACGCCACGCCGAACTGTTCGCCACCGACCTGGATGACGCCACGCTGATCCAGTACATCGACCGCTTCCTGATGTTCTACATCCGCACCGCCGACAAATTGCAACGCACCTCGGTCTGGCGCGAAAGCCTGGAAGGCGGCCTGGATTTCCTCAAGGACGTGATCCTGCACGACAGCCTGGGCCTGGGCGCCGAGCTCGAAGCGCAGATGCAACGGGTGGTCGACCGCTATGAATGCGAGTGGGCCAACGCCCTCAAGGACCCGGAAAAACTCAAGCGCTTCCGCACCTTCGTCAACGACAAACGCCCCGACCCGGACATCCACTTTGTCCAGGAACGCGGCCAGCGTCGGCCGATCATGGCCGCCGAACTCAACCTGATTGCCGTCACCGAGGAGCTTGCCTGATGAGCCAGTCCAACACGCAGCGCAACCTTGCCACCTGGAAAAGCGTGTGCAAAGAGACCGACCTGGTGAGTAATTCCGGCGTCGTGGTGTGGCTGGACGGCGCCCAAGTCGCGCTGTTCTACCTGCCCGGCGCCCAGGACCAGACGCTGTACGCCATCGACAACCACGACCCGGAATCCGGCGCGAATGTGATCGGACGCGGGCTGGTCGGCAGCATCAAGGGCGACCTGGTGGTGGCCGCGCCGATCTACAAGCAGCATTACCGTTTGCACGACGGCCAATGCCTGGAGGCACCGCACCAGCGTTTGCGGGTATGGCCGGTGCGGTTGAATGCTGGAGTGGTGGAAATAGGTCTGGGCTGACACGCCTCGGTCTGAATGTGGGAGGGGGCTTGCTCCCGATGACGGTGGATC
>NZ_JAOTNX010000029.1:0-8802 GCF_036346475.1 Pseudomonas sp. AM8
ATTATGCGAACCGTCCTATACGGGGCTGGGGGGCTCTGGAGGCTGCTTTTCACCAGGTGATCAGGTGTTGCTAGTAGCAACGGCTTCAGAACGATGGCTTCTGTCCTTCGTCATCTGCGTCGATACGAATTTTGGCGCGTGCAACAACGGCCATCGCTTCGGCAATGAAAGCCGCGTCAGCGGTTTCGTAAGCATCAGCCAAAAAGACAGCTACGGTATCTGGATCAACCAGCGAATCAGCTGGGTCATAATCATGAATTGGTTCTGTCATTTAATCACCAGGGAGAAAACATGAACCCAACACCTAACCCTGAAGATAAACGCTGGATCGTCACCTGCCAAGACGCTGCTGATGGAACTGGCGACCTGATCGTGCCGCTACCAGCGGATTTGTTGAAAGAGATGGGCTTGGTCGAAGGCGACACCTTGTACATCGTTGAGGCCTATGCAGGCACTCACAAGAGCCTTGTCTTATCAAAAACTGAAACAATCCCTGATCGGATTGGCACACTGGTTGAATATTTCAACTCGAAGGAAGGGTGAATGATGAAAACGACCCGACGTTGCAGCCCCGTCCTCGCGCTGACGCGCTGCGGGCGTGGCCACTCCTTACGGGCCCAAAAAAACCACCACCCTCCCCTCATTAATTGAAATTTCGCAATGCGAAAAATCAAATCCTTATCATCTGAATGACAAGCAAAATTTCAGACTTGCTCGACTCAGTAACCTTGGAACGGAAAATAGACGGTAGAAAAGATAAACCAGTTTGGGTTTCTGACGTCTTTTCCTCGGTCAATCCACCCAAAATGACAACCTCGGCGTTACGCATCTGAACATTTGTGGTCAATTGACGCTTGGTCAAAGTCGGGCTTCCATTCACGCCGGTAGTAGTCTGCACAAAGTTGGAAAGCTGCTGATCAATGGTCAGATCCACAACAGCCTGCCGCACCTCAGGGGTGATGGTGAAAATCACGCCAGAGTTACGATATTCGACCGACTGGACAGCTTGGCCGGCACCTTGCGGATACGACAAGGCACCCAGCACCGGCACTTCTGCACCGACGTTAATCGTCGCTTCTTTACCTGATCGCACACGCAAACTCGGCTGACTGACTACCTTAAAACGCGAATCGGACGACAGAGCCGACAGAACAGCATTGAAATCGCCCGTACTAAAGCTGACGGAGTTATCGAGCGGATTACCGGCCAAGTTGAGGGACACTTTGCCCTTCAGCAACGAGGCAGCGAGGGAAAAAGCGGAACCGTCACGGTCGCCGGTTTGAACCTCATAAACCGCACTACGCAACATCACTTCGCCCATCTCGATATCAATCTGGGGCAACAACGAACGCAAGTTGGCAATTTCGGCCTTTGTACCCACAAAAACCAGCTGATCAGCATCACGATTTAACAGGCTGGCAGCTGATCCACGAGGAGCAGATCCGGTCATCGGCGTTTGACCAGGAACAGAAATCCCGCGATCAACACCAAATTTTCCCTGGAACAATGGCGCGAGAGTTTCCGACAAATAGGCCACATCGCGGTAAAGCGGTCGGTACAAAAAGTATTCACCAGGAGGCGGTGCCGGCTCTTTTTTCGGCATGACGTGATCGACGCCGTTGCGCTGCGTAACAGCGTAACCAAAGGCATCAAGAAGACGGACGAAATCGGCGCGCACCTGGACGGCGGAGCCCTGAACACGCAACGACACAGGCCGACCGTCCTCGAGCACTTCCGGCGACAGGATGTAGGGCTTACGGAAGGCATCGGCATAGAAAATTTGAGCCACTTGGCCAATCGGCAAGCCAGTCAGATCGAACTGATACGGCGCCTGCTTATCGGCGGCAATCGCGGAAAATGACAACAGGCACAATAACAAGAACCGGATCATGGATTTTTACCAGGGAGAGGAACGGAAGACGCGACCGGAGGCTTGCCACCACTGAAGGTGCTTACGCGCTGACCATCGAGTTGACCAGTCATGACGCGGCCTGAATTCTGGAAGTTGCTCGGATGCTCGTAACGAATCACGCCGTCAGTGTTCACCAGGACAACTTGTCGCTGACCATCAACAACAATTTCCCCAGCAATACGCCATTCAGTGGAAAGCACATGAGAAGTCGCAGGAACCGCAATATTGGTCGTTAGTTGCGCAGTGCTAGCGGGTTGCTGAACAACGACAGCAGGAGCGGTGCCACGGTTGAAGAAGTGCAGGACACCCCAGACCGATCCAACACCGCCGAAAACGATCATGAACAGGAAAAACCAGACCTTCGGATTTTTCAGAATGTTCTGCCGGTCATCCACTTGAACTTCTTTACCGTGACCGCCTGAGTACGACGAATAGAGCGGAAAAATTTCCGGGTCATACTTTTTATTCATCACATCAACACGGGCTTTGGCGGTCTGTTTCCAGCCTTCCCACATCTCAACGCGGTAGATTTTGTTCAAACCCAACGACTTGATTTTGGTGGTACGAAATGACAGCTCGACCACAGTTTTCAAGATGCGGTGAAGGTCAGAAATGTCCTGAACCATCAGCACCAGGTCACAGGTCACGCCGGTTTCAGCGTGGGCATAATGCCGATGCTCGCGAAAGAAAATCCGGTGTTCGGTGCCGATCTTCGAATCAGAACCCCAAAATCGCCAAGCTTCGTCGATGCAGATCAAATCACCAGGTTGGCAGAACGTGTCCACCGGCTGGCCGTGCGGCAAAAAATCAGCCTTAAACACGTCTTCGTTTTGGCAGTGCACCACCTCGCCGAGTTTCTCCAGAGCAATGCCCTGTTTCTCGTTGATGTATGCCCGGATTGCATCGGAATCGATACCGTCGACGTTTGTCACAACCCGGCGCCCTTTAGCGACCGCTGGGACGATAACGGAGACGACACACTCAAAGCTTTTGCCCGAACCCATCAGCCCGGTATAGGCATTAATAGGCATCAGCCAATTACCGGAATACGGCGTATGAGAAAACGCGTAACTAGTGCCGCGATGAACAAAGGCACGCCGTTCGAGAACGCAAAGAGATCAAGAAAGTACCAGGTGGCAGCACTAATGCCGCCAAACGCAGAAGTAAGACCAGCTCCATTTGGAAGCCATGACGCCATGACGCCAACCAGCTCAGCGACGATCCAGTATAAAGCGGTCATAACAACAAATTTAACAAGAACACCACGAACCAACCAACCCAGCAACGCGTTACCAGCAGAAAGCAAAATACCGAACATAAATCACCTCAAGCCGAGAGAACGATAAACAAAGCAGCAATGAGCCAAGCAACTAAACTACCGTTATAAAGCGGACCACGAACACCTTCAAACAGAGTGCAATGAGCATCCATAGTGACACGAGTATGCAAAACAGATATGTCAAATACTGGTTTCGGACATTCACCCTGGTGAGAAGGAACCTGAAAATTCTTAAGATCAGGCATCAACCCAGTAATGGGCGCTAGTATCTGCGCACCTGTAGGAGTTGATTCAAGGGTTGGTGAACCAATACCTGGATCAATCCCGAGATCTAACTTAGGTGTACCTTCAGGAGCAGTAGGAATGCCGGGGGTTGGATTAACACCCAGAGAAGGAGTAGTAACAGGAACAGAACCGGTAGAAGGATTAACAGCAGAAGCTAAAGCGTCCCCAACAGAAGGATATGAAGAAGGATTAGAAGCACGCCAAGCTTCAACATCTGCAACTGTAACCGGATCCGAGTAGCTATAAGGCAAGCCTTGATAATTAGGTGTATTTGAAGCGTGCAACCATGCCTGATTAGCTATGTCAGCTAAAACCTTTGGATTTAGAGGAGCAGCCTTCTGAGCAGGAGTTAAATCATCAGCAGCTAAATCAGGCTTCTTAGTAAACTGCCCAGAAGGAGAGGTACCAGCAAGTGAAACGCAAACATTATTAACTGACCCCTGCCCCGCTGGACAAGAGCCAACAAAATTAGAGTACTTATAGACATCCTTATAAGAAGAAGGACTACCTGAAGCCCCGTAACAATGAGCAAAGTTACCAGCAACATCACATTGAGTAAAAGAAAAGTTAAAGCCGGAACCTTTAATAAAAAGATTCGCAGCAAGTAAAGGGGAACCTGCGATGTAACGGCCAGCCCCAGAACCAGACGAACTATAACTAGACCAGTAGAGACCGCCATTAGTTAATTGGCCACCATCATCAGCAGAAACAACCGTATAAGTAACAGTCCCATCAGAATTAAAGATCCAATTCACCGTGGCATCAATAGCAAGGCTAATTGCGCCTGCCGCCAATGCTCCCAAACCAATCGTAACCCAAATAGGCGCACCAGAAACCGCAACTACACCAGTAGCTGTAGCAGTCAAAACAGCAGCAGTCGCATTAAGAGCCGCAGAAAAGCGGGGATCATTAGCAGCAAAACCCCGCTGAATAGCTTTCCGCTCCATTACACCACCTACAGCCTGACCAACTTTCGCTGAAAAAGCAGGAGCTGCGGAAACAAAGACAGGCATAAAAAGCAGAGCAAACAGAAAAGCTTTCTTAGCGAAGAAGAAATAAACGATTTTTTTCATATGTCATTATCCGCAAAGCCAGTGATTACCGCCCAGGCACACATAAGGCCAAAGACGAACATGAGTAAATACCACGCGTCATTGGTGGTCATGAACATCAACTCCGAAGATAAAAGTTTCCTGCTTACTAAAGACGAAAAAAAGGGGCACGCCAAAGCAATGCCCCTAGATACTTGCAATCAGCGACCGCGAATCATGCCCAGAACCATCGAAGCTGCTTTTGAAGTTGCATAGATTGTCGCCAGAACAGCACCGATAGCCAGAATGCCAGCGACAACGTCAGCAGCAGTAAAAGCACCAGTAATGGTGGTCAAATCGATAGCAGCAGAAGCAGTTTGCGAAGCAGTGGCAGCAACGACACCGGCAGTTACAACGGTAGCGGAGAGCAGTTGTTTCAGTTTCATGGTTGTTACCCTTTCTTAATAACCGGCATCCGGCCGGTACGGCTTTCCTCACCGGTGACGTATGAGGTTCAAGATGGTGCCCACACCGCGAGACACCAACCAAAAAAGCAATGTTGTACCGAACGCAAACGACCAAAAGGCAAATGCCTGTGTGTAGTCGAACGGCGCAGCAGCTGCTTGAACGGAAGCAAACTCAGAAGGTGTGAGCATGACAAATGCAGAGCAGATAGTTTCTTTTGTGGATATTACAAAGCCGTTTGCATCTAAAAGCGTACAAACTGCCATGTCTATTTATCCAGCTTTAGGTGCAGACGCTTGGGTTGAACTAGAGTTAACCCGACGCGCTTGACGAGGATCAACATCAAAAGTTAAACGGCCATCACGAACATCTGCGATAACGTCACACTCATAAGTGCCAGGCTGCGGAACTTGGTTAGGCAGCTCGGCATAAAAGGAAGCTTTCTGAGGGTAAGGAACATTCGGAAGATGAACATACGCCTCATACATGCAGTAAGGTTTTCCGGACTTAGAAGCTGTGCCAGTACGGTTAATTCCGGTAACCTCAACAAGAATTACATTCGACATAGTATTGCCCTCATTACAGTGTTGGAAGTCGGGAGCTTATGCCCGGCTTGCGATAGGCCCAACTGGGCGCTGTTATTTCAGGATTACGCCTGAAAGTTAAAAACTGTCGGTTATTGCGTTGCCGGTTGACAGCTTGAGCTGCAAAGTCAGTCAGAATAGTTCGCATAACATCGTTAGCGATGCTTTTAATGAGTGTTTCATCAGTAACATGATTACGAATATCAGATTCGACATTCCAACGCAGAACTTGAAACTGCTTTTTGTCCATTAGAAACCCATCCATTCGGCAACACAGGTTGTTCCTGTTTCTTGACGCTCTAAAAGCCAAATACGCTCAGGTTTAATGCCCTGCTCTTTTCTAGCCTCTACAGCTTTAAGCGTTTCTTGAACTTGCTGCTCAAGAATGGGATTTATAAACGCGTGCTTCATGCGCTGCTGAAGTTCAAATCTACGACGCTGGCCACTAGTAAGCTGATCGCCTTGAAAACTAACTGTTCTCATGCTGCAACCTGCTGTAGATGGTTTGGACGCTGGTACCAAACAGGAACAGCTAAAGTGCTTTTAGTGACTTCACGACACTGACGAACAAAAACAGGTGCAAAGCGGCTGGTATCGCAGGCGTTACGGATATTTATGCCGATGCGGTTAAGAAAAGCGGCATGTTTTTTAACTTGAGACTTTGAAAAGTCAATATTAGATGTTCCAGACATCCACTCAAGAGCATAGCTAGCCGTAGTACGAGCAGAACGTAGAGTAGGACAAACACCCTCAGCAACCAACTGTTCGGCAATGCTCACAATATCCATGGCTGTCACCTTTAACTTTTCATCTATTTTAAGAAACTCACAGTGGAGTTCGGCCAGACGCCTTTCATCAAATAAACCCCAATAGCAGAGGGCTTCACGCTGTAAGTATTCGCTTTTAAGCTCTTGTTCCATACGGACTACGCCTTCTTGTGAGCAGTAGTTTCTAACCCGCTGAACATATTTGTACTCTTCCGAATCTTCGCCAAAGACGCGTTTTATCTTAGGTAAACAGTTCTGATCCATCTCAAAGGCTTTGTCATAAGCCTTTCGGTACTGAAGACGCCCGCCTTTACCGTTGCCTTTAGGCGTCCAAGCAACAGTTCGCCCGTTGGGGTACAGAAAACCGATGGAATGACCGATTCGCTGACTAGAAACACCGCGCAGATAGGCAAGGACATTGCCCTCCCCCAACGAAACATTGGTGGTTAGGTCAATCCGTTCAATCTTTGCACCATCGGCAATACGGTCACCAGACTTCGCACCGGATTCACCCTGCCGAATATCAAGGCGAGTACAGCGGGTGAACCCAGGAAGCCCGTACTCACGCAGCAACGCGTTGTAAACCGACACGCATTGCTCGATAGAAGCAAATCCAAAAAGGTTATCTAGCCGCCCTACTCGGCTAGGATTTCCTTCCACGCGAACTTTCCGGCCCTGAACGTGAACAGTGACCGAAGTCGAAAAACTGGCTTCGTGTTTGAAACGTGGCTGACGGGTGCTGAGAATCTCATTGGTATTTGCGTCCACCGTCAAGGTAAAGATGCCGCACACGATCGGTAGATCATGCTGATGCTCCTGCGAAATCGTTAACCAATCAATGAACATATGAAATCCTGTCAACCCAACACATAACGTGGCTTAGACTAAGCTATCTCGCAGGTAAGACGCAAGGCATACTTGTTGGGTCAAGCAAACACATGTGTGTGCTGTATGAAAACACAGGGGTTAAAGTAGATGCATCAGTGTCAACCGGTTGAAGACGAAATGAGCATCGGTGAAAACATCAAGAAAAAACGAGAAAAAATCGGGGTCTCGCAAAAGACGCTGGCTGAAGCGCTTGGAATAGCCGAGAACACGGTGGCGAGCTGGGAGAAAGGAAAAAACATCCCGCCCAGTGATAAAGCGATCGACTTGGCAAGGTTCTTCAAATGCTCAACTGACGAAATCTTGTTAGAAGAAAGCGAGCGTGAAGTAGTAGACGAAATGAAGGCTTTATTCAGGCGATTCAGTGACTTACCCGACTATGTCAAGCCCATGGCACGCAACATAATTAGCGGTATGCTTTCGAGCTTAGAACTCGAGGACTACTTTCGAGACCTTGGCGGGCCCCGAAGGTAGAGTGTCGGTGTAAAGGTGCGCTATTTGGGTATGAGCAGGAAGCCATGAGATACGTTTACCGCCCCCAAACCCCTGCCTTCCGGGCCTACCTGAAACTCACTGTGATCGAGGACGTATTGGTCGTCTCGGTCAAGAGGTTATGACATGAAATGTCATATTTGTGGCGGCGCCGACCTGGTGGTAGACACCAGGGACTTACCGCATACCTACAAAGGCGAAACTACGGTTATCGCTGGTGTGCATGGCTCTTTCTGCCCTGCATGCGGGGAGGCGATTCTTGACGCGGCCGAGTCGCAACGCGTAAGCGTGGCCATGGTGGTGTTCAACAAGAGCGTAGCCAAAAGCGGGACGTGTTAAGGCTTGAAAGTATGGAAAACCATACCAAAGTGGGGGTGTAACAGCACCCCCACCCGCTTCGCTCCAGTACAAGCCAGAGAATCGATATGCAGCAAGAAAATCAAAACGTTACTGCGCTACGAACAGCAGTGAAAATCCTGAAAAAATGGCAAGCCTCAGAAGAACAGATTGAGGCCGTCTTGAAGGTGTCTGAAAGCATCTATAAGAGCGAAAATCAGGACGGCGAATCAGCTACGGACCTGGACATAAATCAGTTACAGCGCATCAGCATGGTGCTGAACATCCACGCAGCTCTACGCACAGTGTTTGAAAATCCCAAAAACCTGTATGCCTTCCCAAGCATGAAAAACGACAACACCTTTTTTAAAGGGAAAACGCCGCTAGAAGTAATGTCTCAGGGTAGCCTTGTAGATCTGAAAGGCACGCTAAACAGCATCGAATCACTAAAAAATGCAGCCTGGTAAGCAACTGACGCGCTGCGCTTGTCGGCCACATCTGTGCACCTGACTAACTCGTCACGTTGTTCCTCATCTAGCCAGGCACACAGCTGCGGCTGAGCACAAAAAACATTTTATAAAACGAAAAAACCCAGGGTTCAAAAGAACACTGGGTGTGATTTTTCGCATTGCGAAATTCAGCCTGCTCGATGAAAAAAGCGCCTCGCATAATGGACGTTATGGCTAAATTCAGCGCCGGGGCTTCGCTATTATCCCGGCGCTAAATTCGTCGATTCCGACGGCATAGCTACCATAACGTCACAGAA
>NZ_JAOTNX010000030.1:0-8168 GCF_036346475.1 Pseudomonas sp. AM8
TGGGCCCACGTGTCTGGCTTGTCTGGCATGGGTGGCATCCGGATTTCCTCCCTCTCGGGGAGATTGATAAATCCGGCCCCATCAGCACTCCCGGCCATAGCAACGGGTGTGGTGGAGCCGAAAACGAAAAAGCCCCGGCGAATGCCGAGGCTCAATGAATTGCAGAAAGCAAAAAGCCCAGCAATGGGCTGGGCTTTAATCGTCGTCTCTCATACGCGCAAGATCGACATGATGGGGTTAATTTACGGCCAGTCGGCCATAGGGTCAAGCGGCATCTACAAAGATTTGCTCGCGGTCAAAGATGTCGGTCGCGTGAATCACGGCCAGCTCTTCGAGCTGCTCCAAACGCTTGTGGATTCCGCCTCGCCAGTTACGGCGCGTGCGCTCCGGGGATCCATCCAAATCCCAAGTGTTCATATCGTAGAACTCAGCGGGAAGCACGATCATGTCGGTAGAACGCTTGCCGACCTGAATGCCCTTCAGCTTCGGTATGGCCCAGGCGGTCAGCGCCTTGTAAATGAACAGGTGAGGCGCCGGAGACACCATCCGAGCTACCAGGCGGCCAATGGCATTCACCTTGTTCCCCTTGTGCGTCGAGTATTTGGCCACCAGAACGTCCCACTGAGCCGGGTCAAGCTGACGGTGCAGCAGTGCATATAGGCAGCAGTCGTAATCGAACTTGTCGCGCACTGACAACGTGCTGCCGGTGCCACCTTGACGCAGATCGGCGTCGATCAGCTTCTGCCAAGACTGCTTCGTGCTGTTGTCGATGTTGTCCGCTGCCAGCACCCGCACCAGGGTACCCATCACGTCTTTGTACATAGCCATGGATCAATCCCCTGTGAAGTTGGTGGCGCCTGGGCCGCGCCGGTTGTTCTCGTCGTACTGGGCGGCGGCGCCTGTCATCAGCGCGGGCCGCTTTAATTGTTCAATCTGACGGTCTGCGGCCTGCAGCCGGATGCTCAGCTGCGTCACCAGCACCTCCAGCGGCAGCGCATCGCCCGTTTCGGCGGTTACCCAGCCCGAGGCGTTGCACTGCACGCAGGCCAGTTCATGGAATACGCCTGTGATCACTGCCCGACCACGGCATGCCGGGCACTTGGCCAGATCGAGCATGGCGGCGCGAAATGCTGGGCCGTGGCTCTTTTTCATCGCGAACACCTCAAAAATCGTAGCCAAAGAGGCCGCGGACATACCGTGACAAGTTCGACGCGAAGCCGATCAGCACAACAGCCCAATAAGCGCCGTTAGCAAACCAGAAGCCGACCCAGAAAGCCGGAGGCACCAGGCTATGCATCTGGTAATAGCACTTCACTTTCCAGAACGCCTTTCTGAGGGATGTCATCTTTATGGCCATTTTTAAACCTCGCCTATGGTTGAATATTGATTGGCCTCGCAGGCCTTATGCTCTGTGGCTTTCAGCGAATTACCGGAATCTTCAAATCTAAAGCCGGTCAATCCGTGAATCGCTGCAAAGCCTTTCTGATCTAGATGCGCGTGCCACTGTTCGAGGGCATCACGCTTGCGGCTCATCACGTCCGACTGGATGTACACCTTCACGTTGTGGCCCATCGCGTGGTTGATCAGCAGCTCTCCAATCAAGTGGTCAATGCCGAGATCTGCCCAGCCAGTGCGCGCCACCTTGCGCAGGTCGTGACTTGTCCACTCGCCCTGCCCCAATCGGCGAAACACGGCGCAGCCCTGAGCCTCGCCCAGCGCCTTGCCGTTGCGCGCTGGGAACAGGCATTGGCCGTCATAGCCTCGGGCGTACTGACCTTCGCGGTACGATGTCAGCAGCGTGCACACCTGCTCCGTCAGGGGCAGGTGATGCTCTACACCGGTTTTCGTGTGCTCGGCCGGGATGAACCACTCACGCTCGGCCAGGCTGATGTGCGACCAGCGGGCCATCCGGGTTTCGCCGATCCGCGTGCCGTGACAGAGCATCATCAGCGCGAGCATCGAATCCAGCGGTGCAGTGGCCATGACGTCGGCTAGCTGCCCAAGCAGACCTTCCAACTGGACACCGCGCAGACGGGAAGGCTTGATGCCGACCTTCGCCTTGGAGAAGTCGTTGAACCGGATCGCCGCCATCGGGTTTGACGTGATCATCCCCAGCTTGGCCGCCTGCCGGAATGCCAGAGCCAGCAGCTGGAATGCCGAACGCACGTAGTCGATGGAGACCGTCTCCTGAAGCGGCCACATCAGCAAGGTGTCGAGTGCAGCCTTGTCGATGGCGATCAGCGGCAGCTCACCGAGACGCGGTTTCAGGTGGCACTTGATGATCGAGGCGCCGGTGTTCTTGCGCTTGCTCGACAGGTTGCGGTCGCGGGACATGCGATCACCGAACCAGTCGAGCAGCTCACCCACTGCGCTCCACTTCGACAGACTCGCCCCTTCGCCGGCGGCCAGACGCAGACGTATCGCCGGGAGCGCAGCGACCACCTGGGTATGAAAAAGCTCAGGGTAAGTGCCGATGTGGTTCCACTCCCCTTTCAGCACCAGGAACCATGAACCGCCGGTTCTGGCCTTATTGAAGCGCAGGTACAGGCCTTTGTTCTCAAGGTCGCGTAGATCCTGCGCTGCGCCGGCGGCCTGCCTCTTAATTTCGGCCTGGGTGATTTTCACTGCAGCCGTCGTCATGCAGCGACCCTCGTTTGTGGTTGAAGTAGGTAGGCGCGAATCGCCTCAATGGCGTCGAAGTGCCCACGGCAGACAATGGCCAGGTAACCCTGATCGGTCAGCGCCTGCAGGTAAGCGTCCTGGGCCGGGGAAACGGCGGCGTCATGCGGCGCGGTCGCCTTGAACTCGATGTACAGCCCGAAGTAACCGCCGCGGGCCATGGGAAGCACCAGGTCAGGAACGCCGGCCTTCACGCCCTGCTCTTTCAGCTTGATCGCCACCAGCTTGTGCCGGTGCCCACCGTTCGGGACGTGGTAGATCAGCTTGGCGGCAGCTGGATAGCGCAGCGTGATTTCCTTGATCAGGGCGGCCTGCTCCAGGCCTTCCCGGTCCACGGCCTTGGCCCGCGCCGGCTTCGGGCTGAATGGCTTCACAGTGAAAGGCCTCATTGCGCAGTCACCTTTTTTCCATCCGGCTGATGCCCGGGAGAGGTGCAAAAATCGAATGCCCAGCAGCCCTTCCCCCAAGTCCAAGGCTTCCATGTTTCCGCGAAAGGAACCCAGCGGCCGACCACATCACGAAAGCCTGTTCGGCTTCCGCATGAACCACACACCCGGCGGTGATCGAACGCGTTTTCGTGGCTCGCACCAAATGGGCAGTCGTGCACCGCTGAACAGTCCTTGCAGATCACCACGTTCTCGCAGGGGCCGGCGCGCTCTTTGAGGACAGTCATCTGCTCAAGGAGCCGGTAAAAGTTTGGCGTTGTCAGCGACGCCGCATCCATCCGGGGAGGGAAACCGATGCGCTTGAGTGCCTCAGCCTGAATTTCTATGTTGTCTTTCAGTTTCAAAGCTTCACCTTCCCTTCGCTTATCAGGATGTCCTGGGTGCGCATGACACCCTCGGCGAGGAATAGGCGGATCTCGTATTTGGTCAGCTCCCCAGGCGCACGCAGACGGCCGTCTGCGATGTCATGGCAATAGCCGCATGCCCAGGCCGCCTGGAAGTCGTTGGGCTTCATCCCCATTCCGCAGGTTCCAGCCAGCCGGTAGTGAGCCAAGACGGTGGTGGACGGTTCGCAGGAACAGCCGGGAAACCGAACTTGGCATTCGCGATCGCGAGCGGCATTGGTGAGTTTGCTCATTGGGAAACCCGCTTGCCGAACTTCGCCATCAACTGCTCGCGCGCGCTCCTGCCATCAGTGGGGATCCCCTGTAGTCGCATGGTCGCCAGTAAGCGTGCATCGCCATATTCCCGCGCCAGGTCCACTTCCGGCTTTTGCGAGTCGTGTCCAATTCCTGCCGCGATGTCTTCAAGTGGCTGGCCTTGGACCATCATGCGGATGGTGATGTCGTAAGCCCTGTCGAAAACCTTGCTGGCTTTCTCCGAGATCAGGTCTGCGAGGTTATGCATCTCACATTGGAGCGCGGCATGACGTACAGCGGGGTGCGACCACTGTCGGGAGGTTATTCGCGCGGGATGCAGATTCAGTAACGCTTCGCGAAACGCCTTGTCGTGAGAAGGAATCCCGAGCATTTCCGGTGTCGGCTGGCACAACGTGACGAACTTGCCGACGCTCGGCATGAAGTCAGTGCCCAGGGCCCGGCATCGCTCGATCCCAAAACGGATCTGCTCGATCTGATTAATGCCAGCGACGATGAACGCTTTGGTCCAGCTACGCTTTGCAGCGCCCAGCGCAACGTCGTTGGGCCAGGCCTGTTTCCAAGCCGGGAAGATCGCCTGAAGCTCTTTGAACAGCGCATTGACGACATCGACTGTACCCGGTGGAAGTGTCTTAGGAATGGTTGGTAGTGCTGGCGGTTGATATGAACCAATCGCGCTATGGATATCGTCTTTCGCGCCCACAGCGTCCAGCAGCTTCGCAGCACTCATGGGCCCCTTCGGCTTTTTCATAGGGCGCCGCCCATATCATCACCCCAGCCACGATCATCGAAGTCTGGTCCCGCCCCTGGGCGCTGAGGAAACTGCTTCACGTTCGAGCTGGCGGCTCGGTTCTTGTCGTTCAGCACCCACTTGACCAGCATCTGAACCCACTCAGCCTGAGTGTTCACTTGGCCGCGCGGCTCGTAGTGTGCGGTGAATGCGCGGCGCGCCTCTTCGGTGAACAGGTCTAGCGCTACGCCAGAGTGAACCGAGTAGGTCTTCAGCAGCTTGTCATCAGGATTCCAGTCGAGGGTCATTTCGCTGGGCATGCGAGGGTCAACGGAACCACGCGCAGAGAGAGGTTCTTTATTCTTCTCTACATCTTCTTTAGGTAACGCATCGCTAACGCTCGAAGCGTTACCTTTTGCGTTACTGGCCTTGTGGTTTGCCACGCGTTTAGCCGTTAGAAGCCTGTTTTTAGCGGTCTTGCCGTTGTGTCGATCAAAGTGCGGGAGGCTTATCACGCCTTGGGCCTCGATCATCCAGTCAACTGATTTCATGTGTTCACAGAAACCGATAACGCCAACCAGACGATCAAGTAACTTTTTGCTAACGCTCGGAGCGTTACCGTTTTCTGTTTGTTGGTCGAACCATCCCCACACACGCATCAGCTTGCCGACTACGGCATCTGGGTCGATGCCAGCCAGGTCAGCGATTTGGCAGACCTCAGGCTTGTCCAAGGTGGTGAGTTCGAATTTGATCCAGTCGCCGGCCATTACAAAGCCTCCTGAATGACTGTTGCGAGATGGGTAATGCCTTTGCGCGTGACCATGACCTGCTCAACCACCTTGAGGTCTTCCTCGGCGCCCTTTCCTACCGTGACCAGCTTGTGCTCGAGCAGGCCAGAGGTGAGGCGAGGCTGGTAGGCTGACCAGGCGGCGAAGGACGTGCGGCGATAGATCCAGCGGTTATCGCTGAGCCACTTGAAGAGCTTCAGCGGGCCGATGCCAAGTTGCTTGGCGGCCGAGGTGATGCAAATTGAGCCGTCGGTGGCGGACAGGCGCTCCAATGCTTGAACCTTTGGCGCCTGCTGCTGGATGACTTGGTGCAGCGAAGCGTTCTGCTTGGCTTGATCGGCGGCGAGCTGGAGGGCTTCGGCGAAATTGGAAGGCATCGATATGGTGTGTCGCGACACCTTTTCGAGTTCGCCAAGACGTGTCACGACACGATGGCGAAGCGGGATGCTGTACCCGGTCAGAAGCGTCTCGGTGAGCACGCGGTCAAGTTGGAACTCGGCGGTGTAACCCCGCCCGTCCTTCTCTTCCTGAAGATGGCGCAGATTTGCGCCATCCTTCTCCAGGGCTTCACGCATCACGCGGATGTCGCGGATGACATCCTTGTGTTGTTTGCCGGTGAGATCGGCGATCTCCCGGCTCGACATGCTGACCGTATTGCTTGGAGCAACAAGTGTGTTCATAATGGCCCCACAGTGTTTTACGTTTTGTTGAAAGGACCGCCCTGCCAGGCGGTTTTTTTATGCCTGCGATTCAGGCAGCCTTCAGCGATTCGCGCAGAATGTGCAGCGCTTCGATTGCTTCCTGAATGGCTTTCTCGCCCTGGGCTTTTTCGTGCTGGCTGATGTGGTTGTCAGCGGCGGCGTCGAAGATCAAGCGTCCGACATCCCCGCACTCGGCGGACAGATGCCCGAGAGCAACCATCAACGGCTTGGCTGCCGGCTTTTCGCGGGCTACCAGCTCGTAGCCGAACTTGTCAGCGAGGGAAATCAGCGCGCGCATGTCGCCGGTGTGCAGCAGAACGCCAAACAGATGCTCGATGGTCAGGTGGTGGGCCGAGTTATCCGGGTTCGAGCGCTGCAGCAGGCTCACGTGCGAGAGGCACATCTTCCCGGCCAGTTCTTCTGCCCCACTTTCCTTGATGGTGGTGTGGCAAGCCCTCAAGAAATCTTCCATTCGTAAAACCTCAAATTTGTTTCCGTGGTAGCGGCCGCCAGGTCCGGCGATCATTCGCTCAACAGATCAATGACAAGGACGCCTTATGCAGCAGTTTTCTTTTTGTCGGCCTTCAATTGGCCGTCGGTTACAAGTTCAAGCTGGTACTGACGTAGCTCAGGAATCTCCTCTCCCCACTGCCGGACTGCCTCGTATGTGATGCCGAGCGCTTTGGCGAGGGGGGCGATCCCTTTGAAATGGTTAATTGCGTCGGCACGGTTCATGGCTGACTCCTTTGGGTATACGGCAATTCAAGCATGCTTGTGTTTACTAAGCAAGCATGCTTGCCAAGCTAACTTGTAGATTGCTTGCATGAAAATTACTGATCGGATTGCGAAACTTGTCCTAGCGCGAAAGCCTGAGATCGGGCCGCGAGGGTTCAAAAGAGATATAGCGACCACCTGCGGGGTCAGCTACGAAGCTGTTCGTCAGTGGTTTGCCGGTGATACCGGCAACATAAAGAACGAAAACCTTGTCGCGATCGCTGAGGGCTATGACACGACGGTCGACTGGTTGCTGTCAGGCAAGGGTGAGCCGCCAAGCCGGAAGGTCGCGGAGGCTCCAAAAGCTGGCAATTATTCTTCGGCGGACCTGGTCACGCAGATGCTCGCGAAGCACGGCCGTGGCTTATCGGAAGAGGCGAGAGCGCGAATCGCCGAAGTGGTAGAAGAGGTGGCGCTCGAGTCGAAGTCGACCAATGTAGTGAAAGTCGACTTCACCAGGGCGGGCCAAGTCGGTGACGAGGTATGGATTGCCCACTACGACGTGCGCGCTGCGATGGGTGGCGGGCAGATCCCGCACGAATACCCAGAGATGCTTCAGGACATACGGGTCAGCCCCAAGCATCTGCGCGAGATGGGTGTCACGTTCAAAGAACACTTCCACCTCAAGATGATCACCGGCTGGGGACAATCGATGGCACCCACGATAAAGGATCGCGATCCCCTGCTCGTGGACATCACGATCCGGGAATTCACCGGCGATGGCATCTACCTCTTTTCCCACGACGAGATGCTGTACGTGAAGCGCTTGCAGAAGAAAGGCAAGGATCGCTTCAAGATGATCTCCGACAACAAGCATCACGACATCGAAGAAATCCGCGTGGATGACACCCACATATTGGCCCGTGTGCTGTACGTGTGGAACGGCCTTCCGGTATAAGACCATGCCCATCATCAAAGCCCGGCCAGCGCCGGGCTTTTTATTGCCTGCTAGAAAGGAGCCGCCTCTTCTTCCTGCTCAAACTCAGCCACGCCCCTCCCTGCTTCCTCAACCTCTTGCTGCTCCCACCTCACGGTCACGCTGCCGTCGTCATTGAGCGTCAGCTCAAGCTCGTCGGTTTCGGCGATCACCCCTAGAACCTCTTCCCACTCCCGATCACCATCAGTATCCAGGCGATGAATCGTTACCCAGCGCTGCGCCTGAGCTACTGGGTGATTGATCATTGACGAAACCCTCAAACCCAGCCGTTCCATGCCCGTCATTTCTGCCCGTGCCGAATCTGCTGGGGCTCCCTTCTGCTTAGCCATAACCACCTCCCTAGAGTGCTGTATATGCATACAGTAAGCAAAATAAACACAAGCGTGCTTGCATTCAATGCACAAGCATGCTTTTATAAATGCAAGCCGACTTGTGCTTCCAAGCAAGTACACGAGGC
>NZ_JAOTNX010000031.1:0-7736 GCF_036346475.1 Pseudomonas sp. AM8
GCCAAATCAAAAACAAAAGCGAGGCGGCCTTAAAGCCGACCTGATTATTGAAGCGTACGCGGTGTGGCTTCTACTTCCTTAATCGCTGACGAAGTCAGCAATCTTTTGATCTGCTCTGGCTCTGGCTCTGGATTTTGATCTTGATCTCAGGCGCCCCGTTAACCACGCTGGCCGAACGCAGGCTTGAATCCGTGGGTAACCCGGCAGGACGCCGGGTTAGCCGTCCTGGGCCATGGATGGCCCATGACGGCGGCCCACGGATTCAAGCCTGCGTTCGGGCATAACGAGCCTAGGCGAGGTACCGAGTGGTGGGGCAAGAGCCCTTTGGTTACTTTGGGGCTTTTCCAAAGTGACCCGCCGTAAGGGCGGAACCAATAGCCGCCGTTACCGCAGCAACGGATATGTACTCACCCAACCCCCAAAAAGCGGTCGGCCCAAAGGCCGCCACGGAACCAAGCTCCCTCACCCCAAAGAGATTTTTCAGCCTGAAAGTTGTGTAGATACCCATGCCCCGATGAGGGCGTGTCAGTTGATGCATCTGTGGCTGACCCACTGCAATCGGGGGCAAGTCGAACCGTCGCACCGCCCCTCCCACAGGTTGATCTGCATACATCCGGTAGACCTTGCTCCGATGTTTGATCTTAGCCGGCCGTGACCTGAACAACGGATATGCCCACGATCACTCCTTATCCCCCCCATAATTCATGATCGACAACAACCGAATCGGCACCTGCACCAACTGCTCCGGGCCGTGCGGAATCTCGCCTTCAAACGTCAAGCTGTCCCCGGCCTCCATCCGATACAGCTGGTTGCCATGCCGGTAAATCAACTCCCCCTCCAGCAAATGCAGAAACTCCGTCCCTGGATGGGCAAAGGTCGGAAACTCCTCACTGGCGTCATCCATGCTGACCATGTACGCCTCGAAGCTCTTCTTCGGCCCGCGCGTGTGGTTGAGCAGGTGATAGGTATGCCCCTTCTCGGTCCCCCGGCGCACCACTTCCATGCCCTGGTCGGCCTTGACCAGCAAGGCGCTGCCATCCTGCTGGTCGTATTCGCTGAATAATTTCGACAGCGGCAGCCCGAGCACATCGCACAGGCGGCTCAAGGTATCGAGGCTGGTGGAGACCTGGGCGTTCTCGATCTTGCTCAACATGCCCTGGCTGATATCGGCAATCTTCGCCACGTCGGACAGCTTCAGGTCCTGGGCCTGGCGCTGGCGTTTGATCTGCAGCCCCAGGTATTGCTCGAGCTTGAGGCGCGGGGCGGTTTCGGTGGACATGATCATCGGCTCCTGCACGGTTTCCGTTCAGTAATATTATTTTCGCACTGGGAAAGTGCAAGGTCTGGCGCTTGAAGGCCACCCCGCTGTGCGTATTCCTGCGGGGAAAAGAATTTTCCCATATATACAGCACAAAAGCGCAGCTCCACCCACTTCGATGTGTCGATCGCGATTATGGCAAGGGTATTGCATTCCTGTAGGGAAACTAACTTTCTTTTTAGGAATAAAAAGACAGCCTAGGCCCACCCACACGGTTTTGCCTTTCGCGAGGAGTGACACGCAATGTTGCCAGCAGAAACCCAGCGCATCATCGACAAGCACGGGATCAAATACGTGCTTGCGCAGTTTGTGGATATACACGGTGCGGCCAAGACCAAGTCGGTGCCCATCTGCGGGCTCAAGACCGTGGCCGAAGAGGGCGCAGGGTTTGCCGGGTTTGCCATCAGCGGCATGGGCATGGAACCCCATGGCCCGGACTTCATGGCGCGCGGCGATCTGTCGACCTTGACCCCGGTACCCTGGCAGCCAGGTTATGGGCGCGTGGTGTGCGTCGGGCATGTCGACGGCAAGCCTCATCCCTACGACAGCCGCTACGTGTTGCAGCAACAAGTGCAGCGCCTGCAGGACAAGGGCTGGACGCTGAACACCGGCCTGGAGCCCGAGTTCAACCTGATGCGCCGCGACGAGCAGGGCACGCTGCAACTGGTGGACCCCAGCGACAACCTCGACAAGCCTTGCTACGACTACAAGGGCCTGTCGCGTTCGCGGGTGTTCCTCGAGCGCCTGACCGAAGCCTTGCAGGCGGTGGATTTCGAGGTCTATCAAATCGACCACGAGGACGCCAACGGCCAGTTCGAGATCAATTACACCTACAGCGACGCCTTGACCTCCGCCGACCGTTTCACCTTCTTCCGCATGGCCGCCGGCGAGATCGCCAATGACCTGGGCATGATCTGCTCCTTCATGCCCAAGCCCGACCCGAAACGCGCCGGCAACGGCATGCACTTTCACCTGTCGATCAGCAGCTTTGATAACAAAAACCTGTTCCATGACGCCAGCGACCCGAGCGGCATGGGCCTGTCGAAACTCGCCTATCACTTCGCCGCCGGATTGCTCGCCCATGGCCCGGCGCTGTGTGCGTTCGCCGCGCCCACGGTCAACTCCTACAAGCGCCTGGTGGTCGGCAACTCGTTGTCCGGTGCCACCTGGGCCCCGGCCTTTATTGCGTTTGGCGCCAACAACCGCTCGGCCATGGTGCGCGTGCCGTATGGCCGCCTGGAGTTCCGCCTGCCGGATGCCGGCTGCAACCCCTACCTGGTCAGCGCCGCGATCATCGCCGCAGGCCTGGACGGTATCGATCGCCAGCTGGAAATCGACCACGTCTGCAACGAAAACCTCTACAGCCTGAGCCTTGAGCAGATCGCCGAGCGCGGCATCAAGACCCTGCCGCAATCCCTCAAGGAAGCCTGCGACGCGCTGGAAGCCGACGCGCTGTTCGCCGAAATGCTCGGCCCGCAGATCGTGGGCGAGTTCATCAAGCTCAAGCGCATGGAGTGGGTGGAGTACAGCCGCCATGTGAGCGACTGGGAAATCCAGCGCTATACCGAATTTTTCTGACACCGTGTGACGGAGACTTGTTATGTGTGGAATCGTAGGCCTGTACCTGAAGAATCCGCAGCTGGAACCCCAGCTCGGCCAGCTGTTTGAACCCATGCTGCAAGCCATGACCGACCGTGGCCCGGACAGCGCCGGTTTCGCCATCTACGGCGATGAAGTCGCCGATGGCTGGGTCAAGCTGACCCTGCAAGCCACCACCGAAGCCTTCGATTGGAAAGGCTTGATGGGCGAGCTGGAAGGGCGCCTCGGCTGTTCCCTGGACTGGTTCCAGAACGCCAGCGCCGCCGTATTGAAGATCCACGCCGACGAAACCCCGGTGCGCCTGGCCCTGGCCGAACTGGCGCCGAGCGTGCGCATCATGAGCGCCGGGCAGAGCATCGAGATCCTCAAGGGCATGGGCCTGCCCCAGGAAATTTCCCAACGCTTCGGCCTGGCAAACATGCAGGGCAGCCACATCATCGGCCACACCCGCATGGCCACCGAAAGCGCGGTGACCATGGAAGGCAGCCACCCGTTCTCCACCGGCGCCGACCTGTGCCTGGTGCACAACGGCTCGCTGTCCAACCACTTCCGCCTGCGCCAGGAACTCAAGCGCGAAGGCATCCACTTCGAAACCGACAACGACACCGAAGTCGCCGCCGGCTACCTGACCTGGCGCCTGCAACAGGGCGACTCGCTCAAAGAGGCGCTGGACCATTCCCTGGAAGACCTCGACGGCTTCTTCACCTTCGCCATCGGCACGCGCAACGGCTTTGCGGTGATCCGCGACCCGATTGCGTGCAAGCCGGCGATCTTGGCCGAGACCGACGACTACGTCGCCATGGCCTCCGAGTACCAGGCGCTGTCGAGCCTGCCGGGCATCGAGAACGCGCGGATCTGGGAGCCGGCACCGGCCACGTTGTACATCTGGGAACGCCCGTCAGCTTAAGGAGCGCACACATGAAAACCATCGATCTTTCCACCGCTACCGTGCGTGACCTCAACCAGGCGCTGCACGCCCAGGCCATCGACAACGAGTGGCGCGTGACCCATTCCAACGGCAAGCACAACCTCGCGGTGGGGGTGAACCAGGCCGTGTCCATCGATATCGAGGGCCACGCCGGCTACTACTGCGCGGGCATGAACCAGCAGGCCTCGATCACCGTGCACGGCAATGTCGGCGTGGGCTGCGCCGAGAACATGATGTCCGGCTCGGTGCGCGTCAAAGGCAGCGCGTCCCAGGCGGCCGGGGCCACGGCCCATGGCGGTCTGCTGGTGATCGAGGGCGACGCGGGCGCGCGTTGCGGGATCTCCATGAAGGGCATCGACATCGTCGTCGGCGGCAGCATTGGCCATATGAGCTGCTTCATGGGCCAGGCCGGGCGCCTGGTGGTGTGCGGCGACGCCGGCGATGCGCTGGGGGATTCGCTCTACGAAACCCATATCTACGTGAAAGGCACGGTGGAGTCCCTGGGCTCGGACTGCGTCGAAAAAGAGATGCGCAGCGAGCACCTGCAAGAGTTGCAGGAACTGCTCGACCGCGCCGGTTTCGCCCACCAGGCGGCGGATTTCAAGCGCTACGGCTCGGCCCGTCAGCTGTACAACTTCAAAGTCGATAACGCCTCCGCGTACTGATCAGGAGCTCCACCATGACTGAACAAACCCCTCCGGTCCTGCGCGAGTCGGCCACCTTCGACCGCCTGACCATCCAGGAAATCCAGCGTGCCGCCGAAACCGGCATCTACGACATTCGCGGTGGCGGCACCAAGCGCAAGCTGCCGCACTTCGATGACTTACTGCTGCTCGGCGCCAGCGTGTCGCGCTACCCGCTGGAAGGCTATCGCGAGAAGTGCGGCACCGATGTGATCCTCGGCAACCGCTTCGCCAAGAAGCCGATCCACCTGAAGATCCCGGTGACTATCGCCGGCATGAGTTTCGGTGCATTGTCGGCCAACGCCAAGGAAGCCCTGGGCCGTGGCGCGACCATCGCCGGCACCAGCACCACCACCGGTGACGGCGGCATGACCCCGGAAGAGCGCGGCCAGTCCCAGCACCTGGTGTATCAGTACCTGCCATCACGCTACGGCATGAACCCGGATGATTTGCGCAAGGCCGACGCCATCGAGATCGTCCTCGGCCAGGGCGCCAAGCCCGGCGGTGGCGGCATGTTGCTCGGCATGAAAGTCACCGAGCGTGTGGCCGGCATGCGCACCTTGCCGATCGGCGTGGACCAGCGCAGCGCCTGCCGCCACCCGGACTGGACCGGCCCCGACGACCTGGCGATCAAGATTGCCGAGCTGCGCGAAATCACCGATTGGGAAAAACCGATCTACGTGAAAATCGGCGCGAGCCGGCCGTATTACGACGTGAAGCTGGCGGTCAAGGCCGGTGCCGATGTGATCGTGCTCGACGGCATGCAAGGCGGCACCGCCGCGACCCAGGAAGTGTTTATCGAGCATGTGGGCATCCCGATTTTGTCGGCCATCCCGCAAGCGGTACAGGCTTTGCAAGAGATGGGCATGCACCGCAAGGTCCAGTTGATCGTCTCGGGCGGGATCCGCAACGGTGCCGATGTCGCCAAGGCCATGGCGATGGGCGCGGATGCGGTCGCCATCGGCACGGCGGCGCTGATTGCCCTGGGCGACAACCACCCACGGCTGGACGCGGAACTGAAAAAAATCGGCTCGGCCGCCGGCTTCTATGACGACTGGCAAAACGGCCGCGACCCGGCCGGCATCACCACCCAGGACCCGGAGCTGTCCAAGCGCCTCGACCCGGTGGAAGGCGGGCGGCGGTTGGCCAACTACCTGCGGGTGATGGTGCTGGAGGCGCAGACCATGGCCCGTGCGTGCGGCAAGTCGCACCTGCACAACCTCGACCCCGAGGACCTGGTGGCGCTGACAGTGGAATCGGCCGCCATGGCGCGGGTGCCGCTGGCGGGGACCAGTTGGGTGCCGGGTTCCGGTTACTGAGTTTACCCCCCCTGTAGGAGCGAGCTTGCTCGCGAAGATCGTCAACGATAACGCTGGCACCCTGGATGAACGCGTTGCCTGGACGTTTTTCGCGAGCAAGCTCGCTCCTACACACTTCTGTTGCAGGAGCTTTGAACATGATCAATCGTCTTCTCGGCAAATCCCTTATTGGCTTATTGGCGACCGGTGCACTTGTGCCCCTCGCCCAGGCCGCCGACGCCCCCACCTTGAACACCGGCAGCACCGCCTGGATGGTCACCGCCGCCGTGCTGGTGCTGTTCATGTGCTTGCCGGGGCTCGCGTTGTTCTACGGTGGCCTGGTCCGTGCGAAAAACATGCTTTCGCTGTTCACCCAGTGCTTCGGCATTGCCGGCTTGGTGGGCGTGCTGTGGGTGATCTACGGCTACAGCATGGTGGTCGACACCACCGGCATGGTCGAAGGGCAGGTGACCTTCAACAGTTTTGTCGGCGGCCTGAGCCGCGCCTTCCTGGCGGGCATGACCCCGGAGAGCCTGGTGGGGGATATTCCGGAAGGGGTGTTCGTGACCTTCCAGATGACCTTCGCCATCATCACCCCGGCCCTGATCGCCGGCGCCTTTGCCGAACGCATGAAGTTCTCGGCGGCGCTGTTGTTCATGGCCATCTGGTTCACCCTGGTCTATGCCCCGGTGGCGCATATGGTCTGGGGCGGTTCGGGGGCCTTGATGCATAACTGGGGCGTGCTCGACTTTGCCGGCGGCACCGCCGTGCACATCAATGCCGGTGTGGCTGCGCTCGCTGCGTGCCTGATCCTCGGCAAGCGCAAGGGCTACCAGAACACGCCGATGCCGGCGCATAACCTCAGCCTGACCATGGCCGGCGCGGCGATGCTCTGGGTCGGCTGGTTCGGCTTCAATATCGGCTCCGGTGGCGGCCTCAGCGGCACCTCGGGCATCGTCATGCTCAACACTCAGTTGGGCGCCTGCGCCGGGATTCTCGGCTGGATGTTCACCGAGTGGTTCAAGGTCGGCAAGCCCAGTGCCCTCGGCCTGGCCAGCGGCGCGTTGGCCGGCCTGGTGGGGATCACCCCGGCGTGTGCCTACGTGGGCGTCGGCGGTGCGTTGGCCATCGGCTTGTTGTGCGGGGTGTTCTGCTACTTGAGCGTGACGGTGTTGAAGCGCCGTTTCGGCTACGACGACAGCCTCGACGTGTTCGGCCTGCACGGCATTGGCGGGATGATTGGCGCGGTGTTGACGGGCGTGTTCTGTGTACCGTCCATGGGGGGCCTGGTGGAAGGCGTGACCATGGGCGGGCAGGTGGTTGCCCAGCTCAAGGGGGTGCTGCTGACTACGGTGTACTGTTTTGTGATCAGTTGGATCATCCTCAAGGGGGTCAATGCCCTGGTTGGCTTGCGTGCCCATGAGTCGGTGGAGGAGATGGGGTTGGACCTGGCCGAGCATAATGAGCGGGCCTACAACCACTGATCATTCCCCCTGAGTAAACGCAGCTCAAAATGTAGGAGGGGAGCTTGCTTCCGTGATGGCTCAGGAGCCGACGACTATCTAACTGATGCCCCGCTACCTAAATGTGGGAGGGGGCTTGCTCCCGATGGCGGCCTGACAGCCGACCAGGATGTTGGATCAGTTCGAGTCCATATCCGTTGCTGCGGTCACGGCCGCTATGGGTTCCGCCCTTACGGCGGGTCACTTTTGGCAAACGCCCCAAAAGTAACCAAAAGGTCTTGCCCCACCACTCGGTACCTCGCCTAGGCTCGGTATGCCCGAACGCAGGCTTGAATCCGTGGGCCGCCGTCATGGGCCATCCCTGGCCCAGGACGGCTAACCCGGCGTCCTGCCGGGTTACCCACGGATTCAAGCCTGCGTTCGGCCAGCGTGGTTAACGGGGCGCCT
>NZ_JAOTNX010000032.1:0-6274 GCF_036346475.1 Pseudomonas sp. AM8
CTGGCATGGCCGGCGTTGGCGCCCTTGATCACGGCTGCACCGGTGTCCTCGTTGTCGACTTCATCCCAACTCAGCATTGAAATACTCCCTTCTGTTCTGTTTTGACGGCATGTGAACCCGTCCAAAAAAATCTGATTTGCAGGCTGCCAGGCATTGAAATACTGCGCAGAGTGTGGTCGGCGATTACCGATACTGCACACTATGTAGTGGTCTGTTCTGTTTGTGGGCACACTATATGGTGTGTAACAGAATGGGTCAACGAACAAGAAAGGATCGAACGTCGCAGGGGGTAGCAGAACCGCGCTGTCGTTCAGGACCCGCCCACGGCCTCGAGTAACAGCGCTTCAAACACCTGCTGCACCCGTGGCTCATCACTGTGGGCCACGTTGAAACGCATCGAATCGCGATGGACCGGGTCGTAGCCGAAGAGCGCGCCCGGCGCCAGGACCAGGCTGCGTTTCAACGCTTCCTGGGCCAACCATTCGCCGTTCACACCCGCTGGCAGGCGTGCCCAGATGAACATCCCGCCCTCATAGGCCATCGGCAACTCGCACCCGCAGCGCCGCAGCCATTGCTCCACGCGCCCGCCGGCTTCCATCAGGCGTTGGACCATGCGCTTGCGATGCTTGGCGTAGCTGCCTTCGCTGAGCATGCGGTAGACGATCTGCTCGAACAGTTCCGAGGTCACGCCGCCGCTCATCAACTTCATATTGGTCAGGTTGGCGGCCAGTTGCGGCGCGGCCACCGCGAAGCTGACGCGGGTGTTGGCACTGAGGATCTTCGAGAAACCCGACAGGTAGGTGACCTGGTCCAGCCCGGCGAGGGTGGCCAGGCGTGGCGGCGGGTTGGGGTGCAGGTCGCCGTAAAGATCGTCCTCGACGATATGGCAGTGGTACTGCTGGGTCAGTTGCAACAGGCGAAACGCCTGGCTGGGGCTGAAGGAGTGGCCGGTCGGGTTATGCAGCACGCTGGTGGTCAGGTACAGGCTCGGACGGTGTTCGGCCAGCAGTTGTTCGAGGGCGGTGAAATCGAAACCGTCGGGGCGGCGTTGGATGGTCACCACCTTGACGCCGTGCAGCGCCAGGTTGGCGTGGAAGTTGAAATAGCACGGTGCGTCCAGCAGCACCGTGTCGCCGGGCCTGGCGAGCAGGCGCATGAGCATGTCCAGGCCCTGCAGGGTGTTGGGGGTGGTGATGATTTGTTCCACCGGGACCGACAAACCGTCGGCGTGCAGC
This sequence comes from Pseudomonas sp. AM8, assembly GCF_036346475.1. NCBI lineage: Bacteria > Pseudomonadati > Pseudomonadota > Gammaproteobacteria > Pseudomonadales > Pseudomonadaceae > Pseudomonas > Pseudomonas sp. AM8. Next base: position 1,236 of record NZ_JAOTNX010000032.1, read on the forward strand.
TTCTGTTGCAGGGCCAGGCGCAAGGGCAGCAGCCCGGCGGGCGTGCCCAGCCCGGCGATGCGCAACGACGGCGTGCGCACCACGCTGCGCATGGCCTGGCGGATGCCCTCGGCGTCCAGCCAGGCTTCCGGCAGGTGGCCGCCGCCGGGGCGCAGCTCGCCGCCGGCGTTGACCAGCGGGCGACGCAGCACGCTGAGCAGGTCCTGGGGCAGCAGGTCGACCCACGCCACCGAGACCGGACGCGTGCTGTCCATCGCCACGAAGTAGCCACGGCCCTGCCTGGAGGTGAGCAGGTTGCGCCCGCGCAGGCGGTCCAGGGCTTCGTTGAGGGTGAACTTGCTGACGCCCAGGGTCTGGGTCAACTCCCGCACCGACGGCAACTTGCTGCCGGGCGCCCATTCGCCGCTCTCGATGCGCTGGCTGAACACCTCGACGATCTGCTGCACCTTGGGTGTGCCGTCCACGAACGCGATGGCGGATACAAACATAAACTGTCCTTGTGTTTGCCGGTGCTTTTACCGGTGAAGTTTGGCCGGATTAGGCCTGACTTTACCTGCCTTGTGCAACGGCGCTTGCCTACACTGCAGGCCTTCTCACCCTGGGTCCAAGGCCATGACCAGCGCATTGACGCTCTCTTCGTTTCTCTACTTCCTGCTGTTTTGCGCCACCATGACCTTCAGCCCCGGCCCCATGACCCTGCTGCTGTTGAGCTTGGGCTTAAAGGACGGCCTGCGCAGTTCGCTGCCGGCCCAATTCGGCGCCAGTGTGTCGTACCTGATTTCGATCCTGATCTTTGCCGTGGGCTTTTCGGCACTGATCAAGGGCAATCTCGCCATCACCCAGAGCATCCAGATAATCGGCGTGGTCTACATCCTTTACCTGGCCTACAAACAATGGACCAGCAGCGGTGTCGCCATGGATAAGGCCGCTGGAGTAGAGGGCGCACGCCGCTTGTTCGGCAAGGGTTTGCTGACCGGATTCTCCAACCCCAAGACCCTCATCATGTTCAGCGCTGTATTCCCACAGTTCGCCGGGGCAGGGGAGCAACGTTCGGCGGTGGATATCGCCATCCTCGGGGCGACCTTCCTGGTGCTGCAATTTGCCAGCGGTTGCCTGTATTGCTACTTCGGCCAACGCATCAAGCACGTGCTGGAAAACCCCAGGCGCCGTGTGCTGTTGCAGCGGATCACTGCGGTGCTGTTGCTGGGTGTGGCGTTGATGCTGGCCCGCGGTTTTCCCCACTGAATGGTTTGGATGGGGAATGAGCAGTAGTGGCGAATTGCTGGCGCCCTGATAGACTCCGGGCATTCATCCAGGATTACAGCCCTCCATGCCTGCCGTCGGAGGAAAAGGATTTCCGCTCGCTACCCGTTTGTATAAATCCCGCACCTTAGGGCTGACGCTCGGTTTTGTGTGCGTAGTGTTTGGCATGTATCCGCTGGATCCGGCGCCATGGGTGTGGGCCTGGATGGTGATCAATGCATTTGTCTGGCCGGTCGTGGCCTTTCAGCGCTCGTTGCGTGCTACCCATACGCTGCGCAGTGAGCGGCGCAATTTGCTGTTCGATTCGTTTTGCGGCGGTTTCTGGGTCGCGGCCATGCATTTCAACCCGCTGCCCGGTGTGACGACCCTGTCGATGATGACCATGAACAACGTCGCCATCGGCGGTCCGCGCTTCATGCTGGCGGGGTGGGCGGCTCAGGCGCTGGGCATCGGCACGTCGCTGTTGATATTCACGCCGGCCTTTATCGCCACGACCACCCCGGTCCAGCTCTATGCCTGCCTGCCGATTCTGATGCTGTACCCGCTGGCGCTGGGTTGGATCTGTTACCGCCAGGCGGTGACCCTGGCCCGGCACAAACGCGAATTGCTGGCGCTGAGTCGCACCGACAGCCTGACCGGCCTGCTCAACCATGGCGCGTGGAAAGACCACCTGGAGATCGAGTTCCAACGTTGCTGCCGCGAACAGCAAGGGGCCGCGATTGCATTGATCGACATCGACCATTTCAAGCTTATCAACGACACCTATGGCCACGTCACCGGCGACATCGTGCTGCGCCAGCTCGGCAAAGTGCTGCGCCAGAACCTGCGCACTACTGACCTGGCCGGGCGCTATGGCGGCGATGAATTCTGCGTGATCCTGCCGGGCATGCCGCTCAACCGTGCAACCGAAGTGATGGATGCGTTGCGCGATCGCTTCAACGCGTTGGCGTACGCCCAGGACCCTTCATTGCGCGCCAGCTTGAGTATCGGCCTGGCGCCGTATCAACCGGGGCACGCCGATTCCACCACGTGGCTCAACGACGCAGACCTGGCGCTGTATGAAGCCAAGAGCAGCGGGCGCAACCGGGTCAGTTCGGTGCACGGCACTTGGTTGCGGTCGGTCTAGTGGGGTAGGGTGAGGCGGCACCCCAACAAAAAACAAGGACCGGTTCATGCCCTTCACCTTCCCGCGTACTCTCCTGGCCGCCACGCTGGCCTTGTCCTTCGCACTCCCGGCCTACAGCGCCGAACCCCACCGGCAGATCCAGGCGGACGCCGAACAGTACAAGGCCCCGGCCCTGAAACTGCTGGAGCGCCTGGTGAATATCGATTCGGGTTCCGGCTACGGGCCAGGCCTGACCCAGGTGAGTGACATCGCCGTCGATGAACTCAAACAGCTGGGCTTCACCATTGAACGGGTGCCGGATGCCGCCGCCAACAGCAGCCATGTGATCGCCACCCTCAAGGGCAACGGCAAGGCCAAAATCCTGCTGATGGCCCACATGGACACCGTGTTCAAGGAAGGCTCGGCGGCCGAACGGCCGTTTCACATCAAGGACGGCCGCGCCTATGGTCCCGGGGTGATGGATGACAAGGGCGGCATCGTCGCCGGTATCTACGCACTCAAAGTCCTGAAAAACCAGGGCTTCAAGGACTATGCACAGATTACCTTCCTGCTCGATGCCAGCGAAGAAACCGGTTCCGACATCGCCTCTGAACTGATCCGCAACACCGCCAAGGCCCACGACGTCACGCTGAACCTGGAACCCGGCCGCCCAGCCGACGGCCTGGTGGTGTGGCGCAAAGGCAGTGCCACCGCCGTGGTCGAAGTCAAAGGCAAAGCTGCCCACGCCGGCGTGGCCCCGGAGCTGGGGCGCAACGCCGCCATGGAAGCCGCGCATCAGATCCTGCAGTTGGGCAAGCTGGGTGATGAAGAGAAGAAAACCACCATCAACTTCACCGTCATCAAGGCGGGCGACCGCACCAACGTCATCCCCGACCAAGCCACCGCCAAGGCCGACGTACGCGCGGCATTGCCGGAAGAGTTCGACCGGATCGAGAAGGACCTGGTGCGGGTCTCCGCCAACAAGCTGATCCCGGAAACCGAAGTGACCACCACCCTCAAACGCGGCCTGCCGCCCATGCCGCAGACGCCGGTGTCGGACAAGCTGGTGGCGATTGCTCAGGGGATCTATGGGGAGTTGGGTAAAAAGTTGACCATTGAAGGCAGCGGCGGGGCGGCGGATGCCAGTTTGTCCGCCGGGGTGGGGACGCCGACGTTGGATGGGTTTGGGATTGTAGGGGGGAATATTCATACGCCGCAGGAGTATGCGGAGGTGGAGAGTGTTGCACCGCGGATCTACTTGCTGAGTCGGATGATTATGGAACTGAGTAAACGCTGATCAGGCTGGGAGGCTCACCTATTCAATTTGGCTGAGCCTTCATTCCTTGTGGTGAGCAGGCTTGCCCTGCGTGGACTGCGCAGCAGGCCAAAATATCAATAGCAAAGATCGTTATACGGCTGCTTTTTAAGTTGAGTATTGGTTTTTTTGTAGATATTCATCAAACTTTCGAACTATGTGATTTAGCCATAACGGGCCTGAGGCCCATTGGTATGGATAGTAGTAATAGCAATGCTGTATATGCAGTAAATTTTCTTGAAGATCTGGCTCATTGGTATACGAATTTATCAGCTCTAAAATTTCCTGTTTTACTGTCATGATTATTTCTCTAGGCGAGTCCAGTAGAAATGTATCGATGACATCATCGGCCGATGAATGATCTTCCGCCCAATCCTGATTAAAGTAAGCACCAAAAAATTGTTGTAGCTCTGTTAATGGTTCATTCATTTTTCTGGGTATCCTGTTAGCAATAGATAGCCATCTGGCATTTTAGGAGCTCGTTTTATGACTAATAGGAACTTATAAACAGGTACGGATTTTTTTGCTCCATTTAGGATGCTTACCCCTACGGGTTGACTTGAGCTGCCTTTAATTAGGAGTTTTTCCTTGTTTCCACTTAAAAATGTAGTTATTTCTTGCTGGTGTGCAGTCAAGCTTTTGGACACTATAGCCTCAGCCTCTTCTAGAGTTTTGAAGGTAGATGAGGCTGGGATGTGCGGTTCTGATTCAAATCTTGCCGCTAACTGTTCGTCTGTTCGACCGACATGTTTTTCAATCAGGTGTCCTCCAGCCTTCTCGTGAGTAGTTAATACTCCAGGAGGTGCTTTTTTTGTTAAATCGTTTTTTGAATCCGGGCAATTTCCAATCTTACAGCTTAACCCTAACGGATCCACCCACCCCGTCGGATTGGGCACGTACTGATAGGCGTTGATCCCACCCGCCAGCTTCACCGGATCAGGCGTCAGGTAACACCCAATATCCGGATTGTAGTAGCGATGGCGGTTGTAGTGCAGCCCGCTTTCCTGATCAAAGTACTGACCCTGGAAACGTAGCGGGTTGTCGATTGTGCCTTTGTCGAGTCGGCTGATCTGGCCGTAGGCGCGGTAATGTGCGGACCAGACGATTTCGCCGTCGGGGTCGGTGAGTTCCTGCGGCGTGCCGAGGTGGTCGAGTTGGTAGTGGTAGGGCTTGGTATCTTTTGGGCCGAATCCTTCCAGCAGGGCGAGTGGCCTAAAACTATCGGGTTCGTAGAGATAGTTGCGGTGGCGATCTGCGTGGTGTTCGGCAATCAGCCTGTCGCCTTGCCAGAAAAACTCCGTGGTTGTGCCGTCCACGGTTTTGCTGATGCGCCGCCCAAATGGGTCATAGCGATAG
>NZ_JAOTNX010000033.1:0-4296 GCF_036346475.1 Pseudomonas sp. AM8
CGGCACCGCATCGCGACCTTCGTCCACGCAGGTCCAGTGGGTCACGTCGATGGCGGCTTCGGTCGGGCCGTACAGGTTGTAGAGCCCGGCCTGGGGCAGCTTGGCGAAGACCTGTTGCTGGGCATCCACCGGCAGAGCCTCGCCGCTGCACACGATGCGCTGCAGGCTTTGGCAGGTCGACACCGCCGGATCCTGCAGGAAAGCCTGCAGCATCGACGGCACGAAGTGCAGCGTGGTGACCTGCTGTTGATTGATCAGGTTGATCAGCCTGGCCGGATCACGGTGATCACCGGGCGCCGCAACCACCAGGCGCGAGCCGCTCATCAACGGCCAGAAGAACTCCCACACCGACACGTCGAAGCTGAACGGGGTCTTCTGCAGCACCGTGTCGCTGGCGTCGAGGCCGTAGGCTTCCTGCATCCAGTGCAGACGGTTCAGCAATGCCGAATGACGGTTGCCCGCCCCTTTGGGCTGGCCGGTGGAGCCCGAGGTGTAGATCACGTAGGCGAGGTTTTCGCCGTCCAGGGCGATGCCTGGGTTGGCGTCGCTGTAGTCCTCGAAGGCAGACTCGCCCAGCACCAGGGTTTCCAGGCCTTGGGGAATCGGCAGTTGCTCACGCAAGTGCGCCTGGGTCAGCAGCAGTTTCACCCCGCTGTCTTCCAGCATGTAGGCCAGGCGTTCGCGCGGGTATTCCGGGTCCAGCGGCACGTAGGCGCCACCGGCCTTGAGCACCGCGAGCAGACCGACGACCATGTCGATGGAACGCTCCACCGCCAGGCCCACCAGCACGTCCGGCCCTACGCCGGCCTCGATCAGGCGATGGGCCAGGCGGTTGGCGCGGCGGTTCAGCTCGGCATAACTGAGCGACACCCCATTGAAGCGCAACGCCGGTGCATCCGGCTGCGCCTGCACCTGGGCCTCGATCAACTGATGCACCCACTGCCCTTGGGGGTAGTCGCGCGCGGTGGCGTTCCATTGAGCGAGTATTTGCTCGCGCTCAGCGACGTCGAGTGTCGCCAGGTCGTGCAAGGGCAATGCAGGATTCGCCACGGCTGCCCGCAACAGGCTCAGCCAATGTTCGGCCATGCGTGCGACGGTGGCGGCGCCGAACAGGTCGGTGGCGTAGGTCAGGGACGCCCAGATCGCGTCGCCGCTTTCCTGGGTGTCCAGGCTCAGGTCGAACTGGGCGCTGTGGCTGTCCCATTCCAGGTTGGCCACGCGCAGGCCCGGCAACTGCTGCGCGGCGGCTGGGGAGTTGGCCTGGTGGTTGAACATCACCTGGAACAGCGGGTTATGGCTCAGGCTGCGCTCCGGTTGCAGGGCTTCGACCAGTTGCTCGAACGGCAAGTCCTGATGGGCCTGGGCCTCCAGCGCACGGCGCTTGGCCTGCTGCAGCAGCTGGGCGAAGCTCATGTGACCATCGAGGTCGGCCTTGAGCACTTGGGTATTGACGAAGAAGCCGATCAGCGATTCGGTCTCGACCCGGTTGCGGTTGGCAATCGGCACGCCGATGCGGATGTCCTGCTGGCCGCTGTAGCGGTACAGAAACGCCTGGAACGCGGCCAGCAGCAGCATGAACATCGTCACGCCTTCGCCCTGGGCCAGGGCTTTCAACCCTGCCACCAGTGCCGGTTCCAGCGCGATGTCCAGACGCGCACCACGAAAGCTCTGTTGCGCCGGGCGGGGTTGGTCGAACGGCAATTCCAGCACCGGCTGCGTGCCGCTGAGCAATTCGCGCCAGTACGCCAGTTGACGGGCCTTCTCCCCCGCTTCCATCCAGCTGCGTTGCCACAGCGCATAGTCGGCGTACTGGATCGGCAGCGGCGCCAATGCACAGTCCTGGCCCTGGCTGTAGGCAGCATAGAGTTGCATCAACTCCTGCACCATCACACCCATCGACCAGCCATCGGAGACGATATGGTGCTGCACCAGCACCAGCACGTGCTCCTCTTCGCTCACTGCGAGCAAACTGACCCGCAGCAACGGGCCTTGCTGCAAGTCGAAGGGACGGGCGATTTCGGCTTCGACACGGGCCTTGAGCTGCGCTTCGTCGACTGCACTTTCGGCGATCTCGACCACCCCGTGGGCCAGCACCTCCTGAGTACGTGCCTCGGCGTCCAGGTGCAGGCGTGTACGCAGGCTTTCATGGCGCGCCACCAAGGTGTCGAAACTGCGCTGCAGGGCGGCCTTGTCCAGCTGGCCGCTCAGACGCAGGGCGCCGGGGACGTGATAAGCGTCACTGTCCGGGTCCAACTGCCAGAGAAACCACTGCCGTTCCTGGGCGTAGGACAACGGCAGCTTCCGGCCGTCCTCGCGGATCGAGGCAATCGGCAGCTGGGCGAAGCTCATGCCCCGGCTTTGCAGGCGCTGGTAGAACTGCTGGCGCTGTTCCAGAGGCAGGCGAAGAAAGCGCGAAACCAGATCGATATTAGGGTTGGAAAGCATGGGTCAAATCGCCTCTAGTTCGCTCAAAAAATCACGAAGATCATCAAAGTCTTCCGCGCTGCCGGCGCGGAAGGTGGCAGCCGCCTGCACATAGGCGCGCAGCGTTTCAGTCTGGAACACTTCCACCAGCGGCACTTCCAGGCCCAGCTCGGCCTGGACCCTGGAGGTGATCTGGATGGCCAGCAGGGAGTGGCCGCCCACTTCAAAGAAGTTGTCGTTCAAGCCGACCTGCGGCAGGCGCAGCACCTCGGCCCAGATCGTGGCGATCTGCTGTTCCAGCTCGCTCTGCGGGGCCACATAGGCCTGTTGCATAAGGCTCACATCCGGTTGCGGCAGGCCCTTGCGGTCGAGCTTGCCGTTGGGGGTCAACGGCATTTGCGCCAGGAAGATGAAATGCGCCGGGACCATGTAGTCCGGCAGGCGGGCCTTGAGTGCGCGACGCAATGCGTCACGGAACTCGGCTTCGTTGGACGGGGCGGACACCGGAACCACATAGGCCACCAGCTGTTTTCCGGTCGGGCCGTCCTGGGCCACCACCACGGTTTCACCGACGCTGTCCTGCTCACGCAGGCGCGCTTCGATTTCCCCCAGTTCGATGCGGAAACCACGGATCTTCACCTGGTGGTCGACACGCCCGAGGTAATCCACCACGCCATCCGGGCGGCCACGGGTCAGGTCGCCGCTGCGATACACGCGACTGCCCGGCTTGCCGAACGGGTCCGGCACGAAGCGTTCGGCGGTCAGCGCCGGACGTTCCAGGTATCCACGGGCCACGCCCTCGCCGCCCAGGTACAGCTCACCGGCGACGCCGATGGGTTGCAGGTTGAGTTGCGCGTCCAGCACGTAGCCGCTGCGGTTGCCCAATAGCGTACCAATCGGTGCATAGACGGCGCCGCAGGGGTCGCCCTTGCGCGCTTTCCACAGCAGCGGCGTGACCACGGTTTCGGTCGGGCCGTAGCCGTTGAACAGGTAGGTCGGCTTGAGCGCGCGCCAGGCCAGGTCGTAGCTGGCTTGCGCCACCGCATCGCCGCCAAAGCAGTACACACGCACCTTCGGTGGATTACCGTCGCGCTCGGCATGCTCGGCCAGTTGTTGCAGGTACACCGGCGGGAACACCGCCATGGTCACGTTGTGACGGTGCATCTGCGCGTAGGTGTACTCGGGCAACCACAGGCTGTCGTCACGGACCAGCACGCTGGCGCCGTTGATCAGCGGGTGCATCCAGCCTTCATGGGAGCCGTCGAAGGCGAACGACATGAAGTGCAGTTCGCAATCGGCCGGCGATGTTTCATAACGCTCGCCGGTAGCGATGATGTGCGCCACCAACGGCCCATGGGACACCGCCACGCCCTTGGGCAGGCCGGTGGAGCCGGAGGTGTAGATCACGTAGGCAAGGTTGTCGCCGTGCAGTTTTACCTCCGGCGCGGTGTCGCTGTAGTCGGCCCACGCCTCGGTGCGATCGATGGCCAGGCTGTCCAGGCCCTCGGGAATCGGCAGTTGCGGCAACGCACTGGTGTGGGTCAGCAGCAACTTCGCGCGGCTGTCCTGCATCATGTACAGCAGGCGATCACGTGGGTATTCGATATCCAGTGGCACATACACACCGCCGGCTTTCATCACCGCGAGGAACGCCACCAGGCTCTCGGCACTGCGCGGCATGGCAATTGCCACGCGCACTTCGGGGCCGATGCCACGGGCGATCAGGGCATGGGCCAGGCGGTTGGCCTGGCGGTCCAGCTCGCCATAACTCAGGGTTTGCGCATCGAACTTGACCGCCACCGCAGCGGGGTTTTCGGCGGCGCGGTCGGCAACCATTTCGTGTACCAGACGCTCGGCCGAGAAGCCGGCGTC
>NZ_JAOTNX010000034.1:0-4072 GCF_036346475.1 Pseudomonas sp. AM8
TGGTACCGCATCGCGGCCTTCGTCCACGCAGGTCCAGTGGGTTACGTCGATGGCGGCTTCGGTCGGGCCGTACAGGTTGTAGAGACCGGCCTGGGGCAGCTTGGCGAAGACCTGCTGCTGGGCGTCCACCGGCAACGCTTCACCACTGCACACGATGCGGTGCAGGGTATGGCAAGTCGCAACCGTCGGCTCCTGCAGGAAGGCCTGCAACATCGACGGGACAAAGTGCAGCGTGGTGACCTGCTCTGCATTGATCAGGCGCACCAGTTTGCTCGGATCACGATGATCCCCCGGCGCGGCGACCACCAGGCGCGAACCGGTCATCAGCGGCCAGAAGAACTCCCACACCGACACGTCAAAGCTGAACGGGGTCTTTTGCAGCACCGTGTCGCTGACGTCAAGGCCGTAGGCTTCCTGCATCCATTGCAGGCGGTTGGCCAGGGCTGAATGGCGGTTGCCGGCGCCTTTGGGTTGGCCGGTGGAACCCGAGGTGTAGATCACGTAGGCGAGGTTTTCGCCGTCCAGGGCGATGCCTGGGCTGGCGTCGCTGTAGCCCTCGAAGGCAGACTCGCCCAGCACCAGGGTTTCCAGGCCTTGGGGAATCGGCAGCTGTTCACGCAAATGCGCCTGGGTCAAAAGCAGTTTCACCCCGCTGTCGTCCAGCATGTAGGCCAGGCGCTCACGCGGGTATTCCGGGTCCAGCGGCACATAGGCACCACCGGCCTTGAGCACCGCAAGCAAGCCGACCACCATCTCGATGGAACGCTCTACCGCCAGGCCCACCAATACGTCCGGCCCGACGCCGGCCTCGATCAGGCGATGGGCCAGGCGGTTGGCGCGGCAGTTAAGCTCGACGTAGCTCAAGCGCTGCTCGGCAAATACCAGTGCCGTGGCGTCCGGCGTGCGCGTCACCTGCTGTTCAATCAGTTGATGCACACAGTGCTGCAACGGGTAGTCCCGCGCCGTGGCGTTCCAGTCCTGTACCACTTGCCGGCGTTCGGCCACATCGAGCATCGCCAGTTCGCCCAGGCGCTGCTGGCCGTCCTCGAGCATGGCTTGAAGCAGGTTGAGCAGATGGCGGCCGTAGGTTTGCACCGTGTCCGGGTCGAAATGCGCACGCGCAAAGCTGAACTGCACCGACAGCGTGTCACCGACGTCCACCAGCACCGTCAGCGGGAAGTTGGTCTGCTCGCGGGAATCCGGCAGGCCAAAACGGATACCGCTGCCGCCACTCTGTTCCAGGGCCTTGGACACCGGGTAGTTCTCGAACACCAGGATGTTGTCGAACAGGGCTTCACCGCCCTGCCCGGCCCAGCGCTGGATATCGTACAGCCCGGTGTGTTCATGCTCGCGCAACGCCAGGTTCTGCGCCTGCACCCTTTGCAACCAGTCGGCCACGGTTTGCTCGCCCTCCACTGCGCAGATCACCGGCAGGGTATTGATGAACAGGCCAATCTGCTGCTCCACCCCCACGAGGTCTGCCGGGCGCCCGGCCACGGTGGCACCGAACGACACCACCGCCTGCCCGCTATGGCGCTGCAACAGGACCAGCCACGCCGCCTGGACCAGGGTGTTGAGCGTGACCTTATGGCTGCGGGCGAAGGCCTCGAGGCGCCCTGTCAGCGGGCGATCCAGGTTCAGGGAGTGCTCGCCATGCCCGTCCGCCGCCATGGGCTGGCTGCGGCCCAGGCGGGTCGGTGCGTGCAGTGCACTCAACTGCTCGCGCCAGAAAGTTTCGGTCGCACCGGCATCACGCTGCTGCAACCAACCGATGTAATCGCGATAGCGTCCGACCGCTTCGGGCACTGCCACGCCGGCGTAACGTTGCAGCACTTCACCGAACAGTCGCGAATTGCTCCAACCGTCCATCAGGATGTGATGGCTCGTGTAGATCAGCTCATGGCGTTGCTCGTCGGTACGCACCAGCACCAGACGGACCAGGGGCGCCTTGGCCAGCTCAAAGCCCTGGCGACGCTGGGCTTGCTGCAGGTCTTGCAACGCCAGCTCCGGCTCCGGCATGGCGCGCCAGTCGAGAAGTTCGATGGGCAGCCGTGCCTCGCGGTACACCACCTGGCATGGCCACTCCAACTGGCCCTCCCAGAAAAACCCGCTGCGCAGCACGTCATGGGCCTGCACCGTGGCATCCCAGGCCCGCTGGAAGCGCGCCACATCCAGGCCCTCGGCCGTCACGCGAATCTGGTTGATGTAGTCGCCGGCGGCCTGTTCGTACAGGGTGTGGAACAGCATGCCTTGCTGCATGGGCGACAAGGTGTAGATGTCGTCAATCCCATCGGCGGCCAGCGGCAAGGACTCAAGCTGCTGCTGGTTCAGGCGTGACAACGGGAAGTCCGAGGCCGTCACGCCGTGGTTGCCGGGGGTGCAGCAATGTTCCACCAATGCCGTCAGCTCACGGCTGAAGGCCTGGCTCAAGGCATCGATCTGCGACGCCTCGAACATCAGCGGGCTGAAGGTCCAGCCCATGTGCAGTTCACCGCCGAATACCTGGCCGTTGAGGGTCAGCCAGTTGCCCAGCGGCGCCTCCGGGCTCTGCTCGGCTCCGGCGCTTTCCGCTGCGAGTACAAACAAACCGTCCGGCTGGTCAAAGCTGGCGTCGATCTGGCCCAGGTAATTGAAGGTGATGCGCGGCACCGGCAATGCGCTGAATGCCTGGCGCGTGGCCTCGTCGCCGAGGTAGCGCAGCGCGCCGAAGCCCAGGCCCTTGTCCGGCACGGCGCGCAGTTGCTCCTTGATCTGCTTGATAGAAGCGCCAAGGGATTCGGCCGGGGTCAGGCGCACCGGGAACAGGCTGGTGAACCAACCCAGGGTGCGGGTCAGGTCAATATCGTCGAACAGGTCTTCGCGGCCGTGGCCTTCCAGCTGGATCAGGCTGGAAGCATGCCCCGTCCACTGGCAGATGACGCGCGCCAGGGCGGTCAGCAGCAGATCGTTGATCTGGGTGCGATAGGCCGCAGGCGCCTGTTGCAGTAATTGCCGGGTGTGCTCGGCATCCAGTTGGCTGACCACGGTCTGCGCCAGGCGCACAGGGCGCGCGCCTTGCGGATCACGGCATGGCAGATCGGTAGGCACGCCCTGGAGTTGTTGCAACCAGAAGTGCTTCTGCGGCTGTACCGCTTCGCTGCGGGCATGGGCCTGCAAACGCTCGGCCCAGGCCTTGAACGACGAGGTCTTGGCCGGCAACGGCTGTTGGCGGTACAGGCGTTGCAGGTCCTCAAGGAACACCCGCCAGGACACGCCATCCACCACCAGGTGGTGCATCACCAGCAGCAGGCGCTGGGAACCGTCGGCCAGTTCGGCAAGGACCGCACGCAGCAAGGGCCCCTGTTGCAGGTCGAGGCTGCGCTGGGCTTTTTCGCACAGCGCGGCCAGTTCGTCGGCATCCTTCACCGTGGCTTGCCACAGCACCTCAGGGGTGGCGACTGCATGCTCGGCCTGCCACCCTTCGGCGTGCTGGCTGAAGCTCAAGCGCAGCGCATCGTGGTGTTGGGCGATGGCGTGCAAAGCCGCTTGCAGTCGACCTGCCCGGACCGGCTCGCGTGGCACCAGCAGCAAGGACTGGTTCCAGTGGTGGCGGTCCGGCAGGTCCATCTCGAAGAACAGCTGCTGGAACGGCAGCAACGGCGTCTCGCCCTGCACCGGTCCCTGGTCGATCACCTGCGCTGTCTGCAACTGCGCCACCCGGGCGAGGCTGCGCACGGTCTGATGCTGGAACAGCGCCTTGGCGCTGAAATGGATACCGACGGCACGGGCGCGACTGACCACTTGAATGGAGATGATCGAGTCACCGCCGCGCTCGAAGAAGTTGTCATTCAAACCTACCTGTTCGACGCCCAGCACCTCGGCCCAGATCGCGGCGATCTGCTGTTCCAGCAGACTTTGCGGAGCTTCGTAGTGCTGGGTGGCTTCGGGTTTGGGCAGCGCCTTGCGGTCGAGTTTGCCGTTGGGACTCAGGGGCATTTGCTCCAGCAGCATCCATTGTGCCGGGACCATGTAGTCCGGCAGGTGCTGGGCCAGGTGGGCGCCGAGGACCTCGCGCCAATCATCGCCAGCGTCC
>NZ_JAOTNX010000035.1:0-3366 GCF_036346475.1 Pseudomonas sp. AM8
TTGATTTCTAGTCTTTGATTAGATCGTTCTTTAAAAATTTGGGTATGTGATAGAAAGATAGACTGAACGTTACTTTCACTGGTAACGGCTCAGGCTAAGGTAAAATTTGTGAGTGGCTCTTAATTGAGTATGATCGAATTTTCGGCGAATGTCGTCTTCACAGTATAACCAGATTGCTTGGGGTTATATGGTCAAGTGAAGAAGCGCATACGGTGGATGCCTTGGCAGTCAGAGGCGATGAAAGACGTGGTAGCCTGCGAAAAGCTTCGGGGAGTCGGCAAACAGACTTTGATCCGGAGATGTCTGAATGGGGGAACCCAGCCATCATAAGATGGTTATCTTACGCTGAATACATAGGCGTAAGAGGCGAACCAGGGGAACTGAAACATCTAAGTACCCTGAGGAAAAGAAATCAACCGAGATTCCCTTAGTAGTGGCGAGCGAACGGGGACTAGCCCTTAAGTGGCTTTGAGATTAGCGGAACGCTCTGGAAAGTGCGGCCATAGTGGGTGATAGCCCTGTACGCGAAAATCTCTTAGTCATGAAATCGAGTAGGACGGAGCACGAGAAACTTTGTCTGAATATGGGGGGACCATCCTCCAAGGCTAAATACTACTGACTGACCGATAGTGAACTAGTACCGTGAGGGAAAGGCGAAAAGAACCCCGGAGAGGGGAGTGAAATAGATCCTGAAACCGTATGCGTACAAGCAGTGGGAGCCCACTTTGTTGGGTGACTGCGTACCTTTTGTATAATGGGTCAGCGACTTATTTTCAGTGGCGAGCTTAACCGAATAGGGGAGGCGTAGCGAAAGCGAGTCTTAATAGGGCGTCTAGTCGCTGGGAATAGACCCGAAACCGGGCGATCTATCCATGGGCAGGTTGAAGGTTGGGTAACACTAACTGGAGGACCGAACCGACTACCGTTGAAAAGTTAGCGGATGACCTGTGGATCGGAGTGAAAGGCTAATCAAGCTCGGAGATAGCTGGTTCTCCTCGAAAGCTATTTAGGTAGCGCCTCATGTATCACTGTAGGGGGTAGAGCACTGTTTCGGCTAGGGGGTCATCCCGACTTACCAAACCGATGCAAACTCCGAATACCTACAAGTGCCGAGCATGGGAGACACACGGCGGGTGCTAACGTCCGTCGTGAAAAGGGAAACAACCCAGACCGTCAGCTAAGGTCCCAAAGTTATGGTTAAGTGGGAAACGATGTGGGAAGGCTTAGACAGCTAGGAGGTTGGCTTAGAAGCAGCCACCCTTTAAAGAAAGCGTAATAGCTCACTAGTCGAGTCGGCCTGCGCGGAAGATGTAACGGGGCTCAAACCATACACCGAAGCTACGGGTATCACGTAAGTGATGCGGTAGAGGAGCGTTCTGTAAGCCTGTGAAGGTGAGTTGAGAAGCTTGCTGGAGGTATCAGAAGTGCGAATGCTGACATGAGTAACGATAATGGGTGTGAAAAACACCCACGCCGAAAGACCAAGGTTTCCTGCGCAACGTTAATCGACGCAGGGTTAGTCGGTCCCTAAGGCGAGGCTGAAAAGCGTAGTCGATGGAAAACAGGTTAATATTCCTGTACTTCTGGTTATTGCGATGGAGGGACGGAGAAGGCTAGGCCAGCTTGGCGTTGGTTGTCCAAGTTTAAGGTGGTAGGCTGGAATCTTAGGTAAATCCGGGATTCTAAGGCCGAGAGCTGATGACGAGTTAACTTTTAGTTAACGAAGTGGTTGATGCCATGCTTCCAAGAAAAGCTTCTAAGCTTCAGGTAACCAGGAACCGTACCCCAAACCGACACAGGTGGTTGGGTAGAGAATACCAAGGCGCTTGAGAGAACTCGGGTGAAGGAACTAGGCAAAATGGCACCGTAACTTCGGGAGAAGGTGCGCCGGTGAGGGTGAAGGACTTGCTCCGTAAGCTCATGCCGGTCGAAGATACCAGGCCGCTGCGACTGTTTATTAAAAACACAGCACTCTGCAAACACGAAAGTGGACGTATAGGGTGTGACGCCTGCCCGGTGCCGGAAGGTTAATTGATGGGGTTAGCTAACGCGAAGCTCTTGATCGAAGCCCCGGTAAACGGCGGCCGTAACTATAACGGTCCTAAGGTAGCGAAATTCCTTGTCGGGTAAGTTCCGACCTGCACGAATGGCGTAACGATGGCGGCGCTGTCTCCACCCGAGACTCAGTGAAATTGAAATCGCTGTGAAGATGCAGTGTATCCGCGGCTAGACGGAAAGACCCCGTGAACCTTTACTATAGCTTTGCACTGGACTTTGAATTTGCTTGTGTAGGATAGGTGGGAGGCTTTGAAGCGTGGACGCCAGTCTGCGTGGAGCCAACCTTGAAATACCACCCTGGCAACTTTGAGGTTCTAACTCAGGTCCGTTATCCGGATCGAGGACAGTGTATGGTGGGTAGTTTGACTGGGGCGGTCTCCTCCTAAAGAGTAACGGAGGAGTACGAAGGTGCGCTCAGACCGGTCGGAAATCGGTCGTAGAGTATAAAGGCAAAAGCGCGCTTGACTGCGAGACAGACACGTCGAGCAGGTACGAAAGTAGGTCTTAGTGATCCGGTGGTTCTGTATGGAAGGGCCATCGCTCAACGGATAAAAGGTACTCCGGGGATAACAGGCTGATACCGCCCAAGAGTTCATATCGACGGCGGTGTTTGGCACCTCGATGTCGGCTCATCACATCCTGGGGCTGAAGCCGGTCCCAAGGGTATGGCTGTTCGCCATTTAAAGTGGTACGCGAGCTGGGTTTAGAACGTCGTGAGACAGTTCGGTCCCTATCTGCCGTGGACGTTTGAGATTTGAGAGGGGCTGCTCCTAGTACGAGAGGACCGGAGTGGACGAACCTCTGGTGTTCCGGTTGTCACGCCAGTGGCATTGCCGGGTAGCTATGTTCGGAATAGATAACCGCTGAAAGCATCTAAGCGGGAAACTAGCCTCAAGATGAGATCTCACTGGGACCTTGAGTCCCCTGAAGGGCCGTCGAAGACTACGACGTTGATAGGTTGGGTGTGTAAGCGCTGTGAGGCGTTGAGCTAACCAATACTAATTGCCCGTGAGGCTTGACCATATAACACCCAAGCAATTTGCGTCGAAAGGCCAGATTGCGGTGTGTGAAGACGCAATGAACCGAAAGTTCGAGATCTTACAAAACACCGACAGCTGTCACATACCCAATTTGCTGAAGCGAGGCCAGCCGGCCACGACTCAGTACCCGAATTTCTTGACGACCATAGAGCATTGGAACCACCTGATCCCATCCCGAACTCAGCAGTGAAACGATGCATCGCCGATGGTAGTGTGGGGTTTCCCCATGTGAGAGTAGGTCATCGTCAAGATTAAATTCCGAAACCCC
>NZ_JAOTNX010000036.1:0-2081 GCF_036346475.1 Pseudomonas sp. AM8
ATGCGGCGGCCCCTTCGGATAAGACCGTCACCAACGGCTGCCCGGTGTCGATGGTTACCGGGGAGGAATTGCTCACCCTCACCGATGGTGTTTTAGACGGGATCTTGCCGTTCGAGTGGACCCGGCTGTATCGCACCAGTGCGGTGGAAGTGGATGGCGGGTTGGGGTTTGGCTGGAGTCATTCGCTGGCGCATCGGCTTGCGGTGTCGGGCGATTCGGTGGTGTGGACGGACCATGAGAACCGCAGTACTTCGTTTCCGATGCCGACTGTTGCTCGGCCAGCAATCACCAATAGTTTGGCCGAAGCCGCGATCTATTTGGGCGCGTCGCCGGATGAACTGGTGCTGGCCCAGGCGTCGCGGTTTTATCACTTTCGCGACGGTGTGCTGGTCTCGATCAGCAACGCGTACGACAACCGGCTGCGGATTTCTCGGGATTTTCTGGGGCGTATCGAGCGGCTGGATAACGGTGCGGGGTGCGCGCTGTTCCTGCGCTATGCGTCGGGCCGCATCGTCGCGGTGGACTACCAGGTGCAGCGGGCCGAAGACCGTGGTCCGTATGTCTGGATTACTGAGCAGAGCATTGTTTCCTACGCCTATGACGATGCTGGCCGACTGGTCTCGGCGACCAATGCGGTAGGTGAAAGCGAGGTTTATCGCTACGACGATCAGCACGTGATTCTTGAACGTGGACTGGCCGGTGGGGCGAGTTTCTTTTGGGAATGGGAACGGGCGGGCAAGGCTGCGCGATGTGTGCGGCATTGGGCCAGTTTTTCCCAGATGGATACGCGGTATGTCTGGGGGGACGACGGCCGTGTCACGCTGCACAACGCCGATGGCAGTCAGGAAGTGTATGTCCATGACGACCGGGCGCGGCTGGTGCAGCGGATTGATCCGGACGGTGCCCAGCATTTCAAATCCTACGACGCTAAAGGCCGGCTGACGGTTGAGCAGGATCCGCTGGGGGCGGTGACGGCGTATCAGTACGACGACGCCGGACACTTGGTGGCGTTGTTTCCCGGGGATGATGAGCCAACAACCTACGAGCATGACAATGGCTTCGTACGGGTTGTAAGGCGGGGTCTGGCGGTCTGGAAGTACGAGCGTAACGACCAGGGCGACGTCATTCGTAAGATCGATCCCGACGGACATGTTACGGATTACAGCTACGACAAATACGGGCAACTGGTTGGGGTTTGGTACCCGGATCACAGTTGTCAGCGGCTGGTGTGGAATGAGCGGGGGCAACTGGTTGAGGAGCAGCTGCCCAATGGCGGGATCAAGCGGTATCGCTATGACGATCTTGGCCGTCAGGTGGCGCGCGAGGATGAGCATGGCGCGCTGACCCAGTATCAGTGGGACAGCGTGGGTCGCTTGGTTCGCGTGGTGCTGCCCGGTGGGGCGTGTCGGGAATACAGCTACAACCCCTACGGAAAAATCACCGCCGAACGCGACGAACTGGGCCACGTCACCCGCTACGAATACGCCGACGGGTTGCACCTGATCAGTCGGCGCATCAACGCTGATGGCACTCAGGTCAACTACCGCTACGACAACGTGCGGTTATTGCTGACCGAGATCGAAAACGAAGTCGGCGAGACCTACCGACTTGCTTATCATCCCAACGGACTGATCCAGCAGGAAACCAGGTTTGATGGGCAGCGTACGGCCTACGTCTACGACCTCAACGGCAACCTGCAGGAAAAGACCGAACACGGTGACGATGGTAGTCAGCTCGTTACCCGTTACGAGCGAGACCACGCCGGACGCCTCGTCAGAAAAACCCTGCCCGACGGTAGCCTTGTTGAATATGCCTACGACCGTCAGGGCAACCTCCTCAGCGTCGACGACGGCCACTGGGCGCTCGCCTACGAATACGATAGCCAAAACCGCCTCACCGCCGAACACCAGGGCTGGGGCACCTTGCGCTACGGCTACGACGCCTGCGGCCAGCTTCAACACCTGCGCCTACCGGACAACAACCGCTTGGTGTTCAACCACGGCAAAGGCGGCCACCTCGCCACCGTCGAATTAAACGGCGCGCTGCTGACGTCTCATCTGTTCAAAGCCGGCCAGGAACAC
>NZ_JAOTNX010000037.1:0-2007 GCF_036346475.1 Pseudomonas sp. AM8
GCTCACTACGACGGGCTTGGTTACCACCATCAGCGTTGTTTCATGCGGTCGATGACCACCGCCAGCAGCAGGATCGAACCGCGGATCACATACTGGTAGAAGGTGTCGATGTTCTTCAGGTTCATCGCGTTCTCGATGATCGCCAGGATCAGCACCCCGGCAATCACATGGCGGATCATGCCGATGCCGCCGCTCAGCGACACCCCGCCCAGCACGCAGGCGGAAATCACCGTCAGCTCGAAACCCTGACCGATCATCGGCTGGCCCGAGGTCATGCGCGAGGCGAGGATCACCCCGGCCAATGCGCCGATCAGGCCGTGCACGGCGAAGATCAGGATCTTGGTGCGGTCGACATTCACCCCCGCCAGCAACGCCGCTTCCGGGTTACCGCCGATGGCCATGGTGTTGCGCCCGTAGGTGGTGTAGTTGAGCAGCCAGCCGAAAAACAGGAAGCACACGATGGTGATCAGGATCGGCACCGGCACGCCCAGCAGTTGGCCATTGCCAAAGATAAAGAACTGATCCTGGGACACCCCCACCGCCTTGCCGTCGGCAAAGATATAGGCCAGGCCGCGCACGATCTGCATGGTCGCCAAGGTGGTGATCAACGCATTGACCCGCAGCTTGGCGATCACGATGCCGTTGATCAGCCCCACGACCAGGCCCATCAGCAGCGCCGCGCCAATGCCCAGCATGACGCTGTCGGTATCGCGCATCACAATCGCCGCCACCACGCCGGCGCAGGCAATCACCGAGCCTACCGATAGGTCGAAGTGCCCCGATGCCAGGCAGAACAGCATGGTGCAGGCGGCGATGCCCACGGTGGAAATCGCCAGGCCCAGGCCGCGCATGTTCAACGGCGAAAGGAAGTTATCGATGAGCAAGGCGCACAGGACAAAGATGCCCACCGCTGCCAGCAACATCGCCCAGTTGTCGAGCAGTGCGCGCATATCGAGGGGTTTGCGTGCCGTCGGCAGCGCGTTGTTTTGAGTCGTCATGGTCTTCTCTCAGTTCGCCAGGCCGCGCGGCAGGGCCAGTTGCAGCAGGTTGGATTCGGTCGCGTGTTCGCGGGTCTGTTCGCCGCGCATCGCGCCTTCGCACAGCACCAGGATGCGGTCGGAGATGCCCATCACTTCCATGAGGTCGCTGGACACCACGATCACCGCAATGCCCTGGGCCGCGAGGTTATGGATAATCTGGTAGATCTCGGCCTTGGCGCCGATGTCGATGCCGCGGGTCGGCTCGTCCAGCAGTAGGACCTTCATCGGCATCGACAGCCAGCGGCCGAGAATGGCTTTCTGCTGGTTGCCGCCGGACAGGTACATGATCTTTTGCGCGGCAGTCGGGGTTTTGACCTTCATTGCCTTGATCTGCTGGTCGGCATTGCCCTTCTCCCAGCCATCGCGCAGCAACCAGCCGAACGAAGAGTGGGCTCCACGGGCGCTGATATTGATGTTCTCGGCGACGCTGGACAGCGGAATGATGCCTTCCTTCTTGCGGTCTTCCGGGCACAGCAGCACACCGGCGGCGATGGCGTCGCGGGGCGAGCGCAGTTGCAGGGCCTCCCCGCATAACTCAAGGCTGCCGGCACTGGCGCGCTCCAAACCGCTGAGCAAACGGAACAACTCCGTGCGCCCTGCCCCGACCAAGCCGAACAAGCCAAGGATTTCGCCTTTGCGCACCTCAAAACTGACCGGCTCACGCAAACCCGGACCCAGCAAACCGTCGACCTTGAGCGCCACCTCACCGTGCTCGCGCGGGCGGTAGTCGTAGATGTCCTGGATGTCGCGACCGACCATGCAGGTCACCAACTGGTCGTGGGTCAACGCGCTCATGTCGTCGAAGGTACGCACGTAGCGGCCGTCCTTGAACACCGTGACCGCGTTGCAGATGCGGAACACTTCTTCCATGCGGTGCGACACGTAGAGCACCACTTTGCCCTCATCCCGCAGGCGCGTGATGATCGCCATCAGCCGGTCGATCTCCCGCGCCGACAGGCTGCTGGTC
>NZ_JAOTNX010000039.1:0-976 GCF_036346475.1 Pseudomonas sp. AM8
ATGTTCCTGGCCGGCCTTGAACAGATGAGACGTCAGCAGCGCGCCGTTTAATTCGATGGTGGCGAGGTGGCCGCCTTTCGCATGGTTAAAAACCAGTCGGTTGTTATCGGGTAGGCGCAGGTGTTGAAGCTGGCCGCAGGCGTCGTAGCCGTAGCGCAAGGTGCCCCAGCCCTGGTGTTCGGCGGTGAGGCGGTTTTGGCGGTCGTATTCGTAGGCCAGCGCCCAGTGGCCGTCATCGACGCTGAGGAGGTTGCCCTGGCGGTCGTAGGCATATTCAACAAGGCTACCGTCGGGCAGGGTTTTTCTGACGAGGCGTCCGGCGTGGTCTCGTTCGTAACGGGTAACGAGCTGACTACCATCGTCACCGTGTTCGGTCTTTTCCTGCAGGTTGCCGTTGAGGTCGTAGACGTAGGCCGTACGCTGCCCATCAAAACCGGTTTCCTGCTGGATCAGGCCATTGGGGTGGTAATCAAGTCGGTAGGTCTCGCCAACCTCGTTTTCGATCTCGGTCAGCAATAACCGCACGTTGTCGTAGCGGTAGTTGACCTGAGTGCCATCAGCGTTGATGCGCCGACTGATCAGGTGCAACCCGTCGGCGTATTCGTAGCGGGTGACATGCCCCAGCTCATCGCGTTCGGCGCTGATTTTGCCGTAGGGGTTGTAGCTGTATTCCCTACACGCCCCACCGGGCAGCACCACGCGAACCAAGCGACCTACGCTGTCCCACTGATACTGGGTCAGCGCGCCATGCTCATCCTCGCGGGCAAGCTGCCGGCCAAGATCGTCATAGCGATAACGCTTGATCCCGCCATTCGGCAGTT
Organism: Pseudomonas sp. AM8; assembly: GCF_036346475.1. Taxonomy (NCBI): domain Bacteria; kingdom Pseudomonadati; phylum Pseudomonadota; class Gammaproteobacteria; order Pseudomonadales; family Pseudomonadaceae; genus Pseudomonas; species Pseudomonas sp. AM8. The sequence goes on from NZ_JAOTNX010000039.1 coordinate 822, forward strand.
GCTCTTCAAGCAACTGTCCGCGCTCATTCCACACCAGCCGATGGCAACTGTGATCCGGGTACCAAACCCCAACCAGTTGCCCGTATTTGTCATAGCTGTAGTCGGTGACATGACCATCGGGATCGGTCTTGCGGATGACATCGCCCTGGTCGTTA
>NZ_JAOTNX010000040.1:0-628 GCF_036346475.1 Pseudomonas sp. AM8
GGTTCGTCGAAGGCAATCACATGGGCGCCACGGGACAGCGCCTTGGCGATTTCCACCAGTTGGCGCTGGCCCAGGGACAGGCGCCCGAGTTTTTCCTCGGGGTCGATTTCATCCGCCAGGCCCTTGAGACAGGCCAGGGCCTGCTTGCGCAGCATGCCCCGGTTGACCACGCCGAAGCGCGAGGGCAAATGCCCGAGGAACAGGTTTTCGGCGACGGTCATTTCCGGCACCAGGTGCAGCTCCTGGTGAATCACCGCGACGCCGCTGGCGATGCTGTCGGCGGCGCATTTGAACGCCATGGTCTGCGCGCCGATCTGCACCGTGCCGCTGCTGGGGATATAGGCGCCGCCGAGGATCTTCAGCAGCGTCGACTTGCCCGCACCGTTCTCGCCCATCAGGGCGTGCACCTGCCCCGGGTGGGCGGTGAAACTGATGCCGTCCAGCGCCTTGACCCCGGGAAAGGTTTTGCCGATAGCGTCAAAACGCAGGGCCGCCGCCGTCATTTCCACAGCCCGATCTTGGTCAGTTCTTCCTGGAAGTTGGCGCGGGTGATCAGGGTCACTTCATCCATGGCCGTGTATTTAGGCGGCTCGGTGCCCTTGGTGACCCACTCGTACATCATCAGCGC
>NZ_JAOTNX010000041.1:0-622 GCF_036346475.1 Pseudomonas sp. AM8
TCGATCAAGTCTGCTGCTTATTTCATGCATTTTTTCCGCAGCAAGCACCTTGCAGCGGCTATTTCCCTCATTACGGGCGCACCTCTCCCGCGCCAGAAAGCAAATGTCGACGTGCCATCCACAGGTTCGACAGGGCGAACAACGTCACCATCTGAGCAGTGTTTTTCACCAAGCCTCGGAAGCGCACTTTCGTATAGCCAAACTGACGCTTGATCACCCGAAATGGATGCTCAACCTTGGAGCGAACCTGAGCCTTGACTCTCTCGATCTTGCGTATTGCTTTGTACAACACGCTGCGTTTTCCGTGCTTCTTGTAGGTGCTGCGCCGGGCTGCAACCTGCCAGATGACTTGGCGTCCAGCATGCTCTTTGCGCTTCTCGACACCGGTATAGCCTGCATCGGCGCAGACCACGTTCTCAGCACCGTGTAGCAGTTTGTCGACTTGGGTCACGTCAGCCACGTTGGCCGCAGTGACCACCACGCTGTGCACCAGCCCCGAGTCATCGTCGACACCAATGTGCGCTTTGGCGCCGAAGTAATACTGGTTGCCCTTCTTCGTTTGGTGCATTTCCGGGTCGCGTTTACTGTCCTTGTTCTTGGTCGAAGTGGGCGCATGAATCAG
>NZ_JAOTNX010000042.1:0-487 GCF_036346475.1 Pseudomonas sp. AM8
AGTGTTGTAGCCCTCGATGTGCGGGCTTGGCAGCATCGAGCCGAAGAAGCCGCTGTTGGCTTTCTTCAGTTCGCCGATGGCGTCGGTGCCATTGATGCCGATGCCGATCACATTGGCGGCGGCGAAACCGGCGCTTTCAGTGGCGCGCACGCCGCCGAGCACGGTGTTGTCGTTCATGCCGCCGATGATCAGGTTTTTCGCGCCGCTGGGCAGCTTGACCAGCGCCGAGTTGGTGGCGTCCATGCTGCCGGGGACGTCGAGGGTTTTCAGCGCGGCGGTGAGGATGTGGTCCTTGGGAATGCCGGCTTCTTCCAGGGATTTGATCGAGCCATCGGTGCGTTTTTTGCCGGTGTCGAGTTCATTGAAGGTGTTGATCACCGCGTAGGTGTCCTTCCAGTCCCAACCGCGTTTTTTCGCCTCGGCAGCCATGGCCGCGCCTTGTTTCTGGCCCACTTCAAACGCGGCCATGCCCAGGTACGGCACGTCT
>NZ_JAOTNX010000043.1:0-487 GCF_036346475.1 Pseudomonas sp. AM8
GGTGTTGTAGCCCTCGATGTGCGGGCTTGGCAGCATGGAGCCGAAGAAGCCGCTGTTGGCCTTCTTCAATTCGCCGATGGCGTCGGTGCCATTGATGCCGATGCCGATCACATTGGCGGCGGCGAAACCGGCGCTTTCGGTGGCGCGCACGCCGCCGAGCACGGTGTTGTCGTTCATGCCGCCGATGATCAGGTTTTTCGCGCCGCTGGGCAGCTTGACCAGGGCCGAGTTGGTGGCGTCCATGCTGCCCGGGACGTCGAGGGTTTTCAGCGCGGCGGTGAGGATGTGGTCCTTGGGAATGCCGGCCTCTTCCAGGGATTTGATCGAGCCATCGGTGCGTTTCTTGCCGGTGTCGAGTTCATTGAAGGTGTTGATCACCGCGTAGGTGTCCTTCCAGTCCCAACCGCGTTTTTTCGCTTCGGCGGCCATGGCGGCACCTTGTTTCTGGCCCACTTCAAACGCGGCCATGCCCAGGTACGGCACGTCC
>NZ_JAOTNX010000044.1:0-461 GCF_036346475.1 Pseudomonas sp. AM8
CCGCGCGGCATGGTATCCCGCGCATATTCAATCTCCAGCTGAGTCCCCTGCAGGATCATCTGGGTCGCTTCTTCCTTCATCTCGGCATCCCACAGGTGTGGGTTTTCGATCTTGATCTGGTTGATCACGTCGATACCGAAGTTCAGGTGCATCGACTCATCGCGCAGGATGTACTGGAACTGCTCGGCCACGCCGGTCATTTTGTTGCGGCGGCCCATGGACAAAATCTGGGTGAAGCCGCAGTAGAAGAAGATGCCTTCCAGCACGCAGTAGTAGGCGACCAGGTTGCGCAGCAGTTCCTTGTCGGTGTCGACGGTGCCGGTTTCGAACTTCGGATCGGAGATCGAGCGGGTGTATTTCAGGCCCCAGGCTGCCTTCTTAGCCACCGATGGAATCTCGTGGTACATGTTGAAGATCTCGCCTTCATCCATGGCCAACGATTCGATGCAGTACTGGTAGGC
>NZ_JAOTNX010000045.1:0-458 GCF_036346475.1 Pseudomonas sp. AM8
CTGGCGGTTTGGCCGTTGGGTTGGGTGATGCCGATCAGCCGATGCTGGCAGTCGTAGCGGTATTCGGTGACGAGTTGATGGCCTTTGCCGCGTCGCTCGCGGATGAGGTTGCCGAAGGCGTCATAGTCGTAGTGGCGGTCGCCCTGGATCATCAGGCGGTTGCCGGCGACGATGTCGGGGCCGGGGCGGTCTTGCATCAGCAGGTTGCCGGCGCGTGTGTGGCCGAAGCGTTCCTGCAGGTCTTGGGAGTGGTCGGCGCGGGTTAGGCGGCCTAGTGGGTCGTAGTGGTAGCGGTGTTCGCCTTTGCGGGTGTCGAGCAGGCGGGTGAGGTTGCCGGTTTTGTCGTAGTCGTATTGGCGTTGGTAGAGGTGGTCTTGTTGCTGGGTGATTGCGTGGGCGTGCAGGCGGTGTTGGTCGTCGTAGTGGTAGTGGCTGAGGAGTTGGCCTTGTTGGCGCTG
>NZ_JAOTNX010000046.1:0-385 GCF_036346475.1 Pseudomonas sp. AM8
TGTGGCATCGACGATGGTGCCTTGTCGCAGTGACAGGCCACGGTCGCCCAGATAGCCATTGATCACGCCGAGAATGCCAGTGGTCAACTCGTGCTTTTCCAGCAGTCGACGGAAGTTGAGAATGGTGGTTTCGTCTGGAATTCGCTCCAGGCTCAGGCCGGAAAACTGGCGCAAGATCGTCGTCTCGTACAGCGCCTCTTCCATCGCCGGATCACTGTAACCAAACCAGTTCTGCATGAGATGAACCCGCAGCATCGCCATCAACGGATATGCCGGACGACCGCCTTCGCCTTTCGGGTAATGGGGTTCGATAAGAGCGATCAAACCCTTCCAGGGCACGACCCGATCCATCTCGATCAGGAACAGTTCCTTACGGGTCTGCTTG
>NZ_JAOTNX010000047.1:0-383 GCF_036346475.1 Pseudomonas sp. AM8
ATTGGCCGCCCGATCGCCAACCTCGGCTGCTACATCCTCGACAGCCACTTCGAACCCGTACCGGTCGGTGTGCTCGGCGAGTTGTACCTCGGCGGCATCGGCCTGGCCCGGGGTTACCACCGCCGCCCGGCACTCACTGCCGAACGTTTTGTTGCCCACCCGTTCATCCAGGGCGAGCGCCTGTACCGCACCGGCGACCTGGCACGCTACCGCGCAGACGGCGTGATCGAATACGCCGGGCGTATCGACCATCAAGTCAAGCTGCGCGGCCTGCGCATCGAACTGGGGGAAATCGAAGCGCGCCTGCTGGAGCACGCGTGGGTCCGTGAGGCTGCCGTGTTGGCGGTCGACGGTAAATACCTGGTGGGCTACCTGGTGCTGCA
>NZ_JAOTNX010000048.1:0-331 GCF_036346475.1 Pseudomonas sp. AM8
GATTCCGGGCGGGCAGCAGCAGGGGCCGAGGGCGGTGATTCGCGCGGTGCCTGTAGGTGCGCGACCATGAGCCTGCTGTACGCAGGACCCAATGTGTATTCCTGTGGGAGAGGGGTATGAGCCTGCTGCCCTACGCCTGGGCCAAATCCCAACGCATCCTCCTGCGCCCCGGCGACGACGGCATGCTGCTGACCGTCTGCCCCTCCACCCCCGGCTGGTCCATCAGCGAAGTACGGCGCCAGTTCGGCCAGGCCCACCTCGAGCAGGTACGCGACGATGAACTCGACGGCCTCCTCGCCAGTGCTTATGCCGATACGGGCAGCGCCGCCGC
>NZ_JAOTNX010000049.1:0-299 GCF_036346475.1 Pseudomonas sp. AM8
GAAGTGAAAATCGGTTTTCTGGTCAAGCAGGCCGAGGAACCGTGGTTCCAGACCGAATGGGCCTTTGCCGAAAAAGCCGGCAAGGAACATGGCTTTACCGTGATCAAGATCGCCGTGCCCGATGGCGAGAAAACCCTCTCGGCCATCGACAGCCTGGCCGCCAACGGCGCCAAGGGCTTTGTGATTTGCCCGCCGGATGTGTCCCTGGGCCCGGCCATCGTCGCCAAGGCCAAGGCCAACGGCCTGAAAGTGATTGCCGTGGATGATCGCTTTGTCGACGCCAAGGGCAACTTCATGGA
>NZ_JAOTNX010000050.1:0-280 GCF_036346475.1 Pseudomonas sp. AM8
CTTCAAGTACGACTGGGCCTGGCAGAAGTACCTCGACGGCTGCGCCAACCACTGGATGCCGCAAGAGGTCAACATGACCGCCGACATCGCCCTGTGGAAAAACCCCGAAGGCCTGACCGACGACGAACGCCGCATCGTCATGCGCAACCTCGGCTTCTTCTCCACCGCCGACTCCCTGGTCGCCAATAACCTGGTCCTGGCCGTGTACCGCCTGATCACCAACCCGGAGTGCCGCCAGTACATCCTGCGCCAGGCCTTCGAAGAAGCGATCCACACCCAC
>NZ_JAOTNX010000051.1:0-280 GCF_036346475.1 Pseudomonas sp. AM8
ATGGGTGTGGATCGCTTCTTCGAAGGCCTGGCGCAGGATGTACTGGCGGCACTCCGGGTTGGTGATCAGGCGGTACACGGCCAGGACCAGGTTGTTCGCGACCAACGAATCCGCAGTGGAGAAGAAGCCGAGGTTGCGCATGACGATGCGGCGCTCGTCGTCGGTCAGGCCTTCGGGGTTTTTCCACAGGGCGATGTCGGCGGTCATGTTGACCTCTTGCGGCATCCAGTGGTTGGCGCAGCCGTCGAGGTATTTCTGCCAGGCCCAGTCGTACTTGAAA
>NZ_JAOTNX010000052.1:0-277 GCF_036346475.1 Pseudomonas sp. AM8
AGCTAATGAATCAGTTGACTGACACTCCGCTATCGGGAGCAAGCCCCCTCCCACAGTTGAGCCGTTTACATCCGGCAGATTTCGGTCGCATGGGCGGTAGCCAAAAGTCGCGTGTTGGAAGTAGGCATGGGCTGACACACCTCGGTCTGAATGTGGGAGGGGGCTTGCTCCCGATAGCAGTGTGTCAGCCAACAGATTCACTAGCTGACCCACCACCATCGGGAGCAAGCCCCCTCCCACAGTTGAGCTGTTTACATCCGGCAGATTTCGGTCGCAT
>NZ_JAOTNX010000053.1:0-270 GCF_036346475.1 Pseudomonas sp. AM8
GAAGCAGCTTTAAGCTCCAAGCTGATAGCTCTTAGCTAATCAGTTGCGCTCGAAATTGGGTCTGTAGCTCAGTTGGTTAGAGCGCACCCCTGATAAGGGTGAGGTCGGCAGTTCGAATCTGCCCAGACCCACCAATTTTGTTATGGGGCCATAGCTCAGCTGGGAGAGCGCCTGCCTTGCACGCAGGAGGTCAACGGTTCGATCCCGTTTGGCTCCACCATTAACTGTTTCTGCTGTTAGAGTTTAGAAATGAATATTCTGAAGTGAATA
>NZ_JAOTNX010000054.1:0-261 GCF_036346475.1 Pseudomonas sp. AM8
CATTCACCATCATACTGATGGAATGCTCATTTCTAAGCTTTCATAACGCAGAAGCAGTAGTGGTGGAGCCAAACGGGATCGAACCGTTGACCTCCTGCGTGCAAGGCAGGCGCTCTCCCAGCTGAGCTATGGCCCCGTATTTCTACAGGCGTTTCCCACACAAAATTGGTGGGTCTGGGCAGATTCGAACTGCCGACCTCACCCTTATCAGGGGTGCGCTCTAACCAACTGAGCTACAGACCCAATTTCGGGCTGCTTCTT
>NZ_JAOTNX010000055.1:0-245 GCF_036346475.1 Pseudomonas sp. AM8
CGGAGTTGTCACTGGTGTACTCGGTTAAGTGTGGGAGGGGGCTTGCTCCCGATGAGGGAGTGTCAGTTGATGCATCTGTGGCTGAACTACTGCCATCGGGAGCAAGCCCCCTCCCACATTTGGAACTGCATATATCAGGTAGATCTCGGTCTGCTTTTGCTCTGGCTTTTTCGGCCTTGGAGCCAATTGGAGTTGGGGCTGGTGTACTCGGTAAAAAATGTGGGAGGGGGCTTGCTCCCGATGAG
>NZ_JAOTNX010000056.1:0-222 GCF_036346475.1 Pseudomonas sp. AM8
GGCACGAGTTGGTTGAGGTCGGCGCGGCAGTTGATCATGCGCTTTTCGTCAACGGCGACGCGGGCGGAGGCGCCTTCGAGTTCGGCGAGGCCTTCGGCGACGTCGAGTTTGTCCAAGGCGGCCTTGGCGCGCACGATGGCGGCGGAGTCACTGGCGGTGACGGCGCGTGCTTCGATGGCGGCAGCGGCACCGGCACCGTCGAGGCGGTCCATGTTGGCTTCG
>NZ_JAOTNX010000057.1:0-206 GCF_036346475.1 Pseudomonas sp. AM8
CGCGTTGGGGCGCGAAGCGGCCCTAAAACCCGCCACCCGGGTCAGCCTGGAAGAATGCAGTGACTGTGTTGGGGCCGCTTCGCGCCCCAACGCGGGGCAAGCCCGCTCACTACGACGGGCCTGCTTACCACAATCAGCGTTGTTTCATGCGGTCGATGACCACCGCCAGCAGCAGGATCGAACCGCTGTGGTAAGCGGGCTTGCCC